>JAGAAI010000004.1 GCA_017615325.1 Clostridiales bacterium | reverse complement strand
TTCATTCCTAAGGAATGTGCAGATATTATATCTGCGTTTTAGGGGTGGCACTGTCGTGCCGACGTAAGTGGCGCAGCAATTCCCGATTTTAGTGGCGCAGTAATTAGCGATTTGCTGGCGCTATGACACCGCCGTATTCATCTACGGAGAAGAGCAGGTGACTTCTCTAAAATGAATATTTGTATCAACTTTTCACTTAACTGCTGTCAAGCTTTTTATTGACTCCTTTTATTGAATTAGCGTGTTCGCGTGTTCGCTGAAATCTAACGCAATTATAATACCACCACAATATGTTGTCAATACACTTCGACTGAATACTATATATTGTGTTTTGTGTGGTTTTTGATCGTGAAATAGAGATTATCATTGATTTCTTATATGCTTACATTATAATGTAAGCATATAAGCGAACGCGCTGATGGGCAATGGAAGGAGTATCTTATGACAGGAGAGTTTGGAAAGTTTATTGAAAAAAAACGTAAAGAATCAGATAAAACACTTCGCGGTTTGGCTGCTGAACTAGATATTGCTCCGGCATATATGAGTGATATTGAAAAGGGTCATCGTTATCCCCCGGATAAAGAAAAGTTAGATTTAATATCTTCAATCTTAACGTTGTCAAAGGAAGAAACTGATTTAATGTTTGATCTTGCGGCACGCGAAAAGGAGAACTCTGTATCTCCTGATCTCCCTGAATACATCATGGGTAATGAAAAGGCTCGAGTAGCGCTTCGTATCGCAAGAGATAATAATGCTTCAGACGAGACATGGCAGAAAGTTATCGACCTTCTAGAATCTGAGGCATAGTACCGTGTTTTACTATAACCATAGTCCTCAGCAATTAGAAAAACGCGCTATGGAAGCGTTGGAGGCTTTTGATAAGGAACTACCATATAAGACCAAACAAGTAGACGTTTATGCTGTAATAGAGAAACTTTTGGATGTTCCTTATGATTGGAAGTATTTGACACCTGATCAGTCTGTGCTTGGTGCTACAGCTTTTAACCCGGGGTATATATGGGTCTGGCCGGAACGATTTTACCATAAGGGTATAAAACCATATAAACTACCGGTAGAGAAAGGGACTATTCTTATAGATTCAACACTTATTGAAGATGGAAACAAGGGAAGAGAGAATTTCACCGTAATGCATGAAGTATTTCATCAGATATTACACCAGAATTGTTTTAGTAATGAACCACCCAATTATGCCCATTTCTCTAAGAATCCTGAGTATGATATAAACGGTCATAAGAAATTAATCACTGATCTTGATCATATTGAATATCAGGCCAATTACTGTGCTGCATGTTTCTTAATGCCACGAGATTTGGTGATAGAGACTTTTGAAAAAAGATTTTCTCCCCAATTATACCGATTGTTGAAAGTTCACTTAAATATTGTAGTAAAAGAAATGGCTGAGGAGTTTAATGTGTCTGAGATGGCAATGAAGTATCGATTAAATAACCTGAACATGCTGAAGAAAGTAGGTGCAGGAAATCATTATCAACCGGTTAACATATAATTCATTGAGGACAGAAAGGACTTTGATATGGACAAGATCAAGATAGCTTTTTTTGATGCGAAAGATTACGACAGGAACTCATTTATCAGATCCAATGAGGACAGGTACCAGATAGATTATTTTGAGACCCGCCTTACGGAAGATACATGCCGTCTGGCTGAAGGTTACGATGCCGTCTGTGTCTTCGTCAACGATGACATCAACAAGAACGTGATCGATAAGCTCGTTGACATGAAGGTGAGGCTTGTGGCCTTGAGATGTGCAGGCTACAACAATGTTGACGTGGCAGCAGCCTATGGCAAGATCCATATCGTCCGTGTTCCGGCATACTCGCCTTATGCTGTTGCTGAGCATGCCATGGCCTTGCTCCTGACCTCCATACGCAGGATCCATAAGGCCTATATCCGTACAAAAGACTTTAATTTCAGCCTCAACGGCCTTACGGGATTTGACCTTCACGGCAAGACTGTCGGCGTAGTGGGAACAGGAAAGATCGGAAGGATCTTCATCGATATCTGCAAAGGCTTCGGAATGAACGTTATTGCATACGATAAGTTCCCGGCTGAGGGTAGTGGTATCGAGTATGTTTCCCTGGATGAACTCTGGGAAAGAAGTGACATCATCTCATTCCATTGTCCCTTGACCGACGAGAACCGTCACATGGTAAATGCAGACAGCATCGCAAAGATGAAGAAGGGCGTTGTTCTTATCAACACTTCAAGAGGGGCCCTGATAGATACTGAGAGCTTAGTCGAAGGCATCAAGCAGCGTAAAGTAGGTGCTGCCTGTCTGGATGTTTACGAAGAGGAATCCAATGTCTTCTTCCACGACTATTCCAACCACATCGTCGATGACGATACTCTGGCAAGACTTATATCCATGCCTAATGTTATCGTTACCTCACACCAGGCATTTCTTACGGAGGAAGCTCTTTCGAATATTGCTGATACCACGCTTGATAACGTTCAGGAGTTTTTTGACAAGGAATACTGCAAAAACGAAGTATGCTACAAGTGTCCTGAAGTTGCAAACTGCAAGCAGGACCACGATAAGAAGTGTTTCTAACGCTTATTTATCTGAAGATTTTTCAGCAGGTTTTGATTCTTTGACCTTATCGTATGCAAGACCTGCCCAGGCTATTATCAGAAGGATGGCAAGCGGGTAGAGCGTTGCATTGAGGCGGTGGAATTCCGCAGGCCCTGCAAGGATGTTGACGGCCAGCTGACCTGCAATGATCGCTGTGATCATGATCTCGGAAAAGAGCAGGCGCTTCTTGTCTATCGCCATGGCAAAGATGAAGACCGCCGACAGCAATACGACGAAGTAAACGTAGTTAACGTTAAAGTCCAGAAGGTCTCCTATCCAGAGGATCTTGTTGGATACTCCTTCCTTGAGGTAATAGGAGTCATTTGAAAGATTATATTCCATGTGGTTATAGCCCATGGTCCAGACTTTCTTTATGAGATAGTAGCAGTAATCCTTCGTGTGGATGTCGATGGCTTCCCTGTTGAAATCGGATATCCTCTCAGGATCGGATTCCATATCGCGGAAGAAGACTTCGGCGTCGATCGCAGCACCGAGTGTGCCGGGGCCTCCGCCTGTAAGCTCATCGAGCTTTGCGACTATCTCGGTATCGGAATTGTCGTGGTAGATATCTGCCTGAACGACATCGTAGAACTTGTTCATCTCGGATACGTAACTTAAGCCGAAGTAGTTGTTGTCGTCTTTGTTCATGGACATGTATCCGAAGAGGGCGATAACGCATACGATCAGGGAAACGGTCGGTGCGATGAATTTCTTCTGACGTATGTTCTTCTCCTTTATGACCTTGATGACCGTGGGGATCACCGCCAGGACATCAACTACATAAAGGTAGACTGCACCCGGGCGGAGCATGGTCATGAAGAAAGACATGATGAAGCATGTGGTAAGACACCAGAACTTGCCGGTCTTGATGAACTTGACGAGGAAATAGCAGAAGACGATAAGAGCGCTTACTGAGAAGGACTCTGTCAGCATCATGAAGTTGAAGTTGATATATGCTGTCATGCATCCGTAGAGGATCGTGCCGGTCGTGAGCATCACATGGTTGGAAGTGAACTCCTTTAAGAGCATGTAGAAAAACCAGATGCTTATGTAGAATACGATTATCTGAAATGCGACTGCGACCTGATTAACATTTTCTCCGCCGATATTCTCGCAGAAGTGGAGAAAGAGAGGATAGACCGGGGTACGGAGGAGGTCGACCCTGCCTTCCATGATCCTGCCTGCAGCCTCAAAATATGAAGACGTATCGAAAAGTGCAACAGCTTCAAAACTGTTGTAATAAATGATCCCGTAAATGAGATCAAAAACGAAAGCTATGATAAAAGACAGAGGAAAATAGGGCTTGATCTTCTCAAGGAAAGGAGGGATATCTTTCTTTGCCTTGGCGGAACTGATCTTAAGAGTTTTTCCCCGGGAGTCCACGACCTCCATGTCAGGATCCATATATAGATTTGTCTCCGATTTTTTTGCAGGAGTTTCCGTAACTGATTTGGACTCTGCCACAACGGGCTTTTCCTGCACGCCCTTCTCACCGGCTATCTGAATCTTTTCTTTAGACTTGCTCTTGTTTTTGTTCTTGCCTTTAGACATATGCTTCCCCTGGGTGCCCCCTTTTTTCAACATGAAGTTATTGTACCCGATTTTCGCAAAATGAGACAGTAGCAATTGCGATTGGACACTATCTACAAACGGAAGATGGGAAGCAGCTTCTGATGATGTCATATTGGGGTAATAAAAAAACGGGAACGTTAGGTTATAATTAATATTATTTCAAAGAGGGGACTCATATGCGCAAGCTTCTTATCAGAGCCTATATATCGCCGCTCGACACCTTCACGACCCAGGATATAATCATCCGTGACAGGCTCGGGACCAATTCGGGAAACATGCTTTATGCTTTTTCCGTCATGCGTACGCTCATGACGGAAGATACTCAGATAGACATAGATAATTACTATGCTGAGCGCGGGTTTTACACCAACGAAGATGTTGAGAGGATCAATTCCGAATACGAAGCATATATTCTCCCTCTGGCGGACGCATTCAGGTCGGATTTCAGAAATCAGCTCAAGGAATTGACAAGCTTTATCCGGAAGCTCACGATCCCCGTGTATCTTATCGGCATGGGTGCAAGACTTGTAAATGAAGATTACGAAGCCGAATACGATTTCGATAAGGAAGCCCAGGAGTTCATAAAGACCGTCCTGGACAAGACCACGATAATAGGCGTCAGGGGCAAGAACACCGCGGGCTATTTCAAAAGATTCGGTTTTGTTGAAGATAAGGACTTCACGGTAATAGGCTGCCCGTCTCTTTTTACCTACGGCAAACATCTTACCCAGAAACCCCTCGAACTTAAGCCTGACAGCATAATATCCGTTAACTATTCCGACTGGACGCCATTAAGGACCATAAGGAAGGTCTGGAACGTCATTGAAAGATATCCCAATTCCCTCTTCGTCGGACAGAACGATACCGAACTTGAATCTCTCTATTTCGGTGTGGATAACCCCAGTTTTGCCGCCAAACGCGAGCGCGAGATAAAGGCTGCCATAAAGAGAGGCGAATCCACTGACAGATTCGAAGTCGAAGAATGCTACATGGACAAGTGGACCAACAGCATCTATCAGCAGGACCGCATGAGGTTCTTTACGGACGTTCCTTCCTGGCTTAACTACATGAAGGGAATCGACCTGAGCTTTGGCGCAAGACTCCACGGAAATATCGTTGCTATACTTGCAGGAACACCTGCGTTCATTATCGCAAAGGACGGAAGGATCATTGAACTCTGTGAATACCATAACCTGCCGTCGATAAGATACGATAATGTCGCAAAGGATGCGACTTTCGAGAGCCTGATAGACGGAGTCGATCTGCAGTCTCACCTCAAGACTCACGAAGAGAAGTTTAACCACTTCATTGATTTCCTTGACAGGAACGGGATCGAACACATCTACAAAGAAGACCGCAACAGGAAGGATGCACCTATGGACGATATCCTTCCTCCGGCAGCCGAGCCCATAAGGTCCTTCGTGTCCTGCACTGATGAAGAGAAGATAGCAAGGCTTCAGGAACAATACAAACTGAGCAGCGAATATACCCATCTGGTCCAGGCTTCCCGTCACAAGTTTGCAGAGAAGAGCAATTCCCTGGATTCTCAGCTGAAGAATACAAAGAAGGCCTTAAGCGACACCCAGGCTGAACTTGACATGACCAAAAAGGAACTCAATCTCGGAACCGAGAACCTGGTCAACATGAAGAAAGATCTCGAAAAGACCAGGGAAGACCTTAAAAACTGCAGGGCAAAACTTGCCACTACACAGGAACATGTCAGAAAACTCGAGAAGATCCCGAGTTACCGGGTCTATAAAGGCTTAAAGAAAGTCGGAAAGAAACTAAAAAAGCAATCGTAACACAACCGTAAAATGCGGCGTGTATAATGTCCCCGAGGATATGAATATGAGAATGGAAAAAATAGCAGTATCTGTCTTAAGCTGCGCCTTATTGGTCGCCCTGACGGGGACATCTCTTCCTTTCGCAGGACGGGTGTCCTGTGATGAGCGCGAATATCTTATCCCTGCCGTTCCGGAAGACAAGAGCGAAGATGCGATGTCCGGCGGCAGCAGGGCAGCAACGGTTCAGGATATTTATTTCTCGGAAGAAGATCTTATCAGCTCGGAGCAAAGGATTGCAGAGGCGAAAGACTCCGATGATCTTATTGCAGCAACCTGCGACGGAGCAAGCTTTGCATCCACCATCACCCGCAAGAAGAAAACTGTCAGGACAGAAAAACCCAAGACGGATGAAGATCAGGACCCGGAGGGCGGTAACAGCATGGGTTCGTCCTTCAAGAAGGAGGACCTGGCTGCAAAAAGCCGTGAGACGGCCCATATCCGCGACAAATACATGTCTTTGCACAGAGGCATGGACATATCCCAGTTCAACGGAGACATCGACTGGAAGAAGGTAGTGGATTCAGGCATCGAAGCCGTGATCATCAGGGTCGGAGGCAGATATGGCGCATCCGGCGAGATATATAATGACAAGAGAAGAGATGAGAACATCAAGGGAGCCCTTAATGCGGGTCTTGCCGTCGGAGTATATTTCTACAGTCAGGCTCTGACGGAAGAGGAAGGTATTGAGGAAGCGAAATTCTGTATAGATGCTGTCAAGGGTTACGAACTGACATTGCCCATAATAATCGACTACGAGTGGGAGCCGGGATACAGGCTCGCCAATGGCGGAACAAAAGAACAGAGGACCGCTGTCGTAAATGCCTTCTGCAAGACTGCAACAAAAGCCGGCTACAGGGCAGGGATCTATGCGAGCGATTACTGCTTCAAGGATTACCTGATTCCCGAGAAGATCTATAACAACTACTACATCTGGCTTGCCCACTGGACATCAGCGGAACTCCCCGGAATAGCCTATTACGGGCCTTTTGACGGCTGGCAGTATTCCGCTGTCGGATCCGTACCGGGAATATCGGGCGATGTCGACCTGGATTATTTTTACTGGATCGACAAGTTTTTTGTTAATTACTATATAGATGACGATCTCAAATACGATTCGACAGCCATTACTCTCGGCGTAAAGACCAGGACTAAGACGGCAGCCGAATTGGGCATAGAAAGTGAGGATTCGTCTCTTTTTGCAGGCTGGCATGTTTTCCGTGAAAGGGATAATTGCTGGGCTGCCTATAAACTGACGGACGAGACTAAGAAAACAGTCTGGGTAGAACCCGACAGCAAGGGTATGCTCCCTGAAGGCTACGATTATAAGATCTACCCTGACGGAGTTATGATCTCCAACACTTCAAAGGGCGGAAACGTCAACTTCTATGCGGCCTGGACCTCTGACGGCTACAAGATCAGATACCATAGCGGCAAGGCTACCGCCGCTGTCACCACATCCGTTTACTGGGGTCAGCAGACTCAGACATTAAGTTATGAAGAGTGCGGCTTCAGCAAAAAGGGTTATGAATTTGCCGGCTGGAAAGTCAGAAGGGATCTTGACGGCAAATGGGCCGTATACGCAAACGAAGACGAGACCCGTACCACCAGGTGGGTCACTAAGGTCGACGGCGAGCTCCCTGAGGGTTTCTCCTATAAGTATTACCGCAACAAAGTCAGTGTCAGTAACTCTGCCAAAACGGGATATGTCGACTTTTACGCACATTGGGAAAAGAAATCAGATTAATCCCGTAATATTTCGGCATTTGCCACATCTTTTTCTTCTTGCTATTTATAATATGCTGTTTTAAAATTGTCCGTGGAATGTAAAACTGCGGTAATATGGCCGCGGTTAATTGCAAAGTAAGCCAAGGAGGTCATTTTTATGGCAAATGTTGATCTGACAAAGTACGGTGTAATCGGAGCTTCCGAGATTATCCACAATCCCAGCTACGAGACTCTGTACGAAGAAGAGATGAAGTCTGAACTTGAGGGCTTCGATAAGGGACAGATTACCGAGTTGGATGCGGTTAACGTTATGACAGGTATCTATACCGGACGTTCCCCTAAAGACAAGTACATCGTAATGGACGAGAAGTCCAAGGATACAGTTTGGTGGAATACACCTGAATATCCCAACGACAACCACCCCATGACAGAAGAGACATGGGCATATGTTAAGAAGCTTGCTCAGGAGCAGCTTTCCGGCAAGAGACTTTTCGTTGTTGATGCTTTCTGCGGTGCTAACAAGGATACACGTATCGCTGTCCGCTTCATCATGGAAGTAGCTTGGCAGGCACACTTCGTTACAAACATGTTCATCCGTCCTACAGCTGAGGAACTCGAGAACTTCGAACCTACATTCGTTGTTTACACAGCATCCAAGGCTAAGGTTGCTAACTATCAGGAATTGGGCCTCAACTCCGAGACATGCGTTGCATTCAACGTTTCTTCCCGTGAGCAGGTTATCCTCAACACATGGTACGGCGGTGAGATGAAGAAGGGTATGTTCTCCATGATGAACTACTATCTCCCTCTCGACGGTATCGCTTCCATGCACTGCTCCGCTAACACAGACATGGACGGTAAGCACACAGCAATCTTCTTCGGTCTTTCCGGTACAGGTAAGACAACACT
>JAGAAI010000058.1 GCA_017615325.1 Clostridiales bacterium | reverse complement strand
GGATGCTGGATAATGATGTCTTTTGCAAGATATGCGGCCAATTCCTACTGCAAGATGATGGTAGGCAGAAGATGGAGGAAGATGAACCTTCCCGGCCTTATCTTCAGTGAAGAACCTGAAGAAGATGAATATACTGACAAACTGAACGAGGATGGGGGCAAAGAAGAGTAAGATTTCTTGCTCTTATTCCTGTTGTTTTTTATCAGCCTTTTAATTATTATACTTAAGACTACAATTTGGAGGTTCATATATGGATAACAATGAGAAAGCAATTAAGATGCATGAGGAATGGGCAGGTAAGATCGAAGTAATCGCCACAGCTCCCGTTGGTTCTAAGGAAGAACTCGCTATCGCGTATACACCGGGCGTTGCAGCTCCTTGTCTTGAGATCCAGAAGGACGTTGACCTCTCTTACAAATATACAAGAAGACATAACCTTGTAGCAGTTGTTACTGACGGTACGGCTGTTCTCGGCCTTGGTGACATCGGTCCTGAAGCAGGCATGCCTGTTATGGAAGGCAAGTGCGCTCTGTTCAAGGCTTTCGGTGATGTTGATGCATTCCCTCTTTGCATCCGTTCCAAGGATGTTGATGAGATCGTTAATACAGTTGCGCTTCTTGCAGGTTCTTTCGGCGGTGTAAACCTCGAGGATATTTCTGCTCCCAGATGCTTCGAGATCGAGAAGAAGCTTAAGGAAAGATGTGACATCCCGATCTTCCACGACGACCAGCACGGTACAGCTGTAATCACACTTGCTGGTCTTACCAATGCTCTTAAGATCGTTGGTAAGAAGATGGAAGATATTCACGTCGTAGTTAACGGCGCCGGCGCAGCTGCTACAGCTATTACAAAGCTCCTCATCTCCAGAGGCCTTAAGAATGTAATTCTCTGCGACCGTAAGGGTGCTATCTATGAGGGCAGAGAAGGCCTTAACTCAGCTAAGGAAGAGATGGCTAAGATCACAAACCCTGAGAAGAAGGCAGGTTCCCTTGCTGACGTTATCGTTGGTGCTGACGTATTCATCGGTGTATCTGCTCCGGGTGTGCTTACAGCAGACATGGTCGCTACAATGGCTAAGGATCCTGTCGTATTTGCTTGCGCTAACCCTACACCTGAGATCCTTCCTGATGAAGCTAAGAAGGCAGGGGTTGCAGTTATGGCAACTGGCAGATCTGACTTCCCGAACCAGGTCAACAACGTTCTCGCATTCCCGGGCATCTTCCGTGGTGCTCTCGATGTAAGAGCTTCCGATATCAATGATGAGATGAAGATCGCTGCTGCAAACGCAATCGCAGGCATCGTTTCTGACGAAGAACTTAACCCTGAATATATCCTTCCGGATGCATTCGATAATAGGGTAGGACCTGCAGTTGCTGCTGCTGTTGCACAGGCTGCAAGAGATACTGGCGTTGCACGCATCTGATCATTAGAAAAACTACTGTAAAGAGGAGAAAAGCCATGATTGATGATATTGAACTGTTAAGACTTATCGAGAACAACGCGAGATTGTCTTCAGCTGAGATCGCGACCATGCTTGGATCCTCTGAAGACGAAGTTAATAATGAGATCCAGCGACTCAAGGAAGAGAATATCATCCTTGGGTACAATACCGTCATCAATTGGGAGAAGAAGGCTCCGGATAACTGCATCGGAATGATCGAAGTAAGGATCACCCCTGTCAAGAACAAGGGTTACGATCAGATCGCTCAGATATTAAGCAAATTCGATAAGGTTACGGCATGTTACCTTGTTTCCGGAGGATTTGACCTCATGATCATATATGAGGACAGTACGCTTAGAAATATCGCTAACTTCGTAACAGAGAAGATAGCTCCGATGGAAGGAGTCCTCTCAACAACAACGCACTTTATCCTTAAGAAATATAAGGCCAACGGTATTATCTACGATAATCCAAACACGGATGACAGGCAGGCAATAATCTTATGAGTTTCAATTACGAAGATAAGATATCGAAGGCAGTACAACAGGTACCGCCTTCTGCCATTAGAAAGTTCTTTGATCTTGCAAATGAGATGAAGGGACATGTTATATCGCTGTCTATCGGTGAGCCTGACTTTGTAACTCCCTGGTCTGTAAGGGAAGCCGCTATCAATTCGATCGTTGACGGATATACACACTATTCTCCCAATTCCGGTTATGTGGATTCCCGTATTGCCATCTCTGAGTACCTCAAGAGAAGATACGGCGTAGCATACGATCCGGCACACGAGATACTTATAACAGTTGGCGGCAGCGAAGGTCTTGATCTTGCTGCAAGAGCTTTGATAAATCCCGGAGACGAAGTAATCGTTGTAGAGCCTTGTTTCGTTGCTTATAAAGCAACAGTCGAGTTTGCACACGGTGTGCCGGTCGTAGTCGAGACCAAGCCCGAGAATGACTACAGGCTTATGCCTGAAGAACTCGAGGCTGCAATCACGGATAAGACCAAATATATCATCGTCGGATATCCGAATAACCCTACTGGAGCAGTTATGACTCTTGAGGATTGGGCCAGGATCAAGGATGTACTTCTCCGTCATCCCGATATCATCGTTCTTTCAGATGAACTCTATTGTGAGCTTAATTATCTTGACGGCAAGCCTTCTTCACTTACGCAGTTCTCTGAACTTCGTGAGCGTGTGATCATGGTAAACGGCTTCTCCAAGTCTTATGCCATGACCGGTTTCCGTGTTGGTTATATTGCCGGCCCTACAGAACTTGTGGCTCCGATGATCAAGATCCATCAGTACTGCATCATGTGCGCGCCTTCTATGGCTCAGTTCTCCGTTATCGAGGCTGCCATGAATGCCGATGATGAAGTAGTTAAGATGAGGACTGAGTATAACCACAGAAGAAGAGTCGTCATCCAGGGCCTAAAGGATGCCGGTCTGGATTGTTTTGTGCCTTACGGTGCTTTCTACGCATTCCCGTGTATCAAGAGCACCGGTCTTACATCTGAGGAATTCTGTGAGAGATTCCTGCTCGAGAAGCATGTTGCCATCGTTCCCGGTAATGCTTTCGGTAAGTGCGGAGAAGGTTTTGTAAGGATCAGTTACGCTGCTTCCATGGAAGATCTCAAAGAAGCCATGAAGTTGCTTAAAGAATTTGTTGAAGATCTGAAGAAAGGTTAATCCCGATGCTTGAATTCGATAACATCAGACTTGACTTGGAATCATTTGAAGAGCCCCTTGCCAAACTTAAGGATGCACTTCATATCGACCGCGTTACAGATCAGATAAGTGAGCTTGAGAACAGGACTACCGAACCTGATTTCTGGAATGATGCAGCTAAGGCTCAGGAGCTTACGCAGACTCTCGGCAGACTTAAGAAAAAAGTCGAGAATTATAAGAATCTTGTAGCTGAGAGAGAAGATCTCCTGGCTCTGTGCGAGCTTGCCAACGAAGAGGAAGACAAGGATTCGCTTGCCGAGTTGACCGAGAGTGTTGCTGTTTTCAAGGAAGATTTCGAGAAAATGCGCCTTGAGACGCTTCTGACCGGTCCTTATGATGCTAACAATGCCACGCTCTCGCTTCATGCGGGCGCAGGCGGAACTGAAGCCATGGACTGGTGTTCCATGCTCTACAGAATGTATAAGAGATGGGCTGAAGTCCATGGTTTTACTACTGAGGAACTCGAATATGTTGACGGTGAAGAAGCCGGAATACAGTCTGTTTCAATGAAGATCACAGGTGAGAATGCTTATGGTTTCTTAAGATCTGAAGTTGGTGTACACAGACTTGTAAGAATATCGCCTTTTGACTCTGCAGGAAGAAGACACACATCATTTGCTTCCTGCGAAGTCATCCCTGAGTTTGACCAGAAGACTGAAGATGATATCAAGATCGATAT
>JAGAAI010000057.1 GCA_017615325.1 Clostridiales bacterium | reverse complement strand
TTCGTTGTACCAGTATGAGAGAAGTAAACCACAAGGACTTTGCTATATTCTTCCGTCGTCTCGACAGATCCTGTTGTTTCATCAGCTGTTGTGGTTCCTGCTTCAGGGGCTACGGTGTTCTCAGTCTCAGATATATCCGTCTGAACTGTAGTAATAGCTGTCGAAGTTGAACTCTCATCAGAAACGTTATTGCAGGCGCTCGAAAAAAATAAAACACTTAAGCACATGCTGAGAACAAGAGTAATACGGATTATTCTGTTATGCATCATTTTTTTAGCCCTCACGAATTCTCTGATCATATAAGATCTATCTTAAGTCAAGCCCTGCTTCTAATTTCTCCAGTTCTGTCATCTTCAAAACTCCACTTCATTACATAAACTTTTTGCCTGCGTCCCATGCTCCGCCAAGTTTATCTCCTATCTCACGATAGCAAAGAAGACTGCTGTCGAACATTATAGGATGAACTTTGCTAAGATCAACCTTGCCGTCTGTAAGCACTTTTTCATCTGCCTTCATTCCGACGATCTCGGCAACTACACGAGTCTCATTGAATTCTTCCTGCAGCTCGATAACCTTGCATTCAACTGCGACAGGCAGCTGATCTATCACAGGTGCATTTATCTTATCAGACTTCGTTACGGTAAAACCGCATTTCTCAAGTTTATCCGGCACCTTATTCTTAGATACAATCCCTACATAGTCGCATGCCGCCATATGTTCCGCTGTAGCAAAACTGACAGTGAATTCTCCTATCGCCCTAAGGTTATCAGTTGTCTTGTGAGGAGACAGGCTGATTGATAACTGGTTACCACCGATCTGACCGGCCCATGCCGCATTCATAGCGTCCGCCTCTCCATTCTCATCGTAGGTTGCAATGATGAAGACAGGCTGAGGTGTGATAAAACCTTTATTGATGCTTTGTTTCATGTTGAAATACCTCCATAAATTTATTGTATAAGATCAATTCTTTATACCAACAACAATACCTGTAACCCTTTTGAGGTTCAATTTATTTTTGTATGTGATCGCATAAACCATTACCAGGAACAAGGCGCAGAGAACCCATGCAACCGGTTCAGTAAAAACTACTGCCATATATCCTTTTGCCGGAATAATAACTTCTGCTGCGATTATCTTTATAACCAATTCGATGCTGCTTGATATAACAGGGAACACCTTGTATCCCATTGATTGCATAGATACTCTCATAACAAGAAGGACTGCCAGAGGGAAGAACATCAATGTGCTCACCGTAAGATTCATATTGCCGTTGCTGATTACAGAAGAATCTGATGTTCCGAGCATCATTCTGATGATCGTACTGCCACCAAAGAATGCTACTGCAAAAGAGAAGACACTCCACACAAGTTCGATCCCCATAACCTTCTTGATCGTGCTTGTTATCCTGTCTGTCTTGCCTGCACCGAAGTTCTGACTTACGAAAGTGGCAGTTGCTGTCGCGATTGTGGACATGGGCATCATGAGGAACTCATATGCTTTTCGAGAAGCGGTATGTGCTGTAATAAGAGTTGTTCCAAGTCCGTTTATCGCTCTCTGCAGAATTATGGATCCGAATGCGAAGACGGAACCCATCAACGCCATTGAAAGCCCTGTTGAGAGCATCTCGGAAGTAAGTCCTTTCTCCAGACGGAAATCCTCTCTTCCGGGAAGAAACTCCTTGAACTTTACTACGATGCATACAAAGCATGCTGCTGCGGAAATGAATGTGGCGATCATGGTAGCATAAGCCGCGCCCTGTACTCCCATGGAGAGCTTGGCAATGAAAAGCCAGTCAAGACCTGCATTGATAATGCAAGACACGATAAGGAAATAAAGGGGTATCCTTGAATTGCCGACCGCCTGAAGGAATCCGGCGCACATGTTGTATGCGATCGTGACGATCATTCCTGCAAAGATTATAAAGATATAGCTGTATGCATCTTCGAAAATATCTTCCGGCGTATCAAGAACCTGAAGCAATAACTTAAGGACAGGAAGGACGATTGCAGTAAGAACGGCTGTAATAGCGCCATCGAGGACCATCATGGTTGCGACTGCCTTACGGAGTTTGGGAAGATTCTTCTCCCCATATGCTCTTGAGATGATTATTCCGTAACCGCTGTTAAGACCGCTTGCGAAGTATATGATCACAGCGTAAAGCGCAGAAGTCGCTCCGATTGCAGCAACAGCCGAATCACCCAGATTATGACCTGCTATCATGGTATCTACCAAGTTATATACCTGCTGGAACATAGTGCCGATGAAGAGTGGTATGGCAAATAACAGTATCTTCTTAATCGGATTACCCGTAGTCATGTCTGAGGATTTATTAACAGTCATCTTGTTTTCCTCCCTTGCTTTCTTGATTGAAGTCTATCAGGGATCGTTTTTTACTAATAGCAGAAAACAACTGTTTATGTAATAATATAACTGTTATGGATAATCAGAAACTTGCATACCTTTCCTTCATTCAGCGGGAGAACGAAGGCTATCACCACTCCTACGACGAAGAGCTTCTTCAGTATGAATATCTTCGTGATGGCGATCCGCGCGCCGTTGAAGAAAGTAAAAGACTGTTCAGGAGCGGTATTACCGGAAAACTCTCGGAAGACCCTTTGCGCGACAAGAAATACCTTTTTGTCGCATCAGTGACCCTGTCCACAAGATTCGCGATTGAGGGCGGTCTTGACAGTATGGAAGCTTATAACCTAAGTGATCTCTACATCCAGAAGATGGATCTTTGCCGGTCGATCGACGAAGTATACGAGCTTCAGACAGAGATGATAACCGCTTTCACCAACCGTCTTGCAGATATCAGGAAGATATCCCGCTCTGATGATTCCTCCGCTGATATTCCTGGGGTGAGCAGGAAAGTCGCAGAAGCGATGGATTACATATACTACAATCTTCACACGAAGCTGACACTTGAAGATATCGCTTCAGTTGCAGAGGTATCACCCAATTATCTTAATTTCCTTTTCAAGAAAGAGAAAGGCATAACCATTCAAAAGTATATCCGTTCAAGACGGATCGAAGCTGCCAAGAATATGCTTCAGTACTCTGATTATAAGGAAACCGAAATATCTGAGATCCTTGCATTCGCAGGACCAAGTCACTTCATCAAAGTCTTTCGCGAAGAAGTCGG
>JAGAAI010000056.1 GCA_017615325.1 Clostridiales bacterium | reverse complement strand
GGCGGAAGACTTCATTCCATCGCTGACAGGTTCCCTTAAGGGTAATTCGGATATCGAGATTGTCGTATTAGAAGAAATGGGAGCTTACTTCACGAAGGATAAAACTCTTGATGAGGTCATACCGATCATCAACAACAGAGTCAACCTGATCCTGGCTGAAAGCCATAAGTAAAATAACGGATAAAAGGAAGTTGCTCATTCGATGAGAAAGAGGATCCTGAATATAAAAAGACCCGCCGGTATGAACCGCAGAGTAATGGCATTGAGCCTTTCTGCGATAGTGCTCTTTTCGAGCTGTTCTTTCATCAATAATTCGAAAAAAGTCGAGAAGGTAGCTGAGGATACCCCTTGGTTTGACAGTGAAGTGACTAAGGCGGATCTCGGGCTGGATCTATCCAGAGATCTGGAGAAGCATCAGATACTAACGGCAGGATGTGATGATAAATATACGGTCATAGTTTTAAGCGGATTCTATAGACCTCAGGAAGAAGAGGAAGAAGGGGACTGCATATTAAATGTCGTGGTGATCGACAGGGTCCAAAAAACGGTAGAGAAGCTCGATCTGTCCGACAGGGTCAGCGAGACCGAAAATATTATAGATGCATTCTACAGTAACGGGAAGCTCACACTAATGATGAACAAGAGTAACCCTGATACTTATGAAACGAGTCAGATTGAAGAAGATATTGATATCAGAAGCGGGGAAGTTGTTGAAACCAGACCTCTTGGCGAACCCATTGAATCTGTCTTTACTATCGGAGAATACAGGATCAACGTGTTAAAGAAAGGTCCCTTTGACAAACCTTACTATGTCTTGACTTGGAACACAAGCGATGGAGAAGGTAAGGAAGTTACGATAAAGGAGAAGGATACCATTCTGAATGGGATCCCCGTTATCATTCCGATGACGGAGTCACAGGTCCTGGTCCCCGTAAACACGGAAAGAGAAACGCTTTATTATGAGGTTGATCTTAAGGGAGAAAAATTGACTCCGGCTGATCCCAAAGATTATGACTGGCTTGATATCGACCATATGAAGACATATTGCTTCGGATCGGATCTGAAGACATACTTCATCGAGGATAATTCAGGGATCAAGTGTATCGATCTGGTCAATAAAAAGGTCGAAAACTATGTTGATTTCAACTGGTGCGGAGTGAACAGAAGTCTGATAGCTAATTCTAATATAGTGAGCATTGACGGAGATTCGGTTCTTCTTGGCGGGCAGAAAAGAGGCAATTATTTCATGGCAACGGATGTCGTCAAGGCCATGTCGGAATATTATCTTGTAAAGATAACAAAGGCTGATAAGAATCCTCATGCAGGCAAGACCGTTCTGACACTTTATATGGATGATGAGATGGCTGAAGAAGAAGTTAATGATGCCGTGATCACGTTTAACAACACAAACGACGGATACTATATCAAGGAAACGTATAAATATGTGAAGGATTACACTGAGCTTTATGAAGCGCAAAGTGATGATGAATTAAATCTGGCAAAACTAAATATGAATATCGATGTGACGGATCAGCTGACACAGGATATCATCAATGGAAAAGGTCCTGATATATTGATCAATACAAATGATCTCGGGATCCTGAATAATGAGAACTATTTGGCAGACCTCTCACCTTATTTCTCGGACCTCGATCCTTCAAATTATTACACCAATATCGTTGAAGCATCCAGGTTTGGCGGCAAATTATACCAGATGCCTGTAAGCTTAAGGATCGTGGGGATCGGCGCAAACCATAAATACGGCGGGAAATCCGATATAGGTTTTACATTTGAAGAATATAAGGACTTTGTTAATGGTACATTAAACGGCAGAGATCCGCTGGGGAAGGGACGGATAAGGTATTTTTGCGATCTGTTCAATGCTATGAGTGACAGGTTCATAAAGGACGGTAAAGCGGATCTCTCATGTCCCGAATTTGCGGAACTCGCTAATTATGTTAAGGATAATGTTCAGGACAAAGACGATTCCCGGGAGGATGAAGAATACGATCCGGCTCCCTCTGATGTCAGATCGTCAAGCATTTATTGCTTCGGGTTAAGTTCCTATTTTGAAGAATTGTGGAATTATGACGGTGACTTTGAGATCTTTGGCTATCCGTCTGCCGACGGACGCGGTCCGCAGTCCGAAGCATGGATCTCTGCAGCGGTTTCCTCTCAGACTGTCAATGTCGATGCCTGTGCGGACTTTGTCAAACTTCTATTGTCTGATGAGATCCAGAAAGGGCTGGCGGAAAAGGATTATATCGTGTTGAATCGTCTGGCTTTCAGGGAGAACGGTATCCAAGCCGCTGAATTCTTCAGCGGTCGTGGTGCAAACAGACTGATATGGAACGGTTATTCATCCCCCAAAGACCATCTGAAATATACTGAGAAAGATATTGATGAACTTGAGAAGATAATAATGAGCTGCTCGAAAAACAGTTCTGAGGATCCTGCGATAACTATCATCCTGCAAGAAGAGATGCCGGCATTCTTCCTGGGTCAGAAGGATCTTGACTCGGTGATCAGGGTCGCACAGAACAGGGTGCAGACTCTTTTGGATGAAAGAGGATCAAAAGGAAAGTCTTCGATTGCCAAGAACAACGATTCCGAAGAAAGTCCTGTATCTTGAGGAGAATTAGCAATGATCATGCAGTTATTTGTTATTAAAGTGTAACCCTATAATCTCTATAACTTGATAAAATCTAATATATATATTATGGGGATAAGGAATTACACTTGGACAGGTATGTCCTGTGTAAAAAAGGCAATGATCAACAAGATTAAGCACATCCTGTATAAACTGAAGGAATGGGGAGCCGGAACCGGTTTTCTCCTGCCGTCGGTTGCGGGTGTTATGCTCTTCTTTATCGTTCCCTTCATCATGCTGATTCAGATGTCTTTTCAGAAGTCTGCGACCAACAGTGATTTCGTGGGTTTTGAGAATTACAAGACTGTCTTAACAAATGAAGCTTTCCGTTCGGCATGCGCTAATACGGCACTCTTTACTGCAGTAACCGTTCCGTGTGCGATAGTTATTTCTCTTCTGCTTGCACTTGTTCTTAATACCCAGCTTCCCGGAAAGAGCACCTTCAGGAGTTTTCTTCTTACTCCCATGATGGTGCCGGTCGCATCGATCGTTCTCATATGGCAGGTATTCTTCAGCTATAACGGCGTATTGAACGGCTGGACTTATCAGCTTTTCGGGCTGGACAGGATAGACTGGATGAAGGACGATAACGGTCAGGTGCTGATCATGCTCCTCTTCCTCTGGAAGAATCTGGGACTTAACATCATACTGTTCCTGTCGGCACTTAATAACATACCGCAGGAAGTTATAGAGTCCTCACAGATGGACGGGTGCGGTGCGTTAAGAAGATTCTTCTCCATAAGGCTTCACTATTTGGGCCCTACGATCTTCTTCGTAGGCATAATGTCGCTCATCAATTCATTCAAAATATTCAGGGAGGTATACCTTCTTACCGGTAATTACCCTTACGATAAGCTTTATACCCTGCAGCACTTCATGAACAACAAGTTTACCCATCTGGATTATACGCAGCTGTCTGTTGCTGCCGTGATACTGAGTATTGCCATGATGGTAATCGTGGGTGTGCTGTTCCTTATAGAATCCCGTATCGATTCGGGAGTGGAGGAGTAGATATGGAAGAAGATATCCGCGAAGAGAGACGAAAGCAGGCAGTGCTTGCAAGACACCATATCTACGTTAAGACTCCGGAATCGAAGTCTTACGTATCAAGCCTTTCACCGTCCGAGAGGATCAAGTTCATGTCGGATGCCAGGGCAAAGAACGCAGCGATCTTAAGAAAGAGAAAGAGAAGATCCACCGTATTTAAGATATTCGGAGTTGCATTCCTGTCTGTGGCTGCCCTGATCGCAATCATGCCGATCTTCTTTACCTTCCTCAATTCTTTCATGTCCTCGTCTGAGATCGAGGCTAACTACGGAGTTATATATCAGAGTCTTCCCGGAGGATCAGAAGGAGCAGCCCAGTTTATCGACAAGATGCCCCAGCTGCAGCTGATCCCTCAGGAAGTAACTGCCGAGCAGTATTCCAACCTGCTCCTGACGACACCTTCCTATCTGTTCAAATACTGGAACTCGATCCTGCTTACGCTTCCCGTCGTAATAGGACAGCTTGCCGTTGCCTGCATGGCGTCTTACAGCTTCATGAGATACAGGAGAAAGAGGAGGGAAGTACTGTTCTTCTTCTACATCATCCTGATGCTCATGCCTTTCCAGGTAACGCTTGTTCCGAATTACATCATGAGCGATAAACTGAATATACTGGATACTCCGTGGGCGGTCATATTGCCGGGTATTTTTTCGACCTTCTCGATCTATATACTTACCAAGTATATGCGCCGTATCCCGAAGTCCTATATCGAAGCTGCGATAATCGACGGAGCGGGTGAATGGCAGATCTTTACGAGAGTCGTATTGCCTAACTGCAAGGCGCCGATCGCGGCGATGGCGATACTGCTTTTCATAGATTACTGGAATATGGTAGAGCAACCCCTGGTTATGCTTCAGGACGAGAGCATGCAGCCTCTGTCCGTTTTCCTTTCCAGGGTTAATATAGAAGACATAGGAATAGCATTTGCGGCTTGTGCGCTGTACATGATACCTCCGCTTCTCATCTTCCTTCGAGGGGAAGATCAGCTGGTGGAAGGAATATCACAGTCGGGGATCAAGTAGAGGAGATATGATATGAGCGAAAACACTAAGAAAAGAACATGGGTTACCAAGGTAATAATCGGGTTTGTGGCAGTGCTTGTCCTGCTGACATTCTTTTCGAACACGATAATGAATCTCTTCATCCCTAAGGTAGCAGGGAAGAGGGTTACAGGCGGCACTTTGTCTTATACGAACAGTGCCACGGCTCCGGTCGAACCTGTGACGGGGTACAAGATAAAAGGCATAGAAGGCAGGACTGTCGAAGAGGTAATGGTCGGAGAATATGACATGGTCAAAAAAGACGATGTCCTGATCAAGTTCAAAGCCATAGAAGACCAGAGTGCGCTGGAGGCTCTGAAGAAAGAGCTGAAGGAGCTCGAGAGAGAAGAATCCTATGCTTCAAGAACGCCGTCCGAGACGGATTATGCATCTCTAAAGTTAAGCGTATCCCAGGCCGAAGACCAGTTAAAGCAGGCAAAGGACCAGCTGTCCAAGGCTAAGAATAAGAGCGATATCATCAAGAAAGCCGAGAAGACGATCAGCGAAAACAAGGAAAAGCTTCCGGGTCTGAGTTCCGAGGTCGATAAGGCGTCAGGTACCGTAGAAGAACTCGGTAAGAAAGATGATGAATTAACGGGCGAGATCGAGACACGCGAGAAGAGGCTCAAGAAGATCGAGCCTGCTGACGGCAGTGAACCGGATCCGTCGGTCGCAGATGAGATCAAGAAACTGAAGAAAGAGATCTCGGATCTTAAGAAGGATCAGAAAGAAAACAAGAGCAAGCTCAATAAAGCTTCAAAAAGGCTCCAAACTGCATCCAAGAAATATTCCGATTGTGAGTCTGCCATCCAAAAAGCCGAAGGGACATTGGAAGAAGCCAAATCTCTGCCTTCTGTATCTGAAGCCAAATCTTCGGTGGAGGCTGCAGAGTCTGCTCTGAGTTCAGCCAAGAAAATGCTGTCGAATGCCAGGACCAACGACGGCATAGCCAAGGACAGGGCTGACGATGCATCAACAGACAGACAGGATCAGATCAAGGAGCTCAAGAGCAAGATCGAGGCAATGGAGAAAGGCTACAATACCGAAGATCTGAGATCACCGGTCGATGGTACAGTATATTCGATCCTTGCTGGAGAAGGCGACAAAACAGAAGAAGACTCTGTTCTCATGATCGTTGTCCCTGATTCAACGGAATATACGGTTACATTTGAGTTTGATGCCAAATCCGCAGCGAATCTTAATGTCGGCATGGAGATATCTACTGACACATACTGGGTTGAAGGATGCAAGATCCTGTCGATAAAACCTGCTCCGGATGACCCGAGGGAAAAGAGGCTCGTAAAGTGTGAGATCAAGGCGGAGATCGTCTTCCCCGGAGAGCTTGTCACAGGCTACTTAGGAAGATCCAACACGAGTTACGATTATCTCGTTCCTTCGGGAGCCGTTTATGAAGATAACAATGGCAGCTTTGTATATGTGATAGATGAGACAAAGTCCCCCTTCGGCAATACCTACAAGGTTAGAAGAGTGGACGTTGATGTTGAGGCCACCGACGGAGCAACTTCTGCCATTATAGGTGAGGGTCTGGAATCGAGTCTTGTCGTCATAAGAAGTGATGAGGCTCTTGAGAACGGTCAGAGAGTAAGGCTTGAGGACTACACGGTGAAGTGATATGTCGAAGTTAAGGACGGTCACAAAATACATATTTGTCATCGTAACTGTCATTGCCATCCTCCTGATGGTGGTATCTGTTATTGCCGGCATCAGTATATTCAGACAGCGTCCTGAAAGGAAGACCGCATCTGTCTGGAGCCAGGGAGGCGGAATGGGATGTTCACATGTAGCCGTATATGCAAGAGGAGCAAGACCTTCAGGCAAAAGCACTCCTTCAGCTTATACTGACGACGGAACATCACTATCTCTTGATGATGTAAACAGCATCAGGCTGTCTTTGCAGAGCGTTGTAGATCTTACTTTAGGCACCCGGCGGGCGACAAAGGATAAGATAGAAAAACTTGAAGGATGGGCTGACTGCTACAGCTCCAGTCTTAACGGACCGGTAACTGCGGTCAGGGTAGGATCAGAAGATTCTTTTGATGCAGATATCTATGCTGTCGGCGGATCCTTTACCGCCATGCATCCGTTGGAATTCATGTCGGGCGGATTCCTTTCTCCTGTCACGACAGATAAATATCAGGTGGTGTTAAACGATGCTCTTGCCTGGAAGATGTACAGTTCATACGATGTCATAGGCGAGAGGGTAAAACTTCTTGATAAAGATTACACGGTTATCGGTGTTGTAAGGGAGCACGAAGATAAGGAACCCAGAGCATATATCGCTTTCGAATGCATTGAGGAATATTGCAGTTCTCTGGAGGATCCGGTGGTTCCTGCCGTCATGACCTATGAAGCGATCCTGCCTGAACAGGCCAAAGGTTCTGCAAAGTTTGATGTATGCAATGCGATCCCGGGATACAACATATCTTCACCTTCTTACCGGGTTGTAAGCGTCACGGGCAGATACAATGTGTTCAATACATTTAAAGCGGATGCCACGGCAGGCTATGAACTCCCCTTTTGGGAAGAAGGCGCAGTGAAAGCAGAATCTGAGATAAAGACCGTGGCGATCGTATTCTCGTTCGGCCTCGTGATGCTGGCAGGGCTTGCGATAGGAAAGTTGTCTTCTCTTTTCGGGCAGGGTGAGGAAGAATAGTGATCACTGAAAAAACAGGTAGACGCTTAATGGGGATAAGACATATCCTGACATCGATATTGGCCTTGATCCTTATTGCAGCGTTCCTGCCCTTTGGCAATGTATATGCTTTGGAGACAAAGGCTTCCGTTGAGATAACATCTCTTGAGATATCCGTGACTTCGCCTGTCTGCGGAAGTCAGTCTGATTCTGCCGTTGAATGGTATCCCTATCTTTGTGCAGGTGACAGTTATCCTGATAAAGCGGATGCTGTCGAACTTATAAGATCCCAATGGGTAAGTGAAGATAAAGACGGTAAGCTGACCCCCTTTGAAGGAACATTCACAGGCGGTGAAAAATATAAAGTTTATATCAGTTTCAAATTGAGATCAGGCTATAGTTTTGCCAAGAGTTTAAACAAGAAAAAGATCGGTTGGGATAAAGCGATCGAGAATGGGAAGATCATTGAATTTGAAGGCAAGACCGTAACTTTTACATGTGATGTAACTGCAGTACACGACAAGGATCCCGAGAGCACTGTCATGACGAGTGCCACCTGTGTATCCCCTGAACTTGAGACATATTTCTGCTTAGGTTGCGGGCAGGAGATAGAAGTTAAAGGGAGGATCGATCCTTCTGCACACAATTGGAGCAACTGGGATGTCCTGACTCCGGCAACAACACTGACCGAAGGGAAGAGGAGTCACATATGCAGCTATTGCAATAAGGTTGAGACAGTAAGATTCCCGAGACTTTATACACACGTATATGAACCTCAAACTTCATGGCAGATGTCAGCAACGGTCGCATGGCCTGCTGACGAAAGCGTATTCGATCTTGCCAAGGAGAACAGGCGCCCTGCCACGGTATTTGTATGGCTTGATAAAGATCTTAAAGTATACGACCGCAACGGAAAGATGCTTTCTGACAATATCGAAAACTATGTAAAAAGGACTTCCTCGTCCCTGATCCCTGCTTTCTATATCGATGACGCGGATACTGCTTACATGCTTAAGACCTGGCTAAACGCCAGCGGGTTAAAGGATTGTTTTGTCGTATCAACACCAAGGAACAGGGCCCTGGTAAAAGATGTCGCCGATATCGTTCAGGTAAGAGGAATGCTGGATTATTCGGCTCTTGCTAAACTTTCCAAACACGACATCGCAGACATATCTGATGCGGTCAACAGTTCACACGGCAGGGTCGTGATAATCAGTTCTGATGCCGCTACGAAAGACAATATCAGAACCTTGCAGTCCATTGGGGTTACAGTGTGGGTAAAGACGCCCGCAGATCTTAAGACCATAGTTACCCATTATACAAACGGTGTTAACGGAGTGGTCGCAGAAGACTATGAGAAGGCAATGGATGCGGTTGAGTTTTTCGATGACGATTCTCCTACGCTCCTTAGGATCCCGTTCATTATTGGTCACAGGGGTGATCCTTCCAATTATGCTGAAAACACTTTGGAAGCAGCCAGGGGTGCATACGAAGAGGGAGCCGACATGGTGGAGAACGACATCCATCTTTCGAAAGACGGAGAGATAGTTATAAAGCACGATTCGGGACTTGATACCTTTACAGGTCTTGACGGCAAAGAGGTAAAACAACTTACTTTAGATGAGCTCAAAGGTTTGAGTTTTGTATGGGACGGAGAACTCGGAATAAGAGAGATCAATGAGGTCAATTCCGCCAACCCCACATACGGAAAACTCTTCTCTGGCAAGCTCTATGGTGAGGACCAGGGATATGAATATAAGATCCCGACTTTAAGGGAGTATCTGGAAGAGTTTAAGGACACGGATCTTAACCATGTTATCGAGATAAAATCATCTGATACCAAGATCATCTCGAAGGTGCGTGCTTTGATAGATGAATACGACATGAGGGATAAGGTTTTCGTCATTACGTTCGGTCAGAGGATGATGCGCAGCATGTATAAGAACAGTTCCGGATTTTCTCTCGGCGCACTGGGTCTTAGCATCAGGAAATATAGTGAAGGTTATCCCTACAAGATCACTGATGAAGTCTGCGAAGAAGAAGGCGCGGAAGCAGCTCTCGAAAGGGTATACGACAGACTTGACAGATGGAATGCATCAATGAATGTCACAAACCCCAATAAAGATGTTATCAGGGCTGCCCGTCACAGGGGACTTACCGCCTGGCCCTGGACTTATACTTTGCCCTATAGCGCCCGGGATCTTGCTGAGGATTATATCTTCGGCATGAACGGACTTACCGTGGATCAGCCCTGGTTTGCGTCTGACTTTATTACTGAGATCCGTTCGGAGGATATTACTGCAAAAAACCTGAAGGATCTTCCCAAGCCCAAGGCCATAACGAAAGCGGGAGATACTGTGCTCTTACAGAATGCGGAACTCCTGTTCATCGATGAAGTCAATGCTCCGGGTCTTGCGATCTGGCGTTATAAAGAATCGATGATCATCGATGAAGAATCCTATGGTGAATACTATCTTTATTCAAATCCCTTCATGCTTACGATTATTCCTGAAGATAATGGCAGGGTTGAAGAAGATGTAATTGATGAGCCTTCCGGTCCTTCTGCAGCCGGTGCAGTTATAGCTGTTGTGACAACTTTGGCAGCAGGCGCCGGCCTGGCATTTGTTCTTGTTCGAAGAAAGAAAAAGGATAATCTGGACTGATATACACGATCTGGCGGCAAAATTAGTTATTTCAGATGTTTTGATAAATAAACATCAATGTAACTTTATTGAAAAAATATATGCTTGGATTATCAAAGTTTTGTGGTAACATATCATCGATGACGTTTAAGGAGGTATTTGAAAAATGTCTGAAGTACAAACAACAAGTGGTAACAACGGTAAAACGTTGGCAATCGTTAGCATGGTTCTCGGTATTCTTTCCGTTGTATCCAGCTATGGTCCTTTCATCGGTGTAATTATGGCTATCGTAGGTCTTATCCTCAACGGTAAGGCAAAGGCAGCCGGCAACCAGAGCGTATTCCTCAAGGTTGGTAAGATCACATCTATCGTTGGTCTTATCCTTGGTGTAATCCTTGGTATTCTCTGGCTCGTATTTGTTGTTTTCATGGCAGCAGCCGGAACAACAGTAGATTACGCTAATGGTACTTTTGCTAACTAATATCTTTGGTTATTAAGAGTAAAGAGGCTGACTCAGTGAGTCAGCCTTTTTAGTACCATAGAAAGTGTAATTGTTAGAGAGTAATTAACTCCGACAGTTGCACTTTTCTTATAATACGGGGAGTAATTGGCCTGACGTCAGCCTTTTTGGATCAAGCATC
>JAGAAI010000055.1 GCA_017615325.1 Clostridiales bacterium | reverse complement strand
GGTTTTTCTTTGGTGCATTTTAGGCATGGCAAACAGACCGGAATCAAATCCGGTCTTTGTTTTAGTCGAAAATACTTATGCTGCTTGGTAAACCTCCATCACTCGTGCGTAGTAAATGCGCAGGAACTTGTTCAGGCCAGCTATTTTGGCCTGTTTCTTGCTTTTGCCTTCAGCTTCTTTCTTCAGGATGTAGTTGTATACGGTGCAGTCTTTGGGTGCCTGATGGCTCTTAAGTACTCTCATAACCTCATAGCCAGTCTTACGCAGAGTCGCTGAGCCTTTCTTGGATATTTTTCTGTTAGAACCTACAAATTGTCCGGACTCGTAAGGTGGCGGATCTATGCCAGCCCATGCTATTAGGGCTTTGGCACTGTGCAGTCTTCTTACATCACCAATCTCTGCTATAAGCTTGGGTGCCAGCACATCTCCAACACCGCCCATTGCCCGCACTGTCGAATATTCGGGAAGACTCTTCGCAAGTTCTTTCATTCGCGATAAGATAGTAAACAGAGAGTCATCTATGGCTCTCAAGGTTTTAATTGCTTCCAGTACTAGCATTTTGGTCGATGGGAGACTGGAAGATAATGTGGGAATGCCATTAGATGCTAATTCGTAGACTTGCACTGCCTTGGAATTGCTCTGATGGTATTTCTTTTCTTCCGCCCAATCGTTATATGCCTTAACAAATTCATCGCAGCTCATTGCAGTTATCAGGTCGTAATGCCAGAATCTCTCAACAAAATCACAGAGCTTGTCTCTGTTGTTGGATTCTGTCCAACTGTTGAACAGATTCTTTATTCCAGGCATAACGTAGTCCAATACATGTGTGAGCTCTAACAGGGCTTTTACATGCATTTCCATATAACTGCGATACCTTCTGCCTAATAGTTTCAATTCTGCATACACCACTTCTGAACATTCGTATTTCTGAAGTTTGAACCACTTTTCGATGCCGTAATTGGCTATGGTTACAGAATCTCTCTTGTCTGTCTTAACATTCCTGAAATTGTTGTTCTTGGCATACTTCTTCATTACACAAGGATTAATAACCGAAACAAAATAACCCTTCTCAACGAGAAAGGTCAGTATCGGAAGGTTATAGATTCCTGTAGCTTCCATAACAACTTTAACTTCACCATCCAATTTCTGAAGCAGTTCGTCCAACAACTCCAGATCTTCTTTGTTGTGAAGCAGTTCAAATGGTTTGCAGACAAAATCTTCGTTCGGCTTAAGAATACAGACAGTGCTCTTTCCTTTTGAAACATCGATTCCTACGCTAATCATGTGATACCTCCTAAATCTGAATTAGTAATTGTTCCAAGCCACACTTATTACCATTCAGTTTAGTTGGTTACGCGGGAGCAGATCCCTACCTGCTTAATCGAATGCTTATAATAAGGGGATTGGCTGACAGTTTTTTTGGCGGATGCTTGATCCAAAAAGGCTGACGTCAGGCCAATTACTCCCCGTATTATAAGAAAAGTGCAACTGTCGGAGTTAATTACTCTCTAACAATTACACTTTCTATGGTACTAAAAAGGCTGTACCCGAAAGGATACAGCCTTGATCTGCTGATAGTGATTATCAGAAGAGATTTACAGACTTGCCGTCTGCATCAAAGATCTTCTTCTCACCAACTACTACGTAAACGTCACCACCGAGCTTAGCAGCCTTCTTCTCGATTGCCTTGTAATCGATCTGCTTGCCGTCGATCTCGAAGATGATCTTTCCGAGCTTCTTAACCTTCTTAGCAGCTGCCTTCTTAGCAGGAGCCTTCTTAGCAGGTGCAGCCTTCTTAGCAGCGGGCTTCTTAGCAGGTGCAGCCTTCTTAGCAGCGGGCTTCTTAGCAGGTGCAGCCTTCTTTGCAGGAGCAGCCTTCTTAGCAGCGGGCTTCTTAGCAGCAGCCTTCTTTGCAGGAGCAGCCTTCTTTGCAGCAGGCTTCTTAGCAGCGGGCTTCTTAGCAGCAGCCTTCTTTGCAGCAGGCTTCTTTGCAGCAGGTGCTTTTGCAGCGGGTGCAACAGCCTTTACTTCTTCCTTCTTTGCTTCAACTTTTTTTGCGTCGGCCATAAAAAAATCCTCCATAATTTAAGGTCTAAAAACCTACTTAATTGTTATTGTATATTTCTTGTTTTTTTTCGTCAATAAATTGTTGCAAAAAACAGAAATTTTGCAGCATAACTTTTTTGAAATTCCGTTAGTTTTTTTGCCGGAAAAATCTTCTCTTTGAGATCATCCTTCTTCGGATACCATCACAACTTCTGGAAGTTTTTTTCTGCTTTTCTTTGCAAGGATGACAATACCTGCAACAACCTTAAAGATCACAGGAAGCAGATCAAGAAAATAAAAAAGTCCTTCCGTAGTATCCATGTTCATGGTTCCTTCGACAGCAGAGCTTAACGCAATGGAATCAACACCGAGAAAAAGAATGCTTAATATGAGGAGAAATAAAGGTATCCGAAATCTCGTAAGAGAAAGATTATCCTTATATCTTCCTCTGATGTATGCAACCATGATGATAACAAGACAGGCGATTATGAACATTTCGCTTATGAAACGGGACAAATATGATACGGCAACAGAATCTGATCCGATCTTAAACAAAAAGATAGTGCATGTCCTTGGAATAAGGTCAGCTAAAACTGCAAGTATCGATACGAGAACTATACCCTTTGATCCGTAACAGACTTTTGCATGAAGGAAGAGAACGATGATCTGTGCCGTCATCAAAAGGGAGACGACAATGTTGGTGGCAGATAAGAATTGTCCTATCTTATCGATCGGAACAGATGATCTCATGATGACAGTCTGCGACGATGACACGAATATGCTTACCGCTGACAGGATAAGCCAGAGACCCAGGAACAATCCGTCTTTTTTCTTCTTTACACAGATCAGTATTCCGAAGATCAGCATGGCTATGGCTGCCATCGCCATGAGTAAAACTTTTATCATCATCAGACCTATCATATTAATAAAGCCTCTCTTCCAAATTTGATTCAAAAAGATTATAACACGCTAATAAAAAGGAGGCATTATGCCTCCTGAAGTTTTGAATAGTATTCTTCAAGCCTCGGTCTTGCATTCACATAGACAGGTTCTAATCCCGGATCGAACTGGCTTCCCATTCCTTCCATTATGATCCTGTCAGCTTTGGCAAGGTCATAAGCTTCCTTATATACCCTTTTGCTGACAAGTGCATCGTAGACATCTGCGATAGCCATGATCCTTGCTTCCAGGGGAATGTCTTCTCCCGCAAGACCTTCAGGGTATCCCGAACCGTCCCATCTTTCGTGATGGTAGTGGGCTACATTTTCTGCGACGATCTTGAAGGATATGTCATCCGTCTGCTTTAAGATCTCATGGATTACCCTGGCGCCTTCCGCGGCATGCCGCTTCATCTCATCGTACTCTTCGTCAGTAAACCTTCCCTCTTTAGTAAGGATCTGATCCTTGACTGCGATCTTACCCAGATCATGCATCGGGGCTGCCTTGATAACGTCCCTGCAGAATTCATCCGTCAGTTCCATGCCGCCTTCTTTGATAATCTCTTCTATTAGTATCTTTACGCCGGTACTTGTTCTCTTGATGTGACCGCCCGTGGAATTGTCACGGCTCTCGACCATCATTGCCATGCTCATTATCAGATTGTCATGCATATCAACGATGTGTTTTGTCTTCTCGTCAACTTCATTTTTCAAGGTCTCGTTATAACTGTCGAGAAGCTTTATATATTTCCTGTTTGCAGTGTCATCTGCGAAGCTGATAATATAGCCTCTTTTGCGGTTGGCATCATAAAGATAGTTAACTGTAACGTTATAGATCCTGTCTTCATCCGGATTGCCGTCCTTGCTCCTTACGTTATAAACGAACTTGTTGTTGGAAGCATTCTTCTTGAAGCTGTCAAGATAGTGACGGATCTTACGCTGCTCGGGTTTATAACCTATGCTCTCATCGATCTCTATATCTTCGATCTCGGGAAGCAAAGCCCTGGCAACTTCATTGCTTCCAAGATATCTGTAGTTAAAATCAAAAGATATATATCCTACATTCTGCTCCTTAACGAACGAATCTATGACCGTATCACTTACATCGTAGAGGTTAAATCTGTATGCGATCAGAAGATATACCAGTTCAGCAAGGACATAAGCCAAAGGTACAATATCGAAGTTTGACAGCAGCTTCCTTCCGATAAAGAAAGAGAAGACACAGACCACATCCGGAATTACCAGAAGATATAAGATGTTTCTGGGAACCTGTTTATTCTTCTTTATGATCGAGTAAACGATCGTGATCATTCCGATCAGGAAAAAGAGAATGATCGTCACATAGAAGAGCGTATGCATTCCGCCGTATTCTTTTGTAAGCGTGGGCACACCGCCGATGACATCGAAAGACACCTTCTTATAGAAGATATCCAGGTGTCCTACTGTCAGAACAGATGCGTAAAGGAATGCGCAGATCGCAAAGAGCGCGGGTCTCACCCATCTCTTCATCTCGATCTTACAGAGATTAAGGATACTTAACAGAATAAAGTACTGAAGGAAACATCCTCCGATATAGATTACCTGCTGAGCTCTTATCGCACCTTCAAGACTGTCTGCAGAAGCAGACATCAGGTAACCCAGGCAGGCGACAGGCACCAGCGTGAAGATCATTGTGAAGTTCACGTCAAAGTGCTTGTGCCACATGTAGATATAGATCAGTGCACAGATGAGCGATAGCGCAAATACTATGCTGTAAAAAACCTGTTGTAACAAATCATTACCTCTTCTTTATACCCGTTTTGTCTTGTTATTATAAATTATTACACCACACCTGATACTGTGATAGATATCCTGATATCGCCGGTATCCGTAGATATCTCACACCTGCCTCCGGAAGTTCCCTGGGGAACTTTGATGTCTCCGGTATCTGATGATGTTATGAAGGTCTTGTCAGATGCCAGGGATCCGCTTACATCTCCCGTGCTGGTCCTGACTTCTATCTCCGATGCATCACTGTTATTAAACTCAACATCACCCGTGCTGCGTTTGATGTCGAACTTACCCGTTGCAGTAACGTCGGTTAATGACAGATCGCTCGTGCTGCCTTCCGTGTTGAAGTTAGCACAGTTGACTTTCTTAAGGGTGACATCGCCTGTGTGCTCATTGACCCTAAGATCACCCTTAATATCTACGTCAGTAAGTTCGATCTTTCCTGTATCAGAGCTCAGTGTCATCTCTTCAGCTTCAATACCTGAAAGGGAAAGATCTCCCGTATCTGTCTTGATGCTGATCTTGCCTTCTGCTGATGCCTTGAGTTCAACATCTCCCGTATCAAGATCAAAGTTAACCGACTTGAAGGAGAAATCCTCAGGGATCTTTACATCGCCGGTATCTGAGTTGATAACAAGATCCTCGTAACTTTCCTTGGGCAGATATACCGTTGTCCTGGGGGTCTGGAACTGAATGCCGAAGTTGAATCTTAATCTGTTCTTTTCCTTCATGCCGATCTTAAGTTCGCCTCCTTCAACATCTACAGAGTGAGGATACTTCTCTTCTTCAAAACATACGACCTTGCATTTCCCGTCGTCTGACTTTTCGAAAATGATATCGTCTATGTCACAATCTATATTGATGTCATTAAAGTCCTCACTAACATCAAATGTGTTTGTCACAAGTTTACTCGTACTCAAAGAGACTGTGTCAAATCCGAAGAGGGCATATGTAATTCCTCCTAAAACCAATCCTGCGCCTACAAGCGCACCTCCTGTGATCAATGCGATCTTTGCTGCTTTCATTTTCTTATTTCTCCTTCCCTACAAACGATGTTTTTATTCCAAGTATTATCTTTCCTGTTAACTTGATAACTCCCTTTGTGACTGCGATCGATGCAAAGAACATCAGGATGGCAAGACCTGCCATGATGAGGCCTGCTGCAATGCTGTAAAGTATCCCTGCCACATTTCCTTCGGCTGCATAGACCGCTATGCTCGCAATAGAGGCTATTGCCGATACTGCAAAAGACAGAGCGATCGCATAAACGCATATGACAAGAGCCCAGAGGACTATGTAGAGGGCAAATGCCACAGCCGCAAAAGCTATAAGGAGCGGTACCCATACGACAGAACCGACTGCGATCAACACGATCTGCCAGGTCTTCATCTTGTTCTTGGGCTTTACCTTCTGCTTGACGAGCTTTGTCAAAGGTATCTCGGACATGATCTGCTCGACAACGGAATCGACTGATCCGATACTTGCGACGGCTTCCTCTTCACTGACTCCGTCTTCCATATGGTCTTCTATGATCTCCCTGTAGAAGGAAACCCTTTCCTCAATATCCTCTTTTGGCAAACCGGACAGTTTCTGCCTGAGTTCATTTATAAACTCTTCCTTATTCATTTCCGGTGTCCTCCCTCGTTATAAAGTTATAAATGGATTCGATCTCATTCCAATCTGATTTGAACTCTTCTATCCTGCCTATTCCTGCCTGGGTGATGTGATAGTACTTCCGAAGCCTGCCCTCATGTTCCACACTCCTGACCGTCAGAAGGCTTGCTGCCTCAAGACGCTTCAGTATCGTGTAGAGAGTCGACTCTGACAGCTCCAGATACGGCTTCATGTCTTTGATGATCTGATAACCGTATGAGTCCTTATTCCTGATCGCTGCCAGTACGCAAACATCCAAAAGGCCACGTTTCAACTGAATATCCATGCTATACCTCCTTTCACGGTATGCATCGTATCACGAAGTATACCGCGTTGTCAAGTATAGTTCGGGAAAATCACAACTATTTACAGATAGGTAAACATTTGCTCACATTTGTTCCGAGCCCCTTATTTCCTTCTGTGATATAATCTCAAGCGTTTGGGACTATATCTTATATATAGATAATGTAAAAGCGGGTGTAAAATTGGCTGATTCTGATACAGATATAAAGTCCGGTGACGAGAGGCGGACAACTACAAGAGAACTGGTCTATTCCTGGTTTATATTGGGAATAGTTATCTTGTGCATTGTTCTTATCATCGCCCACCCTTTTGTAAAGATCCAAGGCAAAAACATGACCACCCTGGATGTCAACGGAAACATAGGCTGGATCTATACTGACGGTTCAAAAGCCGACCTTACCCACTTAAAGTTCGAAGACGGCAAAGGCATCGTTAGCCGCGAGATAACATCCGTCTTTTCATCCGGCAAGGATCTTTGCTTTGAGACAAGCAATCTCTTCTTCAAAGTATATCTTGATGACGAGGAGATCTACGACTTCCATCCCGAGATCAAGTTTTACTATGGACAATACTACGGTGATTATATACACCTTATAAACATTCCTTACTTCAAGGACACAGGGCACTTAAGGATCGAGTACGAGGCACTGACCATCAACAGCTGGACCTGTTTCAGGAATGTTCAGATGTCCGAAGGCAGCGTATATTTTAGAGACGGAGTAGGCAACGGCATCTTCCAGTTCGCCCTCTGCTTCTCGACTTTGATCATCGGCATCATCATCATCATCATGGGATGCGTTTTCCATTCGAGAAAGAACGGCATGATCGAGACAGTATCCCTGGGCGCCGTAGCAATACTCATGGCCTGTTATCTTATGTCAGGCACCAAGATATGGCAGCTCCTCTTTATGGATTCGGCCATGCCGAGGATCGTGGAATATACTACTCTGACCCTTATTCCCGTCCCGCTCATTCTCTTTGTTGCGGCCTTCACTGACAGACTCCAGAGAAAGCTTCCCCTGGTAATATGCTGCTCATCTTTTACGTTGCTGCTTATCATGGTCTTCTCCATCATCACGGGTCTGTTCGATTTCAGCATTCTTTTAGGTGCGATACATGCAAACATTGTTATCTCAATGTCTCTTCTCGTCATATACTTCTTCATCTCGCTCAGGCAGGTAGAGAAGGTCACCGGCAACAAGTGGCTCCTGATCGCTTTCGTTGTTCTCATAACAACAGGTGTCATAGATATAGCGCTTTACTATATCCAGCAGCAGGATTATCAGATCAGGGTCGTAAACTTCGGTCTGGGTTTCTTTATCATCGTCCTTGCACTTTACGAGATCGGCAACATCATGGAGATCAACAGGATCAACAGCGAAGCCGATACCATGTACAGGCTTGCAAGACTTGACGGTCTTACGGGACTTGCCAACCGTCTGGCTTTCGATGAGGCAGAGAAAGACCTGGCAAGCGAGGCCGGATCTTCTGCATCCATTGCACTTCTGGATATCAATTTCTTAAAGACAGTAAACGATAAATTCGGACACTCCGAGGGCGACCGTCACATAAAGAACGCAGCCCGCATAATTAACGAGAGCTTCGGCCTCTACGGCAAGTGCTACAGGATCGGCGGAGATGAGTTCGTTGCGATCATAAGAGGCTCGGGGCACGGATCCAACATGAATGCCGCCAAGGAAAAGATGACTGAACTTACCAATGAATATAACCAGGGTCAGAATCCGCCGATACCCTTATACATTGCATGCGGAGTAGCCAGCTACGAATACGGGATCAACACCGTTGAAGAAGCAGAGAAGCTTGCAGACTCGCGCATGTACATGCACAAGAGGAGGATCAAGGAAGACATGAGAGATATGTAAGGGATATACTCCCACAGGAGTATAGTGTCAATATGGAGATATCAGATCACTCGTCCTTTGCCTTCTCGAAAACGACCAGTCCGCACTCATTGGGGTGATCCATAAGGATAACGTCCTTGCCCTTTGTCTTATAGAGGATAAGCATAACGGACACCAGTATGTCGCCTGCGCCTCCGATCGTCTGCAGGGCAGCGATCGCAAGAAGGACGATATTCCCCAAAAAGACCGATACGATGCCGGTGATAATGCCGAGTATCGTCATGGGCATCAAGGACCCGAAGATATAGACGGGCTTGGACAGAGGTGACCTGCAGTAACAGTAGGGCGTAATTGTCTCCTTCTGAAAACCGTACTCCATGTCTTTCATCCCGTTCGCTGAGCCCACTGACCAGCTTAAGCCATGGATCAGCTCATGGATAGCAGCAAGAGGGATAAAGGATACTATCAATATTCCAAGATATATAAAGTACAAAACAGGATTCCCATCCAGAAGTTTACGGATCCCGAAGCCACCGTTATGAAAATAGTATGCAACCGTAAATGCAGCCACAAAAGGAAGTGTCAGGAGTATGCCGACTACGTTTGCCTTAAGGAGTGAGATAGTAAGATCGTGACGTTCGTAACCCTTGGCAAGGAGCTCCTTCTCCTTGATGCCAAAGGACGCCACCCTCTTCTTCTCTGCCTCGGTAAGTTTGTGGCCGTCCCTGCTGACGGTAACTTCCTCTTCTGATTTTTCCCTGACTTCAATATTGCTTTCCATAGGTCTTCCTCTTAAAACAAAATTAACTTTTCGATTATAGAGCAAGAGGGCATAAAAGTCACTGATGTTGTATAATTAAAGACAGTTTCATACAAAGGAGGGATTTCTTATGGGAATGTTCGATAAACTCTTCGGTGATGCAGTCAGGGCGATCGAGAATGCGGCAGCCGATGCTGCGGCAGACGCAGCAGCTAATGCAGTAAAGGATCAGTTCAACAAGGATGTTACTAACGCAGCAGCCAAAGCCGGGATAGATCCTGCAACAATAGAGACCAGCCAGCCTGTCCAGAATTCCGTTCTCACAGCTGAGCCTACGGAATCCGGTTTCTCATGGGGCGAGGAAATGCCTGCTGAAGAAAACCAGTATAACTTCAGCGGAACATACCGCGATTATTTTGAGAAGATCTTCCGTGAAGATTTCGCAGATCTTACAGTCGCAAAAGAGATCCCCGAGAAGTTCCCGAGAAGGACCACTTACCGTCTTTCCCGCGGAGGAGCTGTTGCTTTGGTAGTAGAACTTCTTCCTGACACATCGTCAACGAAGAAAGTCCGCAATGAGTGCGCATCACAGGGAATCCCCTATGTCCGCTTCTACTACGATCACGACGGCTGGTGGAACACAAGGGCTTACGTGGTTGACAGGATCCGCAAGGCCTTGGGCTAATTGCAATAAACGCTGTTAGAGAACGCTTATGCGCCTGCGGAGGGCCAGGCATACGATATGGAATAGACTTTGCAGGCAGTCGTTGTATGTACGGTCCGGTTAATTCGGTAATTTACCGAATTTAATATCTTCTCTTATGCGTTTATATATGACTCCGGTCAGAACTGACCGGAGTAATTCTTTGAAAGAGGAGTAAAGTTGATGGGATCGCTTCTGTCAGAACTCGGCAAAAAGGACGCCTGGGAAAAGTTCTACGAGCACAAGACCTCAGGGATATGTCCCCCCGCCGCAGCACGTGAGCTCCGTGAATTCATCGACAAGGATGAATATATCGATGTATGCCGCGAGATAGCTTCCGTGTTGGACCATGAATCCTCCTTTCCCCTTCCGAGACGGGCAACGATATCCAAGATGAGCACGCAGAAGAAGCGCACTGTATATATCTACCCGAGAAAGGAAACCGTCACATTAAAACTCCTCACATACCTAGTGTTAAGAAAATACGATAATATCTTCGCTGATAACCTCTACTCATTCCGTCCCGACAGGAGCGCCCATACGGCTGTCCACGCGATAGTACGGGAGATGATGTCTTTCGAAAACGGCTTCTATTCATACAAGGTCGATATCAGCGATTACTTCAATTCGATCGATACATCCATCCTCTTACCCGAACTGGAGGAGATTCTCTCTGACGACTCTCTCCTTTTTGAATTCTTGAGTTCCATCTTAATGGAGACCAACTATCTTGTTGACGGCAAGACAGAGTCGGGAGCTAAGGGGATAATGGCGGGTACCCCTGTCGCCTGCTTCTATGCGAATATCTTCCTTAAGGAATTGGATTTCCATTTTGAGCAGCTCAGCATCCCGTACGCAAGGTATTCTGACGATATCGTAGTCCTTGCAAAGACAGAAGAAGAACTTGCTTGTTACGAATCTTATATAAAGGATTATCTGATATCCCGCGGACTTAAGGTAAACCCCGATAAGGAATCGAGGACCACTCCCGGGCAAATGATCACCTTCTTAGGGTTTGAGACAGATGGTCATACCATAGACATCGCGCCGGCGACCATAAAAAAACTCAAGGGCAAGATGCGCCGCAAGGCCCGCGCCCTTGTAAGATGGGCGGCACGTAACGACGTGGAACCTGAGAATGCCGCTAAAGCTTTCATCCGCATCTTCAACCGCAAGCTCCTCGACATCTCCGATGACCGCGACCTTACATGGAGCCGCTGGTTCTTCTCGGTGATCAACACGGACAGGAGTCTTAAGATAATAGATCAGTATGCCCAGGACACCATCCGTTATATAGCAAGCAACTCACGCAGGAAATCGCGTTATAATATCAGATATGAAGACATGAAAAAATGGGGCTACCGGAGCCTGGTCGCAGAATACTATTCTTTCTCCGATAAAGCCTGAAGGAGGATAAGACACTAAGGACTGTTTCTCTTCAGAACAGGAATACCAGGTGGATTACCTTGACGGCAAAGCAAAATAAGAGAGTTTAGAGTTCCGTAAACTTACCGATCTCTTCTTCTATCAGCTTATAGACCTTGGCTAGAAGATAACCGTCTGCTATCGCATGGTTCATCCTTACCGTGACGGGCATCATCAGCCTGCCGTTTTCTTCGCGGTATCTGCCCCAGTTAATGATCGGCGGGAAAAACAGATACCCGTCCGGGAGCTCAACGTTCAGTGAATCGTAGGACAGCCAGGATATATAGGATGTGTCGAACCAGTTGGGGTAATTCTCAGGATCGAGCTTATATTCCCTTGTCTCTTTAGCCTTCTCGAGGTCTTCCAAAGCATTCTTATAGAAGATATCGTAATCCTCGTAATAAGTCGTATAAACGACCGAACAGGTCTCTGTATCTTCATGGAAAACATACTGGGTGGGATTGATCTTGTCGTAGCAGATGATCTCGTCCGTCTGCCAGAGGTAACTCATCTTATAGTCGTCCCTTGAATTAAGCGCCTTGCAGAGTATGTAAAGGAAATCCAGGTAGAATTTAGAGCCTTTACTTTTCGAGCAAGCTACCAGATCTGTAACATCTATCCTGGCCGTCATGGACACGGAGCACTTGCAGTCCTCCGAGAAGTGCCTATATACTCCCTTGCGGTAATACTGTTCTTTATCTATTATTTTGTAATCCAATTAAATCACCTTCTTCAGTAAACTTTATTTGATCAGCCCGCCGTGGAAATAGCATTCGTAGATCTCACTGCCCTTATAGCTTATTGTCTCTCTTCCCTGGAACCAGTCAAAACTGCCATCAATAGTGCAGTCGTATCTGTAGTCACCATTAAGATATTCGAGCGGACCTCTAAAAGGGATCTCACGCGGCACATTGAGGAGAGCTTCCTTCAGGAAATCTCCGCTGAAGTTATCTCCCGTTACACGGCCAACATAGTTCATGCTCCAATATGGAATATCATTTATCCAGAGGGCTTCCTCTCCAGCGAACTTCTCGCCGCCAAGGTAGGTGTCATAATACATGAGGTCATCTTCTTTGTAGATAAGGTCGTGGGACATGGGTCTTGTGGGCTCTGTCTCAGCACCCTTCCCTGCATAGGTTGCCTTCTTGGCTCTTATAAGAAAATCGGTTATCCTGTCATCCATAAATAATGTCCCCTTCGTAAATGATCTTGTCAGGAGCAGTTATCCATCCACTGGTACATACCGGGACCGACATCTTCGTTGGGTCTGGTCATAAATCCGAACTTCTTATAGAACTCGTCCTTCCCTTTGGCGGAAGACAGGCTCACCATGACTTTATAGCCGGGTTTGAGCTGCTCTCTTATAAAGTCCATTATCATCTCCATAAGATCTCTCCCTAAGCCCTGACCCTGATAGTCAGGCACAACGATCACATCAGCGATATAGACCACATATCCATGGTCCCATATTACCCTGCCCAATCCTACCGGGCGTCCTCCGTCTCTTATGCACCAAATGAAGGAATGTTCCAGGCCGGACTCTGCCTGTTCCAAGGGAAACAAACCCCAGCCTACGATCTTGCGGAGCTCCATATATTCAGAAGGAGTTATCTTATCTGTGACAGTATAATCTGCGTTCATGTCTTCCTTTAAAAGATTCAGTCTTCGTAATGAAATTCATACTCGGTGTCATCGTCACCCCTAAGATAATAGAGTATATTCTTCTCCGTGTCCATCCTCGAAAAGGTCGCGAATCTCAATTCACAGTATCTGTCATCTGTTGCGGAAAAGTCCTTGCCGGAATCCTTGATCCAATACCCGGGAAGAACACTTATCGCAAGTTCATCCATCTTCGCTCCGTCAGCTGCCCTCTCACCGTCGGTCATCATGAAATAGGTGAAATACATCTTTTTGCCCGTATATTCGTTCCTAAGACCCCAGGTCGGATCGGTATGGTAGCTTTTGCCGTCGATCGTTACATATGTCCAGCTATGGCAGATGTCTTCAAAACAAGATATCGTAAGAGCATCGACTCCGACCTGCAGGAGCATATAGGCATATATGCCGCCCAATTCTCCGCAGATACCTTTCCTGTTCATGAAAGCGTAGTAGTCCGCACCGGAGTCCGATGGGATATCCCAGTCGTCATTATATGTGTACTCTGATGTCACGTAATCGTAGAGAGCAACACACTTCTCAAAGTCACTGTAACTTGACTTTACATACCTGTTAAGGTCTTCTACAACGCGGTCTTCAAACTCTTTCTCCCTCTTAACGAAGTCCCCGGGCGATGTCAGGTAATTGATCTTGGCAACACCATTCTTAAAAGGGATCTTGCCCTTGCTGTCCTTTTGCTCTACCTGCGCACAGGCAGCCGGAAAGAATTTGAGCAAAGTGGCAGCATCAGTAGCCCAAAGATAGGCCTCCTCACTTTTGCACTCGAAGGAATCCTCGCCCTTACGCAACGCATCACAAAGATTATAGAAAGCCTGCCAGCAATCCTCATCTACAGATTCGGCAAGTTTTGCCGAATAGACATGCGGGTTGAATTCTATTGGATCTTCAGGGACCGGGGTCGGCGAAGGAGTTGTCTCAGCTGTCGTCCCGTAACTTGTGCTCTCTGTTGCCTCCGGGACCGAAGCCTCAGTTATAACCGATCTATCGGTCGTCTCAACCGGCTTAGCGACTGTGCATCCCGCAAACAGGATCGCTGCTGCCAGCACCAAAGATATTGATTTTGAAGATCTCATTTTTTTCATCCTTTTCATTTTTCGAAGCAGATTATAACACTCTTCTATAGATACAAAGGATGAAAACTGAGGCAATCAGATGAAAGCCCTGTTATGCTGCATTATCCAGTGAATATGACGTTACAGTGCTTACGATATCGATAAGTTCCTTGTTCTGATAGATGTAGCCGTCGTATATCAGATGACTTGCGCCATCTTCATCGTAAGCCGTGAACTTATACATAACCCCGTCGTCTGCCTGTTCAGAATAATCAGCAAACTTGTTCTTCTCTATGTTATCGAGGCAGAAATCCAGGATCTTGCGGTAATCCTCGTCTTTCATCTTCATAACCTGGTCTTCTATCGGACTCGGGATATATGAATCTCCGGCATAACTGACCTTTACCAGATGATGGCGCATTTCATACTCTTCTTCCGTCATGGGGCCGCAGGGTATCTCTTCTATCTCCAGGAGCATCCCCTCGATCTTCCTGTATTTCTCGATATCGCGCTTTGAACAGGCTGTCATTCCCATTATCATCACCAGTGCAAGTATTATGCAAATAATCCTCTTCATCTTAAAGACCTCCGTTGTCGTTCTGTCATAATATACAACAATGATCCTGAATTTGTTGCATTATTCCTGAACTGAAACTCTGGCGGGCTTTTTTATCCTGGATACCAGGACGCCTATACCCATGCCGACAGCGCCCATAACGGCTCCCGCTATGCTCATGCCAAACCGGGGCCAATTGAAGCTGCTGTATTCGTTAAAGAGCATGTTAGCCAGACTGAATGTCACATATTCAGCCAGCATGTACATCACCCCGTAAAAGATCAGCATCAGCCACTTTGAAGGCCCCCAGAGGCGGTCCTTGCCGATCAGGAATGAAGTAACCAGAGTTGCAACGGGAAGCACCACATAGAATGCCAGGAGCGAGAAGCCCATTGCATCAGAACCGGAAGCCAGATTGCCCGGCCAAAACAGGACAATAAGCACTGCCCATACAACCAGATATGCCGATACTATTATGATCCTCGATCTCCTGGATACGCTTTTAACCACATTAGTGGATTCCTCAAGATGTTCTAACATTGTCTTATCCTCCTTCAGCAGGTAGTCGAGAGTGACAGAATAGAGGTCGCTCATCCTTATGACGCTGATGATATCCGGGTAGGACCGGTTGTTCTCCCAATTGGATACCGTCTGCCTCGTTACCCCGAGTTCCTCGGCTGCCTTCTCCTGAGTGAAGCCTGCCTCAGTGCGGGATTTACGGATCTTCGAACCAATTTCCATTTCCTCTCTCCTTTCGTGCCTTCAGGATATTCCGGCAGTGAGTTCACTGTCTATCAAAATGCTTGTACATCCCCGCAAAAGGGATGTAAAAATCCTTTTACATTCTTTATTTGCTTACATTTTACACCAGAAACAAAAAGGGAGCTGCCTCAATGAGACAGCTTCCTTACTGATCAGGATAGATCCTTATCACTTCCAGTGCTTAAGTTCCGACAGGTACCCTGCGTACTGGCCGCGCCTTGTGTCGTCCGAAGCATTGTCAGGATTGGGCGAGTGCTCCAGCAGGAAATCAATGAGTGAATCCATTGTCGAATACACGAAAACGCCATCCTTGTAGCACCAGGTGCAGTAATCCTCGTTGAAGGTCTTGTCGGGTTCGCGGCTGATCATGCTGTCCTCTGTGAGGGGCATACCGCAGCACTGGCAGACCAGCTTTCTTGGCGACCCGAGAAGTGTATTGATAGATACATCATAAAGTTCTGACAGGAGCAGAAGAGTATCCGTGTTAGGCTGGGTCTCGCCGGTCTCCCAACGGCTTACAGCCTGTCTTGTGACCATTACCTTATCGGCAAGCTGATCCTGTGTGAGATCATTCTTCTCACGGAGTTCTCTTAAGATATCTTTCGTTTCCATAGCACTTATTCCTTTCTGTCGTTGTTAAGTCTATTATCGGTCACTATGGAATATAAGACAAGCAACCAGTTGTTGCATCCTGTCAGCCTGAGATCTTAACTCTTCCGCCATCCTCACCTAAGAATACGATGTAGCCGTCTTCGGGAAGGTCAAGCTCATTCTTGGCATCCGTAACATGTGTCGTATAGAGAAGTTCGAAGTACTTATTATAGACACAGACCGTGCTGTTTTCGGGGCGCTCAACGGATATCGTCTTAAAAGCCATATCATCGCTGATGCGGTACCAGGAAGCATCCTTTGTCTTAAGTTCAACTTCCCTGACATCCGCAGTAAGTTCAGGAAGTGTTGCAACAGGCTTGTACTCGCTGCCGATAGACAGTGACAGAGTACCGTCCGGGGTTAAGATAGCATCGCAAAGATCCCTGTTGGAAGATGAGGGCATCGTCTGGAAAGCCTTAAGGCTCATCTGATCTTCGATCTTTACCACCCTGCTTCCGGCAGAAAGGGATATCATCATGTAACCCGGCATGTCTTCTGACGCTTTCATTGCCATGAAGGGGCTGTCGTAGTTTGTAGAAGAATATCTGTCGTTTACCAATACCCAGGGAGTCCCTGACATCTGAGTCCAGGAATCCAAAGCTTCAGGACTTGCTTCAAATGCCTCCATCCTCTCTCCGAAATATTGTTTCCTTATATAGTCACCCAGGCCCGGCATCGACATGGACTGCTCACCCTTGATATAGACCTTGCCGTCGGATCCTTTCTCGAAGAAGACCACCGTCTGGTTCTTCCTGATCCTGCCATTGTCATCGACCTCAACAAAACCGCCGCTTGTGGTGTACTTATACTTGGCTGTCTCTTTGGTCAAAACACTTTCGGTAACTACCGTCATGGTATCCTCCGAGAAAGTAACGTTACCGATACCGGACCCTGTCATCGATCCGATGCTGTAATATCCTTCGTACTGCTTAAAGTCTTCGGGGATCTTATCTTCGATCGTAACATCCATGGGAGACTCGGGGCTTATCTCTATTCCCTGCTCTTCCAGAGCGATATCCATGAGCTTTCCGGCAACGAATGAGTTATACATGCTGGATCCGCCCGAAGACAGGACGCATACGCTGATCTCGTTATCGGGAGCCACCAGGAGGCTTGCGTGCATGTTATTGATGTCTCCTCCTTTGCCCAGGACCTTAACGCCCTGCTTGCTATAGGCAAGATCTTCAACGTAGTCCCAGCCCAGGCCGCTGCCGTCTTTATACTCATCAGTATCAGAAGTCCACCTGGACGCCATCTCATTCTTGGCTGATTCCGACAGGAGCCTCTTGTCGCCCTTCCAGAATGCGCTTCCGAATTCTGCGACATCGGATGCAGTCGAATAGATACCGCCTGCACCTAATTCGAGGCAGTACTCGTAATCAAGGAGAAGTCCGCCTCTGTAGAGGTCGGCTTTATCTTCCCTGTCCTGTACATTAAGGCCTGTTCCCGTATTGCTCCTGCCGATCTTGCCTGCGATATTCTTTACCACATAATCCGTATAACTCATTCCGCTTACGTTTTCGATCACGATGCGGAGGAGCTCGAAGCCGTCGTTGCAGTAAGCTGAATACTCACCCGGATCTGCCTTGAGCCTTTGTGTCTCAAAGCCCTTGATGAACTCGTCGTTGCTGATGGTCGTATCGTCGCCATAGAGGCAGAGCTCGCTGTACCTTGTGCCCATTATCCCTGATGTGTGGTTCATGAGCATCCTGACGGTAATGTCCTTGTACCTGGGGTCAGCCATCTTAAAGTCAGGGATGTAATCCGTTAGCGGAGCATCTATATCAAGCTTCCCCTGATCAGCAAGCTGCATTGCTGCTGCCGATACATAGACCTTGCTGACTGACCCGACACAGTAGACTCTTTCGGTGCCTTCAGAAGTGCTTGGAATATCAATTGTTTTTGCATCTGCCATAAGGCTTCTTGTGGATGTCATCGTGACTGATGCAGCAAGCAGCGTCAGACAAGGTGCTATTAACTTTTTGCGTATATCTTTCATTATCTTATCCTCCCTTATCACTCCGTCATGAGTTCCTTAACAGAGATCTTCTTGACCCTGCTTGCAGCAAAGTATGTAACCACATAGCAGAAGATCACCATGGAGATGCAGGTTACGATCATTACCGGTATATCGAGCGGGATCGCAACACCGAACAGGTAGAACCAGAAAGCTTTCTGAATGAACACGGATATCACGGCTGCAATGACAACTGATATGACCGTTGCAGGCATGATCTGCAGAGCTATCTGGGTCATTAAGTCTTTGGAAGAATATCCCATGCTCTTCATGACGCCCAGTTCCTTACGCTGCCTTCTGACGTTGGATCCTGCGATGATGCCGAGGATGACCGCAACGACCACTGCTATAAAGATTACGGACATCAGGGTAAAACTGAATGTCGAATTGCCTATGGCTCCCATCTGAGACTTCGCAAGATCCTTGGTGGATGAGATGTTCTTGATCGTAAGACCCCCGCTCCTGCCCGTGATCATCTGATCTCCGACCTTGATGGCATAGTCGACATCTGTTACTCCGTAACGGGCAATAAGCTTTGCTATCGTTATGTCAGCCTGTGCCCTGATCCTCTCTTCAAGATCAGATCCCGTTATTTCTCCCTCTTCAATATCAGAGACAGGTGCCCCGTACAAAGAAGCGAGTTTCTTCTCGAATGCGTCCTGATCCACGCCGTCGTTAAGATAGAGCTGAACTACATCAGGCTCTCTCATTGGGACTACTCTCTGATATCCTTCCGTTGTTAAATAGATATTCATCCTGCTGTTGGACATTCCGCTTACGATGCCTGTGATAACATAGCTCTTTTGTGTACCGTTGCCTTCGATGATGATATTGTCTCCGACGTCGTAGCCTTCTAATGTGCTCCTTACAAGGGAGATCATTATCTCATTGTCATGCACCGGATATCTTCCCTTATAGACAGGAATATTCGTTGTCTCATTGAAATCGTCGTATACCTGGGCTGTACCTGAATTATCGGATCCCTTAACAGCCAGGACGGGGAAATCAAAAGTTACAAGTGTCTTCTTGACTTCGGGGAGCTTTGACAGTTCATCGCTGAATCCATAAGCATCTACACCATCAAGAAGAGTTATGCTGTCATCACATATCTCCATTCCCGTCAAAGCGATCAGTCCGTTATAGCCGTCCATAAAGAAGATCATTGTATGGACACTGAAGAGCAAAGAAACAGATGCAATTGCAATACAGACACCCGTACCAATATTCTGAGCTGCATTGCGGAAATTATTCTTCATGGCAAGCCTTAAGTTGATATTGCCCTTTGTTGATCTCAAAGGCAGGAAATTCTTCCCGAAGTGGTGAGTCTTTATGCCTTTGCGGAAAGCAACGACCGGCGGGTATTTTTTGACCATCCTTGCCTGGAGGAGCGCGAACACCGTGATAACGATAACCTGGATAATTGCAACAATGATCACGAGACCGATATTGACCGTACCGTGCACATTGCGGTTCATCATGATCCTGATGAACTTATTCATTACCGGGGTAAACAGCACGGCTGCCACGCCTCCCAAAACAGCGCCACTTCCTCCTGTAATAACATACTCAAATATGTAGGACATCGAGATCTCGCCCGACCTGTAACCTATGGCTTCGAGAACTCCGATCTGCTGCATCTGATCTTCAATATCGTTCTTGATCTTATGTCTTATCAGGAATACTGCAGCGACCAGCGTTATGATCGAAAGGCTTCCCGAGATATACATGAACAAGTCAAGATATACAGTCTCCATAAGTTTGAATTCAGCCTGATCCATGATCCAGACGGAACTGCTGACGTTTTCAGATGATTCCTTCTCGCACTTTTCGATATATTCATCGCTTGGCAATGAGACATCCGAATTATATCCGAGCATGACATCCTCTTCGAATATGGATGACAGGAGAGCATAATCCTCCTCTGAAATGACGATCTTAAGAGCCATTCCGGTCTCGTTGCCAAAACCCGTCTGATAGAAGCCCGCTATCTCAAAAGGATAGTCCCTTCCGCCCGTCAAAAGGGTGAAAGTATCTCCGGGCTTATAACCGCCCGTTATCTCAAAATACTGGGGAAGCCAGACAGGGTGCTTAAGATCTTTTATCTCTTCATCTCTTAAACAGTTTTCCTTAACGAAATATTCCAGCTTTCGGTCGGATTCTTCCGTCAGCATCATTAAGTTGTATCCGATCTTCTCGCCATTTTTATCTCTGGCAGTTGCGCTGATCGCAAAGAGAACATCCACCTTTCTGACGTCTTCTATCCCGTAATCCTTTTCCAGGATCTCCTTATATTCATCCCTGTACTTCCGGTCACGGAAGAACACAAAACTGTTTACGCTTCCGGACGCCTCAAAGCTGTCGTCAAAGACAGTACTTATCTTGGCTATATTTGCTGCGACTGTACCCAGAAGGAAGACCGTAACGAAAGTAAGGAATATTATCGCTAAGGCTTCCTTCTTGTTCTTGCGCAGATTAAATAACGATAATCTGAATATCTTCATTTCCCTTTACCATCCCATCTCATCCAGGAATCTCTGAAGGCCTGATCTTCTCTCCTTCATGTCACCTGTCCCGTAGGGCGCCATCCTGTATTCACCTACTATGTTTCCATCCCTTAAGAAGAGGATCCTCGTTCCCCTTAATGCGGTCTTCAGATCATGCGTTACCATCACGATACTCTGACCGTTCTTATGGATCTCCGTCATGATGTCCAATACATCCTTGCCCGCCGAGGAATTGAGCTGACCCGTCGGCTCATCAGCGAAAAGTATCTTCGGGTCGTTGATGACCGCCCTTACGATGCCGACCCGCTGTGCCTCACCGCCGGACAACTGGTTAGGATACTTATTCCACATATCCTTGCCGATCCCGACTTTGGTTAAGAGGTCCTGCGCCCTGGCAACGAGCTCAGGCGAATTTTTCTGCACGATCAAGGCTCCCGTCAGGACGTTATCCAGGACCGTCTGGTTTTCGAGAAGATAAACACTCTGGAAAACAAATCCGCAGTTGCCTCTCCTGAAGACCGCCAACTGGTCGTTCGTAAGATCTCCTATCTCTTTATTCCCGAAAAATATCTTGCCCATCGAAGGCTTATCCATACCTGACAGCGCATAGAGCAGTGTTGACTTGCCCGAACCCGAAGCTCCCATGATTACCGTGAAGTCGCCTTCCATGATCTCCAGGTCCAGGTTCTTGATTACATGCTGCTGAACGCCGCCGTTAGAGAATGACTTGCATAATTTCTCTGTCTTTAAGATCTGATCCATACCTTTACTCCTTTTCGCATATCTTTGTAGCTTACGGTTTGTATTCTACAGATCTTGGGGAAAGGCTTCTTTAACAAAGGACTATTAAATTCTTATCAAATTCTTAATTGGGATCGCCGGGCTAGTTACCATCTGCACCCAAAAATGTTACCACCCGGTAACAGCAGAGCTGCCAATGTATGTTGCCTGTAAACGGCGAAAAAGTTGCCTGTACAGGCACCAAAAACAGCATTTACAGGCACCAACCGGTCTTGAAGTCAGCTCAAGGGTATTAGCAGCGTGACCTTAAAGCCGCCGTCGTTGGAGGGGATCATCTCGCCGTTCATCTTCTGCATAAGGATATTGGCTATGTAAAGGCCTAAGCCTGAGCCTTCTGCCTTGGACTCTTCCTGCACCTTGCCGCGGTAGAACTTATTGGTTATGAGCGCGATCTCATCTTCGGGTACACCGGGACCAAAATCTTTTATGCTCATCTCAAGGAAGTCATCTACGATCTTGTAGTGAACATCTATCTTTGTATCAGCATACTTATAAGAGTTGTTGACGATATTGCCTATTACCTGGCCCATCCTCTTGCTGTCGATGTTGATGATGACATCAGGGCGCTTATCCTCAACGACGAGCCCCTTGTCATCGTATTTCTTCAGGATATCCGAGAGAACGGAAGAAGGCTCATCAATACAACTGACCTTGAACTCTCCCAGGTCTTCCAGAGTCGACGCGAAAAGATCCGTTATCAGAACATCTATCTCATCGGCTTTCTTATATATGTTATCAAGCTTATCGACTATATCGCCGTCATCGCCCTTCATCTCCTGCTTGGCCTTGAGGAGCTCGGCGGTAAGCTTGATGCCGGTAACAGGGGTCTTCAAGTCATGACTTAAGGACGCGACTGTCTCGCGCTCCTTCTTCTGGAGGGCGAGCTCACGTTGCTTTGAAGCGGACAGTTCTTCCCTCATTATGTCGAAGCTCTCGGAGAAGGCCCCGAACATGTTGTTCTTCTCGATCAGGAGAGGTTCGTCGAGTTTGCCCTCAGCGACCTTGCCTGCGAACTGCTCCATCTTATGGAAAGGATCTATTATGTTCTTCTTGATATAGATACCGTAAATAACGGCACCTGCCGCTAGGATAAGTCCAGTCGCTGCAAAGCCTATAGTCGTTGCAAGTCTCATCGAGTTGATGGCGGAAGAGCCGTTATCTTTCAGGATAACACTGCCTGTAACATTGTTATTCACGATTATATAAGCATAGGGATATCTGTTCTTGACTGCTTCCTCGACGGAGATCCTGATGTCGCCGGATGCGCTGTTGGAATCCTTAAGGACATTGCCGTTCTGATCCAATATCACATAATCAACAGCATATTTACTGCTCTCTATAGAACTAAGGTCAGGCCAGTTCTCTTCTGCCTTTTTGGCTATGTCATTTAAGATCAGGACATTATCTTCATTAACTTGGAGCTTGGACATATCCCGGCCGGAGATAAAGACAAATAGTCCGACTGCAAGGATATAGATCACAAGGATCGAGACCAGGAGCTTATAATAGTTTCTCACTTATCCTTACTCCTCGATCATGTAGCCGACACCCCAGATGGTCTTGATTATCGCAGGGTTCTTGGGATCAGTCTCGATCTTCTCCCTCAAGTGTCTTATGTGAACGGCAAGTGTCCCTTCACCTACGAACTCGTCATCCCAGACATTCTTTAAGAGTTCATCCTTGGTGACGACACGCCCCTTATTCTCGAGGAGGTAAAGAAGGAGCTTGTATTCCATTGCCTTAAGGCCAACTGACTCACCTTTTATATCCAATTTATGTGTATTCGTATCAAGCTTAATATCATCTGTGATCTTCCCTGAGAAAAGTTCTTTGACAGATCTATCGTTATTTGTCCTGGCTTTCTCGTAGCGGGCAAGGACCGTCTTGACCTTGGCAAGAAGGACATTCAATGTGTATGGCTTCTTGATGTAATCGTCACCGCCGACGTTAAGGGCAATGAGGACATCGTCATCGCTCGTCCTCGCACTGATGAAGAAGATCGGCATATCGTATTCTTCCCTGACTTTTTTGCAGAGATCAAAGCCGGACTTGTCGCCCAGGTTGATGTCCAGGAGCAAGAGATCCACAAGGTTCTTATCAAGGAAATCAACTGCATCGTCGTAACTTGTCACATACGAGGTCTTAACGTCGAACATGTTGAAGTATTCCGCAGTAGTCTGCGCGATCACTTCATCGTCGTCTATCATCAGGACCTTGTATGCATTATCAGTAGCCATAGGATTATTATATCATTCTAAAAGGAGGTAATCTCTGATCTTCGCAAGCGTCGTCTGATTATGTTCTTTATATGGAACAAATATGATGCCCGTATGTCCGTCAGCGCCTTCGGTAAATATCTTATGAGGGACACTATATTTGGTAAGCACAGCATCAAAGTGATATGTCATCTTCCTTAAGACATCTTTCCTGTTCGTTATGAGACAGACCCTGGGAAGATCTGCTATCTTCCCGTTCTCACCGTTGATCAGGAACTTATATCTTATATCCTGCTTATACCCTTTGGGGAAGATCATCTTTCTCATGCCCCAATAAGCTATGCTGCTCTTGTAAAAATGCATGAGTCCGCAGTCGGTTATAAGACCTTTATAACTGTAGTTACGGTCAGGCACCCCATATGCTTCTCTCATCGCAGGATCTATGGAGAGCATCGCTTCAGCCAGAGCGAGTACGCCTCCTGATGAATGTCCGGCAATAAAGAGCTGATCCCTGTCACCTTCATAGCTGTCTATGCTTTCCAAGATGAAAGATACTGCCGTTGAGATATCCAGGATCTGATCGAAAACAGTAACATCGGGATACGCGAGTCTCACATTGATCTCAAATACGGTAAAGCCCTGCAATGCCATGTAGTTAGCCCAGAGCCTGCACATGGATTTATCTTCGGAGATGAAGCCGCCGCCATGGATATCTATCAGTATAGGCTTGATCTTTCCGTCCTGCATAAGATAGACATCGAACTTATGCCCCGGATCCTCATCGTCAATATAACTTACGTCAATGATCTCCGTGACCTCTTCAGGCAAGCGCGACAGATCCAGTCTCGCCAGATCCGTCTTGAGGGCTTTATCACCTGCGTATTTCATTATCCGGTTTATCATCACTCGTACTTGCTTATTATGTCGTCAGGTTTTACGGCATTCTCATTCAATACCCACTCATCACCGGAAAGGCTGTAGCACACGAGTCCGATATCACTTGCCTGGATCCAGATATCGTAGGAATCACCGGCCCAGCAATAGCCCTGGAATTTTCTTGCATCGCAGGGAAGAAAGTTAGTAAGCACTTCATTGTCCTGTGAGAAGATAACTATCTTGGTCTTCCTGTCAGAATCCAATACCTTGATATAGTATTTTCTGTCGTAGCTGAAAGTCTTCTTCGACGTGAAACTGCCGTAATCACTTATTTCCGGACTGGTGTAGCGGGCATGGAGTTCCGACGGTGGTTTCTCGCCAAACTCTATGTATTCGTCACCGACCTTATAGGAAATGTAATAAATGCCGATATACTCAGTGCCCTTGGCATCTCCGTCAACACCGGATATATAGAGCTCGCCGCCTTTATCGTTGATGTCGTACATCCTGTACTGGAAACAGGGCTGGCTCCTTCCGTTGGCCGTGCTGGTATAGACTCTGTAGTGGTAGTATTTTCCCGCATTGGCTCCTCTGTAAAACTTCTCAAGATCTTCACCTGTGACTCTTTTGATATCGATCTTATCCAGGTAATCCTGCAGGTCTTCCTTGCTGATATCGTTTCTTGTGACAACATCTTCTGCCATAAGGTCATAAAGCTCACTTGTATTGTCTTCAGCCATGACCGCAAGGCAGATGTCCTTATTAGGTGATTTCCAGCGGTTGTAGTATCTGTCGCTAACAAGTGATAAGAGATAGATTCCCAAGATCATGACCCAGGGGGCAGCTATCATTGAGATACCGACCCAAAGTCCGACCTTCTTTGTCCTCTTGCCCCTTTTCTTCATGATAGTAGCTCTGATAATAGAACCTATTATCAGTCCGATAGCAATGCATGTCAGGGCAAACGCGATGATCAGCACGATCGACCACACTACCATGTTGAGCAATACGATAAACATAGAACTGCTGCCTCCTATACACCCTGCATTATAGCATTTAATTGAGCAGGACCCGCCAGATGATCATCGGAACGGTATCAGTATCAGATAGATTCAGCAACTATAAGGGGGATGCTGTATTCCTCGAGCGTCATGCCGGCATGAACACCAAGGTTCATCTGCGCTTCAATATGTGTTGCAAACACCGTTGTATCCTTTATTGCACATGCAAGGAAGTCACCTATCGTATCCTCAAGTCCTTCACGGTCTTCACAAGGTCCGAAAAGTTTCCTTTCGAGCGCTTCTTCCTTTGTAAGCAGGAGGAATGCATCGCCGAATGCGGCCTTAAACACCTCCGGGAACTTCTCCAGACAATCTTCCTTCACGAAAAGATTCAGGGCCCTCGGCTCTATCGAAGGCAGTCTCTTAAGACAGGACAGAACCTCAGGATAGTCTAAGATACAAAGGTTGTTGCCGTCGATGTGACCGTGATCGGCAGTGATCAGGAGCAATGTGTCATCAAGATCTGATGCAAGTTCTTCCACCTTCTTTTCGAGAAGAGCGAGCATATCATGTGTCTCCTGACTCTTAACTCCGGTCTTATGCATGGTCGTATCAGGCTCACCCCAGTAAGAATAGATGAACTTGTTGCCGGGCTCTTTGCAAAGATCCCTGATGCGGTCAAAAATAGCATCGAGGGTAGCGGGATAAGGCGGCATGAAAGGCATCGAAGCTTCAGCTCTTCCTCCGGCATCCTTTATCCTGTCCAGTATCGATCTATAGGGAGTATATTTATATGCCGCATTAAAATCACATGCCGGTCCCGGAAGATTCAAGGATTCTTCTGTCCATACAGTGTTGCCTTCAGCATCTTTTGAAGGCACTGCCCCCTCCTTCTCTGTCAGCTGATCCGTATTCATGAACACCGTGACATTCTTATCAAGTTCGGGGAAATACATATCCCAGCCGAGCCAGCCGTGTTCGTTCGGATAGAGACCGCTCATTACAGAAGTGGTCGCAGCAACAGTCGTGGGCGGGAAGACTGAACTCAGTGTTCCTGCAAGATGGGATCTAAAGAAGCCTTCCCTGTCCAGATGCTTTTCGATAACGGACATACCCATGGCATCGAGCAGGAGGACTACGACATTCTTATATTCTTTGGCCAGATACTTATCTGCAAGCGGAAGTGTATCGTGAGTAGTATCCGCCCCGAATCTCTTAAGGACCGAATTGGCAAGGTTTACGAGACAGTTCCCGTAATCTGGCAATATGAACTTATCTTCTTCTGTCATCTGTTCACCTCATCTTAAGTCCTTATACATCAGGATCTCATCGTGGTATGTTCCGTCATCAAAAACGAGTGCATTGTGGCGCCTGCCACTCTCAACAAAACCGCATTTTTCATAGAGGATCTTGGCGCGTTCATTTTCTGCAACGACTTCGAGATCGACCTGTTTCCAGCCGATCTGTCCTGCGAGTTCGGTCATATAATCTATCATGGCTCTGCCTATGCCTAGACCCCAGTATTCTTTATAGAGTGCGATAGCAAGTGATGCGCGGTGGCGGATCTTTCTCTTGTCACCGATACCGTTGATACTGCCGTTTCCTGCGACCTTGCCGTCAACGATCGCGACCATCATTATCGCATAAGGGTTATCTGACAGGCCCTGCAGGATCTCTCTTTCTTTTTCAAGCGTGAAGTTGACTTCATCAGGGTATCTCAGGAGATACTCCGTCTCAGCTGAAGTGACTTTCAGATATTCGATCATCTCCTCTGCGTATTCGGGAGAGTTAGGCTTCAATATACATGTCCTGCCATCCTTAAGGACGATCTCTTTGCCGGCAAACCTCATATGCATTCCCCTCGTATTCAAATATAGAAGTAATTCTATCATAGATACCGCTGCTGCATTCACTCAAAAAGAGAATGGACCGGCAGGTCCTGCCCGCCGGTCCGGTAAAGTTTCTGATAAAACTTCTTCATCAGAGCTGCGGCGTCTCGTTGTACTGGGTCCTCTCGCTCTTGTTGACATGAATGAACATGTTGTGGAGGAGGTTAACGCTCGTTAAGATGACCTCACCCTGATTGAGTTTCCTTACATGCTTGATCGCATAATCGTCAAGGTGGCTCTCGACCGCTTTGATCTCATCGTTCAGCATGAGCCTGTGGATCAGGATAGTACCTACCTGACCGAAGAGGATAGGAGACACGTCCTTGGGGTTCTGTGTCGTAAGATAGAGGAAGATACCCTTCTTACGGCCCTCTCTTGCAAGGAGAGTAAGACCGCCGTGGAACTCCTTCTCGGAATATCTGGACTTGGCGTATCTGTGGACCTCGTCGATGAAGAATACGAAAGGCGAGATATTTTCGCGCGTGATGACGAAATTACTTACAAGGTCGATGACCATGCCGCCGATACCTTCGGAAGCACCGAGTGAAGATGTATCGATGTAAAGGCTCTCTTCAGGCGCATGGACAAATTCTTCTATTACCTCGAGGAGGTTATACATTGAAGGGTCGTTGGAGAAGAAGGACAGGAACCTTGTGTTGGTCATCTGATACTGGATCTTCTGGATGAGGGATGCGTTCTGGTTGGCCTTCAATGTATCGTAACGGTACTGGAAGTTGTAATCGTTGTCCCTGTCAGGCTCGCAGACCGACTCAGCCTGGATCTGCTCGGGCAGGAGCTCAAGATTGAAGTCCGTATCATCCTTGCCTACGGATACCAGATTCTCCTGAACCTGGTCGATGTCCTGACCGATCTTGGTGTAGTAACCGTTATCGCCGATCTTCTTCATGTAACGCAGGGATGTGATAGCCTCAGAAAGAACAGCACCCTGGCTGGAATTCTCCGTCTCGAAAAGTTTCTCCCACTGTTCCATCGTGATCTTGCCGGGAGATACTGTCGTATCGACACCCAATGTCAGTTTCCTGATCTCGCTGTCGGAGAATGCGTTCCTGTATTCGCCCGTAGGGTCGATGATGAGGGCCTTCCTTCTGGTGGAAACTAACTTATCAAGGATCGAAAGAGCTGTCGTGGACTTACCGGAGTTCGTAGCGCCTACGCACATAAGGTGACGGTTGAAGAGAGTACTCGGCTTAAGGGATACGCCTGCCTGGGATCTGTTGAGATATGTTGCAAACTCAGGGAGGGGTTCTTCATTCTCACCCGTAAACTCAAGTGACTGGAGGAAAAGCTTGTAGACTTCGTCTGTAGCAAGATACACCTTATCGGTGATACCTAATGTCTTAAAACCTGCAAGCTCGAACTTCCTCGATTCAGGTGACATGATCGCGATAGTGTCGATACAAATTTCCTGGTAATCGTTGGGCTTATCTTCAGATCCGACTTCGAAGATGCTCTTTCTGGAAGCCTTGTTCTCGAATACCTCTCCAAGGAAGACACCTACTGTAGATTCGACCAGGACGAAGTTATTGATCGTGTTGGGAAGGAATGAACTGTTGTACTTGGATCTGTCAGCCATCAGAGCGAAGTTGTCGATCTGGGCGATACAGTTACTCCTGTATACCTGTGTTACCTTGCCAATATAGTAGTCCTGGATGTTCTTACCTGCGTACAGTTCTTCCAAAGTCATAAGTTAATCCTCCCTATGAATGATCAAAAAATAGTCGTATCTCAAAAAATGAGCATACGCATATTATAAAGTGCATCGGGTAAAAAGTGGGTAACTTTTATGTAAATAGTGCTAATATAATTCAGACTGCGGGAGGAAGACCATGCGAGACAAGACATTTAAGACAATAGGCATCATTCTGACTTCTATACTGGCACTGGTCTTTGTGGCCTCATTGGCCGGCTTCATAGTGCTGCCGCTCGTAACATTTATCCTTATACTTGTCCCGGACCTTATCTTCCTTATCATCCTTGCCGTAAGCCTTTCCAGAAAGAGATACACTTCCTTCTTTGTATGCTCGGTAGTATTCACGCTTGTCCTTACTTTCCACATGCTCTTCTGGGCAATGTTCCATATGCCTGTAGCCGTTAATACAAGTTGGCAGTACCCCATAGCCTTGAAATATTCCAACAGTTTCAAAGCTATAGACACGGTCCTGCCGGAAGAACTCCCGGGGTCTGCCAAAGATGTCTATTTCGAGTTCATGCCGACAATACTTCAGGGAGCGGGGCACATTGCAGTCGGATTCACCGCAGATGAGACTTATGTTAAAGACCTGGAAGATGAGGTCAGATCTCAGGCAGTCCATATCGGAAAATACAATGAATACGGAGGCCTTGAGCTTTCTAATCAGGATCCCGGCAGCGACAAAGTCGTCTACCTCTGGGAAGGAGATATCAGAGAAAAGCACCCGGATGCAACAGTCTATGTTATCTACAGCAACTACGACTGGAACCACCCCCATTCCAAGGCAGTCTTCATCGACGGCAACTACGTCTTCTTCTCAGAAGAATAAGATCAACC
>JAGAAI010000054.1 GCA_017615325.1 Clostridiales bacterium | reverse complement strand
GATTAAACATTTGTGGGTGCCGGTTAGTATCCGACACCCACTTTTGGCACAATATTTCCCGATTTTAGTGGCACTGACATACCGATTTCAGTGGCGCAATTCAGAGCGACGCGAGTGGCACTCTCGGACCGCCGTATTCATTCATCTGGCATTAGATAAGTTAACGGTACCAGCTTGGATACCTCTTTCGATTATATCACCGCACAAAGACTATTTCCTGCATGCCAAGACCAAACCCGGCAGTTTTTACAGTCCGTTAATTTCATGTTCACGAAAACCCTAATCACAAAAGTTGAGCAAAGAAAAGCCCCGCAGCTCATGTCTGCGGGGCCGGGTAAATCAGGGAGATATGTTTATCCTCAGCGGTTTATTTGAGGTTTATAAACTTATCATACTTATACAGGAATGTAACCATTTGACGACGCAGGCAGTCACCGTTCGGGCGGAAGGTACCGTCATCGTATCCTGCCAGTATTCCCTTCTCGGATGCCCAAAGAGTTGCAGTATAGAAGTAATCGCTCTTCTTAACATCCTTGAACTTATTTGCGGAAGATTTAGGAGCAGGCTTATCGGCAAGTCTCCAGAGGAATGTAACCGCATGCTTTCTCGCGCAGACGATCTGCGGACCGAAGGTGCCGTCCTTGTAACCTTCAACGATGTGATTCTCGTTACCCCAGATGCAAGCCTTATAGAAATAATCCGTCTTCTTGACATCTGTGAACTTGCAGCTTGTTGCCTTAGGCTTTGGCTCACCCTGAAGTCTCCAGATGAAGGTTACCATCTGAGCTCTTGTGCAGACATTGGCAGGTCTGAACTCTGTCTGGTTGGCATAACCCTTGACGACTCCTGAGGCTGTCAGATAATTGGTCGGAGCATACCAGAAGTCCTTGGTATTGGTTACATCCTTATAGAGCACCGTAAAAGCACATTTAGCGCTCTTGCCTGATGCCGTTGCAGTGATCGTAACGGCACCTGCCATCTTAGCCGTAACTTTTCCGTTATTGTCAACTGTCGCGATCTTGGGATCCGATGACTTCCAGGTGATCTTTGCATTGCCCTTGGCCGTAGCCTTCAAAGTCATAGTCTTTCCGCAGACGAGACTTGCAGAAGTCTTATCGAGCTTAGGTGCGCCGCCCTTTGTTGCAGCGGTAGGCTTGACAGCATTAGTTGGCTTAGCAGTTGTAGCAGGCTTTGCTGCAGTTGTGGGTTTTGCTGTTCCCGTAGGTTTAGCAGCACCTGTTGGCTTAGCTGTACCTGTAGGTGTTGCCGTGCCTGTCGGCTTTGCTGCCTCTGTCGGTTTAGGTGCCACCGTTGCCGTAGGTGTAGCGGTCGGAGTCGGCTTAGGTTTATTGATCTTAAATTCAACAGAATCATCCTGCGGCAGCTTGTAATTGCTGTTGGAAAGACCTGTTGCCACAGCCTTATAACTTCCGGGATCTGTCATAGCTCCGTCAACTGTAACATCACAGATGTCGTCTCCTATCAGACCCTGTGCCGTTGCAAGAGGGCAATGAGCCTTTCCGTCAAAATCAAAGACCGTATCTGCCCAGGACAGCGTGATCTCCTTAGGCTCAATGACAAATGTCTTGCTGCCGTTAACAGTAAAGAATCCGCCGGGTTTATCTGTAATGATAACCGTTGCCGTACCCGCGTTAATGTTATTTGAATAACTAACTTCATATTCGCTTTCGGGAAGTTCTGTCGTACCTGCCTTTACTTTCAAAACAGCCGGAGTATATTCCTGTCCGTTATATATGAACTCCTGATCCTCTATCTCGATCTCAGGATCGTTACTCTCAGTAGGAACAAGGTAAAGCCCTGTGATCTTAGCATCAGAATCTCTCAAAGTAATCTCATATTTATCTCCTGCAGCGGTCAGTGTTGCGTGCTCAACATGATACCGGATGAAAGAATAACCGTCTCTGTCTTTATGAGCAAGTTCAAGTCCGACAGTGTCACCTTTTCCATACAATGGTGTTCCTCTGTAGGAGATGCCCTGAGCATATGCAGTAATCCCGCTTAAGTTATAGTTAGCAAGAGGATCCCCCAGAAGGCTAAGATTTATTATCTCAACATACTCATCGCCTTCAGTTACAGTCAGGACAGCCTTGCCCTGCACTTCACCCATTGGACGTATGTAGTAGCAGTGGTCTACATTTCCGGCAGTTCCTGTAAAGGTTGCACTTCCGGTGCACTCATTCTCACCTTCACTGAGCTTCGCAGGGTTATAAAGACAGTTGCTTATGGCAGTAGAACTTATACCATAACCTACAAATCCTGCAGATTGAGTTGTATCACCCGTAGTTAAGATCTTCCCAGTAAATACTGATCCTTCGATAGTAACAGCACTCTGATCCAATGCCTTTCCGACGAAACCGCCATTTGAACCTGCGCCATTGTAACTTGTCAGGATAACTACATCACTAACACAATTGCTGACCGATAGCGAACCTGCTGCTATACCGATTAATCCGCCGGATTCCGTGCCACTCGTGTTTATGTTTCCTGTCACCTTAAGGTCCTTTATAACAACAGTTGAATCATTGTCACCAACCTTACTGAAAGGTGCTACATTATCTATTCCGTTAAGATCGGCTGTGATCTCATGTCCGTTACCGTCAAAGTATCCGAGGAAGGGATTCTTTGTTCCGATCTGTGTAGTTATAGAGATATCGTTCATCAGTTTGAAATGCAGGTCCGTCGTATCCCTGCCGATCTCAATATAAAATGCCAGTTCATTCCAATCATCTGCAGAATAGATCAGATAAGGCAGATCTTCAGTCCCTTTCCCTGACAAAGATAGATCAAAATCTATTACTCCGCTTTTTGCAATAAGGGTAAACACTCCATCATCATCAGATATTAGGTGTTGTTCGACGCCATTTTTATCTGTGAACATTACTTTTGAAAGGTTCTGGTTATCTTTCTTTGCGGTAAAAGAGAAAGTCTCTCCCTCTCCTACATAAATACGGCTACCATATTCAAGACCGGTATCTCCAACAAGTGAGAGAACTATTCCATTCGCAGAATAGAGATCACATGCCTGTTTTCCCTGATCATCCCAAGGATTAGTCGAGTCCTCAAACTGTTTGTTAGAAGCTATATAGTAAGTATTGACTACCGATTTCGACGAATCAGGATCACCCACACCAAGAGGATATTTGCTGTAGCTAAGATCAAGACATCCTATAACATTAATTTCTGATTCCGAATCACACCATCCACATAAAGTTGCCGCCCTTTCTTTAATTAACGGGAAATTCTTAAGTGTAATTCCGCCTGAAAACACGCAATTTTCTATAGTTGTTGTCGTTCTTTGTCCTGTCCTCAGCATACCGGCCACGATGTATCCGGCAAGATTGGCTTCAACTTTGCAGTTATTTATAAGATTTGTTCCCAATGCTGTATCAACCACTCCGGAACAATAAGGATTTGTTACCGAACCTTTTATTAAAACATTTTCAATAACAGCATCCCGAATCTTAAGGAAAGGTGCATAATATGCATGTGAATTATCGTTTGAAACACTTAACCGAATAATGTGTCCACGACCATCAAAGCAACCGGAAAACGGATGTTCTTCTGTTCCAAGTATTCCATTTGAAGCTGTTAATTTGATATCAGTTGTCAGCGCAAAATACTTATTTTCCGGAAAACCACATGCTTCAAGATATGTGCCAACATAATCCCAGTCGCTTGCACTGCTTATCTGCCAGGGATCATTTTCAGTTCCATTTCCTTTAAGTCTGTCAGCCAGTGACACTTTATATCCGCACTTACTGCAAACATGGCTTGTCCCGGCAGCATCAAGCTTATAATCGTGTTTTTCCGTATTGTAAACAGCCGTGAATACCGTATCAGATTCTATTACCTGAGACTGACTGGCAGGATTTCTGTCCCAGTGATCAAAGATATGGTGTTCATAAAAATCAGACGCTTTCGACGGATTTTTCGGATAAACCGGTTTTGTCATAGCATTCACTTCATCGGGACCCTTTAATACAGAACCATCAGCATCCTTAAAGGTTACCTTACACTTAGGCCACCTTAGCATAATGTCTATTGATGGCCAGTGACTATTATCATCGTAAGCAGCGATATAGATTTTTTTATCTCCTATTCCATTATTGGCGTAGTCCTTGACATACTGATCCGATATAGTCAGGATACCATCGTTGCTGCCGTTTTCTTTTTGAACAGTAATGCCTGTTATATAATCAAAATTGCTGTTTAATTTCCATCTTTTAACATAAGTTTTGTTCGAACTCAACAGAGTATTATACCAACTGATCACATCCACTTTATACCTGGCGGTTGTCGAAGGCTGTCCGACAAGTGGTATCTGTAATTCTACAGGGCCTTGAACATTTGTAATGCTATGTGGAGAATCACCATGAGTAACTTCTTTTTTATCACTCCAGCTTCCATGTATAACAGTTTCCTCATTCCACCATTCAACAAATTGAAACTCTTTATCCAGATCTCCTGAAGCATATAACTCAATAAGCCATTTGGAAGTATATGTCCAATTATTGTTTTTTATATAACTTGTAGAATTAGGATCAAATTCAGTAACTAGTTTCAATTCCGTAGGAAACCCTTGGACTGGTGTAAGTTGTTTTCTAAAATCATACGACGGATAACTAGGACTACCCTCTACATGCACATCACCATACCCGAAAAGCATTTGTTTGTAACGAACATCCATAATGTTTTCCGGCATTTCAGAATACCAAAAGCCACCATTAGTCAAAGGCATAATGATATAACCTGCAGAATTGGCACAACTGTCATAAGGGCCTGTGCCATATCTGTCACATATTGCTACATAGAAGTAATATGAATCATGAAGTGGAGAATCCGTTACAGCTATCTCATAGATAATACCATCGATCTTTACTTTCATCCATTCTTCTGAGAGAAACGGGCTGTGTGCTGTAACGATCCATTCTCCGTTTTCCAAACTTGCGGAAAACAAGGAATCATTACTTACTTCTACTTCTGATACGGGTCCGGTAATTCCTATAATGCTGAGGATCTTAGATAATTCAATACTGCTGTCTCCGGGAAGAACAAATTCCTGATCTTTATATGCAAACTCAACCGTATACCCCAATACTTTCTGAGTATTCACCTGAATTGTCTGTGGATCGATAGGAATGGTATATTCCATTTGAGCCGATCCTGGCTCTTCTTTAGCACCGGATTGATCTGGCAGATCAGATCCTGATATATCATTTGCCAAAGCCGTAACGGAAAAAGTCGAGATCAGCAATACTGCTGTCGTAAGGATAGATAATACGTGTTTTGAGATCTTCATAAAAACGCCCTCCCTTGAAAGAGTAGTGGTTCCTGAAATTCAAAAACCATTTATTATAACTCTTCAAAGGAGGGTGTCAACAGTTTTTTCTTTATAACTTACTCAGACTTTACTACATAATCCTTATACGCATCTACGATCGTACGGTAGCTGTCAGGCAATTCGAGATCAGGCTTGTCGTTGATCTTGTAAGCAAGGTCTGATGTGGAAGACTTAACATCTTCGAGCATCTTGTCTGTGAGGACGATGTATCTCATGGTATCCATGGCTTTATCTTCTTCGCCGATACCGAGATAGATCTCGACGGACCTGTTGAGATAATCGATGAAGTCCGTGTATTCTGCAAGATTGTACTTGTAGTTGCCTATGGCCTTGAGCTTATAGTAGATCATGCTCTGAACATTGCCCTGGGCAAAGGCTGCTCTGGCCTTGGCAGAATATGCGATAGAACTTGCATCATTAAGTCTTAGGATCCTGTCTGAATAGTCGTCCAGTTCCTTGACTGTTTCCTTCTTTGTAAGTTCCATGGTAAGGGCGTCTGTATGTCTGGGATAGACAGCAAGACAGGCATTGTTCTGACCTGCAAGATACAGCGAATCCGCGACCCCCAGGTAGAGCGAGAACAAAGAGCAGGCGGCAACCATAAGGATCGCAACAGACTTGGACTCGACAGTGATTTCCTTATAGTCAGCGGAAGAAAGAAGGATTATAAGGATAAATCCGATACCGATGAACTGAAGATCGAAGTCAAAGAGAATGTGAAGAGCGATCATGAGCGCAGGGATGAATTTAACGGGCTGTTTTGCGATCTTCTTCAATGCGAGCACAAGACATGCGATACCGCCGAGACCTGTGATCCAGCCGGTATCAAGGAAGACCTGGAGGTAGTCGTTATGGATGTACTGGACATGGTATACACCTGTCTGGAATGAAGTCTGCAATGCCTGATATCCCTTGTATCCAAGACCGAAGGGGTGAGAAAGGATAACGGGAAGCGCATCCTTATAGTAAAGGAATCTTCCTACGAATGTGCTCTCATCTGCGGATGTCGTAAGGAATCTGCCGATCGCATTGAACTTACCTGATACAGCTACATAAACAACGCTCGCGATAACGAAAACTGCCGCCAGTGAAAGGAGCATGATTGTGAGTTTCTTATCTTTCCTTAAGATGAGGATAACAGGGATAGAGATCACCCAGAGGACAAAGACTGTCCTGCTGCCTGACAGGGCGATACCTGCATAAAGGACCGCACATGTTACTATCGAAGATATCCCGACCTTAGTCTTTTCGTTCAGGAGCAATACGGCTGAACCTACCAGACAGAGGATAGCGAAAGCATTTGAATACTGCATGAAACCTGCAAGTCTTCCGAATACGATAAACTGGTCTCTAATGGCTGGGATAAGAGCAAGAAGTCCTGAAAGGATCGTCATTAAAGCTCCAAGGTAAGGAATATCCATAAGGAGAGTCTCACGGCCCTTATCTTCAGTCATGTGAAGCGCTATCGCAAAGAGAGGCAGCGGCAGATACTTGATAAGACCATAGGGCGCCATTCCCTTGTCAACTGCCCATATACAGGTCAGGATAAAGAGGAAGAGCATGACAGCAAGGAAAATCACAACCGGATCTATGGGGATCTTTATGGCCTTGACTTCCTTTACGATCTCCTTCTTTTTCTTCTTTGATTGTCTCACGACTGTTGTCTTCTTCGTGAGATAGAGATTAAAGATAAAAAGGCAGAGCAATACGGAGAGTCCGCATGATACCGCAGGAAGAAATCCGCCCCAGAGAAAAAGGGACAAGACGAAAATAATCCTTAAGAAGTTAACTTCCTTCGGTGTGTCCTTGATACGTAAGACTTCATTCAGCATATGTTTTATCCTTCACTTTTCTTTCCCTGATCAGGGAAATAATATCTGATCTTTTTTGGTGTTGTAGTGTTTACGGAAACAATGTATTCTACACCACCTACTTCTACCTTGCCAGTGACGCATGTATCGGCCGAAGAGTCGGTCTCATCCGGACGGAAAGACTTGCTGTATGTACTCTTGAAGATGCTCTCCTTGCGGGTCCAGATCTTCCTTAAGTATTCTTCCTTCGCATCATCTGCAAG
>JAGAAI010000053.1 GCA_017615325.1 Clostridiales bacterium | reverse complement strand
TGGATGTATATGTGTTGGAAAAATACTTATCGAAAACAAGATCTGACACAAGATCAAGATCTTTATAGATCTCTGCGCCGGGAGTTCCCTCTATCGTAAACCCGATGAACTTTCTGTTCGTTACGATGTTCTGGAAGACCTGCCTTATATAGATAATGTCGTAGCCCATTTCCTTATAGCGGGCGATCGCTCCGTTGACATTTGAGACCAGTTCTTTTGTGTTATACGAAAACATGGGTTTTCTTGTATCAGCCAGATAATCGTGCTGCATGTCGATAACGATCAAAGCCTTCTTGCCGTTCATGAATCAGACTTCCTTTCATTAAGAATCTCCTCCAGCTGCTCCGGCGTTAATATCCCCTTTGCAAGAAGCGCTTCTGTCATACCCTTTTCCAACATAAAATCAACTCCGACCATCTGCATGATGTCAATGGCTTCGAGCATCTTCCTTCCGCGTCTCTCCGTAACGGAATATTCGACGCGGAGAGGATAGCCGTCGTAAGATCTCTTCTCGACAAGACCAAACTCGATCAGCTCCCGGAGCTGCTCTAACAGCATCTTCTGGTTGATGCCTTCTATCTCGCGCTCAAGCTCGGACAGCCCTTTGGGGCCGTCCTTCATCTGATAGAGGATGATCGTTTTCCACTTGCCCTTGATGATGTCGTGAACTATCTCAAGCGGGCATGTGTAGTCGTCTCTTATCTTCATAAATAATTCTCCAGTTTAGTTACTTCGGCAAATCCGTCGGCCAGTGATGCCATATATACGGCATGCACCGTGCAGGCATCTATCTTCTTACCACCATACATAAGATCCATGGTGGTGCAGGCATCGTCTATAACTGTAACATCATAACCCAAGTCCTGACAAGCGCGGACCGTCGTGTCAACGCACATATGAGACATCATCCCGGCTACCGTCAGTCTCTTTATTCCATGAGAATCCAGATATTCCTTTAGATCTGTTCCAAGGAAAGAACTCGGGTATTCCTTACGGATGATCTTCTCGCCTTCTATGGGCTTTACAAGCCTATAGATCCCCTTCAGCAACTTAAACTGATGCTGAACATGTATCACTGTCTTGCCCTCTGACCTGAACTTCTCAAGGAGTTTCTTTGCATTAAGGGCAGCTTCCTCCGGCTTATATAAGTGCATGGGCCCCGGTGTAAAATATATGTCCTGTATATCTATCAGCAGTAAAGCTTCATCATTCATGATCTCTTACCTCCTGACATAAGGTTAACCTCATTGGGATTCACTGTAAATTACCCACTTTTTTGTGGGTATGATGCTACAATATAGGACGGAAAAATCAAAGACCGAGGAATATTTATGATAAAGAACATCGTACTCGACATGGGAAACGTCCTCCTGGACTTTAATCCCGGCTTCGTTGTCAACTCTTTCTGCTCTTCCGACGAGGAGAAAGAGATCATAATAAAGGAACTTTTTAACGGACCCGAATGGGCCTTAGGAGACAAGGGAGTCATCACAGACAAGGACAGATACGACCTCGTGAAGGTAAGGGTCCCGGAAGAATACCACGAGGCGCTTAAGAAGTGCGCAGACAACTGGGACATCTGCATGGTGCCCCTGGAAGGAGCAAAAGACTTCTGTGACTCCGTTAAGGAGAAGGGCTATAAGATCTACGTTCTCTCCAACGCAAGCGAACTCTTCTACGAATATTTCCCGAGATTCCTCCCGCTCGATTACTTCGACGGCGTCTTCGTATCTTCGGACTATCTCATGTTAAAGCCCGACCTTAAGATCTACGAGGCCTTCCTCGATAAGTACGGACTTAAGGCAGAAGAATGCCTCTTCATCGACGACAGGATAGATAATGTCAAAGGTGCTGAGAAAGCAGGCTTTAACACCTTCCAATTCCATGGCGATTACGAAGCCGTAAAAGCAGTTATCTAATCCGGGGACAAGCAATAAATGGATAAGAAGATCCTTTACGTATCAGATCTTGACGGAACACTTCTCAGAAGTGACCAGACGACGTCACCTTATACGATCGATGTCATCAACAAACTGACCGATAAGGGGATAATCTTTTCTTATGCTACAGCAAGGTCCGTTTACAGTTCTTCTGTAGTAACCAAAGGCCTTGATGCCAGGATACCCATAATCGTATATAACGGCGCCTTCATCCTGGATAACAGGACCCGCGGGATCCTGGATTCAAACTATCTCGGAGAGGGCGCAGGCGATCTTTTAAAAGACCTTTTCGCAAATGGGATATACCCCACCGTATATTCCATGATAGACGGAAGAGAAAGATTTTCGAATTGGCGGGAGATGAGTTCTCCCGGAACGATCGAGTTCATCGATTCAAGGAACGACGAACGCAAGAGGATCGTCCATTCCGAAGAGGAACTCCTATCGGGCGATATCTTCTACATCACCTGCATAGAAGATGCTGATAAGATCCTCCCCTTCTACGATAAATACAAGGATATCTACCACTGCGTTTACCAAAAGGATATCTATTCAGACAACCAGTGGCTCGAGATTATGCCCACGGGC
>JAGAAI010000052.1 GCA_017615325.1 Clostridiales bacterium | reverse complement strand
TATTTCGGTTATCCTATCACGCCGCAGACAGAAGTTATGCACTATATGGCCAAGAAGATGGTCCAGATCGGCGGTAACTTCGTACAGGCCGAGAGTGAGCTCGCGGCAATCAACATGGTATACGGATGTGCAGCTGCAGGATTCCGTGTTATGACATCTTCGTCATCACCGGGAATCTCGCTGAAGCAGGAAGGTATCTCATATATTGCAGGTGCTGAGCTTCCGGCTGTCGTTGTTAATATCGTAAGAGGAGGCCCGGGCCTTGGCGGTATTCTCCCTGCGCAGGGTGACTATTTCCAGGCAACAAAGGGCGGCGGACACGGTGACTACCGTAATATCGTTATAGCTCCCGCATCTGTTCAGGAACTTTACGAGCTGACAGTAGAGGCATTCAATCTCGCCGATAAGTACAGGAACCTTGTAATGATCATGGGCGACGGTACATTGGGCCAGATGATGGAACCTGTAGCTTTCCGTGATGAAGAGCCTGTCGTTGACGTTAAGAAGCCCTGGGCTGCCTGCGGAAGATGCAAGACAGAAGACGGTTCCATCCGTCCTCACAACACGGTAACATCCATCTATATCGATCCCGATACTCTCGAATACAAGAACCGTGAGCTTCAGGAGAAGTATAAGGTCATCGAAGAGAATGAGCAGAGATGGGAAGCCGTCAACATCGAAGATGCCGAGGTCATCATCACGGCATTCTCCACTTGTTCGAGAATTTCCCGTAACGTAATCAGGCAGGCTGCCGAGATGGGCATCAAGGTCGGTATGATCAGACCTATCACTCTCTGGCCCTTCCCGAAGAAGGCTATCGCTGAAGTAGCAGCAATGCCATCCGTAAAGGCATTCCTCGATGTAGAACTTAACGCAGGCCAGATGATCGAAGACGTACGTCTTGCCGTAAACGGCACAAAGCCCGTATACTTCCACGGAAGAATGGGCGGCAATCTGCCTACACAGAAAGAGATCCTCGACAAGATCGTAAGGATCCATAACGGAGAAACAGTGGAAGGAGGTATCGTCTGATGGCTGTAGTATTCAAACCGACAGAAGGTCTGACAGATAAGCCCTTCCATTATTGTCCCGGATGCTGCCACGGAATAATCCACAGGATCATCGCTGAGTCGATGGTCGAGATGGATCTTTTGAATTCCGCTGTAGAAGTTGCATCCGTTGGTTGTACTTACAACTCTTACGAGTATTTCAATTGTGATGCTGTTCAGGCGGCACACGGAAGAGCACCCGCAGTTGCAACGGGTATCAAGCGTAATCTTAAGGATCAGACAGTCTTCACATATCAGGGAGACGGTGACCTTGCATCTATCGGTACTGCCGAGATCATTCATGCTGCTGCAAGAGGCGAGAAGATCACAGTCTTCTTCGTTAACAACGCAGTATACGGAATGACTTCCGGTCAGATGGCTCCTACAACATTGCTGGGCCAGGTTACGACAACATCACCTTTCGGACGTGATGCTTCTTACCAGGGCTATCCTATCAATGTAAGTGAGCTCATCGCTAACCTTACAGGTGCTGTCTATGTTGAGCGTGTTTGCTTAACTGATTACAAGAACATCATGAACGCTAAGCGTGCCGTTCAGAAGGCATTCAACGTTCAGAAGAACAATCTTGGATTCTCCTTTGTCGAGTTCCTGTCAACATGTCCTACCAACTGGGGTAAGGAACCTGTTGCAGCTCTTGACTGGCTTAAGGAGAAGATGATCCCCCAGTATCCTCTGGGATGCTTCAAGGGTGAAGATCTTAAGTTCGATGCTGCCGGCAATCTTATTGCAGGCGAAGTTCACGCAGGCGAGAAGGAGGTAAGGGCATGATAGATTTTTCTGTAATCCTTGCCGGCTTCGGAGGACAGGGTATCCTGTCTGCAGGTAAGATGGCAGCAGAGGCTGCACTCTATGAGGGTAAGGAAGTATCCTGGTTCCCGTCTTACGGTCCTGAGATGCGTGGCGGTACGGCTAACTGTTCCGTCGTTATCTCTGACGAACCCATCGGATCTCCCGTTGTAAATGATGCGGATGTTGTTATCTGCCTCAATCAGCCTTCCATGGAGAAGTTCGAGAAGCAGCTCAAACCCGGCGGACTTCTGATCATCGACTCTTCCCTGATCAAGATCCAGCCTACACGTGATGATATCAAGTTCATTGCAATGAATGCTTCCGACATAGCTTCTGAGCTCGGTGCGATGGCATATGCTCCTATCTCCATGATCGGCTGCATGGCTACCGCAACCGGATGCATCAAGCGTGAATCTTTCGAGAAATCCCTTTATGAGATCCTTCCCGAAAGACGTCACCACATGATCCCCAACAACCTGGCTGCCTGGGATAAGGGCGCCGAGTTCGCCGGCTGATCGATCGTTAGTTGATCTTTTAAAGGTCTGTCTCAACTTGAGGCAGACCTTTTTTTGACGGGTGTGCTTTATTTCCCGAAAAAGAAGATTCGAAGTGCAAAATAGCCTTTAAATGTGAAATATGCACAAAAACTTTTAGTGAAAATTGAGAGTTTTTGTATTTTCGGTTGGTAAATCCTTTAAATTATTATATAATACCCGTGTGGGGAAATATCCTCATGACTTTTGCGCACTTGGCGCTGCAGATTAAGCATAAAGGAGATTCATAATGGATCAGGCTTATCTATTTAACAGGGGCGAGAACTACATGGCATATAACTTCCTCGGGGCTCACCCGTTTGAGAATGAGGAAGGCAAAAAGGGATATATGTTCCGCGTCTGGGCACCGAAGGCTAAGGCCGTCAGCATTATGGGCGACTTCAACGAATGGGATGCAAATGCCGATCAGATGTTCATGTTAGGGAACACCGGTATCTGGGAGAAGATAGTTTACGGTGCCGATCAGTGGGACCGTTACAAATACAGGGTCATAGGTGCCGATAACAGGATATATGAGAAGGGAGACCCCTTCGCCAGGCACTTTGAGACAAGGCCTAATAACGCCAGCATACTTTACGATCCCAATGACTATATCTGGGGTGACGATTACTATCTGGATCATGTAACTGATGCATTAGAACCCAAGCCTATAAATATCTATGAACTTCACCTTGGAAGCTGGAGGAAGCATCCCGACGGCAACTTCATGTCCTACAGGGAACTTGCTCTGGATCTTGCAGATTACTGCAACAAGATGAACTATACACACGTCGAACTGATGCCTATCTTAGAGCATCCGCTGGATGCATCCTGGGGATATCAGGTTACAGGCTACTACGCCGTTACCTCAAGGTTCGGAACACCTGCAGACTTTAAGTTCATGGTGGATATCCTCCACCAGAACGGCATCGGTGTTCTCCTGGACTGGGTTCCGGCCCACTTCCCGAAGAACCTTGAAGGCCTGGTAAGATTTGACGGTACACCCTGTTACGAATATTCCGATCCGAGGATCGGCGAGCACAGGGAGTGGGGGACATATGTTTTCGATTATTCGAAGAACGAAGTTATCTCATTCCTCATCTCGAATGCGATCTTCTGGCTTGAGGAATTCCATATCGACGGTCTCCGTGTTGATGCCGTATCGAGCATGCTCTACAGGGACTACGGACGCTCCCAGTATCTTCCCAACAAGTACGGCGGCAACGAGAACCTGGAAGCCATAGAATTCTTCAAGAGGCTCAATTCCATCGTGAGAAGAGAATACCCGAGAGTTATGATGATCGCGGAAGAATCCACGGCATGGCCCAAGGTATCCCATCCGGTAGAAGACGGCGGCCTCGGCTTCACGCACAAGTGGAACATGGGCTGGATGCACGATACATTGGATTATTTCTCGACAGATTCATATGCCAGGGGCTGGCACCACGACCAGTTCTGCTTCTCCATGATGTATGCAGAGTATGAGAACTATATCCTGAGCCTGTCTCACGATGAGGTCGTTCACGGCAAGTATTCCATGATAGATAAGATGCCGGGCGATATCTGGAGAAAGTTCGCGTCACTCCGTACGCTCTACCTCTATCAGATGAGCCATCCGGGTGCAAAGCTCAACTTCATGGGATCCGAGTTCGGTCAGTTCATCGAGTGGCGTTACTACGAGGAACTCGAGTGGTTCCTTCTGGACTACGAGTCCCACAGGCTCCTGCAGAACTTCTGCTCAGAACTCAATAAGTTCTATAAAGAGCACCCCCAGCTTTGGATCAACGATTACAAGATCTGGGAAGGCTTTGAATGGATAGATGCTACGGATACCAAGAACAACGTATTCATCTATGCACGCAAATCACCGAACCCTTCTGAGAATGATATCTATGTCGCTCTCAACATGGTGCCCCAGCCTCTGGAAGACTATAAGATGCCCGTTTACGAACCCGGTATTTACAGGATCGTAATGAATACGGATGACATGGTCCACGGCGGCAGCGGTTATCCTACGGGAACTGATGTAAACGGTTGCGTCGTTGCAGTCGATGAACCTTATAACGGCAAGCCTTACTATGTTTCGGTTAATCTGCCGCCTCTTGCAGGTATCTACTTCATGAAGGTGGATGATCCTAAGCCGGCCAAGAAACCTGCTGCCAAGAAAGCTGCGGCTAAGAAGACACCTGCGAAGAAGGCTCCTGCCAAAAAGCCTGCAGCAAAGAAGGCTGCTCCAAAGAAAGCAGCTAAGAAAACTGATAACAAAAACAAATAACATATAGAGTAAGCGGAGGTAATTAGTATGTCAAAAGCTGATGTAGTTGCGATGATACTTGCCGGAGGACAGGGCTCAAGACTCGGTGTTCTCACAAAGAAGATCGCAAAGCCGGCAGTTCCGTTCGGAAGCCGTTACAGGATCATTGATTTCCCTTTGAGTAACTGCGTTAATTCAGGGATCGAGATCGTAGGCGTGCTTTCGCAGTATCAGCCGCTCGCACTCAATACCTATGTCGGTAACGGCCACCCCTGGGACTTGGACCGTAACAATGCAGGTGCTTATATCCTGCCTCCTTTCCAGAGGAGCGGAAGTTCGGACTGGTATAAGGGTACAGCTAATGCTATCTATCAGAACAGGGATTTCCTTGACGACTACAATCCCAAGTATGTTGTGATCCTGTCAGGTGACCATATCTATAAGATGGATTACTCCGCAATGTTAAAGGCCCATATCGAGAAGGGAGCAGATGCCACGATCGCAGTTTATGAAGTACCGTGGGAAGAGGCTCCGAGATTCGGTATCCTCAATACCAAAGAGGACGATGCGATCGAAGAGTTCGTCGAGAAGCCCGCCGAACCCAAGAGCAACCTTGCATCGATGGGCGTCTATATATTTACATGGGATGTCTTAAGAGAAGCTCTTATCGCTGATGAAGCCGATCCTGATTCCAATAACGACTTCGGTAAGAACATCGTCCCGATGCTCTTAAACGGAGGAAAGAAGCTTTACGCTTACAGATTCTCCGGCTACTGGAAGGATGTCGGAACGATCTCATCACTCTGGGAGACCAACATGGATATCCTGGATAAGCCTGAAGAGATCAACCTTGTTGACAGATCCTGGAAGATCTTCTCAAGGAACCCGGTCAAGCCTTCCCACTTCATAGGGCAGGGAGCAAGGGTCAAGGATTCCGCTCTTACCGACGGCTGCCGCATCTATGGTGATGTCGAGCATTCCGTTCTTTCCAATTCCGTAGTAGTGGAAAGAGGCGCGGTCGTCAAGGACTGTGTTCTCCTTCCGGGTGTCGTCGTCAAGGAAGGCGCGCATATAGAGCGCTGCATCGTTGACTTCGGAACCATAATCGGTAAGGACTGCAAAGCCGGTTCTTTCGTTGAAGGCGAAGGACCTTATACCAATAAGAAACTCTGCTCCGAAGGTATCTGTGTTTTCGAGAGAGGACTCAAGATCAAAGACGGTGCAGTTATCCCTGCAAACAGCATGGTCGATGTTGATGTCGAGGTCCCTGAAGACCAGGCGATCATCGAATCGACATTCAGAGTATAAGGAGGACGAGAAGTTATGTTTAATAATGCAATGGGTCTTATCCTGGCGGATAACAAGAAGATATCATTGGGTGAACTTTCCAACCCCAGAGCTTTGTCGGCCATGCCTTTCGGCGGAAGATACAGGATCATCGACTTCATGCTCTCGGACATGGTCAATTCCGGTATCAAGAACGTAGGACTTCTTACTTACAACAAGTACAAGTCTCTCATGGACCACCTGGGCACCGGTGCCGCATGGTCTCTCGACAGAAAGAATGACGGACTTCATATCCTGCCGCCTTATGTCAACTCGGAAGCTTCGGCGATCATCAACGATGAGGAACTGACAGGCGTTATGGACTTCTTAAGACAGTCCAGGACCAAGTATGTAATCGTATCTGCAAGTAATGTAGTGCTTAATACCACTTTCGATGATTTCATAAAATCCCACGAAGATTCCGGAGCTGATATCTCCGTTATGTTTAACCGTGACGGGACCAAGTACGGCAATCCTTCATATATTATCGAGACGGATAACGACGGCTTCGTTAAGGATATGCTCTATAATCCTCCCAAGCCTGCATCTTCCAAGTGTTCCCTCGGCATCCTCTGCATAAGACGTGATCTTCTCCTTGATATCATCGCCAAGCAGATGGCGCATGGAATTACTCACTTTGGCATTCACTCATTTGTTAAGATGTACGATGAACTCAAGGTCCATGCTTTCGAGTATTCGGGAGTTGCCTTGAGGATCAACAGCGTACAGGCATATTTCAATGCCTCGATGTCTCTTCTTGAAGATTCAGTCAGGGCAGACCTCTTCTCTGAAGGTGAACCTATCTATACAAAGGTCAAGGACGAGGCTCCGACTCTCTACTTCGATAATGCAGACATATCTTCGAGTATAATATCCGACGGTTGCCGTATCTACGGTAAGGTTGAAGATTCGGTAATCTTCAGAAGCGTTACGGTTGCTAAGAATACAACTCTTAAGAACTGTATCGTAATGCAGGATGCTCATATCTCCGAGAACTGTAATCTCGAGAATGTCATCCTTGACAAGAATGCGTTCGTAAGACCGGGTGTCAGACTTGTAGGACATCCGGAATACCCGATCGTAATCGGAAAGGGAGCAGGTATCTGATCATGGAAAAGAAAATCAAAGTCTTGATGGCAACATCCGAATGCAGTCCTTTCGTCAAAGTCGGCGGTCTGGCTGACGTTGTCGGAGCACTGCCCGTAGAACTCAACAAGCAGGGAGTGGATGCAAGAGTAATCCTTCCTTTGTACCGCAAGATCAAGATCAAGTATGCTGACAAGCTTGAATTCCGCGGATGGAAGATGGTCCATATGGGATGGAGATCTCTTTATGCAGGTCTCTTCTCTCTGGAGATGAACGATACGATCTTCTACTTTGTCGATAATGAGTATTACTTCAACTTCGATCAGATCTATGTTGAGTATGTTTTCGATATCGAAAGGTATTGTTTCTTCCAGCGTGCGGTCCTTGACTTCTTAGGCGATTTCATGGACTTTGAGCCTAATGTCCTGCACTGTCACGACTGGCAGACAGGCATGATGCCCATGCTCCTTGACGCACACTTCAAGAAGAACGGTTACCATACGGATGTTCAGACCGTATATACGATCCACAATCTTAAGTATCAGGGCGTCCACAGCATCGATGTCGTTAAGGAGATGTTGGATCTCCCGGGTGAATACTTAAGAGATGATTTCTGCATCCAGGATCAGGCTATCAATATGCTCAAGGCTGGTATCGTATTCTCCAATTCAGTAACAACGGTGTCTCCCACATATGCTTATGAGATCATGACCGATTACTACGGCGAAGGTCTCAACTACACACTCCAGAAGTACGCATATAAGGTATCCGGTATCTTAAACGGCATGAACGATCTTGAGTACAATCCCAAGACAGACGACAAGATCCCGATGAAGTACACGATCAAGTCATACGAGAAGGGGAAGGCTGCCTGCAAGAAGTCATTGCAGGAGCAGCTGGGTCTCGATGTGAATCCCGGTGCGCCTCTCTGCGCCATGATCTCACGTCTCGTTGACCAGAAGGGCTTGGACCTTCTCCTTTATGTTATCGAAGAGATGCTCTACGACGGCATGCAGATCGTAATCCTCGGAACAGGCGATCCTTACTACGAGAGAGCTCTTGCAGATATCGCTTCCCGTCATCAGGGCGCTATGTGTGCATGCATCGATTTCGACAGCGGACTTGCACACACGATCTATGCTGCATCTGATATATTTCTTATGCCTTCCATCTTCGAGCCCTGCGGCCTGTCGCAGCTCGTTGCAATGGCATATGGTTCCGTTCCTGTCGTAAGAGAGACGGGCGGACTTAAGGATACAGTTATTCCTTATAACGAGTACACAGGCGAAGGTAACGGATTCTCATTTGCTAACATCAATGCTCATGAGTTCCTCTTTGTTACCAAGTATGCAGCTGATCTCTACCGTCACCATAAGGATGTTTGGAAGAAGATCATCGAGACCGGCATGAAGGGTGACTATTCATGGAAGAAGAGCGCCGGTGAATATGCAGGACTATTCTCCCTTATCACGGGCATTCCTCTTGAGGCAGAGGCTCCCAAGGCAGAAGAAGCTGCAGTAGCTGAACCTGCTCCTGTTATAGAATCTGCAGAAGAGAAGACAGAGCCGGAAGCTGTTCCTGAAGTTAAGGCTGAAGAGGAACCTAAAGCCAAGAAGGCACCTGCGAAGAAAGCGCCTGCCAAGAAGACAGCGGCCAAGAAGGCTCCCGCCAAGAAGAAGCCCACAAAGTCAGACAAGAAGAGCGAGGACTGATAGCTGATGTCCGAAGTCTTAGGCCATCAAGATGAAGCAAAAACGCGAGACGTGACGGTTCACGCCTCGCGTTTGACCGAATACAGAGATCCGTTCGGCGCATGCCCTGCGGATGCTAAGGTCGCTCTCTGTCTCGATGTTGAAGAGGGCGCTTCGGAAGTTACGCTCTGCTATACTTACGGACTTTATTCTTTCAGCTACCACGAAGAACCCATGCACAGGCTCTCGGTAAGAAGATACAGGTCTGAGCTTGCCTTGCCTCACGAGCCGGGACTCCTTTTCTACTGGTTCAGATACGTTAACGCTGAAGGTAATACGGTTTACTATGTTGCATCCGGTGACTCGAAAAACGGTGAGGGCATGATCTACCACGAACCGCCCCGTGTAGGACCTGATGATGACAAGTATCCCTATGCTTTCCAGATCACTGTCTTCAATAAGGATTTCGTAACTCCTGATACCATCAAGGGCGCCATGATCTATCAGATCTTCCCGGACAGGTTCAGAAGAGATATAGGCTTCGATTACGATGCGATGGTCAAAGCAGAAGACCGTCCCGAGCGTATCTTCCACAGAAGCTGGTACGAGGATGTTGATATAGAAGGCAAGCCCGAGACAGGATACCTTGCCTGTGATTTCTATGGCGGTTCGCTTGACGGTATCACCGAAAAGCTCGACTACATAAAGAGCCTCGGCATCAATATCGTTTACTTAAATCCGATCTTCTGTGCAAGATCGTCCCACAGATACGATACGGCTGACTATCTTAACGTCGATCCGATCTTAGGCGGTAATGAGGCTTTCACAAGACTTGTTAAAGCCGCTGATGAACGCGGTATAAAGATAGTTATCGACGGTGTGTTCAGCCATACGGGCGCTGACTCAAAGTATTTCAATAAGTTCGGCCGTTACGACGGTGTCGGTGCATATGAATCCTATTGTGACGGTAAGGAGAGCAAGTTCCGCACCTGGTACAACTTCTACAGGGATGAGGACGGGAATGTAAACTACGATTCCTGGTGGGGATTCCCGGATCTGCCCAATGTTAACGAAGACGACCTTGCATACAGGAACTTTATCTTTGGTGAGGACGGAGTCGTTGATAAGTGGACAAAAGAAGGCGCCGGCGGCATAAGGCTCGACGTATCTGACGAACTCCCTGACGGCTTTATCCGCCAGATGAGAGACACTCTTAAGGAGAAGACAGGAGGGAAGGGGATATTAATAGGTGAAGTCTGGGAGGATGCCAGCAACAAGTGCAGCTACGGATCCTACAGGGACTTTATCTTAGGCAACACCCACGATTCTGTCATGGGTTATCCTTTCCGCAAGATCCTTCTGGAATATCTTTACGGTTACTACAATGCTGACGTTCTTGATGCAAGGCTCGAAGGTTACCGCGAAAGGTATCCTGCCGAAGCATACTATTCGATAATGAACCTGGTCTCATCCCACGATGTTCCGCGAGTCCTTACATCATTAAGCAAACCCGAAGATAACGATGACAGGAAGATCCAGCAGGGAATGAAGATAGCATCAGCGGACTATGACGACTGCGTAAGACTTGCAAGGATCGCCTACGCGATACAGATAGGGTATATAGGTGCTTGTAGCCTCTACTATGGAGACGAAGTCCTGATGGAAGGATATAAGGATCCTTTCAACAGAAGAACATATCCCTGGGAGAGGCTTTCGGTCAAACAGGAAGAGAACCTTATGTTCACAAGAAGGATAGCAAGGCTCAGGACTGACAACGACTGCCTCAGGACAGGTTACTATAAGACCCTCTTAGCTGATGGAGGCCTTTTCGCTTTCGAAAGATATCTTAAGGACGGCAAGGACTTTTTCGGGAAGGAAGCAAAGGGCAGCCGGAAGATAGTGCTGCTTACAAATAAGTCAGACGAACCCCAATATGTTTCTCTCGACGATACGAGCGAGGGACTTAAGGCCGTAAGGGAAGAGAAGGTAACGGTTCCTTTGTCAAACAGGTACATAGTAGGAGGGACGTCTTCAGGTAAGATGGAACTTGGGATCCCGCCAAAGTCTTTTGTGTTCGTTCTTTACTGATCGTTTGTTAAAATATATAAGGTATTAAATATAAGGAGGATATAACAATGGCTGAGAACATTGATGCCGAGAACAAGATCGTATCAGAGACCACTATGGACATAACAGATAAGAAGTGTCCTAACTGTGCTGCTACAGTTGAATACGATCCCGGAACTCTTAGCATGACCTGCCCTTTCTGCGGTTATTCCAGAAAACTCCCGTCTCCCGAGGAGACAAAGGACATTGAGGAACTTGACTTCGAATCGGCAAAGCTGCGTCAGAGCCTTGATTGGGGAACATCAAAGAAGAGTATCGTTTGTAAGATGTGCGGTGGTGAGGCTGTTTACGATGAAGCCATGACCGCAGGCAGTTGTCCTTTCTGCGGTTCAACGAGCGTTATGCCTGTCGATCAGGATGAGAACATCATGGCTCCGGGCGGAGTGGTCCCTTTCGAGATCACAAACCAGAAGGCAGAGGAACTCTTCTCAAGATGGCTCAAGGGCAAGCTCTTTGCTCCCAATGCCGCCAAGCAGAGCTGCAAGGCTGAAAACTTCTGCGGCCTGTATCTTCCTTACTGGACTTACGATACACAGACAACGTCTTCCTACAACGCCAAGTTAGGTTACGAGAGGAAGGACAAGGAGGGTAAGGTCGTAAGCGTTGACTGGAGAACAGTCCGCGGTATCTACGATGAGTTCATTGACGATGAAGTCGTATATGCAAGTAAGAAGACGAACAACCCCTATATCAATGCCGTTTCAACTTTCGATTTTGCAAAGCTGCGCAACTATTCTCCTGAATTCATAGCAGGCTTTGCAGCCGAGCGTTATACGGTAGGCCTCGATGAAGGGTGGGAAACGGCAAAGAAGTCCATCTCTCAGAAGCTTCGTGCAAATCTTACCAAGCAGATAAGACAGAGGTACAGGCCGGACAGGATCGGAAGCCTTAACATGTCAACGGCATTCGACAAAGTCACCTTCAAATATATCCTTGCACCGATCTGGATCGCAAACTTCAAATACAACAATCAGGTATATTCACTTGCCATCAACGGTCAGACAGGTAAGATCTCCGGCAGGTCACCCGTATCCGCGATCAAGGTCATCATTGCTATCGCGATCGTCGCGGCAGTATTGGGTCTGTTCTACTATCTGATGCACAGATAAAGATTTTCGACAAAGCCCGAAAGATCAATGTCCCCGGCAGCAAAACACCGCTGTCGGGGTCGTTTTGTTTAAAATTTTGACAAAATTGTGTTAATTTTTTAACGATTTTTGAATTTTATATTGAACTATAAAAAGCCTCGTCGTAAAATACACAAGGCTAAACTTCTAATATAGTGAGGTATTTTATGTTTTCAATGGGCAAGAGGACGACGGCTTTTGTATGCGCGGCACTTGTTGTGGGGCTGATAACACCAAATATCATCCTTCCGGGAGCCGCAGGGGAATTGGGGACCGGTGAAGTTAGAGCGGATGCTCCGATGCTTCAGGATTCTGCAAGCCAGATCAATTATGCGACAGTTCTGGGTGGTGCTGTAGACTATGGTATCGTTTCAAAGTCTATAGCTCAGAAGAACCACATGGAGACGACATTCGCAACTAATCATTTTTCTAACAGGGATGATCAGGGCAATGCCAACAATAACGATGTAGACTACATTACATCTACTGCCTTATTCCTTATCGGTTCGCTTGAAGACGGAGACTATATCAGATGGGGTTATAACACCGTTTCTTCGATGTATCTTGAAGCTCCTCAGAATGTATATGGTTCAGAAGATTCTTCTGCAGCTAACTACTTTAATCCCGATATAGCTGCTCAAGGTGGAGTTGATAACGGTAATATTATTTTTGATACTGCATACGGCGACACTCCCTTGATCCAGGCTGTTAATGTTAATGCTTCATCTAACGTTGATCGTTTGATCAATCGTATCGGTGAAAAGCCGGCTGAAGGCACAACTCCTGAAGATGCTGATATCGCATGGTCATATTACCTTCAGGCCAGATCTGCCTGGGACTCTGATTATGTATTAAATCCCAATGGATGGAATTGTGAGTATTTTACTAATGAGAATGGACAGGCTCTCAATGGCACCGGGGATGGTAAATTGAATATCAATATTGATAGAGACGAGTTTAAAAACAAAGTTGTTTATATCAATCTTGACAGCGTATTGCTAAAGTATCTTACCCGAACAAGTGATTTTATCATTCATAAGGATCCTTCTACTGTTGTTGTAATCAATATCGATCAAGATGCACTGGCTGATACAACAAGTACTCTTAAATTGAGTAAGCCTAATGTAGTAGTAAATGGAACTATATATGATGGTTCTACACCTACTAATGGTGGTAATCCGGCTTATGCAGCCGCTGTTCAGAAAAATTTCAATGAGACTGTTATTTGGAATGTTATGGCAGAGAACCCGGTTCAAATATCTACAATGGGTGGTGCCATGCTCATTCCTAATAGCAAGGATGTAGTTATAAAGGAAGGTAACTCGAGCGGATGGATCGTTACAGGCGGACCGGTTACCGTAAGAGATGAGTTCCATTTTCTTTACAGCGGATCCAGCCGCGACAGCTATGGTCAGATGCACTTTGCTGTAAATAAAACATTTACGTCTAAATACGCGGTTCAGGGAGAGGTCGTGAAAGATTCCTCAATTAAAGTAAAGTCCGGAGATTTCAAATTTTATTTGCAGGAATATACTTCAGATGATTTTGCAGATGAACATAAATATGGCACCGCTTTGGTAAAGTCAAATGATGCATATAGTGCTGTTATTTTCAAGAGTTTTACTTTTTATTGTGACGATTACGATAAACTCACTGACGAGCAGAAGCATTATTATATCGCCAAGCCCACAGGTGATGATCCTAATAGTCAAACCTTCTATTTCAGAATGACGGAAGATGCTGACAAAAAGATAGCGGGAATTGAGAATTCCGACGGATACATTGATATTATTCTCAAGGTTGATGTTGATAAACATGGGAAGTTTACTTATTTTGTAAACTATAAGTCTGTAACCGGCGATGGTATCGTTTATAGAGATTATGCTCCTGATACCAATAATGATTATCATAAGGATTATATAAAGATGTCCGGTGTCCAGTTCGACCTTGGTCAGTTTTATAATAAGGTAACACCTAATCTCACGATCAACAAGGTCGCTATTGCCGGTGGAAATGAGATCAACGGTGCTGTCCTTAAGATCACCAGAGTGGATGGTCCTAACACACAGGCAAGCAATCAGGCTGCAGGATATGAGCTTAACATCGGACTTTCTGATGCACAGTATAGCCATCTTTCTACACCTATTACAGCTCACAGAACATTAAGTGACGGCACTGTGTCTGCTGATTTTGCAGAAGCACACCCCGGCGTTGGCCCGCAGGGTGCATATCCTCGCAATAATCAGTTGATGTTTAATGGTACTTCAAATAATAACTATGAAAACTCTATTTCTTACAGGACCAACAGTCAAGGACCGGTAACCATTAAGAACCTTCCTGATGGTGACTATGTTCTTACTGAGATCCAACATCCGGGCGGATATGAGCAGGCTGAGGACATTTCTTTCAGCATCGTTAATGGCAAAGTTGTTAATTGTGCTTCATCCAATGGCAACGCGATCACTATGCTTGATAAGAAGAATGTTGAGATCAACATAAGCAAGGTTGCCCTTGGTGCAGGTGATGAGATCGACGGAGCTACTCTGACCTTGAAGAGTGAAGATGGTTACGATCTAACTAATGTTGAAATTCAAAATTGCAATAATATTAGCAAGAACGGTTCTTCGATCAGCTATACAACAACTGCAGGTTCAGTTACGAACCTCAAGAATCTTCCTGCCGGATATTATACTCTGACCGAGAATACTGCTCCAAACGGATTTGCTGTTCAGACAACTATCAATTTTACGGTTGATGAGAATGGCGGAATCACGATCAACAACGATAATGCTGATGAGATCGGAACAGTAAAAGATGCTGCAGGTCCCGGCAATCATAAGATACTTGTCATGTTTGATGCGATCCGCGTTAACATCAGAAAGGTTGATCCCAACAATTCTGTTCTTAACGGAGCAACTCTGCAGATCTACAAGGCAGATGGGACGACGAAGGTTGGAGATCCCATCAGGGTTGGTGAGTTCTCGGCTGATCTTGCAGTAGGAGATTATATTCTCCGTGAAGACAAGGCTCCTTCTGGTTACTCTAAGGCTGACGATATCGCTTTTAGTGTTCTTGCAGACGGTACTGTTAAGATCGGTGATGCAGTTCAGCAGAACAACCAGATCACCATGACGGACGACCGTGCTTATAGCGTATCTATCATTAAGAAGAATGTTGATAACGGCAATTTCCGTTATCTTGAAGGTGCTCAGTTCCAGCTGTTTGCTGAAGATAATTCTACAGGAGATGAGACTTGGACCTGGACGACTACTGGCGGTAACAGTGATGATGCATGCAAGCATGAGATAACCGGATTGGTTCCCGGAGTAAAATATACTCTTAAGGAGACCAAGGCTCCTGCAGGTTATGCTAAAGCTGACGATGTGGTATTTACGATCGAAGCCAACGGCAATAACGCGCGTATCGTTCTTGACGACAGCATGGCACAGAGGATCTATACCGGAAATAAGTATTACAACAATGGTTATACCAGCGCAGACGGTGATCTTTACTACAGTGATGCCGGTCCGCATATACTTAACATTATCGACAACAAGACTGACACCATAACTGTCGATATCAGCAAGCGTGATATCAATCAGCCTAATGGCGCTGAGGTTCCCGGTGCTAAGCTCAAGGTTACATACCTCGGCGACGACAGTACTGTTGATATGCACGATGTAACTCTCGTAAGAGGCGGAGTTGATGTTACAAACGATGCAAATGATGTAGGCGATAACTATATTGAATTCACATCAGGTACAGATGTTACTTCAATAGTTGGTCTTAAGCCGGGCACATATTCTCTTACTGAGACACTTGCTCCGGATAATTACGAGATCCAGCCTACGGTAATTTACTTTACAGTCGGTGCTGACGGTAAGGTTACTGCTACATCTGCTATTGACAGCGATGTCGGTATGATCGAGGGTGATGATACAGTCGTTATCCTTGACGAACCCAAGGCAACTCCTACCGGGGCTATCCAGATCACCAAGACTATTAGTGGTGATATTACAGATGAAGACCGTAACGGACTGACATTTATTGTTAACGACGAGGACGGTAACGAGATCTGGAAAGGCAACCTTGGAGATGCTGAAAAGTTTACGCATAATGATGCTATGACAGAGTACACATCTGTTGAGATTCCCGTAACAGATCTCAGCAAGCAGTACAAAGTAACAGAGCAGCTTACTACAGCAAGCGGTCAGCTCCTTGTTGTTACATATTCTGTTGGTGGAAACACAACAAGTATCGACAAGGGAGACAACAGGGATGATGTCTCTACCGGTCTGTTCAGTGTATCAGACAGTGGCATTACACCCGTAACCTACAATGATGATTATGTAGGCCCTACACCGACTGCAACTGCTACACCGACTGCAACTGCTACACCTACTGCTACTCCTACTGCGGTGCCTACCGGTGTTCTCCGTATCACAAAGACGATCAAGGGCGAGATCACTCAGCAGGATCTTGATAATCTGACATTTGTTGTCAATGATAATCAAGGCAATGAGATCTGGTCCGGCAGGCTTGGTGATGATCAGGCTTTCTCAAAGGATTCAACCGGCAAGTATACTTCCGTTGATATTCCGGTCACTGACACTACTTTGACTTATACTGTAACTGAGAAACTTACTGAAGCATCTGGCAAGTACGTTCTTGTACGTTACTTTCTTAACGGAGTAAAACAGGCAGATGTTTGGAGAAACTTCGACAGATCTGATGTCGTTACCAATCCTTTCAGTGTAGCAGCCGGTGATACTACGATCCTTGACCTTGAAGATAATTATTGTGTCAGAGACCTCAGGATATGGAAGCATGTATCGGGTGAAGGATACGAGCCTGATCAGGAGTTTACGATCAAAGTTACATTTACTCCTCCTACCGGAATGTCGACCATGGACTGGGCGAATTACCTTGTTGTTAACCCTTATGGTGCAACATTTACCGAAGAAGGAAATGTGTTTACTGTAAAGCTGAAAGCTGGTCAGTATATCACTATCAGACAGCTCCCTGTTAATGCTACCTATGAAGTAGAAGAGGATCTGACAGGTCTTGTTGGATATACTCATGACAGGGATGAAATCTGTGATCCTAATCATAAAGTAGACATAGTTGATTATGGTCCGGATTGCATTGACGTATATAACACTTACGCAGCGCCTACAGCAACGCCTACGGCTACAGCAACGCCTACGGCAACAGCAACGCCTACGGCAACAGCAACGCCTACGGCAACTGCAACACCTACGGCAACAGCAACGCCTACGGCAACAGCAACGCCTACGGCAACAGCTACACCTACGGCAACAACTACACCTACGGCAACTGCAACACCTACGGCAACAGCTACACCTACGGCAACAGCTACACCTACGGCAACAGCTACACCTACGGCAACAGCTACACCTACGGCAACAGCAACACCTACGGCAACAGCAACACCTACGGCAACAGCAACACCTACGGCGACAGCTACGCCTACGGCGACAGCAACGCCTACGGCGACAGCTACACCTACGGCAACAGCTACGCCTACGGCAACACCAACTGTTGGCAGTGGTGAATTGCAAGTTAGCAAGAAGGTAAAGGGTGATACATATACTGATCCGGTAAAGTTCACGATTAGCGTCAAGTTGACACCAACCGGAGAAATAAACTGGGGTGAGATCCTAATAGATGCTCCGGGCTTGTACACTATTTATACTAATCAAAACATCATTGAAGCAGAACTTGCTGATGGTGAGACTTTAGTTGTTAAGAATGTGCCTTATAACACTTCTTATTCTGTAACAGAGGATGCCGTTACTGTTGATGGTTTTGCTTACAGCTCTACTGATTATTCAGCAGATCCGCATGTTATGGGTTCAGGTGATACCCAGACAGTAACTGTTTACAACACATATACTGCTCCTACGGCAACACCTACACCTACGGCAACAGCAACGCCTACAGCAACGGCTACGCCTACGGCAACAGCAACGCCTACGGCAACGGCTACACCTACGGCAACAGCTACGCCTACGGCAACAGCTACGCCTACGGCAACAGCAACGCCTACGGCAACAGCTACACCTACGGCAACAGCTACACCTACGGCAACTGCAACACCTACGGCAACAGCAACGCCTACGGCAACAGCTACACCTACGGCAACTGCAACACCTACGGCAACAGCAACACCTACGGCGACAGCAACGCCTACGGCGACAGCTACACCTACAGCGACAGTTACGCCAACGATCACACCTACGGCAACGGCAACACCTACAGCGACAGTTACGCCAACGATCACACCTACGGCAACTGCAACACCTACAGCGACAGTTACGCCAACGATCACACCTACGGCAACTGCAACACCTACAGCAACTGCAACGCCTACGGTTACTGTTACACCTTCAGTAACACCTTCCGGTGGAGAAGCAACCGCTACGCCTACACCTACGGCTACGGCAACACCTTCGGCTACGCCTTCAGCAGGCGGCCCTACGGCAACACCTACACCTACTAAGGCTGCACCGTCTCCAACGGGTACACCTGTTATAACACCTACCAAGGCACCTGCTCCGACTGGATCGCCTGTTATAACTCCTACGAAGGCTCCTACGCCGACAAAGAAGCCTACGCCGAAGCCGACGAAGAAGCCTACGCCGACTCCTAAGCCGACGGAGACGCCGACTCCTACACCGACGGAGACGCCGACTCCTACACCGTCGCCTGTACCTACGGCTACGGCAACACCTAAGCCTACGAACTCGCCGACACCTAAGCCGACGAAGAAACCTACGGCACAGCCTACAGACGTTATCAACGCAAGGAGAAAGCGTAAGAAGGTAACGGCAACCGGTGAGGGTACATCGATCTACAACATCGCTGCAGTCGTTCTCCTGGCAGCAGGTGCGGTAGCTATCGGAGCAAGGACATATACGATATATGTCGGCAAGAAGAAAGAAGAAGAGAACTGATATAACCGGTATATCTTCTTAAGATGAACAACACGGGCTGGCTCGGCAAGAGTCAGCCCGTTCTCATTGATATTTTTATCTTGACACTTCGGTGTAGTATAAGTATAATAAACAAGCCTTTGAGATGCGGTCGTGGCGGAACTGGCAGACGCGCACGTTTGAGGGGCGTGTGGGTAACTCCATACGGGTTCAAGTCCCGTCGACCGCACCAGATAGAAGCCTTGCTTTTTAGCAGGGCTTTTTTATTGCCTTTTTTCCTCCAATCAAATACCGGCTTCCCTGAATCGGAACGCCGGCATCTGATCAGCAAAATGCCAAGGGGAGTTATCTAGCTTTTGCTTTTTTATACGATCTTTTATTCATGTACATGTGCTGGTCAGCAGTTTGCATGCACGCGATTATCTGTTTGGTGTCACCGCCCATTAATTCACATACGCCTGTGCTGGCGTGGATAGGGTAGGGCTTACCGGATGTAAGGGAAGCATTGGAAAGTTCAGATAAGAACGAGTCTACGAATTCCTTCGATCTTTCTTTGTCTTCGGAGATCAGTACAGCTGAGAATTCGTCGCCGCCGAATCTCGCACAGATCTCGTCTTCGTTTGTGAAGCTCTTAAGAGTGTTTGCAAGAGTTATCAGCGCATAGTCGCCCTCTGAGTGGCCGTATTTGTCGTTTATGAGCTTCAGATCGTCCATGTCGATGCTGACGATGCTTACGATCTTATCGTCAGGGATGGAGGAGAGAGTGCGGGCGAGAGCGTTTTCGAAGCCACGCCTGTTATATAGTCCTGTAAGGTGGTCTGTCTCAGACAGTTTCTTTATCTCGGCAAGCTCACTGAAGGTGCTCTGGAGATAACTGTTTTCCACAGCGGCTGACAGGGCATTTGTATATGTACTTGTAAGGGAGTTTGGCCACTGTCCTTCTTCAGGCTTTAAAACCAGGATCCCGTATTCTTTGTTCTTGTAGTAAAGAGGGAAGACGATGTAAGTGCCTGCGTTTTCTGTATCCAGTATGATGTCAGGCAGGATGTCTTCCTTGTTATATCTTTCCTGGCTGATATCTGCGTGCATGGGTTCGGATGAGTCCATCTTCTGGACCAGTACCATCTCATCCGTGTAGATCTTGTTTTGCTCGTAGGATGCGAATGAGGGATCCTCGAGATCGCAAAGGCAGAGGTAGCCTGTATCGCAGTCGAGGGATTTGAAATAGTAGTTAGCTACTGACAGGGAGTTATCAAGATCGTATCTGTTCTGATAGTCAGTTGTTATCCTTCCGGCTTCTCTCAGAAGAAAATCAGTATGGATGGTTTTCTTGACATATTCGCTCAACTGGTCGCTTACGGACTGTTTGCCGCATCCGCAGCTTGCACGCAGATTTATCTCGTCAGATATCTTTATGATCTTGGAACAGTCCTTACCGGCCCACAGATCCATTATAAGATTCCATGCTGTATCAGCATAATTCTCGGGACTGACGGTGACAGTCGTAAGTGAAGGGGTGTTGAATTCACCTTCCTTAATCCCGTCGAAGCCTGATACTGAGACATCTTCAGGAACTCTTAAGCCGCGTTTTGCTAGTTCTTCGCAGATCGAGATGGCCATATAGTCGTTGGCGCATATTATGGCTTCGGGGTATTTGCCATCTTCGCCAATGAAGAAGTCCAGAGCTTTCTTGCCTCTGTTGGTCCAGTAGTTGCCCTCGTAAACGGTATTCTCTTTGATCTCAAGCCCTGCTTCTTCCATGGCCTTTTTGAAGCCATCGAGTCTTTCGGGAGAATCTTTGGACGTAAAAGGACCGGACATGTATCGAAGATCCGTAAAGCCGTGATCGTCGATAAAATGGCGTGTCATGCGGTACATGGTGTCCTTGTTTTCGATCGTGATCGAATAGAAGTCAGGATTGACGTTCTGAAGACAGATAACAGGGCAGGCAGCTTCCTTTTTGAGTATATCGAAGAATTCCGTGTCCATGCCGTAAATATCGAAAGTATTGGGGAGGACGATTATAGCATCGAACTTGGAATAGTCGGGAAGACGGATTATGTTCTTCTTGCCCATCTCGGAAAGAAGGTTCCTGCCGTAAGGACAGGTATAGGATCCGTAGGATGAATATATGATCACATCAGTATCGTTTGAAGACGCGTGATCTGATATAGCTTTTCCAAAGGATTCCTGGAAAAACTGTGTGATCTCATTCATAAACAAAGCGATCTTCTTATGCCGCATATGGACCCCCGCCCTTCGACTTTAGAAGATTATATCACACTTAGTTTACAAACGTGAAGAGAATTTCACAATTTCTCCATAATTTTTGATTAACTATTACGGCTGCGTTAACAAATTCTTAATATCATTTGCCTTCGTAAGAGATGAGAACGTCTATGTCGTAGCCTGAAAGCACCTCGCGGCCATTGAGTCCCTTAAGCTCACAAAGGGCCAGTATCTTTACGATATCGCCGCCAAGGCGCTCAACTAAGTTGGCTGTGGCTTTGAGTGTTCCGCCAGTAGCGATTATGTCATCGAGCAATACGACCTTCTGGCCGGGGAGGATGGAATCCTTATGTATCTCGATTGTGGCAGTACCATATTCAAGAGCGTATTCTTCGGAGATGGTCTCTTTGGGGAGCTTGCCCTTCTTACGTACCAGGACCATGGGTTTGTTAAGTGCGTATGCTATGGGTGCGCAGAAGATAAAGCCCCGGGACTCCAATGCTATGATGGCATCGAACTCAATGTCCTTCAGGCGCTCTATAAGACTGTCGATCGCAAGTCTGAATCCTTCGGGATCTGCGATCAGTGAAGTTACATCACGGAAAAGAATGCCTTCTTCAGGGAAATCGGGGATGATGTCGATATAGTCTTCTATTGTCTTCATGGTAATCTCCTGCCTTATATAAGATATGTTTATCCTATCACATGGAAGGCAGATAAGAAATAAGGGCTTTATATGATCTTATTCATCCTCTCGTAGAAGAACATGAACTGCTGCATTATTCCTGCTGTATCAGGGTATCTTGATATATCGAAAGAACCATTGTAGTAGTTATCCTGGATCCTTTGCATCCAGACATCTACGGGGAAGCGTCCGAATCTTGCGAATGCGAAGAGCATTACGCAGTCAGCGACTTTCTTGCCGACACCGCGAAGTCCGGTCAATGCGGCATAGAGGTCATCGTCGGATAAGTTTTCCCATGCCTTAAGATCCGGATCGTAATCTATAGCGGATCTTATGTAGTCAGCCCTGTAGCCCACGCCTAAGCCCTGAATGTCCTCGAGAGACATGTCTGCCATCTCATCACGGGCAGGGAAGGCATAGTAGACTTCCTTTGAGGGTTTTACGAACGGTCTGTCCAGGTGCTTTGGCATCTTTGCTTCGTGTCCGGTGAATTCGCAGAGGCGCTCTACGGAAGTCATTATCGAGGGAATGGATCTTCTCTGGGAGATTATGAAGCTTATGAGGGTCTCCCAGGAGTCCTGGCGCAATATCCTGATCCCTCGTGAAAATTCTGCAGCTGATCTTAAGTACTTATCGTCTTCGTCTATTGAGTCAACAGCGGCCTGATAATCAAAGTCCAGATGAAAGTAGGGAGCCCATATCTTATCGAAGTCAGATCCTTTTGCCGAGAAGGCAAAGCTGTCTTCGTCAAGCTTTGCGATCTGAAGATAGCTGCCCATTGCGACAAGTTCCACGTGGTCTTCGTCCAGGATCTTGAACCTGAAGGCCTGCCCGCTTATCGCTATCTTAACGGGATCGAAAAAGGGGATCTTGCGGATGGTATATTCAGCCATCGTTCTTATCCAACCTGAAGTAGTTATTGAGGTGGCAGACCTTGTTGCCGTTGTAGAGCTTATAGGTCTTGTCAGCTTTGGCGCCCGTTGCCTTTTCAAAGTCCTTGTCCGGAGTTATGACGGAGAGCCTTATGCCCTTGCGGCACTGACCGCGGGGAGTAAGGTAGAGCCCTGCTATGGCTCTGTAGATATCAGCAGCCTCTTCAGGGGTCATGAGCCTCCCGCCGTATGGGGGATTGGTTATTACAAGGTTCCTGTCAAAGCCCGTTAATTCCGACAGGGAAGAGGGCTTAAGATCCAGGGCATCCTTGACAGTAAATCTTACAAAGTCTTTGACTCCTGCCGATTCGGCATTGGCATTCGCTGAACGCACGGCCTTGGGATCTATATCGGAACCTGCGAAGAAGATGTCATCCAAAGGAGAGAGGTCTTCTTTGTCTTTGGCTTCTTCTCTCGCCTTTATGAGTGGCTTACGGCCGATGTAAGGAATATCCGTAAAAGAGAAGATCCTGTCACGGCCCGGAGCAATGCCGAGCGCATTCCTGGCTGCTTCGATAACAATAGTGCCTGAGCCGCAGAATGGGTCGTATAAAGATTCGTAGGAGAAGGGTGTATATCTTGCGAGTCTGACCATTGCAAGAGCAAGAGTCTCCCTTATGGGCGCCTCGTGGGTCAGTGGCCTGTAGCCTCTCTTGTGAAGCCCGTCGCCTGTTGTGTCGATCAGCATATGGCATTGATCTGATACCATGCCGAACTGGATCTTGACCGTTCCTTTGGAAGGATCTTCCGTTACTGGTGTGTCCTGGGGGAGCCCGCGGGATATGTTTATTGACTTGCAGATGGCTTTCTTTGCCAGGGACTGCATGGCAGGAACTCCAAAGAGCTTGGACTTGCGCGAATACCCTGTGATCACGAAAGCCCAATCCTCGGGAATGAAATCTGCCCAGGGAAGAGCAGCCGTATTATCGAAGAATTCTTCAAACTCTGTTGCTTTAAATTGGCCGACTGAGAAGAAGACGCGTTCAGCGCATCCTGCGAACATGTTTACTCTTGCTATATCATCAGCAAAAGAGTCGTCAGGGACAGTCAATACGACCTGTCCGTCAGACACTTTTATATCTTCTTTGCTGTAGCCGCAGGATTCAAGGTCCAGGCGGGTCAGAGTCTCTAATCCGAATAAAGTAGTAGTAATGATATCCATGTGATAATTATATCAAACAGCAAATGTTATTCGCGTGTTCTGTCAATAGGAAATTTTAACTTTTTTGTGTCCGTCTGTGACGGACAGGGTAAAAAGAACATACTTTTAAAACGCCTGCAAAGCCCTTTATTGTTATGTTGACGGATTTGTAATCCGTTTGTAACCGTTTTGTCAATAGTTTGCCTCAAAATTTTTCGATGCAATAAATAAGGGCATTGCGGGACATATCAACATTAGGATGCTTGTTTTTGACTTATCTACAAAGTTTTGAACATTTTGAACATTATTTAGATGTTTAACAGAAGTATATCTTGGGATATAATCTATTCGAAAATAGACTGAAAGGAATAATATATGTCCGATATTACCGCTATGGCTATAAGCGCCAAGAAGGCATCGATCGATATGGCTGTTCTTGCATCTGATGTTAAGAACAAGGCTCTTGAAATGGTCGGTGAAGCGCTGCTTTCAAACAAGGATAAGATTATCGAAGCTAACCAGAAAGATCTTGCCAATGCAAAAGAAGCTGATCTTGCAACGCCCCTTCTTAAGAGACTTAAATACGATGAGACAAAGCTTGCTGATTCCGTTACCGGTATCAGGAGCCTTATGGGATTGGAAGATCCGGTAGGGAAGGTCAATCTCCATACGACATTAGATGACGGTCTTGAACTCTACAGGATCACATGCCCGATCGGTGTTATAGGCGTTATCTTCGAAAGCCGCCCGGATGCTCTTGTCCAGATCGCCTCCCTTTGCCTTAAGAGCGGTAATGCGGTATTCCTTAAGGGCGGATCTGAAGCAGCTAACACTAACAGGATCTTAGCTGATGTCATATCCGCTGCAGGCATTGAAGCCGGGCTCCCGGAGGGCTGGCTCAATCTCCTTGAATCCAGGGAAGATGTCAACGGCATGCTTTCTTTGGATAAGTACATAGATCTTATTATTCCGAGAGGATCCAACCAGTTCGTTCAGTACATCATGAAGAACACCCAGATCCCCGTGATGGGACACGCAGACGGTGTCTGCCATACATTTATCGACAGGGACTGTGACCCGGAACTTGCATTGAAGGTCGTTATTGACGCTAAGACCCAGTATGTATCTGTATGCAATGCAACAGAGACCATACTCGTTGATGCGCCTCTTAAGGATACATTCCTGCCTAAGCTCCTTGATACATTGAAGGAGAAGGGCGTTGAGTTCTTTGGTGACGATGAGGTCGTTGCAATATCAGGCTGTGAGAAGGCAGCCGACTGGCATCACGAGTATCTTGACATGAAGGTGTCCGTTAAGATCGTTGACGGCGTCATGGCTGCATGTGACCACATCAATGAATATGGTTCAGGCCATACGGATGCAATAATCACGAAGAATGCTGACACGGCTGATATCTTCACGGGAAGAGTCGATTCGGGCAGCGTTCTTGTTAACTGTTCAACAAGGTTTGCAGACGGATTCAGATACGGCTTTGGTGCTGAGGTAGGAATATCCACATCCAAGCTTCACGCAAGAGGCCCTGTCGGTCTGGAAGGCCTTGTATCTTATAAGTACAAACTTTTAGGCAATGGAAATATCGTCGGGGATTATGCTTCCGGCGCGAAAACATTTAAGCACATAAGACACAATATTTAAGAATGGAGCAGATCATATGAAGGTAAGCATCGCATCAGATCACGCAGGTTATGAATTAAGAAAGCTCGTCGTAGCTCACCTTGAGGAGAAGGGCTATGAGGTCCTGGAGGGAGGAGCAGATACTGCAGCGCTCCCCTTTAGCTATGTTGAAGCAGGCCAGAAGATCGCAGAGGACATCCTCTCCGGTAAGGCCGACAGAGGCATCGCCATCTGCGGAACCGGTATCGGCATCTCGATCGTAGTCAATAAGTACAAGGGTATAAGGTGCGGCCTTTGCAACAACGAGTTCATGGCAAGGATGTCAAGGCAGCATAACGATGCCAATGTCCTGGCTTTCGGTGCGAGAGTCGTAGGTTCTTCACTGGCTTTGTCCATGGTCGATGCCTTCTTCGCAGAGGAATTTGCGGGAGAGCGCCATGCAGAGCGTGTCGGCGATATCTGCGCCCAGGAAGACAGGCTCTTCAAGTAAATAATCAGAACGATTACTGATCTTGTGCTCCAAACGTCTGTTATTACAGACCTGGAGCACTTTTTTATATTTATTGCATAGTGGCAATATGTTGGAAAAAGGCATTAAATCAGCACCTTTTTACGACAATTTCGAGAAGAGAACACTAATTGTCTTATACAAGGTTGTTTTATATTTATTTTGCGTTAAAATTACTTTGTCTTTATAAAAAGCTAGGGGGCGACCGTTATGTGGTTCCTTGAATTTCTTAAGGCATTCGGCGCAAAGTTCGTTGAAGAGCTGAAGATTGGGGATATTGGTGAGGAGATCAATCACGGAATACTGCAGTGGAAGCATTATTTCATGATCGGTGATGTAAAAGCAGTTATTACTGACGCTATCATCGTCTCGTGGATCGCCATCGCTCTCATGATATTGTTACTTCATTTCCTGACTAAAGGGATCAATAAGAAACCCAATACAAGACAGACTCTGGTATGGCTCCTGGTTGACCTTATCCTCGATACATGCGCAGGATTCGGTATGACGCGCGAGCAGGGAGAGAAGGTTGCTCCCATGATAATGTCCATCGGCGCTGTCATTATGGGCTGTAACGTCATTTCTGTTTTCAAGATTTCACCTCCGGCAAAGAATATTGCATTTCCTGCGGCTCTCGCTTTGGTCGCTATGGTATATGTCATCGTGACTTCATTGAAGTTTGTCGGTGTTAAGGGCTTCGTTAAATACATGACAAACCCTATGCCCGCACTTTTGCCTTTTAAGATCCTGGACTTCATTATCAAGCCGATATCGCTGACTTTGCGTCTTTTCGGTAACGTATTCGGTGCCTTCGTATTTATGGAATTCCTCTACATCGTTATTCCTGCGATCCTTCCCGGCATTGTCGGCTTGTGGTTCGATATCATCGACGGCATGATCCAGGCGGTTGTTTTCTCTTACCTCACCATGTCTTACATAGGTGAGATCGTCGAGGCAGCCAATGAACCTGAGGATCTTGAGAAGAAGGAAAAGAAACTTAAGAAGAAAGCTCTAAAGCTTGCAAAGAAGAACAAGGAAAATCCCGAGTCGCTCAAGGCGACCGTCTAATCTAAGGAGGTATACGAAATGTTAGAGATTCTTTCCAATCTGCCCGGAGTAATGGCTACCGTCATTTCTTTTGCCGGTGAAAGCGCTGCTGAGGGACTGTCACCCAGAACAATGGCTGCCCTGGCTGCAGGTCTTGCGATCGGATTAGGTGCCTTGGGTTCAAGTATCGGTATGGGACTTGCTACAGCTCATGCTGTTGACGCAGGTGCAAGACAGCCTGAGGTATTCAGCAAGATCCAGACACTCCTGCTCCTTGCTATCGTATTTATCGAGTCTGTTGCCATCTACTCACTGGTTGTAGCACTCCTTCTCATCTTCACGGTCAGCTGATCGCGCATATTATTCTTGGCAATACCAAAGGAGTCATATATTGATTATGAATTATGAATTGTTCAATATTATCCTGTCTGCCGAAGAGGAGTCCGGTCTTTTTACTCCGGACCAGTTTGCCGGATATGCCGTTACTGCGGTCTTTACGGCTATCAATCTTCTGGTAGCCTATGTGATCATTAAGAAATTGGTCTACAAAAAGATCCTTGAGGCTATGCACGACAGAAGGGATGCTTTAAATAACGAGCTCACATCTGCTGAAAAGGCTAATGCCGAGGCAACTAAGACTGCAGAAGAGAGAGACCAGATCATCGATGATGCGAAGATCCAGGCTTCCGGGATCATAGAAGAAGCCAGGTCCAATGCCGACAAACAGGCTGACAATATCATTAAGAATGCCGAGGATGAGGCAGCTGCCATCATCGCTAGAGCTGAAGATGATGCTGCCAAGCTCCGTATATCTTCCATCGAAGGTATGAAGGACGATATCTCCGATCTCGCTGTTTCAGTTGCAGAGCGCATCTTGGGCGAGGCAGTCCCTCATGAGAATCTTGTCGCCATGGCAGGCAAACACACTGAAGAAGTTATCAACGCAGAGGTGAAGCAGGATGTCTGAACTTTCTGACAATAAAGACAGAAGATCAAAGATCCGCGGACCTCAGCTTCGTGCAGTCTCTGCAGGTGATCTGTCTGACGACAGGATCACTCAGATGGCCGCCAAGTTCGCGGAGACTAATGATATACAAAATTACAGGCTGACTATAGAGCATGATGAGTCTCTCATAGGCGGTGTTATTTTCTATTTCAAAGGTTCCAGATACGATTATTCCATCAAGGGACAGCTTAACCGTATCAGCAACTATCTTAAGACGAACCGTGATACTGACGATAAGGCGGAAACCGTAGATAACGACAGTATCAGAACGGAATTGAAGGAGATCCTGGATTCATTTCCGGAATCTTCTTATATCAGCCTTGACAGTATCGAGATCAAGGATCTGAACGAAGACGAGCTTGATGCAAGACTTACCGAGACTTTCCTTGCGGGAAGCACGGCAGATGAGGTAGGAACCGTTACATCTCTTTCGGACGGTGTTGCCACAGTATCCGGTCTTGCCAACTGCATGCAGTCAGAGCTCATATCATTTTCGGGCGGTGCAGAGGGCATTGCCTTAAACCTTGAGCGTAACAAGGTTGGTATCGTCCTTCTGTCCGGCGAGGATTCTGTCGTTGAAGGACAGCTCGCGAAAAGAACGCTTACAACCGTTTCCGTTCCTGTAGGTAACGGTCTTATTGGCCGTGTAGTAAACCCTTTGGGTAAACCTATAGACGGAAAGGGACTTATAAAGTTTACTGAGACGAGACCTATCGAGTCTCCCGCACCTTCCATCCTTGACAGGTCTCCTGTCAATAAGCCTATGGCAACAGGCATCACGGCTATAGATGCTCTTACGCCCATTGGAAGAGGCCAGAGAGAACTTGTCATAGGTGATCGTCAGACAGGTAAGACTGCTATCGCGGTTGATACCATAATCAACCAGCGTGGCAAAGACGTTATCTGCGTTTATGTTGCGATAGGGCAGAAGATGAGTAATATCGTCCAGCTCGCCCGTACATTGGAGAAGAACAAGGCTATGGACTATACGGTTATCGTAGCCGCATCAGCATCTGATTCTGCAGCCATGCAGTATATTGCTCCTTTTGCTGCCTGTGCCATGGCAGAGAAGTTCATGTACGATTACCATCAGGATGTCCTGATAATATACGATGACTTGTCCAAGCACGCTCAGGCTTACCGTGAGATATCCCTGCTTCTCAGGCGTCCGCCGGGAAGAGAAGCTTACCCGGGTGACGTATTCTATCTGCATTCCAGACTCCTTGAGAGAGCTGCAAAACTGTCCGATAAGATGGGCGGCGGTTCCATTACCGCTATCCCGATCGTCGAGACACAGGGTAACGATATCTCGGCTTACATCCCGACGAACGTTATCTCCATTACCGACGGTCAGATCTACCTGTCGCCTGAGCTCTTTTTCTCAGGTCAGCGTCCTGCTATCAATGCAGGTCTTTCCGTATCCCGTGTCGGCGGTGCGGCTCAAACAAAGGCAATGAAGAAGGTCGGAGGCCCTCTTCGTATCGCTTTGGCTCAGGCAAGAGAGATGGCATCCTTTGCCCAGTTCGGTTCTGACCTTGATGAGAACACCCAGCTGCAGTTAAAGCGCGGCGTTGTCTTAAACGAGATCTTAAAACAGGGTCAGTATAAGCCTCTGACGGTAGCAGAACAGGTAATATCTCTTTATGTTGCAACGACCGATAAGCTCAACTTCCTGGCTAAGGAAGACATAAAAGAGAATGTCGAGGATTTTATAATCCAGTTCAAGGTCAAGCACCCAAAGACATATGCTGCCTTGAACGATAAAGGCGTCTTAACCGATGAATTCGCTGAGAGGATAGACAAGCTCTACGATAAGTTCAAGAAGGTCTATCTTACTGAACATACGGAGTACAGCGAGGAAGAGTAAGGTTCTTTATGGATAATTTCAACGACATAAAGAAGCGAATAAAGAGCGTTACCGACATAAGCCAGATGACCAACGCGATGCAGCTGGTCAGTTCCGCCAAGATGCGCAGATCCACGGCATTGCACGATGCTATGTATCCTTTCTTCCGCCTTTGTGCCGAGTCCATGCAGGAGATCACGAACAACACGGACGGAATCGATAATCCTTTTTGCACCTTGAAGCAGAAGGACCCGGGCGATGTCTGGAAGATCGCATGTTTTGTCCTGTCAGGAGATCAGGGTCTTGCTGGTGCTTATAACAACAACATGGTCAAGATCGCCGAGGAACACGTCAGAACGAAGATCCTGGAGAATACCCGTAAGGGAATATCGACGAACTACGAGCTTTATGTTTTCGGTAAACTGGCACGTGATAAGCTGATCCGCGCAGGTTATAACGTTAATCACGATTTCTCATTCCCGATCACGGAGCCCACATTCTATCAGGCCCGCAAGGTCGGTACGATCATAAGAACAAAGTTTTTGAACCGTGAGTTCGATCTTGTTTATCTTATCTATACGGAGATGGAATCTTCCATCAATATGGTGCCTAAGGTAATAAGACTTCTGCCTGTTGACATGAAGGCCGTATCCCAGATCCTGCCGGAAAGCGTCAATGATGCCGGTGTTGCATTACACCATGGGGCGGCTATTAACTATCACCCTAATGCTGTTGCCGTATTCGATTATCTTGTTGATTCTTATATCAATGCGATCGTGTACGGTGCGATGGTTGAAGCTTATGAATCCGAGCAGAGTGCAAGACTTACGGCGATGCAGAACGCTACAGATAATGCTGAAGAGATGATGAAAAAGTTAAGGCTCATGAGCAACCGTGCCCGTCAGGCCAAGATCACTACGGAACTGACCGAGATCGTAAACGGTGCCCAGCAGGCTGATAACATCTAAGAGAGGAAGAAGGATATGGCAGTAGGAAAAGTTGTACAGATAATAGGCCCTGTTATTGACTGCGAGTTCGACAGGGGAGATGTGCCCAAGGTCAACGATGCGGTAAGGATCCATGCAGGCAAAGATATATTGGAGAAATCCGACAAGGATGTATTCGCTGAAGTCTTGCAGCAGAGAGGCAACAACGTCGTAAGATGCGTATCTTTCAATGCGACTGAAGGCCTTATGAGAGGCATGCCCGTAGAGTCTTTGGGGTCCCCGGTCAAGGTTCCGGTAGGAGAGAGGATCACGGGTAGACTTTTCGATACATTGGGCCGCCCGATCGATGACGGCGGAGCTGTCGATGCAGACGACTACTGGCCTATACACAGACCCGCTCCTTCTTTTACCGAGCAGTTTCCGTCAGAATCTGTTCTTGAGACAGGAATCAAGGTAATTGATCTGCTCGTTCCTTTTTCCAAGGGAGGTAAGATCGGTCTCTTCGGAGGTGCCGGAGTAGGTAAGACAGTCCTTATCCTTGAGCTTATCCGTAACATTGCAAGCGAGCATGGCGGTTATTCCGTATTTACCGGTGTAGGCGAACGATCCCGTGAAGGTAACGACCTTTGGGGCGAGATGAACGAGTCCGGCGTTATCGATAAGACCATAATGGTATTCGGTCAGATGAACGAGACGTCAGGCGCCAGGATGAGAGCTCCTCTTACCGGCCTTACCATGGCTGAGTACTTAAGAGATGAGAAGAAGAAGGATGTGCTCCTCTTCATCGATAATATCTACAGATTCGTTCAGGCAGGTTCCGAGGTATCGGCTCTCCTGGGCCGTATCCCTTCAGCCGTAGGTTATCAGCCCACTCTGGCAGAAGAAGTCGGTAAATTGCAGGAGAGGATCACATCAACACGTAACGGATCCATCACGTCTATCCAGGCTGTATATGTCCCTGCCGACGATATCACAGACCCTGCTCCTGCTACGACCTTTGCCCACCTTGATGCAAACATCGTTCTGTCCAGATCCGTAGTTGAGCTCGGTATCTATCCTGCAGTTGACCCTCTCGAATCTTCATCGAGAATATTAACGGAATCCGTCGTAGGTGCAGAGCACTACAATGTTGCCCGTAAGGTCCAGGAGATGCTCCAGCGTTATAAGGAACTTCAGGACATCATCGCCATCCTCGGTATGGAAGAGCTTTCTGAAGAAGACCGTAAGACCGTATCCCGTGCAAGAAAAGTTCAGAGATTCTTATCCCAGCCTTTCTTCGTTACCGCCGATTCCACGGGTTTTGCTCCCCGTTATGTACCTGTATCTGAGACCGTTAAGGCCTTCGGTGAACTGATCTCAGGATCCCTTGACCACATCCCCGAGCAGTGCTTCTTCATGAAGGGCGGCCTGGATGATGTATTGGCAGCATATAAGGAAACCGTCTGATGGCAGATAAGAGCAGGGAAAACCATATCCATCTGGTCGTCGTGACCCCTGACCGCACCTTTTTCGAAGGTGATGTCTATTCCGCGTCCGTTCCCGCGACGGACGGATCCATGGGCGTCATGGCAGATCACGAACCCCAGGTAGTATCCATTACGCCCGGAATCGTTACTGTAAGAGACGATCAAGGCATAAGGCATTTCTTTGTAGCCGAGGGCTACTGTGAGATCAGCCAAAACCTCCTGCTCGTAATCTGCAATTCCGCCGAATGGCCCGAAGATATCAACGTTACAAGGATCTTCCAGTCCTACAAGACCGCCTGCGATACGATAGAAGAGCAGAATAAGGACAGATCCCATAAATACCCTAATGATGCTTACTACATGAAGCAGAGGGCGATCGCAAGGATGCTCCTTATCGAAAAGTACGGTTCTGACGCCAAGAAGAAGCGTCTTTCCGAACTTCGTGGAAACTGACAGTAAAAATTCATAATCATTTTTGGTTTTATATATTATAATATCCCGTGGTTTAGAAAAATCATTTTTGAGTTTTAGGAAAACTAGGGAGAAATTATGAGCGTTAAATTTTCGTTTGGAAAACTTGATATCGTTAGAATAGTAATAGCTTTGGCTTTGGCTGTAACAGGAGCCGTGGCGGGCGCAAGCCAGTTCTGGGACTGCATAATATGGTATGTCTTACTGTTCCTTATAAGCCTTTTTACCTTTGAGTTCAAGGATTCGGGCAAGGCAAGATATGTTCAGATCGCATTTGACGTTATCCTGCCGGTTATCGCATCTTTCTTCTCGATCTACTTCATGCAGATGATAAATCTTGCAGGACACTCCAAAGTCCTTCAGTTCAATGCGCTCTATATGGTCATGTACCATGGGGAACGAACAAGATGGTTCTATGAAGTAACGATCATCATTGCACTTTATTTCTTCTTCAGGTTTATATGCTTCAGAAGAAGGGCAGCTGCAGTTGCAACACCCGTATTGTTCATGATCCTTGGTATCGCGAACTATTTTATCTACTGTGAGAGAGGTCACGAGTTCCTTGTAACAGATCTTCAGTCTTTTGGTACTGCCATGAATGTTGTCAGCAACTACCGCCTTGATTTCAAGGCGCCTCTCCTTTATGTCGTGATCCCGTTTGCTCTTTATTGCATTGCCATGTTAAGGTTCAAGGGTGACAAGAGGATCCTTCCGATCCCTGCAAGGGTTGCCGTCTTTGCAGCTCTTTCCTGTGCCTTTACCGCGGTCTTCATCGTAAACCTTAAGACATTTGGCAAGTCTCATTCTCTTCAGGCCTGGGAAGATAAGGGTTCTGCTTATAACGGCTTCATGCTGAACCTGTCGCTTTCTGCCCTCACGATGTTCCCTGAAGCCAGAGAAGGATATACAGTGGATGACCTTAATGCAAATATCGATTCCCTCGGGATCGATTTAACGGATAAGGGAAGTGCGGACGATGCTTCCAACGTGATCGTCATCATGAACGAGTCTTACATGCAGGCAAGGGACTACACTATAATGCTTGGCTGCTACGAAGATCCGACTCCTTACTGGAACTCTCTGGAAGAGAACACCATCCACGGTTATGCTCTCTCTTCCGTATATGGCGGCAACACTCCTAACTCGGAGTTTGAGTTCCTTACGGGTATTTCCACGGCATTCCTGCCTACCGGTACGATCCCGTATTCTTCCTACATCAAGAACGACACTTATTCTCTTGCATGGGCTCTCCGTGACATGGGCTATTCCACATGTGCGATGCATCCTTACCTTGCATCAGGCTGGAACCGTCCCACGGTTTATCCCCTTATAGGTTTCCAGGAATATAAGTTCATTGATGACTTTAACTACACTGATGCAGACCTTTACCGTGAGTATGTATCCGACAAGTGTGCTTACCAAAACCTGATCGACAGGCTTGAAGCATCCAAAGGTCAGAAGACCTTCAACTTCCTTGTAACGATGCAGAACCACGGCGGTTATACGGAAGTATATCCCAACATGCCCCTCCATGAATATGTAAGCTATGTATTCTCAGGAGAGAAGACGCAGGTCAACACATATCTTACTGCGATCAACAAGAGTGACGAGGCATTGGAGTTCCTTCTTGACTATCTCAAGGGCTGTGATGAGAAGTACACAGTTCTCGTATTCGGTGACCACCAGCCCAAGATGCAGGCATTCAATAACAACTTCGCCCCCGGAAGGAACTCCAGCTACATCGTTCCTTACATCATCTGGACCAACTACGACATGGATCCTTCGCTTATGGAAGGCCATGAGACCGGAGAGGAAGTTACAAGCCTCAACTATCTGTCTCTTGACGTAATGCGTGCAGCCGGCATCAAGATGCCTGCTTACTATCAGGTAATAGACAGCATCAAGAAGGATCTGCCTTCCATCAATGCGAATGGTTACTATTCCAAGAACGCAAAGAAATATGCTTACATCAACGATGTTGCCGATCAGGGAGACAACAGGATCCTGGATTTCTACCACGACATCCAGTACAGCCTCCTTTTCGATAAGAAGGATTCCAAGATCAAGTCCTTCGCTAAGGACACGATAAACGAAGTAAAAGGAAACGGCTAAATCTTAAAGACCTCTTGAACTATTACGCCCCTAAATGCTATAATCTCTTTGCTTTGGGGCATTAGCGCAGCTGGGAGCGCGTTACACTGGCAGTGTAGAGGTCACGGGTTCGAACCCCGTATGCTCCACCAGATTACACAAATCAAAGCCTCGCAAAGGTCCTCCGCGCTTCGCTTGTGCGGAAAATGCGAGGCTTTTGATTTGTTCCATGAGTCCTGCGGAAACAGCAGGGCTTTGTTATTTGCTCAGCAAAGATGCCTGTAATGACCGATTTTGTTGCCTATATAGGCAACAAATAGGCCGTTTACAGGCAACAATTGGCAAAAGTGCCTGTAATGCCCGAATTTGATTCCTGTACAGGCACCAAAACGGTCGGTTACAGGTATCACCTGGATTGTGTTGTTGAAATTAAAAATGGTACAAATGGGTGATATTAATTCTAAAGACGCTTTAGTAAAATGTATTCGTGTGGCAAGATGCACATAGATTTGTTTTGGGGAGGTAATACATGAATAAACCAAAATGTTTGAGTAGAAAGGTTCTTACGGCAACCCTGGGGTCTCTTATGGCATTGGGCTTATTGCTCATTCCCGGTAAGAGTGTTTTCGCGGAAGAATATGTAGTTATAGGCAATGCGTTCCCGGATGAGGATTTTGCAATGTATATTGCTGATCATTTTGATGATGATGGTGATGGTGCATTGGATGATGCTGAGTGTGCTGCCGTTACGGAGATTAAAGTCAATAATGTCGGAATCCAAGATTTAAAGGGAATCGAATATTTTCCTAATCTGGAAATACTGTTCTGCTGGTCTAATAACCTTACAAAATTGGATCTGTCAAAAAACACAAAACTGAGTAAGCTTGATTGTTGTCATAACCAGATCAAAGAGTTGGATCTGTCAAAGAACACTGCACTTACTAGCCTGGTATGCTATGATACCTTGCTTGAAAATCTGGATCTTACAAATAATACCGATCTAGTATATTTGGATTGCTGCAATAAGACCATGAAAAAAGTCGATATCAGCAACTGCACCTTTTTGAAAGAAACGATTAAAATGGGACAGACAAATGATGGTGATGACTCGATTTTTGGACATTATTATGATTTTAAACATGATATTGGTACTCATCCCAACTGTTTTGTGTCGATTACTTCCAATATCTGGGTAGAGCCTCTGGGATATTATAAGATGCATATAAGCCATTCTGATGTCAGAGATGCAATAATGAACATTGCTGACACAGATGCTGATGAGTTCTTATCCGATAAGGAGCTTAAGGCTGTCAAGAAGTTGGATCTTTCGGATAAAAGCTTTCAAAGTGTTCAGGGTATTGAGATGTTCACTGAACTTGAGGAGTTATATGTTAATGGAAATGATCTTCAAGATCTGGACCTGAGCAAGAATACTAAGCTGAAAAAATTAAGTTGTTATAACAATAATAACTTGGATTACCTGGATCTGTCTAACAACAAGGATTTGAGAGAAGTAAGGGCTTACGGTCTTGGTGCTTCATTAATAGATGTAAGAAATCACCCGAATTTGAAGTATTTTGATGTTTCTTCAAAATCTCTTAAAGCCATTGATTTCGAAGGTTGTCCATACCTCAAAAAAGCTTATGCAGACGGTGATCAGAATCATCAAAACAGTTCGGTATTTGGAAAATACACTGACTATTCTATAACTGTGGGTGGAGAAGATTATTTCTTATCCTTCAATGATGGAGCAATTCAGGGTATCATCATTAACAAATCCAACTTCCCGGATTATAAATTCAGAGTTTGTGTTTCAAATGATATCGACCCGAACAAAGACGGAGTCCTGACGGCTGATGAGATCAAGACTATTAAGGTGATTGATGAGCCGACGGAAGAAATATATGATTTTCAGGGAATCGAATTCTTCACAGAACTTGAAGAGCTTTATTGCAACCGCAATTTCATATCCGAACTTGATGTTTCAAAAAACACAAAGCTTAAAGTTCTCGATGTTAGCGATAACGATTTACTGACTCTTGATGTAAGCAAATGCACTGCATTAGAAGATCTGGATTGTTCTCTTAATGGCATAGCAAAACTTGATTTGAGCAAAAATAAGAATTTGCTCTATCTGTATTGCAATAACAATATTATTTCAAATCTTGACTTGAGTAATAACACAAAACTGAAGAAGGCTAGTGTTTGGAATAACAAGCTTACTACTCTTGATGTCAGCAAGTGTCCTGATCTGATCTTCCTTGATGTATCCCGAAATTCGATAAAGAAGATCGATATCTTGTCCAACCCTAATCTTATAACAGTATTTACCAAGGGTGATAAGAAGGAAGAGAAATTGTCCGGCAAGGATGTTGTCTGGTATAAATTCAAGAAAGATGATTCTACGACTTATTATCTGTATGTGGATAAGGGTGCTGAAGTTGTTTATCTAAAGCCCACGGCAACACCTACGGCAAAGCCTACGGACAAGGCTGCTGAAGTATCTATCAGCCTGAATAAGAAGACAGCATCCATCAAGTGCGGTGATAAGCTGACCTTGAAGGCTACTGTAAAGGGCACGACTAATAAAGTCACCTGGAAGTCATCTGATACTAAGGTCGCAACCGTAAGCAAGGAAGGTAAGATCACGACAAAGATGGCAGGTCAGACAACGATCACTGCAACAGTTGCCGGCAAGTCTGCCAAGTGCGTAGTTACTGTCCTCTACAAGGATGTAACGAATACCAAGGACTTCTGGTATGCTCCTACCAACTATCTGACAGCAAAGAATGTTGTTAAGGGTTACGATAAGCAGACAAAGTTCAAGCCTGCTAACGATTGTACCCGTGCACAGATGGTAACCTTCCTCTGGAGACTCCAGGGAGAGCCTGAGCCTACTTCTGCTACATGCAAGTTCAAGGATGTTAAGAAGTCGGATTACTTCTTCAAGCCTGTAATCTGGGCTGTTGAGGAAGGGATCACGACCGGCGTATCCAAGACCAAGTTCAACCCTCAGGGAGTCTGCACAAGAGCCCAGACAGTTACATTCCTCTGGAGAATGGCAGAGAAGCCTGATCCTAAGACGACAAAGAACAAGTTTAAGGATGTAAAGAAGAAGGATTACTTCTACAAGGCAACGCTTTGGGCATCCGAGAACAAGATCCTGGCAGGATATAAGGACGGCACCTTCCAGCCTCAGGGCAAGTGCTTACGCCGTCAGATGGTAACATTCCTCTATAAGTACGACAAGTTCATAAACGGAAAAGGATAAGTTATCCAGAGCAAGGCTTAACGGAGCCGCCTTCGGGCGGCTCTTTATTTGTTTACAATCTGGCAGATATTCTTTGGTATAATGTGTTGGATAAAGGATTTAAGGGGAGTTTATATGATAGATTACTATAATGCTTTCATCTCATACAGGCATGCTGAGTTGGATTCTAAAGTCGCTGAGCATGTGCAGCGCAATCTCGAGCGTTTTCACATCCCGCACAGGATAAGGAAGAAGACAGGGAAGAAGAAGATAGAGAGGATCTTCCGCGATAAGGATGAGCTCCCCATAACGAGCGACCTTACCGATACTATCTCCAATGCGCTTGAGAAGGCGGATTACCTTATCGTTATCTGTTCTCCCAATACCAAGGATTCCGTATGGGTCCAAAGGGAGATGGAGTACTTTTTAAGGAACCACACAAAGAAGGAGATCCTGACCGTTCTGGCAGGCGGAGAGCCGGAAGATGTCATCCCGGATATCCTAAAGCACGATATCAGGAAGGTGACTGACAGCAAGGGCGAGGTCCACGAAGTCGAGACTCCCGTAGAGCCTTTGTCCTGTGATTACAGGATGCCTTTTGCCAGAGCAAAGAAAGAAGAACTCCCGAGACTTGCAGCTGCAGTTGTAGGCTGCTCTTACGATGAACTGGTAAGACGCCAGCGTGCATACAGGATGAGAAGGAATATGGCTATAGGTGGCATTCTTCTTGCAGCAGCTCTTGCTTTCGGCGGATACATGTTCTACAGCAAGCAGAAGATCAATGCAGCATACAGGGATTCACTTGTATCAAGGTCCAAATACCTTTCGAACGAATCCGAGAAGCTGCTTGATAAGGAGGAGGACCGTATAGGCGCTTTGTTCCTTGCCTTGGAGGCCTTGCCTAAGGAAGGTGAGGATTATCCCGTGACGACGGATGCGGTCCACGCCCTGACGCGTGCGACTCTTGCTTACAAGGGAACTAATGGTCTTGCAATACATTCCACATGGAATTATTCCCAGTCTAACCAGCTCCGCAGTTTTGTTCTTAATGAAGACGGGACAAGGCTGGCTGCGATAGACAGTTCCTCCAGGGTCATTGTCTGGAATACCGAAGATCACAGAGAGCTCTTTGTGTTCCATGATCCTGACAATACCGTAAGACGGGCTTTTTTCGCTGACAACGGAACTCTCCTTCTTTTAGGTGATTCCAGTCTCCGTGCCTTAAATGCAGACGATGGCAAAGACCTTTGGTTTCTAACTGAGAAGCTGGGCATTGTTACTGAAGATCCGGTCATGACAGGGGACGGATCGGTACTTTGTGCTGTCAGGAGAGAACCTGAGGTGATCAGGATCGATCTTAAGAGCGGTGATATCGTTGCCCGCTATGACCTTTCGGCTGATCCTAACGGGGAAAAAGCTTCGGTCGAAGATATCTGTCTGTCTCCATCCGAAGATAAGATAGCATATAGTTCGCTCTATAACGGGGAACAGAGCTATTGCGGTGTATATGAAATCAAGACCGGGAAGGTAGTTGTCTCCGGATTTACTGACAATTCTTTCAACAGTTTGATCTGGGCGGATAATGATCACCTCCTGGCTTCCTCCAACGATATAGGGTCTGCTTCGGCTAAGATGATGAAAGTGTCTGTCTTAAACCCGTATTCTTCCGTTATCACCTCGTATAACAGTTCTGATATGAAGCCTGTGTGGACAGCTGAACAGATCACTTCCGACCTTGCTATTACAAGAGGCATGATCCTTCTTGGAGAAGAGGGTCTTGTGGCATGTTATGCCGGGGATCTTTGCTGCGCTTATGATGTCAAAACAGGGGAGAAGGTCTATGAATGGCATACTGATGATCCCATAATCGACGTGAGTGACAGAGACGGAGACGGGATGCCTATGATAATAACGAGGGGTGGCGGTATCGGCTTCCCTCAGACATCCAACGCTAATGACGTGTTAAGGATCTCCGATGCACTTACGGATGAGATCAGCAAGCTGACCGTTAACAACGGTATCTATCTGCTGAAGAGTTATGGAACGGATGTGATCTACTACGAGACAGGTGTACATGATGATGAATGGCAGGAGACCCCTGATTCCGCGCTATCATCTGTCGGAAAATATCTTGTAACTGATAAAGTAGTTGCTGTCCTCACTACGACAGATAAAGGAAATGCCGTGATGATGATAGATCCCGGGAATAATACAGTCATCGGAACGCATCTTCTTATCAAGGATGATGTCGCCTTGGGGACTGTTAAGATCCTTGGATCCGACGACGATAATCTCTATGTGATAAAAGACAGTAAAGAAGGGATATACGTAGCCGCATGTCCAATCTCGGGAGATGCCCCCGTTGAACATAAGCTCTATGACGGTTATTCGGACATCAGTAAGATCGGTAAGCTGAATGACGGAATGGTCTGCGGTTATTATGGTGCTGCCTCTAAGTCGGTATATTGGCTCTGGGACAGCGTTACGGGAGAGATAAAGGAATATGAGCCTTCTTTGCCGGAAGACTTCAGGGTTGCCAAAGCACCGCAATACTATAAAGAAGCCGGACTTATCTATCTGCCGGGTGATTCGGGAGACTATATATTTGATCTTGCTGACGGAAAATGCATATCTGTTGATATTCCGGAAGGCTGGGACGGAACAAAAAAGATAGAATTTGACAGTCCGGATTCAAGATTTATCATATCGGATAACATAAAGATACTGACTGTAAATACAGACGGTACGACCGCACTCTCATTGTCTTGTGACAGCAAATTGCCTTTGGGCTTTATGGTGGCAGAAGATCCGGTCCTTGCAAAGAACGTCCTCTATGTTGCATACAGCGAAAGCGAACTTTGCCGCTATGATGCTAATACGGGAGAGTTCATATCATCAACGCCTGTCAGTTCATATCAGAACATCACCCCTGAGGCTACATTAAGGTTCGATGAGAAAAAAGAGATCTTATATATCCAGATGGAAGAACTTGTAGTCCTTGTTGATACGAATGACTGGATCGAGCTTGCCTATGTTACCGATTGCATTGGATATAATATGCCCTATGACAGATTCTATACCTATTCGCCAAATCCTGAAGGCAAAGGCAAGGTAATAGGCTACTTCAGGCATTATGATCTTAAAGACCTTAAGGATAAGGCATATAGGATCTTAGAGGGTCAGGAGATGCCAGAGGATATGAGGTCCCAGTTCGGACTCTGACCTTATCAGACGATCCCTGAAGGCTTATAGAGCTTATCGAATAGTCTTCCTGCGATGACGTAGATATCGTGCTCGTCGTCTTCTCTGACGGCTATATAGTCACCGATGTCGCCGGAATAGTATTTCTCTTCGTTCCAGACAGTGAAGAGCTTTATGGGGTGGTCCAGAGGTTTTGCGAAGATCCTCGCTGACCCCGGAGGACTTATTATGGTCATGGCAAAGGGCGAGACTTTCTTTACTTCGCCTGTAGCAAGATCTTTGATCTCAGGTTCGTATTCGAAATCTCCCTGATATTTAAAGCCAGTAATATTGTAACTGTTCATGAGCTTGGCTTCGTTAATAGGCCAGATCTCACCCTCTATGCCGATCAGGATATACTGGTCGTCGCTGATGGTGAAGTTGGCATCGCCTTCCAGGGTCCTTACTTCGACCTGGGTTCCGCAAGGGAAGACGTCAGCAAGCTTGACTGCGCCCAATTTCTGGTCGCGTTTCTCGTATGCCTGCATTCCTTCCATGTCGAGTGTGATCTTATCTGCATAGAGGACCTCATATCTGTCGTAGTAGTTGCGCATACGGAGATTTATGGTGTTATCGGCATCGTCTGTTAAGAGTTCGGGTCTTATCGTTGCGCCGGCTTTTGTTATGTGTCCGCCGCCTCCGCCGATGCCGTCAGCTATGAACTTGGCGAGTTCATTTGCGTGGATCTCACGTGTGCAGGATCTGACCGAGAGCTTGATCTCGGAGGGGCTTACATAATATGCAAGACAGACATCGACACCGGCAGTCTCGATGATGAAATCACTTATGAGGCCTAAGATGTTAGGGTCACATGGTTTGGATCTTAAGATCAGATAACGTCTCTCTTCATGGTACTCGAGGTTTAAGATCGCTTCACCCGTGATCTCGAGTTCCTCCAATGAGATGTTGGCATTACTCATCTTTGTAATGAGGCTCTTGTTGACTATGAGAGAATCGATCATGTCACGGTCCAGCGGGTGGAAGATCTCGCTAAGTCTGTTGGAATCCGTATAGAGCCCGTAGTAAAGGGCAGTGGAGAGGTTCTTGTTCTCGGTAACGTTAAAGCCTTCAGCACGCATCATATCCCAGATGACGGTTGAACACGAACTGACGCTGCTCCTGACTTCGGAAAGTTCGGGGAGGTCGACTGTTACCTGGTGGTGGTCGATCACTGCGACCGTTTTTGCGGGAGTTAAGGTAACGTTCTTCTGGCCATATTGGCAGTCACAGGTGATAAGGAGTTCGGGGATCCTGTCAAAATCGGGTTCGTAGGATACCGGGATCCCAAGGTCTTCCACCATGATCGTAAGATTGCTCTTCATTATCTGATTCTGACCGCGGTATATGAATACGGGATCTTTGCCGTTCTTCTGGAAATAGATGTACAGAGCAAAGCCCGATGCCAGTGAATCGGCATCTGGATTATCGTGACACTGGATGACTATATCGTCAAATGAGAGCAGGTCTTTAAGTTGCATATGTAATGTCCTCTCGCAATTGCTGCCCTCAATTATATATCAGTTAATGTAAGTTTGCCAAAGGCAAAAGGCGTCACACGGCGTGTATGGTCTCGCTGGCCCATTTCTTTTTGAGTTTCCCGAAAACGATGCTTGCGAGGAACATGCCGAAGATGCCTGCAGTAACCCATGCTATGGGGTCTGCACCTACGGCAAGATAGTAGTTGGATAGATACATGGAAAGGAAGGAACAGATGAGCCTTGCAATGAACTCGCTGATGCCTAAGATCATGGCGGTAAATGCGTAGCCCGCACCCTGCATGGAATTACGGAAGATGAAGATCAGTGCAAGAGGGAAGTAGCATATTACGCACTCTACGACATAGATCATTGCGTAGGGAATATAGATCGATATGTCAACGCCGGGCGCAAAAAAGATCCTCATTACAAAAGGCGTGAGCGTTATTGATAAGACCGCTGCAACAGCGCAGTAGACGGCATACAGCTTCATGGCAGCTATTATGCCTTCCCTGATCCTTGACATCTTGCGGGCACCCGTGTTCTGGCCGACGTAAGCCGGCATGGTCTGACCTACAGAGAAGATCCCCATCGTGATCAGGCCCTGGAACTTGTTGGTAGCCGTGACAGCCGTAACTGCTACGGCACCAAAGCGGTTGATCGCACTCTGCATTATGACGGTGCCGGAAGCCGTGATCCCGTATTGGAGCGCCATGGGAAGACCCAATACGATCTGTCTTCCGGCTGTGCGCCCGTGGATTTTCCAGTGCCTTGCCTGAGGCTTTAATACAGGAACTTTTGCTGCAATATAGATGATCGCCAGGACGGCTGATACAGTCTGGGACAGTACTGTTGCGAATGCGGCTCCGAATGTTCCCAATCCGAAAACGATTATGAATACCAGATCCAATATGACATTAAGACCTGCCGCGATCATGAGAAGGAAGAGGGGAATCTTGCTGTTGCCGATAGCCCTCATTAACGAGGCTGAATAATTATAAAAGATCGTTGCGATCATGCCCATACAGATAGTGGAGATATAGGCATACGCATCATCGAAGATCTCCTGTGGTGTGTTCATCAGGGTAAGGAGATCTTTCATGAAAACAACGCTTAATGTTACCTGTATCAGAGCAACCAATATACAGAGGTATGCCCCGTTCGTAACAGTCTGCTTAACACCGTCCTCGTCCTTGGCGCCGTAGCGTTGGCTTGTAAGCACGGTAAATCCGGTTACCATTCCGTTTGCTATGCCGAAGAAGAGAAACATGACAGTTCCGGTCGATCCTACAGCTGCCAGCGCATTCTCGCCGACGAACCTGCCGACAATGATGGTATCAACGATATTGTAGAGCTGTTGGATTATGTTGCCCAGCATAAGGGGCCAGGTGAACTTCAGGATTATGGACATGGGGTTACCGCAAGTCATGTCCATATCTGTTTTGGATGCCATTGTTCCCCCTCCTTAATGACTTCTGATCATCCCCCTAAGATGATCAAGAAAAGAATGATAATATGTTGTATCATTATATGGTTAATCTGGTAATTTGCAAGGGAATTAAAACAGTGCCTTTATTAAGTCTTGAAGATATACATATGTCCTACGCCTCAAGGGAACTCCTTGACGGCATATCTTTGCGTGTCAACAAGGGAGACAAGATCGCATTCATCGGCGATAACGGTGCAGGCAAGTCAACCTTGTTTAAGATAATAGAAGGACTTGTGAAGCCTGATTCCGGCAAGGTCATAAGGCACGGCAATACTGTTGTGGGGTACCTGTCGCAGAATATCAGCGATATGGATCTGGCAGATATGTCCCTTATGCCCAAAGCCCTTATCGATGCCGAAGCCCGTATGAACGAAGCCCAGCAGAAGATAGCCCTTTGCGCTGACGATCCGGATAAGCTGTCCTTGGCGATGGAGGAATATTCTTCCGCAAATAATGACTTCGAATCCCTCGGCGGATACGATTATGAATATAACATCACTTCCGCGATGGCAGGACTCGGTATCAGTTATCTTCGGGACAGAACTGACTTTAAGGGCCTGTCGGGAGGAGAGATGATGAGGGTTGCCCTGGCCCGTCTTACGGTAGAACACCCGGATATCCTTATGCTGGACGAGCCTACGAACCACCTGGATGTAGATGCGGCTGAGTGGCTTGAAGAATACCTGGCATCCTATGGCGGAGCCGTGTTCGTCATATCCCATGACAGATTCTTTATCGACCGCTTTGCGAACAGGGTCATTGAATTGGACGGCGGGTCCGTTAGCTGCTATCGCGGTAACTATACGAGCTATGTTGAACAGAAGGCTGCCTTCATAAAGATGCAGCAGGACAGGATAGAGGCCCTGGAGAAGGAACTGGCTCACCAGGAAGACGTTAAGCAGACCTTCCTGTCGCACCGGAATATATCGGGTTACCATCAGAGAGAGAAGATGATCGATAAGTTAGGTGCGATCCTTGATAGGGAGAAAGCAAAGATGCCGGCTGAGTTTGCTAAGATGAGCTTTGCGCCCGTACCTGTTGAAAGGAGCGGCGCTGAAGACAAGATACTCCTGAAAGCTGACCTGGTCGGGATGTCCTTTGACGGGCATAAGTTATTCACGGATATTTCATTTGAACTTAAGGCGCATGATAAGATCTTTCTTTGCGGCCCTAACGGCTGCGGCAAGACCACCATGATCAACATCCTCCTGGGCAAGGTCATGGGCTTTACGGGCAAGATCCTTATAAGTGAGACGGCCAAGTGCGGCATAATGGGTCAGTTCGTTCCTTTCGATAACGAGGATCTTTCCTGTTACGACGAGCTTATCTCGAGGACAGATATGACTGTATCAGCTGCAAGGACCTACCTTGCCAGGTTCGGCTTTATGGGAGATGACGTGTTCAAGCCCATCAGGGTCCTGTCGGGAGGAGAGAGGTCAAGGCTCTATCTGGGCTGCCTTCTTGCCGAGTCCCCGGATATCCTGTTCCTTGACGAGCCTACGAATCACCTTGATATGAGATCACGTGAGATACTTGAGGATGCGATCGGAATGTACGACGGCGCCGTCATCTCGGTAAGCCATGACCGTTACTTTATCGAAAAGTGTGCGGACAGGGTCTTGGGCTTTATCGGAGGGACAGGAAAGCTTTTCGATAAGTATTCCTATTACAGGAATGCATGTAAGACAGAAGTCGTAACTACGGCAGATCCTGTCGCAGATGATAAGGAAGAAGTTAAACCCAAGGAAGACGACAAGTCCCAGGTCAACAAAGCGAAGGCCAGGAAAGAACGGGCAGCAGAGAGGAACAGGATCCGTCATATCGAGCAGGAGATAGAAAAACTCGAGGCAAGACAGACAGAACTCGAAGGGATGTTTGCAGATGCCAAGGACGACACTGTATACAGGGAATACTCGGATAACGCATCCAGGATCGAAAGCCTTTACGAGGAATATATGGCTCTGACTGAATAGTATTCACTCATTTATGCCTTGAGAAAGTCCTTATATAATATGCTATAATATTTTTTGAAATATTATTAGTGCCGGACGGAACTTATGGGCAACAGTGATTTTATAACCGAGATCATTAAATTCATAAACGAGCTTTTCAAGAGTTTGAACAGTGGTTATCTCTTTTTCGGTGGCCCCTGGGATTTCATCCGCTATGTGATCGACGTTGTAGTCGTTACGCTCCTCTTTTACTGGATCTTGGTCTTTGTAAGACAGACCCGTGCCTGGCAGCTCATCAAGGGCATCGTTCTTGTCCTTGTATTCGTTCTCTTCTGTACGATCCTCGGAATGGACATGGTATCCTTCCTCTTTAACAGGCTCCTCTATGTCTTTGCGATCTTCTTTATCATCCTCTTCCAGCCCGAGCTTAGAAGGGTTCTCGAGACAGTAGGTCTGCGTACATCAGGTCAGGTCAAAGGGATCTTCGTAAAGAAGCCCAATGAAGCATATACAGATCATACCAAGGCGATGGTCAAGGAGATCTGCGATGCATGTGCTGCCATGTCCGCTTCCTATACCGGCGCCCTGATACTTATCGAACGCAATACCAAGCTCAACGAGCTTACCGAGCAGGAGAATGCGGTCCACTTCGAATCCACGGTCAAAAGCTCGGTCCTCCAGAGCATCTTCTATAAGGGATCTCCCATGCACGACGGCGGACTTCTCATAAGGAACGGCGTCATCATCGCGGCAAGATGTCACGTGCCCCTGGCCGTAACGATGCATGAACTCGAGAAGTCAGGCACAAGACACCGTGCCGCAGTAGGCGCCAGCGAACTCGGTGATACTGTCGTAGTCGTTGTGTCCGAGGAACGCGGTACTATATCCATTGCCGTAAGCGGCAGATTATATGAGATGAGATCTGCTGAAGAACTTAAAGCGAATCTCTCATATCTTCTGGGCGTTGCAGATCCCGCAGAACGTAAGAAGCACAAGAAGAAAGGCATCATGGTGCCCGAAAGCGCCAAGACTACCAGGATCGAAGCTGACGGGATCGTGTCAGAGAAGCACGAGATCCGCACTAAGGATGCTGTCGATATCAACGGATTCCAGAACGTGAGCGTCGGACAGAAGATATTCTTCCTCATTCTGTCATTCATCCTGTCGCTCACCTTGTGGCTCTATATCCAGATACAGAACAACCCTGTTGTCACAAAGACGATCACGGTTCCTATCACGTATGAGAAGGACAAGATGCCTGAGGGCATCGATGCGACCAACCCTGTTGAGAGCTGTGAGCTCACTGTAGTCGGACGTAAGAATGCGATCGGCAACCTGGTGCCTTCTGATATAACCGCCACTATCGATTATTCGGAGCTGGATCCGTCTTCTGCAGGTGTATATAACCTTAAGGTTAAGATCGAATCAGCCGGTACCGGCAGGACTTTCCGTGTCGAGAGGCAGCTCCCTGACACTGTATCTGTTACGGTCTATTCAGTAAAATGAGTTTCTCGAAAAAAGTTATCTGATCGGAGGATAAGAGCAGTATCATGTCCAGAATGTTTGGAACAGACGGAGTAAGAGGAATCGCAAACGGCAAGCTCGATGCAAGGCTTGCTTTCAGATTAGGTTACGCAGGTGCTAAGGTCCTGGCAGGAGGGTCTTCTGACAAGAAGGGCAGGATACTGATAGGACGCGATACAAGGATCTCCGGCACGATGCTCGAAGCTGCTCTTGCAGCAGGCATCACTGCGGCAGGCTACGATGCAATGCTTGCAGGCGTT
>JAGAAI010000051.1 GCA_017615325.1 Clostridiales bacterium | reverse complement strand
GATAATCGCTTTGACCAGGAAAATAGCAAGAATTGTATTTGTAATGCTTGAGAACAGAGAACCCTTTAATCCTGAACTCATGCTGAGCAAATAAGAAAAAATACAGCAAACAGCTTAAACTGTTTGACTTTTTATAGGAGATAAAGATGGAACTTGTAAGATTCGATAAAGAGACACAATACATCAAGGATTTCGTAAAGCTTCCGCAGATGATCTATTCGTCTTCCGACAACATGGAAGATCCCGATACGATGAAGATGATCCTGGAAGAACGCCACCCCTTGAGTAAGTACTTTAAGCTTGCCAAGTTCTTAGTCTACGACAAGGGCATCAAAGGCAGGTTCATCATCACATCCTATGAGGGTGACAAGACAGCCTACATAGGCTTCGTTGAATTCGTAAATGATGCTGAGGTGGCGAAGTTCCTTTTCGATAAGGCATACGAATATTGCAAGGCTGAGGGCTTCACGAATATCCAGGGCCCGGTCGACGCATCCTTCTGGATCAAGTACAGGCTCAAGATCAATAAGTTCGAGACCCCTTACACGGGCGAGCCCTACAACAAGGATTACTATTTCGATCTTTACAAGGCCAACGGATTTGAAGTTATCGAGCACTACATATCGAATGCATTCGCATCTGTTGACGAGTCTTACGTCAACGAGAAGTTCGAGAACCGCTATAAGGAATTCATAAGCCACGGCTACGAGATCAGGAGCCCCGGGGAAGATGAGTTCGACAGCGCGATCGAAGCGATCTACGATATGGTCACGACTCTCTATAGCGACTTCCCGATCTTTAAGGATGTCGGCAAAAAGGATTTCTGCGATCTGTTTGCAAGCTACAAGAAGATAATGAACATGAGCATGACCAAGCTCGCATTCTACGAGGGCAAGCCCGTCGGCTTCTATGTGTCGGTCCCTGATTACGCAAATCTCGTATACCACACATCCAACCCCGTAAACATCGTGAAGATCTTAACTCTCAAGAAGAAACCCAGGCGTTACGTCATGCTCTATATGGGTGTCCTTCCTGAGCATCAGGGTCTGGGCAAGGCTCTGGTCTATGCCGTCATGAAAGAACTCATGGCAACAGGCCTCCCGTCCATCGGATCGCTCATAAGAGACGGCAAGATCAACGGCAAATACGCTAGTGAAAAGATCGAGGATGTCTATGAATATGTCCTTCTCGGAAAGAATATAGAATAAGGAGAAATGACCATGACAAACCAGCTTAACGAATTCCTCAAAGAAGACTATACCAAGTGGGGAGACAGGGAATATCTTGAAGAATTAGGCAGTGGCAAAAAGGTGACTTTTGCCGAGTATATAGAAGACGTAAATTACCTTGCGGCCTGGCTCATCGACAAGGGCTACAAGGATAAGAACATCGGCATCTTCAGCCCCAACTCCATTGCCTGGATGATCACCGACATCGCAGTCATGAACTACGTCGGAATGTGTGTCGGTCTCTCGAAAGACTGGGTCGGCGAGAACCTCGTTTATGCGATCGATAAATGCGATATCGTATTGCTTTTTTACAGCACCGCTAATGCAGCTGTCGTTGACTCTGTCCGCGATAAGTTTCCCAATATAAAGTTCATCTGCATCGAAGAAGAATTCGATAATATCCTCGCTGAAGGCAAAGAACTCACAACCGAGCTCTTCAGCCTTGAACCCAAGGACAGCAAGCTCCCCGCCAAGGTGGTCTTTACGAGCGGTACGACGTCCTTCCCCAAGGCCGTCATGCTCTCCATCCAGAACTGCTTCTTCAGCTGGAAGTCATTGCAGAAGCGCATAACTTTAGGCGTTGATGACATCTGCTATTTCTTCCTGCCGTTGAACCACACATACGGCTCGATCTTTAACTTCATGTATTCACTTGTATTCGGTTACAAGATCGTTCTTGCAAACAAGATCCCCGAGATGGCCCAGGAGATGATGGCTGTCAAGCCGACCGCATTCTCCGCAGTTCCTCTCGTCTGCTTAAAGTTCATGGAAGGCGCCAAGGCGATGAACGTTCCTCTCAAGGTCCTGCTCGGAGGTCGTCTCAAATACTTCTTCTGCGGCGGTGCCAAGCTCACACACGAGATGCGTAAGGCTTATGCGGATGAAGGCATCTATCTCATGAATGCATATGCTCTTTCCGAGACCGCATCCGGCTTTGCTATCGACTATCCCAATGAAGAGGATCCCGAGAGTGCCGGAACCATTTTTGACGATGTCGAGATCAAGGTGGTAGATCCTGCCGACGACGGCTTCGGCGAACTTGCGATCCGCGGCGACAATGTCTTCTGCGGCTACTACAAGGATGAGGAAGCGACAGCCCGCGTTTTCGATGATGACGGCTTCTTCCTGACAGGCGACATCGGCAAGATCGTCGATAACAAAGTTTATCTGCGCGGCCGTAAGGACACCATGATCACTCTTGCCAACGGCGAGAACATCGCATCGTCCAAGATCGCGAATAAGGTCAAGGACTTGTCGCCTGACATCAGGCAGGTCAAGGTCTATGTCCGCGACGGGCGTCTGACATGTGATATCTATGCTCCTGCCGATTCAACGGAAGACTTCGATAAGCTGATCGCAGACCTCAATGAGAACATGCCCAAGTTCGAGCGCATCAGCAACTTCACGGTCATGGATGTCGCAGGTCTTATCAAGTAAAAACTCTTTGTGCTCCAAATTGCTGAATTCGGGAATTTGGAGCACAACCGCTTATTTAATGAACGCTTTATGGGTTCCGGTGTATTCCATAGTGTCGGTTTTGCCGTAAACGAAGGCCTGCTTGTAGGCAGTTTCCTGGTCGGGTGTCTCAAGTGAGACTGTGTAGAGGAGCAATACCTGGTCGCCCGTCTTTAAGTCGGTGCCTGCCTTGACAAGCATCTTTTCGAACGTATCGTCAAATGTCAGGAGCAGATTGCCTTCATAATCTTCGACATTGGTGATGGTTGTTATCTCGCTGTACCAGTCCTTGCCGCCTATGTCGTCCTTATATGTCTCTTCGACCATCTCATCGCTGATCTGAACTTTGGTCGTAATCGACACTTCGTCAAGATCGATGAGATTATTCCAGGAAGTCTCGACAGTCAGATCCTTTGTGTTGCCCAAAAGGGAATACCAGGCAAGACCTGAACCTGCTGCGGCAAAGATTATGCCGAAGATCAGGAGGATCGCAAAATTCGTTTTCGATGCGACGTGCGGGGACATGACGTCCTCGGGGTGCCTGGGGTTGATCTTGATCTTGCTGAACGTGTCCAATGCGATATCGGAATCGTCGCGGATTGGGAAAGTGTCATATAAGGCTTCGTACTTTTCGCCCGCGTAGTGATACTCGAAAAGGGGAGATGTCATGATGTAGATGATGGGGTGGGATCTTACTGTTCCGGTCGTGTTGTCACTCCTTTCGGAATCGACCATCCTTACATAGCCCACGCACTTTGCATCGATCTCCTCAGTGTATATGATCTTTGCCGAGAGCTTGTCCACTATCGCCAGAGCGATCAATGTGAGCCCGGCCAGCCCGAAAGCAAGCGATGTGATCCAGACTATGAGCTCAGCCTGTGAGAATCTGTCGTGAAGCAGGATCAGCGAGAGGATCCCTATTGACGCGAGTGTTATGGCAACTCCCATGATCCGGTTGCGTATGGCTTTGCTCGCGGAATCCCTAAGATCCGACCTGCCCGTGAAGATCAGCATTATCCCGCAGATCAGGAAGAGAGCGCAGAAGATCGTGCCGAAGATCATGATCTGCTTTAAGACCAGCGCGAGTATCAGGCTGATGAAAGCAAGGATTGCGATCGCAGTGATCACTATGCTCTTAGCTTTGCCCGAAGGATCGTCATCCTTGATCTCCCCCGCGGCGCCGTACATCTCCCTGCCGAAGTCCCTGATGTCAGTCCTCAGCATGTCGTGCCTGAACTGGTTGAAATCTTCTATCAGCAAGGAACGCTCATCGTGGCTGATGAACTGGCTGGTGCTGAAATTATATCTCTTGAAAGTGCGGTCGTATCTCATGTCTATCCCTCCTTGAGAATGCTTATCCCTGCTAATTATATCATCTGCTATGCCGTGCGAAGCAGTAAATGTCAAAAAGCGAAACAGTACTGCTTTGCGCCTGGCTAAAAATGGGGCTGCCCCAAGGACAGCCCCAACGTTTTCCTAAGTCGATCCCCTATTAGCAGCTTGTCATCAGCCGAGGCAGAGGAAGCAGTTCCACTCGCTTGTGGACTTCATCGAGAAGTAGGATGTTCTGTAGATACCGGAAAGGTTCTCGATAACAACACCGATCTTAAGATCCTTGTTGAATCCATACCAAGCGGTATCGAAATCCTCATAATTGAATTCCTTGAATCCCATGTCCTCGAGGGCCTTGATCTGCTCTTTTACGAGCTCGTCTGAAACCTTCTTGTCGGAACGGATCTCGAAGACCTTTCCATTGAAGGAATCGTTGGGAGCCATTGAGTATGCGAGCTCAGGGTTGGTAGATGTTGTGTGCTTGCCCTTACCTAAGTCAACCTTGTTAAAGATCCTGTTGCTGTCAATGATAGGCAGTTCTACGCCGAATCCGGAAGACTTAAGATAGACGAGTTTTGCTTCGCCTGATGCTGCTGAATCGTCAACTATATCTTCTGTAACATCATAATCGGGCTCTGCGACTGCAGCACTTGTATCTTCTTCAGGGAGCTGAAATTGAGGATCCAGAGGCAGATCTGCCAGATACCTTCTTACAGCTGAGTCACTGTTCTTGTCAGCCTGAATGTCTGCGTCAAGTGAATCCTGTACGTCAGCATCATCCTGAGCGTCTGCAGTAACTGCTGCTGCGGCCTGTGCATCAGCAGCATCATCAGCTGCCTGTGATGCAGCGATGAACAGAGCATCATCTTCCTGAGGATCTTCTGCAACAGTTGTAGCTGCAGTTGCCTGCTGGCCGTCTGCCGGTTCGTCAGCGTGTGTCGTTGCATTGAAGAGGCACACGAGACTGATGGCAGCAACCAATACGAGTGATAAAGTTGCGATCAACTTGGATGTTCCGTTATAACTTAAGATATTCTTGATTCTCATTTTTACTTCCTTTCTGCCGAAAACAGTTTTGCTGAAAGTTACCGGCACAACTATGTATCTGGGTTGATGGTTCTTTGCTGCGAAAGATATCAGTGACATGCTGTAATCAGCTTTCACGTTCGCGCCGAGTTCTGAGATGACCTCTTCATCGCAGCTCATCTCCATATCCTGTACGAAAAGCTTATAAGCCAGCCATACAAGAGGATTGAACCAGTGAAGGGCGACTGTAAAAAGTCCTATAGCCTTAAATACTGTATCCCTGCGCTTGATGTGAGTCTTCTCGTGGAGGAGAAGATACCTCATTTCATCATCAGCCAACCCTTTAGGCATATAGATCACAGGCTTCAGTAATCCCATTACGAACGGTGAATCGATCTGGTTGCCGACACAGAGGCCGGGTTCCACTTCGGTCACGTTTTTAAGATTCTTCCGCAGGAGGAAATACTGGCGGATTATGTATATCACGATAGCGACCGCCACCGCTGCCCAGAGTCCGATAATGATATGGGAAGGGGAGATGGCAAATGCCTCTTCTGCAACCCGGGCTGTCCTTACGGTGTGTGCCGTAGTCGTAACAGCGTGGGATGCCCCGACTTCATCAAGACTTACGATAGGCAGATCCTTTACGGTGTTTACGGATTCCTTTATGGGTGCGATATTGAATATCGACAGGCTCGACTCTAATGTGAAAGGACAAAGGAGTCTGAATCCTACGATCGCCCATAAAAGATAGAGATACTTCTTGGGAAGCTTCCTCATAAGAAGTCTTGCGGCGAGCACAACAAGGATTACGATGCTGCCGGTAAGGCTCATATTAAGGACTGTCGAGATAAATTCGTTCATTAACTCTATCCTCCCGGATCAGTTCTCATTCCTGTACTTATCGATGAGTCCGATCAGTTCGTCAGCTTCACTGTCCGTCAGTGTCCTGTCGCCTAAGAAGGCTGTAAGGAATGAAGGAAGAGATCCGCCGAAAGATTTGGATACGATCCTCTCGCTCTCAAATCTCTGAACCCTGTCTCGGGGAATAAGTACGGACACCAGCGAATCGTCATTGCGGACCATGCCCTTGGCCATGACCCTGCGGAGCATCGTGTAGGTCGTTGATTTCTTCCAGGAAAGCTCAGCCTCACAGAGCTTAACGAGCTTGCCGGACTCGACCGGTGCGTTCTTCCAGATCACGTCCATCAGACGATATTCGCTTTCGCTCAACAATAATTCGTCCATCATTGTTCCTCCGTGGTTTAAGATCTTAAACTTGCTGTTAGTTTACATTTGTAAACCGCCGATGTCAACACTATTTTCGCATTGCCTCATTTTTCCCCGAATTTGTCATACGGTCGTAAAAGAAGTTATTACCATTATGAGCTATTCCCGCGCGTATATAATAAAAAAGGAAAACGGCAAATGTCGTTTATTTGCCCGAAAATCGTCCGATTTGCCGTAAAGTCCGCCGTTAGGACAGGCCGTTCCGTGATAAAATAATATACGGCTCAAAATCGAGTATTTTTAGCAAGGAGGTCAGGTATGGCTAAGCTGAATGCTGCTGCAGCAGCGAAGATCGAGGAGATCTGTGCTAGATACACAGACGAGAAAACTCCTCTCATGATGATACTCAGCGACATCCAGAACGAATACGGTTACATTCCGCTTGAGGTTCAGGAGCTGGTATCCGCAAAGACCGGTATCTCGGTCGCAGAAATCTACGGTGTGGTTACGTTCTATTCTTTCTTCTCTTTGACACCGAAGGGAAAGTACGTAATCGGTTGTTGTCTCGGTACAGCGTGCTACGTTAAGGGAGCACAGACTGTTATCGACAAGTTCTCCGAACTCTTGGGGATCAAGCCCGGTGAGACGACGGAGGACGGACTCTTTACTCTCGATGCATTAAGATGTATCGGTGCATGCGGTATCGCACCGGCCGTAAGTATCAACGGCAAGGTATATCCTAAGGTTGCCGTAGGTCAGGTTTCAGAGATCATTGATTCTTACAGACAGGAGGCAAACGCATGAACAAGATCACATCAGTAGCTCAGCTCGACGAGACATGTGCAGCTTGTACCAAATGTCTTGATGATAAGCTCAAGGGCGCAGATGACAAGCGCCATATCGTTCTCTGCGGCGGTACTGGATGTCTGTCCAGCAACTCCAAGGAGATCATGCAGAAGTTCAATGAGCTTCTCGCAGCTAAGGGTCTTTCCGACAAGGCAACAGTCAATCAGGTCGGTTGCTTCGGTTTCTGCTCACAGGGACCTTTCGTAAAGATCTATCCCGAAGATACTCTCTACCGTATGGTCAGCCTTGACGACGTAGAAGAGATCATCGATACAGATATCGTTGGCGGTCAGATCGTAGAGAGACTCCTCTATGTCGATCCCGCTTCCCAGAACAAGGTAACAAAGCAGGAAGATATCAACTTCTATAAGAAGCAGCGTCGTGTTGCACTTCACGGCTGCGGCGTCATCAATCCTGAGGATATCGATGAGGCAGTAGGCATGGGTGCTTTCCAGGGCTTGAAGAAGGCTCTGTCCATGACACAGCAGGAAGTTATCGACGAAGTATTGGCTTCAGGTTTGAGAGGCCGTGGCGGCGGCGGATTCCCTACAGGAAGAAAGTGGCAGTTCGCTCTCAACGTTGACGCTGATCAGAAGTATGTTGTATGTAACGGTGACGAGGGCGACCCGGGTGCTTTCATGGATCGTTCCATCCTCGAGGGTAACCCCTTGGGCGTTATCGAAGGTATGATGATCGCAGGTTACGCTTTCGGAGCATCAGAGGGTTACTTCTATGTACGTGCTGAGTATCCTATCGCTGTTAACCGTCTTAAGATCGCAATCGCTCAGGCTAGAGAAGCAGGACTCCTTGGTGAGAACATCATGGGCACTGGCTTCAACTTTGACTGTCATATCAGACTCGGTGCCGGCGCATTCGTTTGCGGTGAGGAGACAGCTCTCCTTAACTCCATCGAAGGTAAGCGCGGTATGCCGAGACCGAGACCTCCTTTCCCGGCAGTCAAGGGTCTGTGGGGCAAGCCTACCTGTGTTAATAACGTTGAGACTCTGGCATGCGTACCTTACATCCTTCGTGAAGGCGCAGCTGAGTTCGCAGCAGTAGGAACAGAGAAGTCCAAGGGAACAAAGGTTTTCGCTTTGGGCGGTAAAGTTAATAACGTCGGACTCGTTGAGGTACCTATGGGTACAACACTCCGCGAGTTGATCTATGATATCGGCGGCGGAATCCCTAACGGCAAGCAGTTCAAGGCCATCCAGACCGGTGGTCCTTCGGGCGGATGCTTGACAGAGGAATACCTTGACGAGCCTATCGATTTCGATAACCTCGTACAGAAGGGTTCCATGATGGGTTCCGGCGGTGCTATCGTCATGGACGAAGACAACTGTATGGTTGACGTTGCTAAGTTCTATATGGAATTCATCTGCGACGAGTCCTGCGGTAAGTGCTCACCCTGCCGTATCGGTACAAAGCGTATCCTCGAGATCTTAACAAAGATCACAGAGGGTAAGGGAACAATGGAAGATCTTGACGAGCTCGAAGAGCTTTCCAAGACTATCAAGACCAACTCACTCTGTGCTCTTGGCCAGACAGCTTCCAACCCTGTTAATTCAACACTCGCTCACTTCCGTGACGAGTACATTGCTCATATCGTAGACAAGAAGTGCCCTGCACACGTATGTAAGAGCCTTATGCAGTACAAGATCGACAAGGATAAGTGTATCGGCTGCGGCATGTGCGCCAAGAACTGTCCCGCTTCCTGCATCACAAGGACTGAGTACATTCCTGAGGGCCACAAGCTCGCATCTTTCGAGATCGATCCCGAAAAGTGCGTTAAGTGCGGTCTGTGCATGAGCAACTGTAAGTTCAGCGCGATATCCAAAGCTTAAAGGAGGTTACTACTATGGCGATGATCAATATTAAAATAGAAGGCATCTCCTATCAGGTCGAGGAAGGACTTACCATCCTCGAAGCTGCAAAGAAGTGCGGATATGAGATCCCTTCACTCTGTGCATTCAACCACGGTGAGTGCAACCAGGGATCCTGCCGTGTATGTCTCGTAGAGGCAACCGGCGCAAGAGGACTCGTTGCAAGCTGCGTTTACCCCGTATCCGAGGGTATGGAGATCAAGATCTCCTCTCCTGCTGCTACAGCAGCAAGAAGACACAGCGTCGAGCTCCTTCTTTCCAACCACAACATGAACTGCCAGCAGTGCGATAAGAACGGCCAGTGCGAGCTTCTCCACGTTGCTAACGTAACAGGTGCAAGAGAAGGCGCTTTCCAGGGTGTTCATTCCGAGACTCACTTCGACGAGCTCGCTCCCGGACTCGTAAGAGACACATCCAAGTGTATCCTCTGCGGCCGTTGTATCGAAAGATGTAAGAACGCTCACGGCCTGGGCATCCTCGGTTTCGAAAACCGTGGCTTCAACACATTCGTATCTCCTGCCGAGAACCGTTCTTTCGCTGACTCCCCTTGTATCCAGTGCGGTCAGTGCGTTAACGTCTGCCCTACAGGCGCTCTCATGGAGCACTCCGAGATCTCCAAGATCGACGAAGCTCTCGCAGCCGGCAAGACAGTTATCGCTCAGGCAGCTCCTGCTGTAAGAGCAGCACTCGGCGAAGAGTTCGGCTTCCCCATCGGTACACCTGTTACAGGTAAGATGGCAGCTGCTATGAGAAGATTAGGCTTCACAAGAGTTTACGACGTAAACTTCGGTGCCGACCTCACCATCATGGAAGAGGGTACAGAGCTTCTTGGCAGACTCACGAACGGCGGAACACTTCCTATGATCACTTCCTGCTCACCGGGATGGATCAACTATGCAGAGTACAACTACGGAGATCTTCTCCCTCACTTGTCTTCCTGCAAGTCTCCTCACCAGATGCAGGGTGCCATCATCAAGAGCTACTGGGCAGAGCAGAACGGTATCGCTCCCGAAGATATCTTCGTTGTATCCGTTATGCCTTGTACAGCAAAGAAGTTCGAGAGGCAGCGTGACCAGCTCAAGGTCGCAGGCCTCGACGATGTTGATGCAGTTATCACAACAAGAGAGCTTGCCCGCATGATCAAGCGTGCAGGTATCCTCTTCGACAGACTCCCCGACGAAGATTGGGATCAGGACATCATGGGTGATTACACCGGTGCTGCCGTTATCTTCGGTGTAACAGGCGGTGTTATGGAAGCTGCTTTGAGAACTGTTTACTTCAAGCTCACAGGCAAGGAATCCGAGCCTATCGAGTTCAGCGCAGTCCGTGGCCACGATGCAGGCATCAGAGAGGCATCCATCGACATCAACGGTACGACAGTCAACGTTGCTATCGCATCCGGCATGAAGAGCGCTAAGGTCCTCCTCGACGAGATCCGCGAAGGCAAGTCCAAGTACCAGTTCATCGAGATCATGGGTTGTCCCGGCGGCTGTATCAACGGCGGCGGCCAGCCTTATGTCAGAGAGTGCTTCCTCCACGGCGAGTCCGATGACATCATGGATACATACAAAGAGAAGAGAGCTAAGGCCCTCTACTCCGAAGACGAGAAGCAGGTTCTGCGTCAGTCTCACAACAATCCTCAGATCGTCGAGCTCTACGAGAAGTTCCTGGGCGAGCCCAACAGCCACAAGGCTCACGAGCTCCTGCACACTTCTTACGCTGCAAGAGAAGGCTTCAACGAGATCTGATCTTAGATAAGCATTATGCAAACAGCAGGCGGACTTCGGTCCGCCTGTTTTTTTGCTTCCCAAAAAGTGATGACAAAATTCGCCTGTTCTGATGACAAATTTGTCATCTTTTTCGCGTATTTTTGTCATCATCCGTGGGAATCCTTAAAAGATGACAAAAAACTCCGGTTTTGCTGACAAATTTGTCATCATTTGGGGTGTTTTTTGTCATCACAAATTGAGGGGGATATTTCTAGCATTTTTTCGCGAAAATGATAGCAGTAACTGCTGCCAAAACAGCTGAGATCTGCTATCACTCCGGGCGGGGCATCATTATGGATAAAGTGAATGTATCATCGGTGGACTCAGCCTTGAGCACACCGTTATAATCTTCCACCGAGCGGCGGATGTTCATCAAGCCGAAGCCGTGATGCTCCTTGTCTTTCTTGGAGGTGTAGCCGGAAGAAGCCATGAGCTTGTCTGTGTCAACCTTTACGGAAGTAGAATTAGTGATCTTGATGATGAAGAATCTGTCAGTCCGGCGGATGTTAAGACTTATGGAAGGAGACTTGCAGGAAGAGGCAGCCTCGATGGCATTGTCGAGAGCATTGGCGAATATGCTGCACATATCCATGGGGCGGATCTTGAGCCCGCCGTCGACGACGCCGTCAAGAGTGAATGCGATGCCGGTTTCTTCCATGCGGTCGGCTTTCATGGAGACTATGATGTCCAGCATGTCGTCGCCGGTCACGAATTGGGGCGAGAGGGAACTTACGTTGCCGAGCATGTCGCTGATATGGGTGCGGGCTCCGTCAAGATCACCCTTTTCGAGCATCATGGAAGTTATGGCCAGATTGTTCTTGATGTCATGGCGGAAGGCGCGGGTCTCGGTCTGCTGCTTCTTATACTGATTCATATACTCGAGTTCTGCGGCAAGATAGGATTCCTGATACTTGTTCCTGGCCTGAAGAGTTCTTTCGGCGGAGAAGACAAGCACGAAGACAGGCACGATCAGGCCGAGGGTGATGATGCCGACAGCATACATTATGCTCAGGGCATGATATCTTCTGTCGAGGGAAAGGAGCTCCGGAGGAAAGGCGGCAGGGTAGAAGGGGATCACGATGAACATTAAGGTCCAGATGACAAAGAGGATCCTGTAAGGGATGCCTACCACATAGTATTTCTTTCCTCTGTAGAAGCCGAAGTATACTATCAGGAAGAGCGCCAGAGTGAGAATGAAGGTCAGTAATATGATCGCAAGCCAGTAGGGACCGGTCGCGAGATTGTCAAAGAAGATCTTCTCGAAATCTTCTGCAGTACCGCCTGCAAGATAGAGCACTGTCAATTGAGAAAAAGTGCTGATGTAGAGCGAGAAGACATAAAGGCAGATGACAGATTCCACTGCCCTTAAAAACCGCTTCTCCTTATATGCGAAGAAATAGAAGAAGAAGGCAAATACATACATTATTCCGTTTATCGCATAGTTGACAAGATAAGCTGTATCTACATTGTATTCTTCAGAAGGAAATAGCGCCGACAGTATAAGACTGCCTGCTATGCTGATGACAAGTGCGCTGAGAGTGGACAGGATCAGTTTTCTCGTAAGAAAGATATATCTTCCGAGGAAGCAGGCAGCGACAAGGATGACAAGCAAAAGAGAGATTATAAAGCATAAGTTCGAGAAGACCGAAGATAAGATATCGATCAGAAGATTATCAGGATCCGTCATATCAGAATGCCGTCCCTTCCACATAGGAATATAAGGCATCCTTAAGACCCTTTAAGTTGCTGCGGCTTACAGGCAGTGATGCTTCGCCTGCTCCCATATCCATGATGACATCGCCTTTGGCAAGCTTCTTTACTTTGGACAGGGATATAAGATAGCCGCGGTGGATCCTGTAGAAGCCGTCGTTTTTGAGCTGGGACTCAAAGTCGCCTAAGTTGTATCTGATGACATGCTCGCCGGATGATGTGACGATCCTCACATTCTGGTTCATGGCTTCCATGTATATTACATCGTTTATGTCTATCACGACCTCTTCGCCGTCTTCCCTGATGATGATCTGCCTCGAAGCCCCCTCGCGCTCCTGAACATATGTCAGCACTTCTTTCAGCTTATCGATATTAACGGGCTTGGTAAGGTATCTCAAAGCATTGACTTCATAGCCTTCGAGCGCGTATTCGACGTGGCTCGTAAGGAATACTATATATACTTTATCCGATAAGGAGCGCAGTTTTCTCGCGAGTGTGATGCCGTCGACTTCCGGCATCTCGATATCGAGGAAGAGGAGGTCATAAGGCTGTTCGTTGAAAGATTCTGTTAGGATATTGCCGTTATCAAAAGTATCGATATTGCAGTCGATATTGATAAGGAGTTTGCCGAGGACTGTCTTAAGTTCAACCCTGTATCTCTCTTCGTCGTCACAGATCGCTATCCGCACTTTGTAAAGCCCCTTTAAGATTACTGTATTGAATTTTAAATAATCTTAATGTCCTTTGCAATATACCGTTTACGACGGAAAAAATGCAATTCACTCCAGATCGGGATTTCCCCCGGTCCTGCTTGCTATAATCGCCATAGTTCAATGAAGAAAGGAATCACTGAAATGAAAAAGGTATTTATCCAGATCTTAAAAGCACTTGGTTATTTCGCTGTCTATTTCACGGCGCAGAACCTCGTAACGATGGTGATGGGATTCATGGTTGGAATGATGTATGGTCCCGAGATCAAGGAAACGGCTGCAAGTTATGAGGAATACATGGCACAGCTCCAGCAGCATCTCGCAAGTTATAACGGCATCTGCCTTATAGTATCTGCGGTCTTAGTGCTCCTTACATATTTCATCATCGAAAAGGTGAAGAAGACGAGCATCATCAAAGAAACAGACACAAAGAAAGTATCAGGCAAGCACATCGGCCTTACGGTCATCGCAGCAGTCGGATCGATGTTCTTCTTGAACTTCATGCTGACGATCCTTCCTATCCCGGCTGACCTCATGGGAGCCCTGTCGAACGGTATGAGCAAGCTCACAGCCTATCCTATGTGGCAGGCGCTTCTTGCAAATTCACTCCTCGTTCCGATAATGGAAGAAGTTGTATTCAGAGGATATCTTTATAGCAGGCTCAGCAAGGCAATGCCCGAGATCGTTGTTGCGATCATCACATCAGCAATCTTCGGAATCTGCCACGGCGGAATCGTATGGGCAGCATGGGCATTCCTTTTCGGTATGATCATCTGCGTATTCAGGATGAAGACAGGATCCATCATCCCCGGCATCATCTTCCACATCATCATGAACACATTCTCGACACTGACTTCTTACACATCGCTTTTCGACGGCATGACAGAGACAGTAATGTATGTTCTTACTATAGTTGGCGGCATCCTTCTCGCAGGATCCCTTGCAGTAACGATCGCAGGCAAGAAGACAGCATTGGCAGAAAAGAATGCAGAGGTCACGATATCATCTGCTAAAATATGATAAGCAGATTTTCGGAGGGAAGAACAATGGAACTTAACAAGGAATTCAAGGCAGAATCTCTCAATGTAGAAGGCTATCCCATAATCGAAGTAGGCAAGGGAAAGGCCCAGAGCGAGAAGTTCAAGGCTCAGACGGACTTTGACTTCGATCCGGCAAGCCTCGTGGATGCGCTGAACAGCAAGGGTCATGTATACGCTTATCTTGATAAGGAAAAGAAAGTCAAGGCGATCTACATAACAGTCAGGAAGGACGGCGAAGACTTTTCCTGCGAAGAAAGACTCCTGTCTGATTCCATCGCTGATGACCCGGTAGTCGGCAAGATGGACGAGCAGGTCAAGTTCCTCGTAGCCCAGAGAGCAACATACTACAGCAAGGGCAGAGCTTACTTCCTGGGTGAAGAGCTCCCTCATTTAAAGCAGAAGAGCGAGGGCTTCAACTTTTCTATGGCCATAGTTTTCGCACTGCTCTATTCGGTGGTCTTCTGGCAGGTATTTCATGGCCCGACGGGAATAGGCATCGGCATCTGCTTTGGAATATGTATGGGATTATGCTTTGCAAAGCACAGCTACCTCTATGAAGGTCCAAAGGAAGAAGATACTAAGACAGAATAAGGGTAGAGAAGAGAAATGAAAGCAGGCGGCTATGGCTGCCTGTTTTGTTTGCGAGAGGAGTGGGAGCCTGTTAGAGCCGGTTAATCCACTGACTTGTTCACTTTTGGCCTCAAAAATGAACAGATCAGTGAGTGGCATTATAGTCTTCACGTCATCGTTGTAATATAATCACTATCAGAAAGAATCAAGGAGGGGCCCCATGATCCACGCAGTCCTTACAATAGATGACATCCCGTCTAAGAATACAAGAGACATAATCGACTATCTCGTGTCAAAGAAGATACAGGTGATAATGTTCGCGGTCGGAAGCTGGGGTGAAGAGTTCCGCGCCAATGCGGTCTATGCACTGCAGCAGGGCATGATCGTGGGTAACCACAGCTTCACCCATCCCCACTTCTCGGAACTTAGTAAAGAAGAGTGCATCGAAGAGATCGAGAAGAATGAAGAATTCTTAGATCAGCTCTATAAGGATGCCGGAGTCGAACGCCGCTTCAGGCCCTTCAGATTTCCTTATGGCGACAAGGGCGGGGAGAATAAGGAATTCCTTCAAAACTACTTAAAAGACAGGAAATTTAACAAAGTTAAAGATACGGATATCGATTTTCCCGAGTGGAAGGAGATGGGTCTTGATAAGGACATCGATACCTTCTGGACCTACGACTTCCGGGAGTATCAGATCCGCAAAGGCAGCGGCTTTACGATGGATGATGCAATGACCCTGATCGATACGCCGCTAGCTCCTTATAAGCCTTTGTTGGAAGAAGATAACAGACACCATCTTCTGCTCCTGCATGCCCACGATGAGACCGAGGAACTGGTCCCGGGTTACTATAAGACTTTTATCGGTAAGCTCCTTGATGGCGGAGTGGTATTTGACAGGCCGGAGTTCTTTGATGCGTAAGACCAAGCCTCTGGGGATAATACTGCTGCTTATCACGGCGATCATATGGGGATCGTCTTTCGTTGCGCAGTCCATAGGGATGGAGAAGATCGATGCGTTCACCTTCACGGGGATAAGAACGACGCTCGGCGTGATAGTGCTCGTGCCTGTATGCCTTCTTATCAACAGGGGATTTGATCTGTCAAAGAAGACGCTCACGGCAGGACTCATATTGGGCGTAGTCTTCTCGCTCGCGCAGAACTTCCAGCAGTTCGCATTCTATTATTCAACTTCGGGCAAGATCGCTTTCATAACGGCATTCTACATGTTCTTCGTGCCGCTCATAAGCGTGATATTCCTTAAGAAGAAAGTGCCCGTGCTGGTCTGGCTTGCGACAGTCTTGGGACTTATAGGACTCTTCCTGCTCTGCATAGATCCCCAGGACATGACCGCGATCAACCCGGGAGACATACTCGCGCTTATCTGCGCGGTCTTCTTCGCGGTGCAGATAATCCTCATCGACCATTTCCTGATGAAAGGGATCAGCGGCGTTCAGCTATCCCTGATGCAGTTCGTTGTGGCTGCTGTGATATCGATCGTTGCGATGTTCATTTTCGAGACACCCGATATCGAAAATATAAAAGCCGCAGCTCCGTCCCTTCTTTATTCGGGAATAATGAGCTGCGGCATTGCTTATACTCTGCAGATCGTAGGACAGAAGCATTCAAGCCCCATCGTGGCTTCGCTCCTGATGTGCCTGGAGTCGGTCTTCGCGGTGATCACAGCCGCGATCATCCTTCATGAGGGCATGAGCCCGAAGGAAGCCTTAGGCTGCATCATCATGTTCCTTGCGATCATCCTTTCCCAGCTTCCTGAGACTCTTTTTGCAAAGAAGCAGAGTCAGGAGTCGGGATCAGTTTCCTCAAGATGAAGACGGTTCCGACCATCAGACCAATACCGATGAGAAGGCAGATGACTGCGTTCTGAACGAAGCCCGCGATCAGGAATGTCACGAGTGACACTGCTGCTGCGGTCAGCGCGTAGGGAAGCTGGGTCGATACGTGAGCGATGTGGTTGCACTGGGCACCGGCAGAACTCATGATCGTTGTATCGGAGATAGGTGAGCAGTGGTCGCCGCAGACTGCGCCGGCCATACATGCGGATACGCAGATGACTGCGAGAGGGTTGCCTGTCTCAAGCGGGAATACCTTCAGAGTGATAGGGATCAATATGCCGAAAGTTCCCCAGGAAGTTCCTGTAGCAAAAGACAGTCCGCATGCGATGAGGAATACTACTGCAGGGAGGAAGTACATGAATGAATCCCTCGATGCATCAACGATCCCTGCTACGAACTCAGCAGCGCCCAGGGAATCGGTCATGGCCTTCAGCGACCATGCGAGCGTCAAGATAGCGATCGGAGGGACCATTGCCTTGAAGCCGTCTTCGACGCAGGTCATGCAGTCCCTGAAATTCAGGACTCTTCTGATGAGATAATAGATGACCGTGAATACGATGCCTCCGAATGCGCCGTAAGCCAAGCCTACCGATGCATCACTGTTTGCAAATGCATTTACGAAGCGGGAGAAGAACCCTTCAGTCGATTCGCCGAAGAAGCCACCAGTGTAGATCATGCCGATGACACAGCAGAAGATGAGTACTGCCACGGGGAGGACCAGGTCGATGACCTTGCCCTTATTGTTGACATCTTCTTCCTTCTCTGCAACGACGGGAGCAACCGTAAAGATGTCACCGTTCTTTGCGTTGAGCTCGTGGCGGGCCATGGGGCCGTACTCGAGCTTGAATACTGCGCAGAGGACCATCATGAGGATGGTCAGTATCGCGTAATAGTTGTAAGGTATAGCCTGCAGGAAGAGCATGAGGCCGTTCGTGCCCTTGGGAGCAAAACCGGATACAGCCGCCGCCCATGAAGATATGGGAGCTATGATGCAGACGGGAGCTGCCGTTGCGTCGATAAGATATGCGAGCTTTGCGCGGGAGATCTTCTGTCTGTCGGTGACGGGTCTCATGACAGAACCGACCGTGAGGCAGTTGAAGTAGTCGTCGATGAAGATGAGGACGCCCAGGCAGATCGTCGCTATCTGTGCGCCGACTCTCGAATGAACATGGCTTGATGCCCATTTACCGAAAGCGGCTGACCCTCCGGCCTTGTTCATCAGCGCCACGAGGATCCCTAAGAAGACAAGGAATACCAGGATGCCGACATTGTAGGCATCGGAAAGTGAAGCGATGATGCCTTTCTGGAAGATATGTTCCAGAGCCTGGACCGGGTGCACGAAAGGTGCGGTCCCGCTAATGGTGTAGAGTACGCCTCCGACCGCGATTCCGACGAAGAGCGAACTGTAGACTTCTTTGGTGATGAGCGCGAGCAATATCGCCACGAGCGGCGGTATCAGCGCCCAGAATGTGTTGTAAAGCAAGGGTACGAATTCTGCATCCATAACAGATCCTCCTATTAAGCTGACTTAATTAAGATGATAGCACGGGAGGAGCCGCCATCTCAAACGGCAAAAGGAATAAATAACAGAATATAAATAAGGCAATCTGCCCTATAGACTCAGTGTCAGATCTTCGTTGTCATCAAGTGTTGCTTTGGCCGATCTGCCATCCAAGCTTATCTGATAATCGCCCTTGAATCCTTCGACCGTCGCATAGCCTTCGCTGTCTGTTCTAACGACAGTATCTGTCCACCACTCTTTGCGGATGAGGTCCTTTAACATCGTATAAGATGGCTTTGGAGTGTTGTCCTTTCTGATAAAACCGCTTGGTGCGCCGAGCCATGCGCCGTCCCTGAAATCCCAGGAGGTGATCGCCTCGACGAGCGGGTGCGCGAAAAGAGTTCTGTAGATTTCTTCAATCTCTTTTGCCTGGCGCTCTTCGCCTTCGGGCGTCGACGGCCAGTCTTCGACCTGCCAGTCGTTCAGGTCTTCAATGTATCCGGGGATGAGGCTGCCCGAGATGATAGTGTTTTCGGTGAAATGGATGGGGAGTCCGAATGTCGAGAAGCGGTCTAATACTTCATTCAGTTTTTCCAGGCCCCAGTAGCCCTGATGCTGATGCGACTGGATGCCGATCGCGCTGATCGGGACGCCGGCATTAAGGCAGCCGTCGATCAGGATCTCGTAGTTTGTGGATGTGTTGAAGTCGTTAAGCAGGAGCACCGCATCGGGATTAGCCTTGTGTGCCTCATCGAAAACAGTCTTTATGAGCTTTACGCGCCCGTGCTCCTTGCAGAGCCTGGTTATGGCGTTGTCGTATTTATCGAATACCGGCATGATGACGACTTCATTGATGACGTCCCAGATGTCGATCTTGCCCTTGAAGTTTCCGACTTCGCGGTCGATCCTCGCAAGCTGCTTTTGCAGGATCGTATCGTTGTCGTATTTCATGAGCCAGTCACAGCAGACCGTGTGCCAGCACAGAGGGTGTCCCTTGAGAGTTATATTCCTCTCTGTAAGATACTCTGCGGTCTTCATGAGAAGGTCCTGTTGGGGCTTGCCCTCCTCGGGCTCGTAGTTGCCCCAGTAGAAGGGAACAGTTCCGAAGTTAAAAAGATCCAGCCACATGTCAGTTATCTTTTTTGTCTCTTCCGAGGGCTGGGCCGTGTGGGGAATAAAATCGAAAGCATTGCAGCCGAAAAGGAACTTGTGCTTTGTCTGCTTAACAGATATTTCCCGGTTGCTTAAGGCCTGGCCTCTGTTATCCTGGAACCTGATCCTCTTGTTAACTTTTCTGTGAGAAATATCCATGCCATGCACCCCCGGGTAAATCTGATATCAGGCAATATTGTATCATGTTGAGCGAAAGTTCTTGCAAAATAATGCGATAAGGGTAAAATTATGCGGTTGCCCTCCGGGGCGGCCTAAATGAATAAGAATGGAGAATTATTATGAAAAAGACAGTTATCAGCGCAGTCCTTCTGGCAGCGATCGCTCTGTCGGGCTGCAACGCGGCAACACCTGCCGAGACTTCCGCTCCCGCTGAGAGCACAACAACAGTTGCTTCCGAGAGTAGCGAAGAGAGCAAGGATACAGAAGCAACAGGATCTTCAGAAGACACATCTGCCTCAGAAGAGAGCAAAGCACCCGACGGCAACAGTGTTGCAGGATACGGCAAATACAAGGCTGTCACTGATGCGGTAAAGCCCATTGTCGATTCCCAGGATTTCTCTGCATTTGAAGAATACGGTGATCCCACGGGCATCATGGAAGTCGCTTGCCAGTCAGAAAATCCTTATAAGGAATTGAAGTATGCTCTTGTAGATCTCGACAAAGATGGTACAGAAGAACTCTTCATAGTTCAGGACATTCCCCATGAAGCAGATGGCGTAACAATGCATGAGATCAGCGTTCTCTCTATCTTCACTATTGATGATAAGGGTGAATTTGTCAATGCAACTTCAGGCTGGGCACGCAACAGGCTCCAGTATCTTAAGGACGGCTCTTTCTACCGCAGAGGTTCTGCATCTGCAGATACAGTCGTTGTTGAGTTCCAGAAATACGATCCTGAGAAGAAGCTCGTTTTGAGCACAGAGTGCTACTACACCACAGGTGAGACTGACGCTGACGGCAACACGATCATGTACAAGGCCAAGGATCCTTCCGCTCCCGCATTTGACGGCAGTGACGAGAATGTCGGAGCATACGAGGAATTCCAGCTCGCAGATGATATCGTGACCTTCGATGACGGCGTATTTTTCGATAATTTCTACGGCAAGAACTGATATCTGTCAGACAATCTGTAACTTCTAGGTTCCGCAGGGCAAATAAGTCCTGCGGAACTTTTCTTTTGGGCTTCCCCCGGCAGTTCTATCCTGCTCACAAGATTTGCTCAACTTTTGAGATTATTTGAGCATTTATGGTGAGCACATGCCGGTTGATACTGGTGCTTTGCGGATAGCAGATGACAGTTTGGTCTTGCTGGAATAACAGGAGAGCGATTTTTGTCGTATAATCAGTTAAGATCGAAAAGATTTTTAGGGAGAGATTAGGAATGAATAAGAAAAAGACTTTGATCTATATGATAGTATCGGCAGTGCTGGTAATTATCTACCTGCTGATCGGGATAGAAAATATCGTGGCGGAACATATAGGAGTGATCGTCACGATCCCGGTAGTGGCTTTCCTTGCTACAACGTTAGGTTACATGGTTTCCTGGCTGGTTAATAAACTGACTGCATCAGATAAGACCCGTCTGGTATTGCCGCTTGTATGTTTTGCGGTCTTCATCGCATCTTTGATCTGGGGCTTTATCGATCTTTATCAGAACCGCCATGAGATCCTGGGTGATCTTGGCGCTGGGATGATATGGTTCTTTATAACTATCCCTTCTTTTGCAGCCGGATTATTCCACGGCATCGTTTCAGTTGTGAAGAAGGTAAAGAGTCTCAAGGCTCAGCAGAAAACGCAGGCGCGTAGCGCCCTAGATGAGCAAAATTAAAAGCCTCGCATTTTCCGCACCGTATGAGCAAAATAAATAGCCCCACGTTTTCCGCAGGCGTTTACGCCGAGGACCTTCGTGGGGCTATTATTTTGCGAATGGTCGAGGTGACAGGATTCGAACCTGCGACCCCATGCTCCCAAAGCACGTACGCTACCAACTGCGCTACACCTCGGAGTCGCGAACGTGATTATAACATATTTTCGGGTGGTTTGCTCGCAAGATTTGCGAATATTGTTGAGCGCACAAGCGAGCCTGCGAGCTCGGAGGACCTTGGCAGTCGGGATGTTATAAGCTCATTATGTAAACCTGGCAGGGGTTTGCCTCATCCCAGTGTTCGGGGAAGACTTCGAGTTCCTTGAATCCTACTGCCTTGTAGAATGCGTTCGTAATATCGTAATCTTCGTAGACGCCTTCTTCGACGGTCTTGACCTGCATGAAAGAGTAACCGTCCTTGCGGGCGGACTCAGCTGCTGCCTCGAAGAGGGCTCTGCCTGCGCCCTGGTGGTGACTGGTCTTTAATACGCCCATTACTGCGAGTTCGACCGTGTGAGGGCTGGTGGGCTTAAGGTAGAGGAAGCCGATCACGTCGTCGCCTGAGAAGGCTGCGAAGAAGGATCTGCCCTTGCTGTCTTTGATATAGCTTTCGCGGCTTTCCTCGACTTCGAACCACTCGGGGAGTGCTTCCAGTACATATCTTGTTATCTTTGCTTTTTCCAGATCATCTGTTATCTGTTTTACTGTTGCCATTTTGTTCTCCTATAAAAAGTCAAACAGTTTAAGCTGTTTGCTGTATTTTTTCTTATTTGCTCAGCATGAGTTCAGGATTAAAGGGTTCTCTGTTCTCAAGCATTACAAATACAATTCTTGCTATTTTCCTGGTCAAAGCGATTATC
>JAGAAI010000050.1 GCA_017615325.1 Clostridiales bacterium | reverse complement strand
GACAGCGCAAAGGTCGTAGATTGGATGGCAAGTCTTGCCAATGAGGGAGTCTATTCCGTCGATCCCAAGACATTAAAGCTCCTGCAGAAGATCTTCGTCGGAGGTTTTGCCGATGAGGCTGGCGTTACCAAGACGATCTTAGACGTTTACGACAGGACCGATAATGTCATCGATACCCATACTGCTGTAGGATTCAATATCTACGGCAGATACCATCAGAGGTCTTCCGATGAGACGAAGACGGTATTCGTTTCTACCGCTTCACCCTTCAAGTTCGCTCCTGCCGTTATGGATGCGCTCAGGGGTGAAGGTTATTCCGAAGGGAAGGACATCGACACCCTCATTGCCGAACTGTCCGAAGAGAGCGGCCTTGAGATCCCCGAGAGTATCGCCACCCTCAAGGATAAGCCGGTAAGGCACACCGATGTCATCGACAAGGAACAGATGAAGGCGAAGGTAGAAGAGATATTAATTGTTTAAACATCAACGGCTTTTTCATTTAATGGAAAAGCCGTTATCATAGGAGGCATAAAAATGAAGAGATATCTTGTATTGGAAAACGGTAAGGTTTTCGAAGGCGAGGCCATGGGAGCCGAAGGATCCTGCATCGCAGAGATAGTCTTTACGACTTCGATGACCGGTTACCTTGAGACCATGACCGACAGGAGTTATAAGGGTCAGGCTGTAGTACAGACCTTCCCCCTGATAGGCAACTACGGGATAATGCCTCCCGACATGGAAAGCGACAGATCCTATATCTCGGGATATATAGTAAGACAGGAGTGCGATGCCCCTTCCAACTTCCGCTGCGAGGGCAAGGTCGAAGAGTTCCTTATAGAGCAGGGCATCCCGGGGATCAAAGGAATCGATACAAGAAGTCTTGTGTCGATGCTAAGAGAACACGGAACCATGAACGGCGCGATCGTATCCTCTCCCGATGAGATCAGCCTTGATGATATAAAAGCATACAGGATCGTAAATCCCGTTGATGAAGTTACGGTAAAAGAAGAGACCGTGATAGAGCCCGAGGGTGAAGCCAAGTTCACTGTCGCCCTCTTCGACTACGGTGTTAAAGAGAACATAATAAGGTCTTTAGTCCAGAGAGGCTGCAAGGTTATAAGGCTCCCTTCCAAGACTTCCGCAGCAAGGGTAAAGGAACTTGCTCCCGACGGTATCTTCCTGTCGAACGGCCCGGGAGACCCTGAAGACAATGTGACCGAGATCGAGATTTTGAAGGAGCTTTCCAAGTCCGGAATCCCCATGATGGGCATCTGCTTAGGTCACCAGCTCTTAGCCCTGGCTCACGGATTTAAGACAGTCAAGCTTAAGTATGGTCACAGAGGAGCAAACCACCCGGTCAAGGATTCAAGAACGGGCAGGATCTACATATCCTCGCAGAACCACGGATATGCCGTTGTTCCCGAATCAATAGACGAGAAGGTCGCAAGCCCGCTCTTCACTAACTGCAACGACAAGACAAACGAAGGAATAATGTATAATGACGCACCTGCATTCTCTGTACAGTTCCACCCCGAAGCCTGCGGCGGTCCGCAGGATACGGGATTCCTGTTTGACGATTTCATAAAGATGATGGGTAAGTAAGGAGGAAATAAGATGCCGCTTGATAAGAATATAAAGAAAGTCCTCGTTATAGGTTCCGGCCCGATCGTGATCGGTCAGGCTGCCGAGTTCGACTACGCAGGCACTCAGGCCTGCCGCGCGTTAAGAGACGACGGAATAGAGATCGTCCTTGTTAATTCCAACCCTGCTACCATCATGACCGATAAGTCGATGGCAGATAAGATCTACATCGAGCCTCTGACTCTTACGACCGTCAAGAGGATCATCGAGACCGAAAAGCCTGACTCGATCCTGTCGGGTCTGGGCGGACAGACGGCCCTCACCCTCTGCATGCAGCTTGCCAAGGAAGGCTTCCTTGACAGCCACAACGTCAAGCTCCTGGGATCTTCGCCTGAGTGTATCGACAAGGCAGAAGACAGACAGATCTTCAAGGACACGATGGAGAGCATAGGTCAGCCCTGTATCCCCTCACTGGTCGTAAATACGGTTGAGGATTCCGTGGCTTTCGCATCGGAGATCGGGTACCCCGTCATCGTAAGACCTGCATTCACATTGGGCGGAACAGGCGGCGGTATCGCACGCGACGAGTCCCAGTTAAGAGAGATCGCAAGAGGGGGCCTTGCCATGTCCCCTATCACCCAGGTCCTGATCGAGAAGAGCGTCGCAGGCTGGAAAGAGATCGAGTTCGAAGTCATAAGAGACAAGGACGGCAACACTGTCACGGTCTGCTCGATGGAAAACCTTGACCCCGTAGGTGTCCATACAGGTGACTCCATCGTCATTGCACCGGCTGTAACACTTTCCGACAAGGAATATCAGATGTTAAGGACAGCATCCCTTAACATAATCAATGCGCTTGGAGTCGAAGGCGGCTGTAACTGCCAGTTCGCACTGAATCCTGATTCGTTCGAATATGCAGTAATCGAAGTCAACCCCAGAGTATCCAGATCTTCGGCTCTTGCTTCCAAGGCAACGGGTTACCCGATCGCAAAGGTTGCGACCAAGATCGCATTAGGCTACAGATTAGATGAGATCATCAACGCAGTAACGGGCTACACTTATGCCGCATTCGAGCCGGCTCTTGACTATGTTGCGGTCAAGTTCCCCAAGTGGCCTTTCGATAAGTTCGTATATGCCAAGAGAGACCTCGGCACACAGATGAAGGCGACGGGTGAGGTCATGTCCATATCCGACACCTTCGAGTCAGCTCTCATGAAGGCGGTAAGGGGAGCCGAGATCGGAGCAGACAGACTCTATCTCGAGAAACTTTCCGAGATGGACGACAGTGCGATCGAATCCGGTATCGGCGCGGTCACTGACGAGCGTATCTTCTATGTCGCAGAAGGCATGAGACGCGGTATCTCCTGCGAGAAGATCCACGAGATAACAAGGATCGACATGTGGTTCTTATCCAAGATCGAGAAGCTCATCCTTTTCGAGAAGGAATACGAAGGCAAGACCCTTTCATACGATGAATATGTAAAAGCAAAGAAGATGGGCTTTACCGATAAGTCACTTACAGCTATCTGCGGATCCAAGCCCGAATTCAGCCTCAAGCCGACATTCAAGATGGTCGACACCTGTGCAGGCGAGTTCGCAGCCAGCACGCCTTACTTCTATGCAACATACAATCTCGAGAACGAGGGCGGCGTCAACGAAGCTGACCGCGACGACAACAAGGAAGGCAAGAAGACGGTCATCGTTTTCGGTTCAGGCCCGATCAGGATCGGTCAGGGAATCGAGTTCGACTATGCTGCCGTTCACTGCGTACATGCTCTTAAGGCATTGGGCTTCAGAGTCGTCATCGTAAACAATAACCCCGAGACAGTATCAACTGACTTCGATACCGGCGACAGACTTTACTTCGAGCCTCTTACGGACGAGGATGTAATGAACATCGTAAGACAGGAAGATCCTTACGGAGTAGTTGTCGCATTCGGAGGCCAGACAGCGATCAAGCTTACAAAAGTCCTGTCTGCCAACAATATAAACATCATCGGTACATCAGCTGATTCCATCGACATGGCAGAGGACCGTGAGAGATTCGATGAACTCCTTGAAAGACTCGGTATTGCCCGTCCGAAGGGATTCTCCGTCATGACGACAGAAGAAGCACTGGAAGCTGCGGGCAGCCTTGAATACCCCGTGCTCTTAAGACCTTCATATGTCTTGGGCGGTCAGAACATGATCATCGCTTTCTCCGATGCCGACGTTACCGAGTACATGAAGATAATCCTCGCTCAGGGCATCGAGAATCCTGTCCTGATCGATAAATACATCCAGGGCCGTGAGATCGAGATCGATGCGATCTACGACGGACGTGACGTTCTTATCCCGGGTCTCATGGAACATATCGAGCGTGCAGGCATCCACTCCGGTGACTCTATCGCAGTATATCCTGCAAAGCACATCTACGACGATATGTGCAAGAGGCTTACCGATACTACGATCGCCCTCTGCGACGGCTTGAAGTCGATCGGTATCGTCAACATCCAGTACATCGTAAAAGACAACCGCATCTACGTTATAGAGGTAAATCCGAGAGCATCGCGTACGGTTCCCTACATGAGCAAGGTCACGGGCATCCCTATGGTAGATGTCGCGATCGCAGTGAGCCTCGGCAAAAAGCTCGCAGACATGGACTACGGCACGGGCTTCTACAGACAGTCACCTTACACTGCAGTCAAGGTCCCCGTATTCTCTTTCGAGAAACTTACGGATGTCGATACCCAGTTAGGACCTGAGATGAAGTCCACGGGTGAAGTCCTTGGCGTAGGCCGCAACCTCTCAGAGGCTCTCTTCAAGGGCCTTGTTGCAGCAGGTTATAAGATGTATAAGAACGGCGGTGTCTTCATCACCGTCCGTGATTCCGATAAGCCTGAGATAGTTGAGATCGCAAAGAAGTTCGATACTTTGGGATTCAAGCTCTATGCAACAGGCGGTACCGCCAATGCGCTTCGCGAAGCCGGCATGGAAGTATCAGTCGTATCCAAGATCCACGAGTCCGATACGAACAACACCATGAGCCTCATCGAGAGCGGCAAGATCAACTACATCATCTCGACATCCGCCAAGGGCAGGCTCCCCGCAAGAGACTCCGTCAAGCTCCGCCGCCGTGCGGTCATGCTCGGAATTCCCTGTCTTACTGCTGTGGATACTGCAGATGCTCTGGCTGACTCGCTCATGAGCCGTTATTCAGAGATCAACACTGAGCTCGTCGATATCAACCACATGCGCGAAAGACGCAAGAGGATCGACTTCATCAAGATGCAGGGAGCAGGCAACGACTACATCTACATCGATTGCCTCGACAATATGGTATCTTCCCCTGAGTCATTGTCCGTCTATATGTCCGACAGACACTTCGGTGTCGGAGGTGACGGTATCGTCCTGATAGCTCCTTCCCAGGTTGCCGATGCAAGGATGATCATGTTTAATCTGGACGGATCTGAAGGCATGATGTGCGGCAATGCTATCCGCTGCGTCGGTAAGTACATGTACGACTATGCAGGTCATAAGAAGAAGCACATGAACATTGAGACCGCGAGCGGCATCAAGAAGCTCGAGCTCATGACATCCGGCGATGTCGTTGTAAGGGTCAAGGTCGACATGGGCAAGGCAGAACTTACGCCTTCATTGATTCCCGTGGACCTCCCCGGCGACAAGATAATCGCACATCCCATCACGATAGGTGAAGAAGAGTATGAGATCACCTGCGTATCCATGGGCAACCCTCATGCAGTCGTCTTTACCGATAAGGTTGATGTCATGGATCTTGAGAAGATAGGACCTCTCTTCGAATACGACAAGATCTTCCCTGCCAGGGTCAACACCGAGTTCGTCAAGGTAATAGACGACCACACTCTCAAGATGAGAGTCTGGGAGAGAGGCTCGGGCGAGACCATGGCCTGCGGTACCGGTGCATGCGCGACAGTCGTCGCAGCCTGCCTCAACGGCTACTGCAGGAAGGGCGAGGATATCCGCGTCATCTTAAAGGGCGGTGAACTCGTTATCAACTATACTGATGAGACCGTTTACATGACCGGTAACTGTGACCGCGTCTTTACGGGAACGATGGAGATCTGATGGAAGATAAAAGATTTGACGGCGTCGTCTTCGATATGGACGGCGTCGTAATAGATACCGAAAAGATGGTCCTGGAATGCTGGAATGAGGCCGGAATGAAGCACGGCCTTCCCGACATGACGGAAGTCCTGAAGCAGTGCATCGGCTTAAATGCCCGTGACACAGATGACCTCATCAGGGCAAATTTTGCTGATTTTGCCGGTGAACTTGATGCGATCAAAGAGGAGAAGAAGATCATGATAAGGGAACGTGTCGACAACGGACAGGTTCCTCCCAAGCCCGGCATCATAGAACTGCTCACTTATCTTAAGGAAAAGGGGTACAAAACGGCGCTTGCAACTTCAACGAGCCGCAAAGCAGCCACACATGAACTTGATATCTTAGACCTGACAAAGTTCTTTGATGTCATGGTTACAGGCGACGAGATCGCCAAAGGCAAACCGGATCCCGAGATCTTCCTTACGGCCTGCAGCAAGCTTGGCGTAAGTGCTGAAAAACTGATCGGTGTGGAGGACTCTTATAACGGCATAAAGTCCTGCAAGGCAGCAGGACTTTACACGGTAATGGTGCCTGATCTTCTGCCCCCTACAGATGAGATCAGGGAATTGGCTGATGAGATTTTCGACAGTATTATCACTGTAAAAAAATTACTCTGAAGAAGACAAAGAAATAAGCCGCTTTAAAACCCTGCCATTTTGTAGATGCTGTAGCCGTTATTTGCATCACCTGTGAGAGTCATACGGATGCTGTCTTCAAGCTTTGCGTTAGCGCTCAGGCTGCCGTCAACATCGTATGTCTTGCCGTCAGTTGCAGTAACAGAGAAGGTTACGTCTATATCGAAACTGTCGTCTTTTTCTATTTCACCTAATTTATCTTCGATCGCATACTCATCTATACTTAAGTTGATATCTTCGCCTTTTTTCATAACGCTCATGTCGGCGTTGCGGGATCCTGACACACCGCCATCTTTGCCGTTAAGCTTATAATCTATGGCAAGTTCAATGACATCGTCTGCTTCGTTTGCAACATCTATGCGAACTGCAGGCATCTCATAGCAGACACCGGAACCTGTCCATTCCTCGTAGTTCAATGATTCTATGTAATCGGGTGTATAGATATCCTTTTTACGTGTCTCACACTTGCGCCAGAACTGGGGTTGATCCATAAATCCTGAGACGTTCTTTATCATCAGATAATTGTCGTAAGGATCCTGATAAAGGGTATATACTCTTGTGTCCTTGTCGTTATCGATGTAGCCTAAGCACTCTCTCAGGCTTTCATCATAGTTGATCCTGTGCTTGATTATACCGAAGGGCATATATGCCTTGCCGTTGTAAGTGATAGTCATCATGTCAAAACTGTCGGAGTCCTTCATCTCGAATTCGATTGGATCAGCAGGAAGATCCGGGAAATTCTTTTTGAAAGGGCTGAAACATCCTGAAAGACACGATGAGCAGATAAGTGCTGTTGCAATGGAAATGATCTTTATCCTGTTGATTATTTTCATGTTGATACCTCCCTTAATCTGGGGATATCATAACACGGTATCTTTTGAAATGCAATAAATATTTATCGAATAACAATATAATTTTATTTTTCAACAGTATTTTCAGAAAGAAGGACAGGCTTTCTTCTTGCTGCTATAACAAATCCCGCAAAAGCCAGAACGGATATTACGGAAGCGGCATCTGCGATCTTCCAGTGGACGGGAGATTCGAACTTCAGGAAGATATATCCTGTGTAGTCAGCAGGAACCATGACTCTGATAAGACAGTTGTCGGCTCCTGTTATCACGAGGGGATTCCCGCCCTCATCGTATGCAGCGTAGTAAGGGTAGTTTATAACCGGAAGATCTATGAAGGAATCAACTGAAGATGTGTTTGTGACGCTTGCTGTATATGCTATGGGAGAGATGTCGTAAGTGTAGTTGCTCTTTTGGATCTCAACACCGTTGCCTCCCTTTGCTTCGTGCTCTGTATCGGCAGGATCAAAACCTGTCGGGAGATATTCGTTATCGCCCAGGTAAGAACTATTGAGTGATGCCGTATCCAGATACTGAACATCAAAGTAGCCTTCGTTAAGATAAGCATATAAGGTCATGCCGGAAAGAGCTGCTTGAGCTGCAATGACCGCTATAAAGACAATCCATGAAGTCTTGGCCCTGGACTTGTCTTTTTCCAGGATAAGGATCAGGTCTCCTGCTATAAGAGTGAGGAAGAGGATCGCAAGTCCCAAGAGTCTCCAGGGGAACTGGATCGATACAAGAGCCTTGCCGAAGAAGAGATTCTTCTCAAGGAAATCCCAGGGGAAGATATTGGATGCCATGAAGAGGAGAATGACCGATGCAATGAAAGAGATAACCATCCTCTTTTTGGCAAGTTTAAAGATCATCGCAAAGACCGCGCCGAGAAGAGCCAGCAAGAGGATGAGTCCCGGAGTGAGTCTCATCTGGGTCCCGTCGCCTGTTCCGCTTCCGAAAAACGCTGATGTGAAAGAAAAATAAGAAGGGATAGATGCGCCGGTCTTCTGAATCAGACGGTCACTGTCTGTCATCATCCATACGCTGATCCTGGTCGTAACTTTCGATGTGTAATCCAGGAAAGGGATAACGAAAGAACATGAGATCAGGAAAGTCTCTATGACTGCAACGATAACTGTCGGGATCCTCTTTATCATCTTGGGGATCAGGATGAGTGACAATATGACGAGTACTATGAGCACCATCTCTGTCGTTATGATGTGAGTTATGATAAGCCCTGACATGCCTGTTGCAAGAAGGAGTCCGTCGTATGCCATCCTGCGGACTTTGCGGGCCGGGTCCTTTTCGAGGATAGAGATGAATCCTGCCGCAACGACAGGGAGGAATATCAGGGCAGCGATCTCTCCTGCAGTGGATCTTACATAGACATCAACGAGGCGGAAAGATGCCAAGCTGTAAGTTATGGTAGAGACGGCAGGAGCAAAGGAAGACTTGAATATCTTCCTGAAAGAAAGATAGGAAACGACAGCGGTCGCTATGTTTATGAAGACCAGATAGAACTTGAATGCCTCGGTCAATGTAAATCCCGAAAGCCTTAAGATGGCAGGGAAATAGAGGAAGAGGTCACCGTAGTAGATCTCGGAAGCGTAGCCGTATCCTCCGAGCCATAAGGATTCCATCTTTACCGGGAACTGGCCTGTGGCAAGACCTGTCTTGATCCCTTCTATCCTCGTTAAGTGGAACATGAGATCGTGGCCTTGCGCAAGATCCGGAACAATGAGGGGAAGAGATGAGAGGATTGCGGCTGAGGCAACTGCAATGATGCCTGCCTTATCCGGGCGGTTTTCTTTAGAAGCAAATACGAAGAATGAGGCAAAGACATCAAAGAGGATAAAGACCATGGAGGAAACAGCTGCCGCCCTGCTTACAGGTGCTGCATGGTTAGTTGTGATATCAACTCCGTTGACCGTCATTATCCCCTTCTCAAAGTATAAGAATACGAACTCCAGGTCATTGATGTTTTCTTTTGCACGAAGATCGAAGGTAACCCTCTTGTTATAGGATTCGAGTCTTTCGTATTCAGATAAAAGCGCACCCTTGTTGTTCTCTGAATGAGCCTTGACGTAGTTCAGGGAATCAGACGAATAGTAAACGGTGACACGGTAATCTCCCTTGGCAAGATCCGTATAAGGCCCTCTAAGGAAATAGATGTGATCTTCGGTCGCGTCTTCCGGTACCTGATCCGGAGTTATGGTCCAGGATGCGCCGTCAGGGGCGATGGAAGCATATTCAGACTTAAATCTGTATATGTCGACGGGGATAGTCTTATCAGATGATCTTAATGATGCGGCATATATAAAGACTATCGAGACGATCAAGACCTGCACGGCCAGAATGACCGCACAGATCATGTTTCTCTTGGATTTGGAAACAGTCCCTTTCATTGATCCCCCGTATCGATTTTCTTTTTCCTGAACGGGATGATCCCGTTGTTGGTAAGGTAAGCATATACCGATGCCGCTATGATTATTATATAACCTAATATGCTCAACATGTCGGGGAATTCACCGAGGAAGAGCATGCCTAAGATGGCCGCGAAGATAACGGTCGAGTAATCGTAGACGGATATCTCTTTGGCGGGGCAGTATCCGTATGCGGTCGTGATGAAGAGCTGACCTGCACAGGCTGCAATACCTGTCATGAAGCAGTAGAAGAGCTGCAGGGGCGTTATTGGTTCATAGGTCGCGATGATAAAAGGTATCAGCAGCAGACACGAGAAGCCCGAGAAGAATGCTACTATAACAGGGCCCCTCTCTCCCTGGAGACGGAGCTTGCGGAGGAAGGTGTATGCGATACCCGCAACGATACCTCCGAATATTCCGATCAGGGCAGGGAAGATATGAGAATTGTCATAAGTCCCTCCCGCAAAAAGGAAGTCCGGCTTCACGACAAAGAGGGCTCCGATAAGGGCTATGATGATCGCAACCCACTGTCTTATGTTTGCGATCTCCTTAAGGATGATTATCGATGCTATGACGGCAAAGAAGGGCGAGAGTTTATTCAGGATCATGGCATCCGCTATGTTGATCTTGGTGATCGCATAGAAGTTGCAGAGTATCCCCAAAGTGCCGAATCCTGCACGCGCGATAAGACCGGGCATGCTGCCCTTGCGGATCTTAAATTTCTCGGGTGATCTTGCCAGAAGGATTATGGAGAGGACCACTGCGACCAGGTTGCGGAAGAATGCTTTCTGGAATACCGGCATCTCTCCTGCGAGGCTGATGAACAGTCCCATCACGGCGAATGAGAACGCAGAGATGATAAGACAGACTATGCCTTTCTTGCGGTTGACTGAGTCCTGTGTCCTGTTATTTCCTGAATCCAAATCTTCTCCTTTATTGCTTTGTTCGGATCATCAGAGGGAGCTTAAAAGCAGCCTCATATCCATGGGAGTTAAGGTCTGCGATGATCGTCTGGCCGATGCTCGTGCCTGCTTTAAGAAGTATCTTCAGATCACCCGAAGTGGCACCGCTGACAGGGAGGTCTCTAGTTAATATCTCACGTACGATGGACCTGACATCTTCTCTCTGTATAGAAGCCTCCTTGGGCTCACCGTTAATTATCTTAGTCAGGACTGAACACGATACTGTAAGACTTACATCGTCAAAGGTGAAGATCTCGCTGTCAAGGGTTGTCATAACTACGCCTTCGGGCAAGCTGCTCTTATGAGTCGTCGTTGAATGAGCGGCAGGCTTTGCCGGAGTGCTGCTTGCCGCCTGATTGGCTTTCTCCCTCTCGATATAGTTGTCGGCAGCTTCAGCGCCTCTCTTCATAGCTTCCTTGAAATTGTCCAAAAATCCCATTTTCCAATTCTCCTTTATAAGTTTTATATAACGAAAATCCCTTTTCCGTTCCAATTGATTTTATACTTTTACGAAGGGCAAGACAACAAGGGTTTGTTATAATGAATGTTACTGATAATTCTTTTAAAGGAAAGAGATCATGGCACATTATTTTGACGGCGATCCTGTAACTGCCGAAAACAGAAAACTTATAACATACAGAGTAAACGGGATAGATTTTGAATTCATCTCGGACACTTCCGTATTCTCAAGGCACCAGACAGACTTCGGTACTGATCTGATGCTCAAAGCCGTGATCGAAGACATCAAGAAGAATAAGGACAGGATAACAGACAGGTCATTCCTTGACCTGGGCTGCGGTATAGGAACTGTCGGTATAGTCATCAAGAAGTGCTTCATGAAGATGGATGTTACCGGTGTCGATGTTAATTCAAGGGCGGTAGGGCTTGCGGTCGAAAACGCAGGCTATAACGGTGTCAAAGCTGACTTTATGGTAAGCGACGTCCTGGATAAGATCCCGGAAGATAAGAAGTTTGACTACATAGCCACCAACCCTCCCGTAAGGGCCGGCAAGAAGACAGTCTTCGCATTCTACGAACAGGCATATGCCCATCTTGAAAACGGCGGATCTTTTTACTGCGTGCTTCAGCGCAAGCAGGGAGCACCTTCGACGGCATCAAAACTCACGGAACTCTTCGGCAATTGCGAGACGCTGGAGATCGACGGCGGCTACCGTGTTATGAAATCAGTCAAGGATAATGTATAATCGGTAGAGGTTTAGGAAGATCAATCAGGGAGAGATCAGATGTCTATTTTGCCTTATTCGCTTACTGATTCATTAGCAATGTTCTTCATCTACAGTTTTATCGGCTGGATAGTTGAGGTTATATATTACGGAATTACGGAAGGCAAGTTCATTAACCGCGGATTCTTATGCGGGCCTATCTGCCCTGTCTACGGCATAGGATTTTATCTGGGGATCTGGCTTTTCAATCCCCTGAGGAGAAATTTCTTCATTATATTTTTCGGAACTGCGGCAGCAGCGACTTTTGTCGAACTCATCGCGGGCGTTTTGCTCTATCACATCTTCAAGCTCCGCTGGTGGGATTATTCGGATTACAAGCTGAACTTGAGAGGATACATCTGTTTGAGGTTTTTTATCTACTGGGGTATAGCATGCTCACTGGGAATTTATGTCCTGCATCCGGTAGTAACGCGTCTTATTGAGATGTGGCCCAAAGTTCCGCTGCATGTCACCCTGGCTTTATTCATCTTGCTCCTCATAGCCGATATAGCTGTATCCGTTACATCCGTCATAGGACTTTCGAACCGTATCCGCAGGCTCGAAAAACTTAACGAGAACATGCATTTCTTCTCCGACAGGATCGGCTCATCCATCTACGGAACGGTTGACACCGTCATGACCATGAGCGAGCCGGCAAGAGAACACTACGATCTCTACCGTAAGATCGTGGCTGCGAACCTTAAGGAAGAACGCGAGCTTGCTGCCCGCCACAGGAGTGAGGAGAGGAAGCTTGCGCTTGAACTTACCGGAATGGAGAAGGATAACATCGTAAGTTCGATAAAGTCCGCCAACAAGAAGACATCCGGTTTTATCAAGGGTATCCGCAGGCGTGAGCAGAAGCTCGTTGAGATAATCCAGACCAGGAGTTCAGACGTTCATGCCGGCGCATTGAACTGGATGAAGGATAAAGCGGGAGTCATCAACACGATAAGGAATAAAGTAACAAGGTCAGAAGATCCTACGAATGAGGATATCATCGAACTTTTGGAGAAGGAAGCTGACGTGAAGGAGTTTATAGACGAATGAAGATAATGGTCGCATCGGATATACATGGCAGTGCAAAGTGGGCAAGAAGGATAGTCGGGACATTCGAGAGTGAGAGAGCCGACAGACTTCTCCTTCTGGGCGATATCCTCTACCACGGTCCCCGCAATGACCTTCCGGAAGAATATGCTCCCAAGGAAGTAATAAAGATCCTGAATGACATGAAAGACAAGATCATGGCAGTCAAGGGGAACTGCGATGCCGAAGTTGATCAGATGGTCTTAAAGTTCCCGATAACGGCTGAATACCTCTGGATCGAATCAGAAGGCCTCATGATCTACGCAACTCACGGAACTCACCTTGATCCGGACGCCCCGCCCGCATTTCTTAAGAAGGGTGATATACTCTTAAGCGGTCACTCACATGAAGCAAGAGATGAATACTGGGGAGAGATAAGATACTTGAATCCGGGATCCCCTTCGCTTCCCAAGAACGGAACGGCACCGTCCTATATAATCATCGATAAAGGCTCTGCCGAACTCAAAAGATTTTAATGAAAGAAGGATATAAAGATGTCAGACAACAGACAGATGCCCCACAAGCCCTCGCACACACCGCCCCATCCTCCGCGCGCTCCCGAGAAAGAGAAGCCCGCAGACGGTTCGGAGATCAAAAAAGTCATCGGAGTAGGATCAGGTAAGGGAGGAGTAGGCAAGTCTTTCGTAACTGCCAACCTTGCAGTGGCTCTTGCTAAGAAAGGCCTCAAGGTCGGCATTATGGATGCCGATATCACAGGTCCTTCAATTCCTCAGGCATTCGGCCTTAAGGGAATGCTAAGATCCGTTGACGGAACCCTGATAGAACCCGAGACTACCGATCTCGGCATAAAGATCGTCAGCGTTAATCTCCTCATGGCAGATCCCAATCAGCCGGTAGTATGGAGAGGTCCTGTCTTGAGCGGCATCATCGGCCAGTTCTGGTCCGAGGTTAACTGGGGCACATTGGATGTCCTTCTTATCGACATGCCTCCCGGCACGGCAGACGTTCCTCTGACAGTATTCCAGACGATCCCCCTTGACGGATTCATCCTCGTTGCAACAGGCCAGGATCTTGCTGCCATGATCGTAAACAAGGCCCGCAACATGGCTTCCATGATGAACGTGCCCATCCTTGGCATGGTCGAAAATATGTCCTACGTAAAATGCCCTCACTGCAATGAAGTTATCAGCCTCTTCGGTGACGGATCTGCAGTCCTGAAGTCTGCAGAAGAGATCGGCGTTCCAGTATTGGCATCTATCCCTTTGGATCCTGCCGTTACCCGGAAGGTGGATTCAGGCAAGGCTGAAGAATGTGAGATAGCAGCTCTTGCAGATGCAGTGGATACAGTAGCAGCTCTTCTATGAAAACCATAAGATCCAAAGTCCTTCCTGCCACTCTTATCCTGACGGCAGTATTCCTTACCGCATCCTGCGGCACGAACACTCCTGCCGTAAAGCCCGCGGATGAGACAAGGGCTTCGGATCCCGTTATGCAGTACCTTGGTGATTACTGCTACAGCAATAACGAGGCAGCCTTAGTCTACGAAGAGATAGAAGGCGAGACTGACGACGACGGCAATCCCCTGATGGGGATCCAGTACCGTGAGATAACGGATCTGGATGGTCTCCTGCACCAGACGCAAAAACCTGTCCTGCTTTATTTCTATAGTTCACAGGCATCAGATACATCCGGCATGACGGCCCTTGCTGAAGACCTGGCCCAGACCCTGTCCGGAAGACTCATTACAGTATCCGTGGATGCTATGTCGCATCAGGATCTGGCGGGAGAATATGAGATCGTATCACTCCCGGAATTTATCCTCATAGAAGACGGTAAGAACAAGGACACCTTTAAGAGTTCCGAATACGGATACTGGGATGCCGAAGATGTTGTCGAATGGATCACCTCTTGCGGATACCCGCCCGATACGGGTAAACTTGAATAAGATCGGAGGCAGCTTATGGAATACGCATACATATCAACTATTGGTCAGGATTCCCACAGGTTTGAAGATGAGATAAGGGAAGATGTCAAGCTGACGCTCGGAGGAGTTGAGATCCTCTATAAGAGGAACTTCTCTGCCAACAGTGACGGCGATGTGATCCTGCACGCGGTAACAAATGCGATATCGGGATTCACGACGGTAAATGTCCTGGGGTATTCTGCAGATAAGCTCTGCCTTGAAGACGGAATAAAAGACAGCCGAGTATTTCTTGATGAAGCACTCAAATATATGGGCGATGCAAAGATAATCCATCTTTCCGTATCGGTCGAATGTCTTGAGCCCAAGCTCAAGCCCTATATCCCTGCCATCAGAACGAGCCTTGCAAACCTTCTTGATCTGGATGAATCTTCTGTCGGCATTACTGCCACAACAGGTGAAGGTCTCAACGGAATGGGAAGGGGAGAAGGAGTTGGAGTGCTGGCGGTCCTTACTGTAAAAAAGCCCGTCTGACTTGTCATTGCCTTCCTCTTGAGATATAGTGTAACTACTATTCTAATGGGGGAGAATATGATATGGCACGTCATTTATCCATCGGTAAAAGAAAAATCATCCCGGGTCTTGGAGCGGCTGTTATCGCTCTTTTGTTATTGGCTTCTCCGGGAAAAGCAGTAAAGGCAGACGGCAACATTCCCATCGATGAAGAACATTTCCCTGACAAGAACTTCAGGGCAGCGATCGCCGAAGACTGGTGTGACAGGAACAAGGACGGCGAACTGACTTCAGGAGAGATCGGTGAGGTTTATGGAATAGAAGTCAACGGCAGGGGGATTAAGAGCCTCGAGGGCATACAGATCTTCAGAGACCTGAGAAGCCTTGATGCAAGCGACAATGAACTGACAGAGGTCGATCTTTCATCAAACCCTCATCTTGTCTATCTGGCGATCCGAAATAATAAGCTCAATTCACTTGATCTGAGCAAGATGACTGATCTTATATCGCTGGTTGCCGAAAACAATCAGTTGAAAGAGATCACTTTGCCGAAGAGCTCAACTCTCACGATGATCTCTCTCGGAGAAAATCAGCTTTCAAAGATAGACGTTACGAAGAACAAGGAACTTGAGTCTTTATATATTAATTCCAATAATCTAAAGACAATTAATCTTAAGAACAATTCTAAGATCAGGAATCTTCATTCTAATGATAATAAGATCACCGAATTGGATATATCGAATCTTACGGAGCTGGAATTTCTGAATCTTTCCGATAACAAATTAACGAAGATAGATGTTACCAAGAATACTAAGCTTGAAGGATTATACTTAGCTTCCAACGAACTCACTTCGATCAATCTTTCGAAGAATAAGAAGTTGTCTTTCCTTGATCTTAATTTCAATAAGCTGACCGGACTCGATGTCAGCAAGAATAAGGAACTGCTTTCCCTGTATTGCAGCGGCAACAGCATTAAGTCGCTTTCTTTGGGTGCAAATTACAAACTGGATCAACTTTACTGCACTGGTAATCCCATTAAGAGTCTTGATGTCAGCAAGAACCTCAAACTTAAGTTCCTGTCCTGTGGGAATCTTGATCTGAAGGAATTGGATGTTTCCAAAAACACTGAAATCGTATCTCTTGTTTGCTATGGCAACGATATTGCCAAACTTAACATAAAAAACAACAAAAAACTGGTCGAGGCGATAGAGAAAGGTGTACTTTCCGTTAATAGTCCTTATGACGGATTTTCATTTATCGAGTACGTTTACACGAAAGGCGATCCTGACCAAAGTGATTACATCTATGAATATCTCGCCTTTGACGAATCCACACAGATAATCGACGGCATCCCTGGTTCCATAAGCCTTGACAAGACAACTTCACAGCCGGTCTGCGGCGGGTCTTTCACTCTAAAAGCTACGCTGAAGGATATCTCCGGCAAGGTTACCTGGAAGTCTTCAGACCCCAAGATCGCAAGTGTGGATTCTAAGGGCAAGGTAACTACAAAGATGGCAGGAACCGTAACGATCACGGCTTCCGTCAAAACAAAGAAGGCTGCCTGCAATGTTGTAGTCCTCTATAAAGATGTAACCAATCCTAAAGACTTCTGGTTCACTCCGACCAATTCCCTGACAGCGATCGGCGTGGTCAAGGGTTACGATAATCAGACCAATTTCAAACCCGCCAACGAGTGCACAAGAGCCCAGATGCTGACCTTCATCTGGAGACTTTGCGGTTCACCCGAACCTAACTCCGGCAAGTGCAAATTCAAGGATGTCAAGGCAGGCGATTATTTCTATAAGCCTGTAATCTGGGCAGTCGAAAAGGGCATTACCACAGGATATAACGACGGTACGTTCAAGCCCAAGAATGTATGTACCAGAGCTCAGACCGTTACCTTCCTCTGGAGACTTGCAGGGAAACCCAATCCCAGATCTTCCACATGCAAGTTCTCTGATGTCAAGTCAACAGATTATTTCTTTGAACCTGTCATCTGGGCCTCCGAGAGGAAGATCGTTGCAGGATACAAGAACGGCACATTCAAACCTCAGGGCAAGTGCCTGAGACGTCAGATGGTAACCTTCCTGTATAAGTTCAATAGTTGGGGATACTGATATCATCAATTGATACCGGTTAACGATCAGAGGCCTGTCTCAAAACTCAATTGAGGCAGGCCTTTTTTCCTTAAGATCTAAAACTCAGTTGGAGACCCGCAGGGAAGCCCGCGCCCAAATCTTCAAAAAACAATTTCAAGGATTTAAAGAAGAGTGATTGCTTCTGCAAGACAACCCTCTGGGCATCCGAAAAGAAGATCCTGGCAGGTTATTCAGATATCTCCAATTCCCAATGGAAGTCCTCATCATCGTTATCCACTATGATGCCGGTGATGGTATCAAAGAGTGTCTTGCCCTGATGGCTTTTCGCATCTTCTATCTTCTTCTTGACTCCTGCAACGTTGGAAGGATGGCATCGGGTAAGGATCTTCTCCCAATGTCTTAAGGTCTCATCGTAGCCTAAGTCTTCGCGGCTCTTGGACGCATTGATCCAGGTTATCTTTAAGGGCTCGCCGTATTCGTGGACACCGAAGCCGCCCCTCAGTATATCCAGAAAAGCATTAAGATTATGCCCCGTCGTAAAATCAAGATCTGATGTCAGGAGCCTGTCGATCTCCTCATAGAATCCTTCTTCATTATTGAAATTGTTGCCGTCGATTACTATCTTCTTCATGATGATATCTTAAAGTTTTGTATCTTAAATAGCAACAGGCATAATCTTTATATATCAGGATAACTTTGATATACTTTCCTCGTTTGACTTGGATTAATATAGAGGTGAGTCAGGATGAAGAGAATATTTACATGCGGGATAATTACATTGACGCTTGCATTTGGCATTGCGGCAGGGATCTTGTCTGTTCCTGCAAAGACTGTAAATGCAGAAGGAGAGATTACGATAAATGAGACCACTTTCCCGGATGAGAGATTCAGATATTGGTTAAAATACACTGATTATGGTAAAGATGGTAAACTCACCGACTCTGAGATAGCCGGCGTGGATACCATTATCATAAAGGATTTTGAAGTTACTACTCTTAAGGGCATAGAGTATTTCACGTCTCTTAAAACTCTCTATTGTTTCGGTAATCATATAGAAAGCCTTGACCTTAGCAAAAATACTGCGCTGGAAAAGTTGAATTGTGACGGCAATGAGCTGACTTCCTTGGACCTTGGTAACCAAAAAGCATTAATCGAATTGAGTTGCAGTAATAATCATCTGACAAGCCTTGTCCTCGGTGATAATACTGCCATAAAGACCTTGAGTTGTTCGCAGAATCAACTGACAAGTCTTGATGTCGGCATGTTAACGGATCTGACAGACCTTCGTTGTTATAATAACAAATTGGAAACTCTTAATGTCAGCAATAACACTAGACTTACCAACTTGGATTGTTACGGAAATAAACTTACAAATCTTGATGTTAGTAATAACATCGATCTTCGGACTCTGTCTTGCGATAATAATATGCTGCAATCTCTTAAACTTGGGTATCTCCCCTCACTGTCAAGTTTATCATGCTACAGCAATGAGCTTACAAGTATTGAAACTAAAGAGATCTTTTTCCTCGAAAAACTGGATTGCCATGACAACAATCTGGAAAGTCTTGATGTGAGCAGAAATACCCATCTCAACATTCTTTATTGTCAAAACAATCCTTTTCAATGGTTTTACAGCCCCGATAAAGATATGTCAGATCTGAAAACTGATGACGATACCGAATGCATAAAGCTCAGTTATTCCGATTGGACATACATAGGTGCCGACTGGAATATCGACATCAATGATCCCTCTAAAACGACGGCTGTGGCAAAGTTTTCCACAAGCAAGGATATCAGAGAAGATTGCCGGACTGAAGAACCTATGCATATCAGAGATTTTTCTTCTGTTGATCCTGACTGTGAGAATGCCGGCAGTCTGGATTATGTGGCAGTTGTTGTTCACTATGTAAGCCGTACCGGAGAATTCATAGAAGAAAAGAAGACCGTTACTATTCCTGCAAAAGGACATAAGTGGGGTGATTGGAAAGACATAACACCTGCGACTGTCGGTAAAGCAGGCTCTAAGACACACACCTGCTCTGTCTGTGGTAAATCTGAGACAGTTACTCTTGCAAACCTGACGCCTACGCCTACACCTGTTCTTAAACCGACAAAGGCAGCAGAGCCTTCAAAGAAAGCTGAACCGACAAAAGATCCCAATGTTTCGCTGAAGCTCGATAAGTCAAAAGCAAACATTGTCTGCGGTGATATGCTGACATTGAAAGCCGCGTTAAAGGGCTCAACGTCCAAGATAAGCTGGAAGTCATCCGACAGCAAGATAGCTAAAGTAGATAAGAAGGGCAAGGTCTTAGGCAAGATGGCCGGGACAGTTACTGTTACTGCAACAGCAGCAGGAAAAACTGCCAAGTGTGTTGTCACTGTCCTCTATAAGGATGTCACGAACAGCAAGGATTTCTGGTATGAGCCTGCAAACATCATGACCTCTAAGGGTATAGTAAAGGGTTATGAGAACCAGACCATGTTCAGGCCTTCCAATGTGTGTACCAGAGCTCAGATGGTAACATTTATCTGGAGACTTAAGGGCGGACCCGATCCTAAAGCGAATACCTGTAAGTTCTCGGATGTAAATAAATCGGACTATTTCTACAAAGCCTGTATCTGGGGCAATGAGAAGGGAATAGTCGAAGGCTATAAGGATGGAACTTTCGGTCCTAAGATAGTATGCGCAAGACGTCATGCGGTGACCTTCCTCTGGAGACTTGCCAATAAACCCAAGCCTGTATCAACGAAGAACAAGTTCAAGGACGTAAAGAAGACAGATTACTTCTATCAGGCAACCCTCTGGGCATCAGAGAATAAGATCCTGGCAGGCTACTCAGACGGCACATTCCGTCCGAACGGCGGCTGCTTAAGACGCCAGATGGTTACGTTCCTTTATAAATATGATAAATTCGTTAACGGATAAGCCTGAATTACACTGAGACATCAAACCTTTTTGAAATAGAGTCCATCAGTTGGATCAATATCAAAAATGGTACGAATGGGTGATAGGCAAGACCAAATTCTATCTGTATAATTGAGGCTGTTATTCTACGAATACCAGAGGTGTCATGTCTTTGTTGCCATGACACCT
>JAGAAI010000049.1 GCA_017615325.1 Clostridiales bacterium | reverse complement strand
CAGAGAAACGGTTTGCTCTGATTATTTTAATATTATAAAAATACAGTATAATGTAAGAGCCGCAAAATAAGCGGCTCTTATCTTTTGCATTAAGGAAGGTTCTACTATGTCAGAGAAAATGTGGGCCGGTAGGTTCTCCAAAGACACAGACAAGACAGTTAACGACTACAATTCATCTCTTCCCTTCGACTGCCGTATGTACCGTCAGGATATCGAAGGATCCAGAGCACACTGCAAGATGCTCGTTAAACAGGGCATTATCCCTGCAGTTGACGGTGCCAAGATAGATGAAGGGCTCCTTTCTATCCTTAATGATATAGACTCCGGTAAGCTTACATTCGATACAGATGCTGAAGACATCCATATGTTTGTTGAAGCTGAACTCACCAAGAGGATCGGCGAACCCGGCAAGAAGCTCCATACGGGCCGTTCAAGGAACGACCAGGTTGCTTTGGATCAAAGACTCTACTTAAGAGATGAAGTTACAGAGATAACAGACCTCATGACTTCTCTCCGCGCAACTCTTATCTCAATTGCAAAAGACAACATTTATACTTACATGCCCGGATATACTCACCTGCAGAGAGCTCAGCCCATTACTTTTGCTCATCACCTGTCAGCTTACATCGAGATGTTCGGCCGTGACATCGACCGTATGAAGACTGTTGTTGATCACTGCAACATCTCTCCTTTGGGCTCAGGTGCGCTTGCCGGTACTACATATCCTCTTAACAGGGAATATTCCGCAGCAAAGCTCGGGATGACTTCTATCACGATGAACAGCCTTGACGGCGTATCCGACAGAGACTTTGCTGTGGAATTCGCATCAGCTTCTTCCCTCTTCATGATGCATATCTCCAGACTTTCTGAAGAGATCATCCTCTGGGCATCCCAGGAATTCAAGTTCGTAGATCTTGATGATGCTTATTCTACGGGCTCTTCCATGATGCCTCAGAAGAAGAACCCTGATGTCGCCGAGCTTACCCGCGGTAAGTCCGGCCGTGTCATCGGTGACCTTGTATCCCTGCTCGTACTGATGAAGGGGCTCCCTCTTACATATAACAAGGACATGCAGGAAGTCCAGGAGACTGTTTTCGATTGTGTTGATACATTGAAGGCTGTCATTCCTCCGTTTGAGGGCATGATCCGGACCATGAAGATCAATAAGGAACGCATGGAACAGGCTGCAGCAGGCGGCTTTACCAATGCAACAGACCTGGCCGATTACCTTGTGCGCAAGGGCATTCCCTTCAGGTCAACGCATGAGATCTCAGGAAAGCTCGTTCATTACTGCATCGAGCGTGGCATCTCCCTGTCTGATGTCAGCCTTGAAGAGTTCAAGACATTCTCGCCTCTTATCGAGGACGATGTCTATGATGCTATCTCTATCAAGACCTGCGTTGACAAGAGAACTGTCGCCGGCGGCCCGGCACCCGAGACAGTAAAGGCTTATCTTGACAGTCTGGAATAATTGTTTTTGCTTTAACCTGAAACTTCAAGGACCGTAGCAAAAAGCTGCGGTCCTTTCTTTTCGACCGATTATGTTACTATCTGATTACGCAACATCATGATTTGATGAAGCAGCATCTGCAGATCAAATAGCATTGATGATCGCTATAGCTTCCTCAACAGTTGCTGCCTTATCCTGCATTATGAGTTCCTGTATCTTAGCGACATGGTCGAAGTCGCGGTAGCCTTCGGGAACAAGATGGTCGTATTTGCTTTTCTCGGAACTGAGTTCTCTTAAACGGTTAACCTTCTCCTGATTGGCCTGCCCTATAGTATAAAGATCCATTGTAAGTGCATTCATTATGCTTGCATCTCTGTTGACCTCGGCCTGTTTTCTCTTGGCAAAGCCATATCCGTATAATAAGATGACCAGCGCGATCGCGATCGCCACAAAGAAGCCTATAGCCAAATATCGCTGACAGCAGCTTGTATCGCATATCGATCTGGCGCCCGCATTGATAATGCAGAAAGCGATAAAGGATATGACAAGAAAAGGCCAGAAGTATCTTATAAAAGATCTTTTCTCAGTTCTCGTCGGCTGAAATGAAGAATAATTGCTCTCCGGCTTCACAACAGCTTTAAGATACTCATATTCATCAAGAATGAGCCTATAAGCATCCAATTCTTTTAAAAGCTCGTCTTTTGAAGGAACTTCTTCCGGATCATTGATCTTAGCCCCGCAGTGATAGCAGAGCTCATCGTTCTCATCGTAATACGCACCGCACTTCTTACAAAACCCCATAATAATCCCCCCGAATCATAAAAAGTTGTTCTTATCAGATTATTGATCAATTAGCCTTGATAATTGCTATAGCCTCATCAATAGTTGCAGCCTTACCCTCTATGATGAGCTCTTCGATCTTTGCAACATGGTCAAAGTCGCGGTATCCTTCAGGAACAAGACTGTCAAGCTGAGACTTCTTAGGTTCCAGTTCAGCAAGTCTGTCGATCTTCTTCTGATTGGCAAGGGCTATAAGATTCTTCTCGTTTTGAATAGACTGCAAAGTTTCTGCCCTGCTGTTCAGCTCTTTTTGTTTTCTTTTTGCTGACTTAACACCAAAGACGATTACGACAACAGCAAAACCCGTAGCCAGTAACGGAGCGACCAGCACAGTTAAAACATCTCTGCCATGAGCGACATTAACGTATACAGAAAGAAGCGCCCCTGTTGCATAGAGGATTATCGCCGCAATCACCAGGAACGGCCAGAAATATTTAAAGAAAGACCGTTTCTTTGGTGCAGGCTTTTCCTCTTCATCCTGGAATTTACTCTGAGGCTCTACGGTCTTACTGATAAATTCATACTCATCCAAAAGGAGCCTGTATTCATCGATCTTCTTGATAAGGACTGATCTCTCGTCAGAGCTGCCGGCCCCATTACTCCCGGGACCACACTTAGGGCAAAATTCAGCTCCATCACCGATAATAGTCCCACACTTCCAACAAATAGCCATATTACTATCCCCCCCAAAAAAACTAAAATGATAATATCAGTAAACTATAAAAAAATCCATATAAATCGTAACTACTGAATAAAACATCAATTCTTGAAGCTGTGGATCGGTGCAGGTATCCTGCCTCCTCGGTTGATGAAATCAGCACAGGACTTCTTGTTGACCTCCATGATAGGAGCAGTGCCCAGCAGGCCGCCGAATTCGACAGTCTCTCCCACTCCCTTGCCCGGGACCGGAATGATCCTGACTGCAGTAGTCTTGTTATTGAAAGTACCCAGAGCCATCTCATCAGCGATGATACCGGAGATAGTCTCGGCTGTTGTGTCCCCCGGAACCGCGATCATGTCGAGACCTACGGAACATACACAGGTCATGGCTTCAAGCTTTTCGAGCTTCAAGCCTCCTGACATGGCAGCTGCGATCATGCCCTCATCCTCGGATACAGGGATGAAAGCGCCTGAAAGGCCGCCTACGGATGAAGATGCCATGATGCCGCCTTTCTTGACTGCATCATTCAACATGGCAAGAGCAGCCGTGGTTCCCCAGGTACCGCACTCCTCAAGACCGAACTCCTCAAGAAGTCTTGCAACAGAGTCACCTACTGCAGGAGTCGGCGCAAGGGACAGGTCTATGATCCCGAAAGGAACTCCAAGCCTGTCAGATGCTTCATTTGCAACGAGTTCGCCTACACGGGTAATCTTGAATGCAGCTTTTTTTATGGTCTCGGCAACGACGCCCAGGTCTTCGCCTCTTACCTTCTCCAATGCATGCTTAACAACTCCGGGGCCTGATATACCGACATTTATAACGCATTCGGGTTCTCCCGGACCTAAGAAGGCTCCTGCCATAAAAGGATTATCCTCAGGTGCATTAGCGAAAACAACGAGTTTGGCACATCCCAAAGCCCCTGTATCAGCTGTTCTGTCAGCTGTAGCCTTTATTATTCGTCCCATGTCACGGACGGCATCCATATTGATGCCTGTCCTGCTAGAAGCAAGATTAACAGAAGAGCAAACGAACTCAGTTGATGCAAGAGCCTCAGGTATCGATTCGATAAGGTTCTTATCGGAATTGGTATAGCCCTTATGTACCAGAGCGGAGAACCCGCCTATAAAGTTGACTCCGCAATCGACAGCAGCTTTATCCAGAGCCTTGGCAAAAGGTGTGTAATCCGTTGCTCCGCAGGCTGCAGCTACGATAGATACAGGTGTAACCGAGATCCTCTTATGGATTATCGGAATATTGTATTTGCGGGAGATCTCATCTCCTACTTCTACAAGCCTGCCTGCATAACGGCAGATCTTGTCGTATATCTTATTGCATGATTCCTCTACGGACGAGGCGGCACAATCCATGAGAGATATACCCATTGTTATCGTCCTGATATCAAGGTGCTGGTTGGAGAACATCTCCATTGTTTCTAAGATCTCATTCTCGTTGATCATGTATATAACCCGCTTTACTTATCAGATTCTGTGCATAGCATTGAAAAGACCCGTATGCTGGATCGTGATCTTAACGCCAAGATCGTCACCCAAAGTCTTGAGACGCTCTGACAGGTCAGATTCCTCGATCTTGATGTCCCTTAACTCTACGAGCATGATCATGGTAAAAAGATCGTCCATGATGGTCTGGGAGATATTGATGATGTTGATATCGTATTCAGCCAGTAGATTAGCTACTCCTGCGATTATTCCAACACGGTCCTGCCCCAAAACGGTAATTACGGCAGTATTCTTCTCATCATTCATAGTATTGTCCTCCCTTAACTTAACTTTTGTAATTATACACCTTTAGACCGACGGATCTTACATATGCATTCGCACAGTTTATGCCGTCAACGGCGGACGATACTATACCTCCCGCATAACCGGCGCCCTCGCCTGCAGGAAAAAGACCTCTGCAGCTTATACTCATGAAGGTTTCCTTATCCCTTAAGATCCTTACAGGTGACGAACTTCCGGTCTCAGGTGCGGTAAGCACTGCATCAGGAGAATCAAAGCCCTTTATCTTCTTTCCCATCAGCCTGATACCGTCAATAAGAGTATCAGTTATGAATTGCGGGAACAATTCCCTAAGATCGCAATTAGTTACGCCAGGCTTGTAGCTTGGGATAAGGGCCGGATCATTATGTTCTGTAACCTTGCCTGAGGCAAGATCGCCATAGGTCATACAGGGAGCATTATCGTTTGAACCCGCAAGTTCGAATGCCTTTGTCTCGAGCAACTCCCTGAACTTAAGCCCGTCAAAAACACCCTCTCCAAAGTCCTCCATTGTTACTGGTACAAGTAGCGCTGAATTGGAATTATCAAAGTCTCTTGCGTGATAGCTCATCCCGTTGGTTACGATATGTCCGGGGAACGCAGAAGATGCAACGACTTCGCCGCCGGGACACATGCAGAAAGTATATAGCTTCCTGCCCGAAGCAGTATCAACAGCCAGCTTATAGTCAGCAGCTCCTATGTTGTAAAGTTCAGCTGAATCTACACCATAGCGGGCAATATCGATATTCCTTCTTAAATGTTCTATCCTGACGCCGACTGAGAAACTCTTGGATTCCATGGCTATACCGTCAGCATATAGTTTTCGCATGGTATCAGTTGCTGAATGCCCTATTCCTAAGATCACACCACAAGCAGGGATCTCTATCTCCCCTTCTTTTGACATGCAGACAACAGATCCTATCTGTCCGTTATTCATCTTTAGACCGGTGAACTCAGTATCGAAAAGGATCTTGCCACCCAGTGCTTCTATCTCGCTCCTAATGGAAGATACGATCTTCCTTAAGTTATCTGTTCCGATATGAGGGTGACTTGAGTAACAGATCTCATAAGGCGCACCATGCCGGTAGAAAGTACGGTTTACAAAGCCAATGAGGCCTGATCCGATACCGGTATAGAGCTTACCGTCTGAGAATGTACCTGCTCCGCCCTCTCCAAAGAGAATATTGGAATTGATATCAAGACCTCTTATGCCCCGGCGGTAATCCTCGCAGTCTCTGATGCGGTCGTCAACTTTCCGCCCTCTTTCGATAACTATGGGATCAAAGCCGTATCTTGCAAGAATGAGAGCTGCAAACATACCTGCAGGACCGAATCCTATTATAACGGGGCTGGGATAACGAGACTTCGATTCCTCATCTAATTCGTTAAGATAAGGCATGGCTTCTTTTTCCATCGATCTTATCTTAAGATCCTGCATTGAAGGATCAAAGTCTTCTACTCTGTAGCAGAGCTTAAGCTTGCCGTGTCTGGCGTCAAGGAACTTTTTTGTGATCACAAGGTCTTTATCCGGGAATCTTTCTTTGATCCTGTCCTTGTCAGATATTATCCCCTTGTCTTTCAGAGGATCGAAAACAACATCTCCATAATTCATAGATCAAAGTGCTCCGATTATGCCTTCAGCGCAAAGAGCAGCAGAAGTCCAAGCCCACTGCAGATTATAACCGCCGCAGATACCGTCAACATTAACGGCTTCACCGACAACATAGAGGCCGGGGGTCTTGGGAATCATCATATTATCGTCCAAAGACGCCAGATTAACACCGCCCTGGGACACCTGGGCATCTCCCGGCTTGCCGTAATCCGTGATCTTTACGGGAAATGCTGTTAAAGCATCTGCGATCCTTACCAGATCATTATAGAAGAGGTCTTTTGCAGGCATATTACACTTATAACCTGTCTTTTTTAGTACATAATCCAGGACTGTCCTTTGTATTATGCCCGAGAAAGCAGCTGATAAAGACCTGTCGGGGAACATCTTGGCACGGACAGCCGCCATAAGACAGCATTCACCCGGCTCGGCATTGCAGAAATTGATCCTGACAAGAGGTTCTATGCCTGAATCTATTGCTCTTACAGCACGGCCTGACAGGTCAAAGATACATATACCTGATAATCCGCCTTCCTTTGTTATCTGAAGTTCACCGGATGATAAGATCTCGCCTTTACCGTCATCAAGAGTAACGGTCGCAGGTATCCTAATGCCTGCCAGAGCCTTGAGAGACTGGTCGTCCGAAAAAAGCGGGACCAGAGAACACTTGAATTCGGTGAAATCCTTATAAGACATAAAGCCCGTAAGAAGATACTTTGCATCCCCTTCTGAGCCGGTCTTTGGATAAGTAATACCGCCGGTTGCAACAACAGCCTTATCTGAGCTTATGATCGAACCGTCATCAAGATGGATATCAAATCCGACTGAAGACTTCTTGATCTCTTTTACCTTGGCTTCCGTTATCATCTGACAGCCGTGCTCTTCTATGTAGAACCTTAAAGCATCAACAACGGTTCCGGCTCTTAATGTAGCAGGATAATAGAGATCCCCTTTGTTTGTGGTAAGCACGCCTAATACGTTTTCAAAGAAATCAATAGCATCAGAATATCCGAACTTTTGAAAAGATCTTCCAAGTTTTGCGGGATCATCGGTATTGTATTTAGCAAGATCCAGATTGGAATTGGTGAAATTACAACGTCCTGAGCCTGTCAGCATCAGTTTTTTGCCGCACCTGGGATTGGAGTCTATAAGAGCGATGCTGATCCCGGGTCTCTGGGATAAGATCTTGGCCGCAGTAAAGAGTCCGGATGCTCCGGCACCTATGATTGCGCAGTTGTAATGGTAACCGCCCAAGGATAAGACTCCTTAAGAATTCTCGTTGCCGGAATCGTGAAGCCTTAAAGCCCTCTGATATTTGCTCTCATCAAAGGTAACACAACCGGTCTGCTCAATGATGTATTCAGCCATTTCCTTCAAGTCGACAACATCTCCGGATGTGAGCTCCAATTCAAGTTCGCATATGTCTTCCGTAAGATCCCCGGACTTCATCTCACCAATATCAAAGCAGGCGTCCATGATACTGTCGCCAAAGCCGAAAGTATATACTTTCCGGGTAAATTCTACGGAACACAAAGGAACAAGCTCCTCTTCTTCCACACCTTCCAATGCTTTCTGAAGAAGTTCAACGGGGTCGTCGTTATCCTGTATTGAATCAACAAATTCCTTATATGAGAACTTCTTGTCTTCTGAAGGAACATTCCATTCATAGCGCTGATGAAGGCCGTTAACGACACCTCCGCCATATTTAACAGTATGCTCGAATCTTACGTCCTCATCCTCATTCTCATACATCCTGACGCGGATCATGGCGTTCTGCGCATTGAGTCTCCTGTCAGGAGTATCATAATAAGTGTTTACAAGTCTATTCGTCTCCCTGGGGACACTGTCCAGGCAATAATCCTTGAACCATTCGGTATCGATTATGCCGGAAAGCGCTTCGGGGCTCTTAAACAACAGTTTTATCTCGGTTTCCATAATTGCTCCCAATAAGGTCAGTTTACTGTGTGAACACCGCTCGTGGATACGGCACACAGCTTATCATTCTCAATAAATCCTATCCTCAAAACATCTTCATCTACGGCAATATCATCAGTTATGGTGCCGTTGTTTTTGATAAGGAAGATCCTCTTATCAACGCTCAAGGCACAAAGATTTCCGACTGAAGTAATGCCGTTAACATCAGAACCTATATCTGAATTATATATTATATTGTCAGAATTATTAACGACTGCGAGCTTATTGAGCTGGTCAACGCTGTCTGAATATACGACAAACATATTCTCCCCGACTTTCCTTACATAATTGATCGAAGGGAAATTCAGCTTAAGCTTAACCAATTCTCCATCCTTAACCTTATAAACACCGTCTGAAGTATAAGCATATAAGGTCTTGCCGAGGAAAGTAACATTAGCGAAAACAACGGAATCCGATACTGTATAGATGGCAAGGTCGGATACATCTATCGCATCCTTCTCACGGCTTATGGAGAAGACTCTGATATAAGGGACCGCAGATGCACCGGAGGTATTGACCGTGGATACAGCCATCAGTGAAGAATCGTCACTGAATGCGACACAAAGCGGGAATCCTGAATTGTAAGATGACCAGGTGGACAGTATGGCACCTGTAGTATTGTAGAGTATTACTTCACCATAGGCATCTCCGCCGTCGGTGATGACCGCAAAGAACCCGTCATCAGAGATATAGACTGATTTGATCTTATTGGCTACAGGCGCTGCAAACATAGCGCCGTCTTTTTTTAGTGCTACAAAAGCATATCCGTCGGAGTCGAAAACACATGCATAATCGCCATGGGTCATACAACGAGGATTCGAATAAGAGATCACCTGGGAATAGACTTCGTTACCGGACAGAGTAAGATATGCGGCTCTGTCATTGGTGACTTTAAGGACTCCGTCTGCAAAGGGGAAAAGCTTCTGGGCCTCAGAATATTCGCAGGCAAAACCTCCCTGCCCGGACAGTTTGATCTGTTTATCAGCCCCCTGCTTGGCTTCGATGCCCTTGGATACGAAGAACAGAAGAACGATGCTTGCTATCAGAACGACGGCAAACAGCATGACAACAACGGTAAGTTTACCGTTCATATGTTGTCGGGGCTTTGAATTGTCAGTATTCTTTTCCATATTCTCCTCTTTGCAACATGTCGATTATATCAAACAACCGGAATATTATATATACCATTCATATTTTCTGATATAGCAGTATTCAACAATTTATAAGCTTCCCATACACCGTAACTGTAAGTATCAGGCCCGCCGTTCCTGTTAAGAGCGTTATCATGAACGTAGAAACCTGTATAGTTGCCGTCAGAGAAAACATAATATGTCTCATTATTTCGCTTAACCAGATCGATCGTCTTGGTCTGATAATTCTTGCCGATGAAAGAGAAAGTCGATACAGGATCGTTAAGCACAGGCTTTGCGTTAACGTCAGATCCTGCGATTGGCATGCAGACAAGGCTCTCGAAGAACATTGCGCAGTAAGATCTTCCCTGCTCATTGAATATCTTGGCATTGCGGCCGTCAAGTTCAACGTCTGCGCCATCATCTGATATGGCCTCATCATCCTTAACATCCAGTTTCAATGTGAAAGACAGATCCCCGTTTGTTCCCTTGATCGATGAAAGCTCGGAAACATTGTAGTAAGCAACATAAGACCGGATCAAAGACAATTCCGGGGCTTCCAGGAGCTGGATCTGCTGGCGGTCGATATAGAAATGATCGGATTCTCCTTCTATATATCCATAGTATTTATCGGCAAGATTCCTGGAAAGATATACTTTTTTAGTTGAACCGTTATTAGATTCAAAAACAAAGGTAAATGCAGGTTTATCAAGTCCGTAGGAAGCCCGGTCTGCATCTGCAACATCAACATATGATGAGATCTCGAGTTTTGCTATCTGCTCAACAAGAGATACAAAGTATTCAGAGGCTTCGATATCGTAAGGTTTGACGATATGGTATGAATATGTGTCTTTGGTGGCGTCATAAGAAACCTCGGAGGTAAGATCCAATCCGTCTGTAGTTCTTATGAATCTGACGGAAGATATGCCTGACATATCAATATCAAGTATCTGGGGTTCAAGGAAATCCCTGGCCTTGTATCCGGCATATGTTAACTTGAGGGCTGCTGTCATGTAGACTTCATTCCTGCCGTCAACATTGATATATACATTGTTTTCGTCAGGGCTTAAGTTACCGAGACATACAGTATGTGTCTCCCCGTTCTCATATTCGATGATGACCTTATAACCGGGATCATCAAGACCATATTCAGCCAGAGGGATATTGTCAGTAACCTTATCAGCAGCATATGACATCAGCATCGAAGCAAAAGCCGAAAGTTTCTCTGTGGAATAGTCAACTGCAGTGTCCTTGTCTTCTCCATCGTAAACATAATAATATGAATAATCATCCACTTTGACCTTGGATACTTTAGTGGATGCTTTTCCGCTGTCCTTGGTCCAGATACTGATCGACTTTACTTCATCAGCAGTTGCGTTAAGAGCATACGTAGTCCCGTTATCAGCAGGATCCTCGCTATTTGCAGATGACACGGCAAAATAGATGATGACGCCTGTCACCAGAAGGATCATTATTATAAGTGGTACTATGAGGCCCTTGAACGATCTCATCAGAGGTGCTTCCTCCTGTTATAAACAACTGTTGCAACGATTATCAGTGCAAGAGGTATGAATGCGATGAATACAAGAGCCATTACCGTTATGGTAGTTGATGTAACGCTTTCTGTCCTTATCGCATGGCTGTCCAATCCGGAAGAGCCGATGTTAATGGTCTCTTCCGGTGTTAACTTAAACATGTTCCTGATGCAGGACCTGAAGAACTCCATGTTGGTATCGGAAACACCGTAACTTTGAATATAACTGTCAGAAGTGAGGTTAGTTGTTCCGAAAACATAGACTTCAGGGAAAATATCAGTTCCTGTATATGTTGCGTACATTCCAACGTTATATTTTCCTTCAAGTTCCTGGGTTCCGGATTCAGTCATGTCCTGAGCCTTTGCTTTATCGGAAGTCGTAAGGATAGGCAAAGTAGTAACATAAGATGCCGGTGTATCACCTGAACGGACAGGTCTTGCAAATGCAGAATGGATCTTGTCCTTCTCAGCAAAAGACTTGAAATCATCAGTTATATCAACATAAGACTCATAGTTTTGGGTGTTCAATTTATGTCCGGGTTCTTCATCTAAGATTAAGCTGTTATCGATAGTGATGTTAACATCGGACAGAACAGAATTGAGCCTGTCGTATTTTTCCTGAGCATTGGAGTAGTAGTAATTAACAGCAACAAAGAGTTTTCCTCCATTTGCTATATAATTCTTCAAAGCAATCTCAACACTCTCAGGAATATCAGAATTGATGCCGTTAATGAAGAGAATGTCACAGTCTTCAGGCACAACGAAACTGTCAGATACAGGCAGATCCTGACTGTCACAGCGTAACGAAGATAGTATAGTCTTAAGTGGCAGGCTGGACTCTTCCTGAAGTCCTGTAAGGAAGTATGCATGCTTTTTGAAACCTGCGAGTTGGTTGTTGATGGTATTGGTAAATGTAAACTCAGATAGGTTCTCAGTAGGTATATCATATCCGTACATGGCTGCTTCCTGGTCATAGTTAAAGCAGTCGTATGGATCCACGATAGAGAGCTTATCGTCGTACTTTACGACATAGACAGATCCCTGGTTGCTGAGATCATAAACTCCGGAAGGATCCAGTTGCTCAATGATAGAAGGATATGTATTGGGGTTTATATATTCAACCGTTAATCTGTCTTTGCCGTACGAATCGTATTTATCAAGCAAGGGAACAATATATTCATATCTTGTCTGCTCAAGTTCGGTGGGCCTGTCAAACAGGCCTACTATCCTGACCCTGGAACCTTCGGGGATTTTATCGATGACTTCCTCGGTTACATAAGAGATAGAATTCTTACGGGTTGCCGAGAAGTCAAATGTCAGAGCATTGCCGATAAGCTTTTCGAAAAGGATATTTGCAGCAATGACAATTACCAATAATATGATAACAGAACCTATGGACAGGAGCCTAAGATTAGCGGCTCTCTTGTTCTTGATCTTCTTTGTCTTTTTCTTAACTTCAGTGCTCATAAATCTTACCCCTCCCTTATCAGTTCTGACTCCAGCGCTTCTTCTCAAGGATCCTGAATGTCAGATAGAGGAAGAAAACGGCAATGGAAATACAGAAGAACAGAGGTGCAACGCCGAATACGCCGAATCTGAAGTTCTGTGTCTTAGCGAAGGGATCAAGCCAGTTAATAGCATTTGCGAGGCCTTCACCGATAGAATTTGCCTGTTCGGTATTACCAAGTATATTGGTCAGAAGAGTTGATATCCCGGTATTGGCAAATGATGCCAAAGTAGAGATTAGCGATACGATCAGGAGGAAGACAAAACAAAGGATAGCCGATATAAGCTGGCTGTCTGTCATGGCTGATGCAAGGCAGCCCATGGCAACAAATAGAGCAGCCAGGAAAAAGAATACGATAGTAACGCCCCAGTCGCCTGATGTTACGACACCGCCAAAAGCAAGAGTTACGATCATGTGTATAAACACGTTGATAAACATAACGAAGATAAGGGACATGGCGGCAAGGAATTTGCCTAAAACAACATCGAACATCGTGATGGGGTTAGCATAGTAGATTACCTCTGTCCCTCTCTTGCGGTCTTCAGAGAAGAGCCCCATGGTGACAATTGGCACGATGATTATAAAGAACGACCTCATCGAATTGATCTCGGATGACATATTGAGCGCTCCGTTCATCAGCATGCTGATAAAGAAGACACCGGATATGAACGAGAACAGAGCTATGGCAACGTAACCCGTCGGGTTCCTGAAGTATGACAGGAATTCTCTTTTGTAGATTGCAAACATTATTTAACCTCCCTTATCAACCTGTGATCGACAGGAAGATCTCTTCCAGTGTAGGATCGATCGAACGGAACTCCAGCATTGGTACACCAAGTTTAGCCAAAGTAAAGAAGATCGCTTCTCTGGGATCTGTTTTAGCATTGTTTGAGATCAGGAGTTCGATCTCGTGATAGTCCTCATGTGACCTGCGGAGCTTTGCTTCGGAGATCTCGGGGATCATCCTTATCTTAGCGAGTGTATCATCGGCATTTCCCCTGATGGTCAGAAGGAACTTGGATGTTCCGGAAAGCCTCTTGGAAAGATCGTTAATGTTATCAATAGCTGCTACCTTGCCGTGATTGATGATGACGACTCTGTCGCAGACAGCCTGGATCTCGGATAAGATGTGCGAGCTGATGATTATCGAATGGTTCTTGGATAAAGACTTTACGAGCTTACGCATCTCCAATACCTGTCCCGGATCAAGGCCTACCGTAGGCTCGTCAAGGATAAGTATCTTAGGGTCTCCTATAAGTGCCTGGGCAATACCGACTCTCTGTTTGTAACCCTTTGAAAGGTTGCCGATAAGTCTTCCGGAGACATTATTGATCTTGACCATGGACATGATGTCCGACAGCATCTTCTTACGGTCAGACTTCTTAACGTTCTTAAGGTCGCACATGAAGTTAAGATATTCGATGACGGTCATATCAAGATAAAGCGGCGGCTGCTCCGGCAAGTATCCTATATCCTTCTTGGCAAGTTCCGGCTCATCCAAGATATCGTGCCCGTTGACCTTGACTGTACCGGATGTTGAAGATAAGAATCCGGTAATGATATTCATTGTAGTTGTCTTGCCGGCTCCGTTTGGTCCTAAGAAGCCTAATACTTCGTCGTCATTAACAGTAAAAGAGATACCGTTAACGGCTTTCTTGCTGCCATAATGCTTCACAAGATTGTCTATCTCGATCATTGCAGACCTCCAAGCTTTAATCGTATGCATAATCATACATAATGATTATATCAAAATAATAGAAATGTTAATAATTTTTTAACAATTGAAAGGGGCCTCTGTTCAGACTGCTGCTATAACAGAAAAAACTGCCTTGCCGTCTTCCCTGTATCCTATGACGGTATAAGACCCTGAAGCATCGTTTTCGATGACAAATATATCAACCTTCTCGCCTTCCTTGACTTCGCTGATGTAATTAACATCGAAATCCTTTATGGCGAAAACATCCAGCCCGTATTTATGCAGGGCATCCTGTGCCCAGGCAATATATCTGGTGTTATTAACATGTCTGTTGCGGTCAAGCTCCGAGAAATCAGCATATTTGCAGACTACAGACTTTGTTCGGTCAAGTTCTGCTATGTCAGGAACAGCGATCTTGATGCAACCTTCTGGAAAAACCCTTCTTGTATCAGGGATAACGACTTCCGGCAGGAACTCTTTCTTTGAAGGGATAACTGGCCTGTGGCTGTTCCAGTCAGCGAGGATCCACTCGGTAGTAATGATACCGAAGATATTGCCTTCTTCATCGTAATACTCGAATTCCCTAGAGAAAGTGATCTTGTTAAGCCCTGACCCCCAGGTCTTGACCGAGAACTTATCTCCCCATACGGGGTATCTTTCAAAATGAGCTTTGACCTTCATTATGATCCAGCAGATATTGTTCTCGGTAAGGAATCTTGTGCCAAAGCCGTAGCCTGCAGAACCTTTCTCAGCAGCCTCCTGCATGTCCCCCATTATGACATTTAAGAACATCTTGTTATCCAGGCCGCATTCAGTGCATTTGGCCGTAAACTCAGATGTGCTGTAACTATCCATCAATCTTCTCCCTTATCTTCCTTAGTTTCTGTAACTCTCTTGGTATAAACAGCCGTATATCTGGGACAGTGTCTCCTGAACACGGGATACATGTCAGGCTTCATCTCGAATATGACCATATAAGGAGCATTGCCGCTTGTCATAACGCACCAGACATCATCATTCACAGGGTATTCCCTGGATGATGTGAAATTCAGCTTGTAGATAGCTTTATTGCTTAATTCGGAAAACTTAGGGGAAGTAACCGGCCCTATGAACTGGCAGTCCTTGAGCGAAAAGTCACAGAGCTCTTCCCTCTTTCTCTTGCCCTTTATCTTGGCTCCGTTAAAGTTATCGTTAACTATCTCTATCTCATACTCAGTGTACTGGCCTTTGAGCAAAAGAAAAACGCCAGCGATTATCAGCACGGATATAGATCCGGTAAGAAGTATAACGTTATAACCTATAATGAAAGATATCATGTTAAGGAACACGATAAACATTGCAGTCGCGATCACTGCTACGACCTTAAAAGCAACACCGGTAAGCTTGTTATCCCTTACAACCCTGTATTCAACAAAAGAATCCTGAAACATCTTAAGCTAACCTCCGCGATATATAATACACTATTTTCGATAAATAAGCAGTGACTATAAGGCAACTATAAAAACGGCTGCCCGGAGGCAGCCGCATAAAGCTTATTGATCCTTTTATCAGTACATTCCGGGAGCTGCAGGAGCTGCGGGAGCCGCAGGCTCGGGGATATCAGTTACGACTGCTTCTGTAGTAAGGAGCGTAGATGCAACTGATGCTGCATTCTGGAGTGCGGATCTTGTAACCTTTGCAGGATCGACGATACCTGCAGTTACCATGTTAACGTACTCATCATTGAGAGCATCGTAACCTGTTCCGACTTCTGAATTCTTGATCTTCTCGCAGATGACGCTGCCGTCGAGTCCTGCGTTTGCAGCGATCTGGCGGACGGGTTCCTCAAGAGCTCTTAAGATGATCTTGATACCAGTCTTAACGTCACCGTCGTTTGCATCAACGAGTTCAGCGACCTTGGGTATAACATTGATGAAAGCTGTTCCGCCGCCGGGAACGATACCCTCTTCAACTGCAGCACGTGTAGCTGCAAGAGCGTCCTCGATACGGAGCTTCTTCTCTTTCATCTCAGTCTCTGTAGCAGCGCCGACCTTGATGCGGGCAACACCGCCTGAGAGTTTTGCGAGTCTCTCCTGGAGCTTCTCTCTGTCGTAATCGGACTTTGTCTCTTCGATCTGGGCACGGATCTGAGCTACACGGGATGCGATCTGCTCGGATGAACCTGCACCGTCAACGATTATGGTGGTATCCTTTGTGATCTTGATCTGATGAGCTCTTCCCAACTGATCAAGTGTTGTATCCTTGAGGTCAAGGCCAAGATCAGATGTGATGACTTCGCTGCCTGTAAGGATAGCGATATCCTCGAGCATAGCCTTTCTTCTGTCACCGAAGCCCGGAGCCTTTACGCCTATACATGTGAAGATGCCACGGAGCTTATTGAGGATAAGTGTTGCAAGTGCTTCACCTTCGATGTCCTCTGCGATGATGACGAGCTTGCCGCCTGACTGGGCAAGGGGCTCCAATACGGGAAGGATATCCTGGATGTTGGAGATCTTCTTGTCTGTGATAAGGATATAAGGATCGTCGATGACAGCTTCCATCTTGTCGGAATCCGTTACCATGTAAGGAGAGATATAACCTCTGTCGAACTGCATACCCTCGACAACATCAAGTTCTGTAGCCATGGACTTGCTCTCTTCAACTGTGATGACGCCGTCGGATGTAACCTTCTCCATAGCCTCAGCGATCATCTCACCGACCTGGTCGTCACCTGCGGAGATAGCAGCAACCCTTGCGATGTCCTTGGATCCGTCAACCTTCTTGGCGGAAGAAAGGATATTGTCAACTGCTGTATCAACAGCCATCTGGATACCCTTACGAAGGATGATGGGGTTAGCGCCTGCAGCAACATTTCTCATGCCCTCACGGATGATAGCCTGAGCGAGCAGTGTTGCAGTAGTCGTACCGTCACCTGCTACATCATTTGTCTTGGAAGCGACTTCCTTAACGAGCTGGGCGCCTGCATTCTCGAAGCGGTCCTCGAGTTCGATCTCTTTTGCGATCGTTACACCGTCGTTAGTGATCAGGGGTGCACCGTACTTCTTGTCGAGCACTACATTTCTTCCCTTAGGTCCCAAAGTAACCTTTACTGTGTCTGCAACTTTGTTGACACCTGTTTCCAATGCCTTGCGGGCATCTTCGGCATAATAGATATCTTTTGCCATTTTTATCTGCCTCCTGCTAATTTATTTACGATCAGTCTTCTACGACAGCAACGATGTCTTCCTGGCGGACTACGATGAATTCTTCTCCGTCAAGCTTTACATTGGTTCCTGCATAATCCCTGATGATGACTTTCTGACCGACAGTAACTTCCATCTTGATCTCGTTACCGTCAACGACGCCGCCCGGGCCAACTGCGATGATCTCGGCTACCTGGGGCTTCTGCTGTGAACCGGAAGACAGGATAAGCCCGCCCTTCGTTGTCTCTTCAGCTTCAAGTTTCTTAACTACTACCTTATCGGCTAAGGGCTTAATTGTCATAATAAAGACCTCCATAACTTGATTTATCTCGTTAGCACTCACCATTATCGAGTGCCAACGACAATAAATATAAGTCAGCAGGTCTTATATGTCAATATAAATATAGATTTTCGGCACAAATTTGCCTAACTTGTCAGCCGGGGAGTCCCTCGGGGTTCATCGTCTGCCATTTCCAGCAGGAAGAACACATATCATCGATCGTGTACTGAGCCTTGAATCCCAATTCCTTGAAAGCCTTGTCGGTTGCTGCATAGGATACTGCGATGTCACCGGGTCTCCTGGGACCTATTACATGGTTGATCTCATGTCCGCAGGCCTTCTCAAAAGCGGCAACGGCCTCTTTGACAGAGGTTCCGCGTCCTGTACCCAGATTGAATACACAGACTTTATCTTCATGTTTTTCAAGATACTCTATGGCCTTTACATGTCCTGAACCAAGATCGGTTACATGGATATAGTCACGGATACAGGTTCCGTCCGGAGTATCATAATCATCACCGAAAACAGTAAGCTTCTCCAAAGTACCGCCTGCAACTTTTGAAATATACGGGAAGAGATTATTGGGGATCCCTCTCGGATCTTCACCGATAAGACCGCTCTCGTGAGCTCCTACGGGATTGAAATAGCGCAGGAGGCAGATCTTCATGTCCGGATTAGCTACAGAATAATCTCTTAAGATCTGCTCGATCATCCACTTGGTCCAGCCGTAGGGATTTGTACACATGCCCAAAGGGCTCTCTTCGGTGAAAGGAACATCCTCACTCATACCGTAAACGGTTGCAGAAGAACTGAAGACAAACTTATCCGCCTTATATTCACCAGCGAGTTCCACTGTATTGATAAGGCTGGTAAGATTGTTCCTGTAGTAGGTCAAAGGGATGGATACAGACTCACCGACAGCTTTAAGGCCGGCAAAATGGATTATCGCATCTATCTTGTTCTCTTCGAAAACCCTTCTTAACTTCTCTTTGTCACAGCAGTCGATCTCATAGAAAGGAAACCTCTTCCCTGTTATCTTCTCGAGTCTGTTCAAGACCTCAGGCTTGCTGTTGTAGAAATTATCAACTATTACGACATCAAAGCCTGCCTTATCAAGCTCAATGACTGTATGTGAACCTATATATCCGGCACCGCCGGGAACAAGTACTGTACTCATGATCTTATCTCCCTCTCAAAAGATCTTATTGTATGCATATTATACCACAGCTGATTTACCGCACTTTTACACCAAAAGATACATTATTATCAGACTTTTTAATATAAAATTAAAATAGCAAAAATATTTCAGGAGTTATACATGGACAACAAACTTATCTATATCGCAGACGACGACGATAATATCCGCAACCTTATCAAGACCTTCCTTGAGAGGGAAGGCTTTAACGTTATAGGCTTCCCCACGGGAGACCTTCTTTACGAGAGATTCAAGGACACGCCCTGTGACATGGTCATCCTGGATGTCATGATGCCCGGCCACGACGGTATCTTTATCTTAAAGGAGATAAGGAAGACCTACAGTAACCTTCCCATTATCATGCTTACGGCAAGAGACTCTGACAAGGACTATATCTTAGGACTTGATTCAGGTTCGGATGACTACCTCACAAAGCCCTTCTCCCCTGTTAAGCTCGTATCAAGAGTTAAGAACATCATGAAGCGCCACGATGAAGTGATCGGCGCTACTTTCGATAAGTCACCTGACGATTATTACATGTTTGCTGACATCAAGATCAACAAAAAGACCAAGCAGGCCACTCTTAAGGATGAGCCTCTGCAGTTGACACCGAATGAATATCAGCTTATAACTTATCTTATTGACAACAGGAACAGAGCAGTTCCGAGAGCCGAGCTCTTAGACAAGATCTGGGGTTATGAATTCGAGGTTGAGACGAGAGTCGCCGACGATACCGTTAAGCGTCTCCGTAAGAAGATCAAGGATTCCGATGCCGAGATCAAGACTGTCTGGAGCTATGGTTTCAGGATCGTCGACAAAAAAGAAGATAAGAATTAATGGCAAAACTCAAGAGCAAGGATCCGGGGAAATACAGATATTCAATAACCAAGCTTCCTTATGCGATAACCATTTTTGTCGCAATGCTTATTATTGTGTTGGTATCCTTTGGTGCCGTTACCTTCTTTTATAACAACTTCTTCTCTTATTATATTAAGCAGGACTGTGACAAAAGACTTGATAGCGCGATCAAATCCTGCCAGAATCTTGCAGTTGCTTATCAGGACTCAATGCCCCTGGATACTGACCCTTCTGATGAATACATTATCAGCAGCCTCCTTCACTCTATTGTTTCTTCTGCCGATGTGTCTACTGATGCTAATATCGTTCTTTACAGAACTGTTGATGATGACACGGAAATATTATGGCCGTCTGACACTTTCTCATATTTCTACAACTCGAAAGCCAAAAAGATCGTTGATGCCATCATAGACGATAATCCTGTTGCAAGATCCAATACAACCTATCTGCTTTCGCAGGAAGATACAACTTACTATTACAGACTCCAGGAGATCGACTACAGGGACAGCAACGAAAATGTCCACAAATTAACAGATTACCATCTCTGCGTTTATGTTGATTCATCTCACTACTACTCCTTCATGGAATCTTTCAACTACGCAATGTGGCAATTGATCATTGTAGCCATCATCGCTGCGGCCATCGTATCCATCGTCGTATCAATGCCTCTTATCCTCTCAACCATCAAGCTCTCGCGTTTTTCCAAGAGGATCTCGGAGGGTAATTACAAGAGACTCAAAGGCCGTCTTATAAGCCGCGAGATGTATGACCTTGCAGATACAATGAACAGCATGGCAGAAAAGCTTGAAGAGTCAGAGAAAGAGCAGCAGACCTTCTTCCAGAACGCATCCCACGAGTTAAGAACACCTCTGCAGTCTATTCAAGGTTACGCCGAAGGTCTTAAATATGATGTTTTCGATGAAGAAGGCAAGCAGAAAGCTGTCGATATCATTATAGACGAGAGTTCCCGTCTTACCGGCATGGTTGAAAACCTCCTGTCCATCTCAAAGATGGATATGTCATCCAAGGGCAACTATAAAGTTAAGAAACAGAACCTGAGTTCAAAGGTATTGTGCGACCTTGTTGTCGAGAACATTAGAGGCAATGTGCTCCTGGCCGATAAGGAACTTATCCTGGACTTTTCTTCTGACGATGCATCAATCTATGCCAATTCAGGCGATCTGCTCCGCATGTTCGAAAATCTGTTTTCCAACTGCTTAAGATACTGTAAGGAAAATGTTATCTTCAAATACAGGATCGAAGGAGACCAGGCTGTATTCTATGTAATGGATGACGGCGTAGGAATCTCGGACGAAGTATTGTCGCATCTGTTCGCAAGATTTGCCAAGGGTTCAGACGGTAAGCACGGAATAGGACTTGCCCTCTGTAAAGCGATCGTCGAAGAACACAGCGGAACTATCCGGGGTTACAACATTCCTGAAGGCGGCGCATGTTTTGAAGTAAGACTTCCCGCTCAAAGAACAGACAGCGATAAGGTCGGCAGAAATGACAGACCCCTGTTAAATGGTTATATACCCTCACCCTTCGACAGCTGACAGGTCTTCCCTTTTGACCGGAAATACGATCTGGGCCGTAAATTCAAAACCGTAAGGTTTGGGATCACAAGAAACCTGAAGTTCACCTTCGTAATTGTCTGCTGCATTCTTAATATTGCTCATCCCGAAGCCATGTTCATTTTTATCTGATTTGGATGTTACAATCTTCCCCTCTTCAATTTCCGGGACTTTATAGCATGGATTGGTCACTACTATAGTAAAGTAGTTTTCTGTTTTCTTAAACTGCAGATCTATAAGCTTACTGTCAGGATCAAGATCGGACAGTTCATCTGCCGATACGGCTTCGATCGCATTATCTAAAAGATTTGCAAGGATCCTGCATGTATCAACCGGAGAGATATCAACGCCCGATATTACTCCGGAACTCTTGAGCTTGATTCCCATAGCAGATGCCTGACTGGTCTTATCTGCTATTATCGCATCAGCAACTGTATTACCTGTATGCGCGCTGATATCTGCAACCTGAAGGTTCTCACCCATCTCCTCTAAGTATTCTTTCATCTGGTCGTACTCACCGTTTTCAAGGAGGAGCATAAGTACCTGGACATTATTCTTCATGTCATGGCGCATAGCCCTGATCTCGTTATCTGACCTGGCTTTATCCTCAAAATACTTAGTCTGTGATTCAACAAGTTCCTCATTGACTGTATTAAGTTCCTTATAAGAATCTCTCTCCTTGCGGGTGACCCTGATATAAAAATATAGAAGGATAAAAAGGAGTGCTGAAAGCATGATCATAACAGTTCTTACTTTTGAGTCAAAAACATCCTCAAAGTTCCCATCGACAAAAGCCAGATTTGAGAAGATATTGATGACGATCGTGAATATAAGGATAATGGGTATCGGCAGCGGTGTATCGTCTCTCCTGCTCCGTATCCGCTTAATGACATAGAAAAACAGGAATTCGATCAGACGCCAGATCAGTTCATAGAGAGTAAACACGAGCATTACTACTATGGCATTCGACCATGGGAGATGTTCGAAAAACTGATCCTTAAGGATACTGAATATTTCATTGATATTGGTGATGATGCCGCTGGCCAGGATGATTACTATGATCTTCCTCCACCACTTATCCTTCATGTTGAAGTAAAGGATGAGCGATATGATACCCAATAAGCATATCATCTCAAAAACATCCAGAACGACGGCTGTATCCTCAGTATATTTTACCCAGGACTTGACGATGCCGAGTACGATTCCGACTGAAGCAGTCGATATATAAGTGAGTGGCTTTCGGATTACTTTATATCTTAAGACCCCATCGATCAGATATACGGTCAGAGGCCCGTAACACATCAGAGGCAGGATTATAAGGATCGTATAGAAGACATTGAGCCAGATATTCATCTGCCGCTCCTCCTTATATATTCGAATAGCCTCTTCTTGGCATCCTGCGATGCGCTCCTTGCAACTGGAAGTTCGTCACCATTGTCCATTAAGGCTTCTCCGGCCGAGAGTTTGCGGATGTGTGCAAGACTGATGAAATATGACCTGTGGATCTTTGTAAAGTCAGAAGTTATGTCTTCGACCTTTTTGACCGCTTCATTAAACTTCATCCTGACTTCAACAGTATCAACAGTGAAAATGAATCTGACGCTGTTATTTGCAGCTTCCAGATAAAGAAGATCAGAGATACTGTAGACCAGCTCTTCACCATCCTTAACAAGGACGATCTTCTCATCTACTTTGAGTTTCTTCTCAAGATCAGTCAAAGTCTGCCTCAGCTTGATCTCGTCAACGGGCTTGCCAAGAAATCTGAACGCATCAACTTCATAACCGTCCATAGCAAGTTCAGTATGGCTGGTAAGAAAGATGATGGGGATCTCTTTATTGAATTCCCGGATCTTTTTCGCGGTAGACATACCGTCCAGATCTTTCATCTCGATATCAAGAAAAACAGCATCCAAAGGGAAGTTGTTTTCGAAACTCCTGATGAGCTCAGTTCCGTCAGAATAGAGATAGCAGCTTACATTCTCCCTTCCGTAAAGGGAGATGATAAGATCTGAGACCTGTTTCCTGTATACGCTCTCGTCATCCGCTATGGCAAGCCGCATCCTCTATCCTCCGTAAGCTTTATTCGAGTATGAGTTTACCACTTAGCCGACTGTCTTACCATTATCGAGCATGATCGTCCTTGTTCCGTAAGATGCGCATTTCTCAGAGTGTGTAACCTGAAGGATCGTAAGGCCCTTCTCTTTATTGAGTCTTGAGAAAAGTTCCATTATCTCTTCTGATGATTTCGAATCAAGATTGCCTGTAGGCTCGTCGGCAAGAATAACATCCGGATCACCCATGACTGCCCTTGCTATTGCAACTCTCTGCTGCTGGCCGCCGGAAAGTGTTGCTGGCATGGCTTTGCGTTTATCGCTAAGGCCGGTTATCTCAAGGATCTCGTCAAGCTTAGACTTAAGATCAGCCTTCTTCTTTCCTTTCATGATCTCAGGAAGCATAATGTTGTCTTCAACATTAAGATTCATTACAAGATTATAGAACTGGAAGACAAAACCGATCTTATTGAGCCTTAAGTCAGATAATTCCTTATCTTTCAAACTGCCGATATCCTTGCCGCAGAGAACGATATTACCTTCAAATTCCCTGTCGAGCCCGCCGATAAGGTAGAGCATCGTTGATTTACCGGATCCAGATGCTCCCATCAGTGATACAAACTCACCTTCAGCCACATACATGCAGGCATCGTTTAAGACCTGGTTTAGATTGGTATTTTTGCCGAACGTCTTGCTTACGTTATTTACTTCAATAACAGTATTCATATATTTATCCTCCAATTAATCACTCGTATTTCAGCTGTTCTGATATCTTCATCTTCTTTAAGTTTCTTATCGGGAACAGTACAGTCAATGTGAACACGGTCACAAGGACAAGGAAGAGGATCAGAAATCTTATCGGGTTAAAATCGATCTCCATAAATATCGAATCTGAGTTCTCAACAGCTTTCGCTATAACCCGTGACAGGAATAGTCCTGCAGCAGTTCCGATACCGGTCGACAGTACAGACATCAGGATCACTTCCTTGAACAAGACTCCGGACAGTCTCTTCTTGTCCATTGCTGATGACAGGAGGATAGCGCACTCCTTGCGTCTGCCGTCAAATCCTATAAGCTGGTTGCTCGTCATACCGATAAATGTCATACCTACGGCAACTGCAATGATGATGGTCAGGACTGTTGTTACGCCGGCATTACGGCTTGTCAGCTCTTCCTTATAACTATCGAAAGAATACACGTCACAATATGAATCTGTCGTATATCTGTCAATATAAGCAGATATCATCTCTGGGTCTGCTGATTCCTGACAGTTAACAAGGATAACGCCCGGGTTGTTGCTGAATATCGATATGTATTCGTCTTCAGGCATGATGAAATATCCCTGTTTGCTCTCATAGTTCCTGATCTTAACAAGATCTTCGATCGTGTATTCCCTTACTAGCTGGAAAGCACCTCTGGCATTATAAGTGATCTTTACCTTGTCACCGGGCTTAAGGCCTGTTTTCGATGCATATAATTCATCTACCATGACTTTGCCTTCGCTGATCCTGTCGGGCTTTTTGTTCATGATCTCATAGTGTTTGAATCCGCCTTCAGGGTAACCTACGAATGTCGGGTATGTTGTCTTATCGTTGTCATTAACATATACATCCATTGATAAAAAGTAAACATTTTCGACATCCTCAACTCCTTCGACATTATCGACGAAAGAATACTGTTTTGCATTCTCACTTGTGAAGAGCAGAACATCCGCTTTGTAAGGAATATCGTTGAATGATTCCAGAGCAGATGATGCAATCGCCATGATTATTATGCACATACAGGTTGCTGTAGCGCACAGGACACCGCTTCCGACTGTACTCTTCCGGGTCTTGGTTTCGACCAGAGCAAGCGACCAGGCTGCACTGTTCTTATTGTCAGCGATCTTCTTTAATCCCTCTGATACGACTTTAAGAAGCCAGGGGAACAGGAGCGCAAGTGCTACTACAAGACATATCATGCAGATCGTGGCACCTGCCAGCTGGTGTCTGAAGAAGAATGCAACAAGAGCTGCAGCGAAAAGCACTGCGCCTGCGATAAGGCCCTTGATGTTGTATTTATATTCCGTATCACGGCTGTCGAAGATTATATCCCTGATAGGTGTCTTTAAAGCCTTGAGTACAGTTCTCAAAGGGATTATGCATTCTACTGCCACAGCACCAAGGATAACGCCTGCTATCAGCACAAAAGATACCGGCGGGATGGATAATTGAGTTTCTTCAGCCGCACCATCCACGACGAAGATCATATTCAGTATCGGATCTCTCATCAGGATATAAAAGATAACGGCTGGTATACTTCCCATAAGTCCGTAGAAAACGTTTTCGGCAAGGAGGATACGGGTCGTGCGTCCCGAACTCATACCAAGGCTTCTTAAGGTCCCGATAAAAGGCATCCTCTCACCTACTATCCTGATGCAGATAGAAGATGTGACGAAGATAACCAGAAGGAAAGCCACTGCGAATGCGAGATAGAGGAAGGCTGTCAGCTCATCGATACTTGCAAGATCTTCTTCTGTCAGAGCATTCCTGTTGATTGTGATGTCAGGGAATTTAGTCTTCAACAGATCTTCTGCTTCTTCGATCCTCTCATCATCAAGAACATCAACAAAGATCAAGCCCTTGTCGCGGTCATTCATAGACAGGAGATCATTAGTCTCAAGATTGATGATGCCTGTGTGACCAGACATAAGAGCATTCTTGATGTTAGTAATGATTGCTGTGACCTTAAGATCGACCAGGTCTCCCGCCCTGTTATGGACAGATATAGTATCACCAACTTTATATCCCATCTTCTGGGCAAATCTTGATGTCAGAGCGATCTCTTTATAACCTAAGATCATCTTTTCGCTTAAGAAGCCCATATCAACAGCCTTCTCGTTATCCATACCCATGATGCGGAGTTTGGTCTCGTTAACAAAACCGTACTCGCCCTCAACATCTGTATGGAAGATCTCATTATTGGGATAGACATTGAGCAGATCACATTCCGGCATCTCAGAAGGAAGATCCTGAAGATCGTTGTTTTGAGATATTAGAACGAGATCTATCCTGGATGAATCACCATATACGCTTGTCATCAAATTCTTGATAGTGCTTCCAAGATCAAAACAGAGCAGAGCGCATACAGAACAGACGAACACCGCAAAGACAACCAGGATCGTCCTGAAGGGCTTACCGAAAATATTCTTTAATGAATTCTTCAATATAATATTCATGGTTCTCACCCCCTCAATGCCATCTGGATATTCTGTCGGAAGGAGCGATATACATACCGTCATCCTCTTTGACATCATATGCTTCATAGAACTCGTTCAAAGACGACAATATGGCATTGACCCTTAAGATCTCCGGGCTGTGCTCATCGTATGCGAGCTGATCTATGATCGCTGTATCCGTCTTCTTCTCACACCAGATCACGGCATACTGGGTAAAGATCTTTATAAGATCCTCGTTTGTCTTGGCAAGCGAACAGACACATTCCATACCGCCAAGATCAGCATAGTTCTCGCCTAAGGTCTGTTCACCGTTAACATGGTAAACACCGAAAACTTTAAACTTATCCTCGAAATAATCCTTGGCCGTTTCATTCCTGGATTTAAGCTTTTCCATATCTTCCTCAGCTATCCAGGAAGGATCATAAACACCGTCTTTATCGTAAAGGATACAGTTGCTGTCGAAAGCATGTCCCATCTCATGAGCGATAACAGAACCTAAGCCGCCCAAGTTGGAATAATAATCGCTGCCCGCATCAAAGAAGGGCTTATTTGTAATTGCTGAAGTGATCGTTATGTTGTTTGCAGAAGGATTATAGCAGGCATTAAACATCTGCATCGGCATATTAACATCATATCTTGATACAGGTTCCGTAAGACTCTTTATATTCTTCTCCATATCGATCTTCTGATATTCATGAAGTATCTGATAGTAGTTTCCGCTTGTAATCCCTGCATATTCGGAAGCATCATGCCTCTTAAGGTCCTTGCCGGTTACATAGACTATGTTTTCAAGTTTCTCGAGCAATCCTTTTCTCGTTGCATCTGAGAGCCACTCTGCATCATTAATGAGTTTCCTATACCCTCCCTTGATGTCATCACACATTGATCTTAAGGCTTTATCAGTCTCATCAGGGTAAAACTTCTCAACATAGATAGGATCCGTCTCGGCAGAAAAGGCTTTCATCACTTCTTCGCAGGTCTTATCCTCTTCTGTTAGATAACTCTTGGGAACAAGTCCTTTAAGGCTGTCATAATGAGGCGCTATAAAAACAATATACTTTGAGTAGATCTGACAGAGCTTATATGCCTTCAGGGCATCAATATTATCCGCAGTAAGGATACTGTTCAAAGAATTTAACTGACCGGGATCCGTAAGACAGAACTCGTCACATCCGGACTTATCAAGACCATAAAGATCAAGGTAAGAAGCAAGATCAAAATTTGTAAATATCTCATTTATCTGATCTTTGCTAAACATCTTCACATATTCATGGTCGTTAGCAGCTTCCATTACTTTAAGATCTGTATGTTTGAAAAGATCAAATGTTACATCGGCAAGCTTAAGACCATAATCCTCGGATGTCTTATCATCATAGCCCAGGGTCTTCATCACTTTCCGGGCATCATCCCTGACGCTGTCTAAAGGGCCGAAAACGTTTTCCTGCATCGCTTTAAAATCGGAATTTATAACGCCCGTATATTGATGGAATGTCAGAACATTCTCATTGGAAACAAAATAATTTACAGAGATGTTCATCCTTAAGATGTTTTCAATGCCATAGTCCTTACAAAGCTTTGCATCGGCCTTAAGAAAACCATCGATATCCTTGACTTCATCGACCTCTCTGATTACAGCTGCAAGGTCTTCAGGAATCGGCTCTTGGGAGAAATCATATTTAATATATGCATCATAGGCAGACTTTATGATATCTTCTTCACTGCCTTTCTCGTAGCCGGACCCTTTTATCACCTCTTTGATAACACTCTTGACCTGGTCATTCACCATATCCTGATCAAAAGATGAGCCAGCTGTATTTTGCTGATACTTAAAGACCGCTTTTGAAAGAGCCTCCTGATTGATGTACTTATAGAAGTCATCCTGAGGTCTTGCTGTATCTTCGTTTGCAGTATCTGTAGGCTTTGTCATATTAGGTTCGATTACAACCGCACCGCATCCTGACAAAATACCGCAAGCCATTGAAGATATTAGCAAAACACTAATTAGCTTCCGTTTCATGCTTATCCTCCCTTAAAATCATCTGACAGTATGATGATATCATTCATTTTCGAAAACTAATAAATCTGTGGCGAAAAGCATTTTTCGAGTGGCGAAATGCAAAAGGGACTGCAAAATGCAGTCCCTTCATAATTTCAATTAAACTTTAGAAGATCAGAACTCTCTTCTTCTTGCACCCTTGCGGGGCGGCTCGTCGTTGCCTTCATCGAAGTTGCGCTCGCGTCTTCCGCCGCCGTTGCCGTTACGTCTCTCGCGGGGAACTCTTCTTCTGGGCTCTTCCTCAACAAAGCCCTCAGGCTTGGGGAGCGTGTCGCGGATAGACAGGTTGATCCTGCCCTGGCTGTCGATCTCGATGACCTTAACGCGGACGGAATCCCCCTCGTGAACAACATCTTCAACCTTCTCTACGCGGTTCCATGCGAGCTTGCTGATGTGTACAAGTCCTTCCTTACCGGGCAGGAACTCAACGAATGCACCGAAGTCCATAAGTCTTGTTACAACACCGTCGTACTCTGTACCAACCTCAGGATCAGCTACGATACCTGTGATGATCATCTTAGCCTTCTCTGCAGCCTCGAGATCAGGTGATGCGATGTGGATAGTACCATCCTCGGAGATGTCGATGCCTGCGCCAGTGTCAGCGATGATCTTGTTGATGACCTTTCCGCCTGAACCGATAACGTCACGGATCTTGTCAACAGGAATCTGCATGGAGATGATCCTGGGAGCATACTCGGAAAGCTCTGCACGGGGCTCAGGAATGCAAGGCAGGATGATATCGTTGATGATCTGCAGACGGCCCTTATGAGTCATCTCGAAAGCAGCCTTGATAATATCAAGAGACAAACCTTCTACCTTGATGTCAACCTGGATGGATGTGATACCTTCTGTGGTACCTGCTACCTTGAAGTCCATATCACCGAAGAAGTCCTCGATGCCCTGGATATCCATGAATACGAGGAAGTCCTCGTCGTTCTCTTCGTTAACGATAAGACCGGAAGAGATACCTGCAACAGGTCTTTTGATCGGAACACCTGCAGCCATGAGAGACAATGTGGATGCACATACGGAACCCTGGGATGTGGAACCGTTGGACATCGTGATCTCGGATACAGTTCTGATAGCATAAGGGAATTCTTCCTCAGAAGGCAGAACAGGTATAAGTGATCTTTCAGCAAGAGCACCGTGACCGATCTCACGGCGTCCGGGGCTTCTGGAAGCCTTAGCCTCACCTACGGAATATCCGGGGAAGTTATAGTGGTGGATGTATCTCTTAGATGTCTGCTCATCAAGACCTTCGATCTTCTGAGCTTCAGACAGAGGAGCAAGAGTACAGATGTTCATTACCTGTGTCTGGCCTCTCTGGAAGAAAGAAGAACCATGTACACGGGGCAGAACGTCAACTGCAGCAGACAGAGGTCTGATCTGATCTAATGCACGGCCGTCAACGCGGACATGCTCACGGAAGAGGTAATCTCTGACGACCTTCTTTTCGAGCTTATAGACAGCATCGGGAGCCCAGGAAGAAAGTCCTTCTTCCTTCTCTTCGAGCATTGCAGCGATCTCTTCCTGGAGTGCTGCAACATTAGCATCACGAACACTCTTGTCATCAGACAATACAGCTGCTCTCATCTTGTCCCAGCCGAATTCCTTAACAGCAGCGAAAACATCCTCAGGAACGTCTGCAGAAGCATATTCGAACTTGGGCTTGCCGATCTCGGCAACGATGGAATTGATGAACTTAACGATCTCCTTGATAACTTCATGACCCTCTGCGATAGCACCCAGCATTACATCATCAGGAACTTCGTTAGCACCGGCCTCTACCATGCAGATCTTCTTCTCTGTACCTGCAAGGGTAACATACATATCGGACTTCTCACGCTCTTCCAATGTAGGGTTGATGACAGTCTTGCCGTCGATAAGGCCAAGAACAACACCACCGACAGGACCCTTCCACGGGATATCGGAAATTGCGATGGCGATGGATGTACCGACCATAGCCGTGATCTCAGGGAGACAATCGGGATCAACAGCCATAACTGTGTTGGATACAACAACGTCATTACGGAGATCTTTAGGGAACAAAGGTCTGATAGGTCTGTCGATAACACGGGATGTAAGGATAGCCTTCTCGCCGGGTCTTCCCTCTCTCTTTAAGAATCCGCCGGGGATCCTTCCTACTGCGTACTGCTTCTCCTCATAGTCAACTGACAGAGGGAAGAAGTCGATTCCTTCGCGCGGCTCGGGTGAAGCTGTAACAGTAGAAAGAACTACTGTCTCACCGTAATGGATAAGTACTGCACCATTTGCGAATTGCGCGATCTTACCTGTCTCGACCACCAGGGGTCTCCCGGCGATCTCGGTCTTGAAAATCTTTTCCATTTCAAAAACTCCTTGTATAGATTATTTGCCAAGGAGGTAGTCACTAGATTCACACACCGACTCCAGGTTCGGAATATCAATCTACTAACTACTCCCCGATTGGCCTTAATAATTATAATATAAAGTCTCGAAAAAACAAACGGCTAATAATAACCGTTTGTTTACATAAATCCTATGATCTGTAAGTTATCCTGTTATTTCTCAGGATCGACTGACTCAAGGTCTTCCATCCATACGGCAGAACTTGCATCGGAAGGCATCCTCCAGTCACCGCGGGGCGACAATGCAACCGTTCCGACCTTAGGCCCGTCAGGCAGGCAGGAACGCTTGAACTGCTGGGTGAAGAACCTTCTTACAAAGGTCTTGAGCCATTTATAGATAGTAACATCATCATAAGTTCCTTCGAAAGCGACCTTCGCCAGACGGAAGATCTTGGAAGGCGCGAACCCGAACCTCATGAAGTAATAGAGGAAGAAATCATGCAGTTCATATGGACCAACGATATCTTCTGTCTTCTGGGAGATCGTGCCGTCCTCCGTCGGCGGCAGCAGCTCAGGCGATACAGGAGTTGCAACAATGTCGGCAAGCACCTTGGAGAGCTCGGGATCCGTATCCTTAACAAACGCGGACTCATGAGATACAAGATGTCTTACCAGCGTCTTCGGGATAGAGCCGTTAACACCGTACATTGACATGTGGTCACCGTTATATGTAGCCCAGCCCAAAGCAAGTTCAGACAAGTCTCCGGTACCTACGACAAGACCGCCGATCTGGTTTGCGACATCCATCAGGACCTGTGTCCTCTCCCTTGCCTGGCTGTTCTCATAAGTCACGTCGTGGTCGTTCTCATCGTGGCCTATATCCTTGAAATGCTGGATAACGGAATCCTTGATGTTAACTTCCATAAAGTCCGTCTTATAGGCTTTTGCCAGGGATACGGCATTGTTATATGTCCTGTCGGTAGTACCGAAGCAAGGCATAGTGATCGACACGATATTTCCGGTAGGAAGCCCTGCCATCTCAAACGCTTTGGCAGTAACGATCAAAGCCAATGTTGAATCAAGTCCGCCGGACAGACCGACTACGGCATGGTCGATCTTACAGGCCTTAAGTCTCGTAGCAAGACCTGCTGCCTGCATCTTAATGATCTTTGCGCAGCGGTAATCAAGCTCATAATCATCTTCAGGTACGAAAGGCGTCTTTGAGATGTGTCTTCTGATCTCGATGTCCTTGGGGGTAAAGTCAAACTCTTCCCTAGATCCTGCCACCGACTTACACATCTCGATCTTGAATGTATTGACTCTCCTCCTCTCGCTTGCGATCCTCTGCAGATCCACATCAGCGTATATGATACCGTTTTCGAAAAGCTTGCTCTCTGCTAAGATCTTACCGTTCTCGGCAATAATGTTATGCCCCGAGAACACGAGATCCTGGGTAGATTCACCAAAGCCACAGTCAGCATAGATATATACGCAGCAGCACTTTGCGCTCTGCATCTTGACGAGGTCACGCCTGAACTCTTCCTTGCCGATGACCTCATCAGAAGCAGACAGATTACAGATGATGTTAGCGCCCTCAATGCAGTAAGACATCGAAGGAGACTCCGTGGCCCAAAGATCCTCACAGATCTCAACGGCATAGGAGAATCTGGGACAAACCGTATTCTCATAGATGAGTTTGCCCAGCAATGTTTCCTGGTCACCAAAGATAAGATCAGGGTACTCTTCATCAAAAGGAATGAAATGCCTTAGTTCATAGAACTCGGAATAGTTGGGAATATTGGTCTTGGGCGTGAACCCCATTACCCTGCCCTTGCAGATAGACGCACCGCAGTTATAGAGCTTGTTGTTCTGTCTTACAGGAATTCCAACTACAAATGCTAAATCAAGATCAGCTGTCTCTTCAGCGATCCTTAAAAGTTCTTTCCTGGCAGAATTGATAAGAGTATCAGACAGGAAGAGATCACCACATGTATATCCGGTCAGACAAAGCTCCGGGAAAACAAGCAAAGAACAGTCATTAGCCGCCGCCTGCTTTACACATTCGATAATGTTGTCAGCATTGAATCTGCAATCAGCAACCCTTACTTCAGGCGTTGCAGCACCAACCCTTAAAAATCCGTCCTTCATGTCAAACACCTCACATCAAAAAGACTGATTAGATTATACATTCAAGGTAATTAAATAACAAATAAGAGTTAAAAAAGGCTGCCGGTCTGGCAGCCTTTCTTGGGATCTTAAAGTTATTACTTTCTGATACCGAGTCTTGCGATGAGGGATCTGTATCTCTCGATGTCGATGGATGCAAGATAATCGAGGAGACCTCTTCTCTTACCAACCATCATCAGAAGTCCTCTTCTGCTGTGGTGATCACCCTTGTGAGTCTTCAGGTGTTCTGTGAGGTGATTGATCCTGTATGTAAGGATAGCGATCTGAACCTCAGGTGAACCTGTATCGCCTTCTGCGATCTGGTACTCTTTGATGATTGCCTGCTTGTCGATAGCAGCTGAACCTTTGCTCATTGTTGTTTCCTCCTAAATATTTGTATTCACCTGAATCGAAGATGCGGTTGGAGAATCCGGTATCTGCGATACGGCAACTTGCAAATAATACTACATGAATCGTAAAAAGTAAAGGGATTTGGCAAAAACTGAGACTTTGTGAGAAATTGTGAGATTTTCGCCCCCTTTTCTGCCCTATGATAATAGCACAAATTCATGCATTAAGGAGGCATCTTATGTACGGACCGCATTTCTCGGCAGGATTTTTATCAAGAAGGATCTGTTTTCTTGAAGATCAATTAGCGTCATTGCCACATGGCTCCTTTTTTTCGAGAAACGGTGTTCAAGTTGAACAATAAAAACCGGGGAACCCTTTACGGGGCTCCCCGGCTGAAGCATTAAAGCTATTATTTCTTACTTAAACAAGGAAATGCTTCTCAGGACAGGTGCCAGAGTGTTGGCAACTGTAGACATCATCTTGATGAAGATGTCGAGAGCAACACCGACAACGTCCTTACGTGTGTCACCGATGGTGTCACCTGTAACGGATGCCTTATGAGCAGGTGTACCCTTGCCGTGGCCTTCGAGCTGTTCGCTCTCGATGTACTTCTTGGCGTTATCGAAAGCACCACCGGAGTTACCCATGAAGATAGCCTTCGGAATTGCAACGATCGTAGCACCAACAAGAAGTCCGCCGACGAACTGAACGCCGAAGAGGAGACCACCGATGATCGGGATCACGATAGCAAGCAATGAAGGAACAACCATTCTGCGGATAGCTTCCTTGGTGGCCATCTCGATCATCATGTTGTAGTCAGGCTTTGCCTTACCTGCAAGAACTTCTTCTGTCATCTGCTTATCTCCGACATCAGCCATGATCTTAGCTGCGTCGATAGTGTTATCAGTGAGCATAGCGGAGAAGTATTCAACGAGTGCACCGCCGATAAGACCGCCGGCAACAACGATGAACGAAGCGAAGTTCAATGTGAGCTCTGCGCCAACGTCAGAATAGTTACCAACGTAAGCAACGATGAGGGAAACTGTAGCAAAAGCTGCAGAACCGATAGCGAAGCCCTTACCGATAGCAGCTGTTGTGTTGCCTACGGCATCAAGCTTATCGGTGATCTGACGGACTTCGTGAGGCAGATGGCAAGCTTCTGCAAGACCGCCTGCGTTATCAGCGATAGGTCCGAATGCATCGATGGAAACTGTAGCGCCTACGAATGCGAGCATACCGAGAGCGGATACTGCGATACCGTAGATTCCGCAGATAAGACCGGAAACTACAAGAGAGATACCAATGATGAGGATCGGGAACAGACAGGATCTGGATCCGATAGCGTCACCCTTTGTAACAACGAAAGCCTCACCCTCAGGGCAGATCTCAGCAAGTTCCCTTGTAGGCTTGTGATCTGTGGATGTGTAGTATTCTGTGATCATACCGATGGCAACACCACTGACGATACCGCATACGGAAGAGATCCAGGGTGATAACCATCCGAATCTGAACTCTTCATAAAGAGCTACGCCCTGATAAGTGAAAAGGAAATAGCTTGCAGCACCACCGAGGACTACAGTGAAGCCTGCGGAGATCCATGTTGCCAGGTCGAGTTCCTTGGAAGGGTTATCGCTCATCTTCTTGATGTTAGCGATACCGAGTCCGATAAGGCAGCCGACCAGACCGACACAAGCCAATATGATCGGGAAGATTATGGTTGCCTTAAAAGTATTCTCGCTGATAGCCTGATGCTCAGCGTTGATAGCAGTCTTATAAAGTGTAACAGCGATCATGATGGTTGCTGTCATTGTAGCAACGAAGCTCTCGAGCAAGTCGGAGCAGTTACCTGCGATATCGTTAACGTTATCACCGATAAAGTCAGCGATCGTGTTAGGGATACGGCTGTCATCCTCAGGAAGGTCATGACGGAGTTTGCCGAGGATATCAGAAGAGATATCAGCTGCCTTTGTGTAGTTACCGCCGGCAACACGGTTGAACATTGCAACTATGGAGCAACCCAGAGAGTATGTGGATATTCTCATGATCGAAGGATTGCACTGAAGGTTAAGAAGGAAACCTGAACCTGTTGCATCATGATCAACACCTGAGATAAGGAGGATGCAAACAAGTCCCAACATACCGAAAGCCTGAACAGCCAGACCGGAGATGGAACCGCCGCAGAGAGCGACCTTAACCGTCTCGCCGATCGACAGGGACTCACGCGCCTTGTTGGATGTGCGGACATTTGCATATGTTGCTGATCTCATACCGAGGATACAAACGCAGGAACTCATGAGAGCGCCGATCACAAATGTGATACCTGCTGTTTTCTCGATAAAGAGTGTGAAGACTACGGCAAGGACTGCAACAACAACGATAATGCCCTTGAACTCAGTCTTAAGGAATGTTACTGAACCGGAACGGATGATGCCGGACAGCTCGATCATGTCAGGTGTTCCTTCAGGCATCTTCTTGATGCGGAAGAAGTTTGCGAAAACATAAGCCATCGCAAGAACGCAAACACCCAATACGATCAGAAGGATGATAATGGTCTTACTCATTTGAGCCTCCTCTTGACAGTAGAATTGATAGGATTAAAGCGTTAATATTTTTTAAGCCGTGAGTATTATATATTAATAAGTTTTAAATACAATAGGCTTTTTTACAATTATGTCGAAAATCTGTACATCCTGGTCAATCATTAAAAAAAGGACTGTCCCGGCATCCGGAACAGCCCCTCATCAGATCATATCTGATTGATTATAATCAACGCACATTGTTGTAATTAGGGGTATTTGCATCCTTATAAAGGAACGTTACCATCTGACGTCTTAAGCACTTACCCTGCGGCTTGAAGGTTCCATCCTTATAGCCGGCAACGATCTTGTTTTCATATGCCCAGATAACAGGCAGATAGAAATAATTGGATTTCTTAACATCCTTGAACGGGCATTTCTTGCTGTTAGGATCAGGTTCTCCTGCCAGTCTCCAGAGGAAAGTAACGGTCTGGGCACGGGTACATACATTCTGAGGCTTAAATGTGCCGTCATTATATCCGGTCGTAATGCCTTTCTCAACAGCCCAGATAACGGGCTTGAAGAAATAGTCAGTCTTCTTTACATCAGAGAAAGAACACTTTTGGGACTCGGGTTCGGGACTGCCTACGAGTCTCCAGATGAAAGTCAGCATCTGAGCTCTCGTACAATCGTTGGCAGGCTTAAACTTCGTCTGCTTGTCGTAACCCTTGACTACTCCCCACCTGGTAAGCATATTAGTAGGCTTATACCAGAAATCCTTGGAGTTCGTGACATCCTTATAAAGTACGGTTATTTCACAACCGACTCTAAAACCGTTTGCAGAGGCGGTGATCGTAACGGGTCCTGCCATCTTTGCCTTAACATTACCGGAAGAATCGACTGTAGCGATCTTCTCATCCGAAGACTTCCAGACAATATTTGTCTTAGAGCCGGTTAATGTAGCCTTGAGCTTTAAAGACTTGCCGCAGACCAGGTTTGCAATGGATTTATCCAAAGTGATCTTAGTCTTTGAACCATTAACAACTTCTGTAGAAGCATCAAAAGAGAGATGAAAGTATTCGGTCCAATCATCATCTTCAGAATCGTGTTCTTCAAAATCAAAATAGGTGTAGAACGGTTCGCCTTTGTTGTTTGTACCAACACTGAATTCGCCTTTTTCCATGGCTCTCTTAAGATTCGGATTCTTACTTATGTCAAGTTTAGCAATATCTGTTCCAAAGCATGACAATCTATGCAGATCATTATTCTTTGACAAATCCAGTTTCTGTATGGGATTGTTTGCACAAAAGAGACTGTCCATTGACTTGTTCTTGCTTATATCAATAGTCTTGATCTTATTATCAGAACAATCAAGGTAATCTATCCTCGGCAAATTGCTGATGTCGATCTTTGTTAACTGATTTCCGGCGATCGATAAAGTATACAGATCATGATTCTTGCTAACATCAATCGATGTAAGCTGATTATTGTCAACATTCAGCATGTCGATCCCTCCGTTTTTCGAAGTAACCAGCTTTTTGAGCTTATTATAGCTGAGATCTACGAAGTCGAGTTTTTTGGTCTTGCTTAGATCAAAACTTGTCAACTGATTATGATCAAGGTGAAGCGAATCAAGAATGGTATCACCTTCAAGATCAACTGATGAAAGTTTGTTGTTCGATAAAACTAAATCACGAAGTTTGGGAAGATTCTTCGCACTTATACTCTTCAGATTGTTATCATTAGCAAAAACAGTTGTTATTTTTGTGCAATTTTTCAAATTAAGTGAAGAAATCTTGTTATAAGAACAATTAAACAAGTTAATCTCAGTATTCCATTGAACATCCAACGCTTCGAGTTTGTTGTTTGAACAATAAAGGGTCGAGATCTTCTTGCTGTGAGAAAGATCTAATTCTGTCAGCCTATTATTTGAGCAATCCAAATCAACAAGCTCGGGATTATTGGAAAGATCTAATTCAGTTAGTTTGTTATCATTACAGATAAGACTTGCAAGATTGGGATTTTTCGAAAGATCGAGACTTGTGAGGCTGTTTTGGTCACAGTTGAGATTACCAAGGTTAGGATTATTTGTAACATCAAGTTTTTTTAGTTTATTATACTCACAATAAAGAGTAACAAGCTTTGTGTTTTTACTGACATCAATAGAAGTCAGTCCGGTATTGTTAAGCATAATATATTCAACATTTGTAAAAAACTCGATTCCTTTAGTGCTAGTTACAGGCTTGTCGTAAATAACAATCGAATCTACTTTGCTGATCTCTTCTTCTGACAAGACACCATCATTATCTTTGTCATACTCCTTAATGTCCTCCCTTAATGTCTCATCAGGGAAATTAGTTTCATCGATAGTAACCGAATCTGCTCTGGCAAAACCGGGAAGGGCTAAAATGACGATCAATGCAACGACAGAGCACATTGTCGCAAATAAATACTTTGGGTGCCCGAAAGAAAATGGTCTCATACTTACCCCCTTAAAATAAAGTATATGACCATTATAGCATTTTATCTTATAAGAGACTCCGCGAAATATTCAGGATCGAAATCAACAAGGTCCTCTGCACTTTCACCTAATCCGGCAAGCACGATAGGCTTATCCGATGCATATGCGACAGCAACGGCAACACCGCCCTTGGCAGATCCGTCAAGCTTTGTGATGCCGACATAATCGAGTTCCATGACCTCTGAGAAACTCTCAGTCTGGATAACGGCATTCTGACCTGTAGTAGAATCGATTATAAGCATGGACTTAACATCAGCATCAGGCGCTGTCCTGTCAATGATCCTTCTGATCTTGGCAAGTTCATCCATAAGGTTCTTCTTGTTGTGAAGACGTCCTGCGGTATCAACGATAAGAAGGTCTGCATTGCGCGCAACGGCTGCATTAACGGCATCGAAAACGACAGCTGCGGGATCTGCGCCGTCTGTACCCTGAGAGATAACAGTTGTGTCAGTCCTCTCCCCCCAGGTCTTGAGCTGTTCAACGGCAGCGGCCCTGAAGGTATCAGCCGCAGCCAGGATGACTTTCTTGCCCTCATTCTTGAATCTTAAGGCAAGTTTTCCGCAGGTCGTGGTCTTCCCTGTCCCGTTAACGCCGATCATGATAAGGATATTGAGTTTACCATCGATCGGGCGGTATTCTGTCTTCTCGCCAAGGATCTCAACGATAGAGTCCTTAACCGTAGCAAGGACTGCCTCAGACGAATCATCGCCTGTCTTCTTGATCTTATTCTTAACATCGGTGATGATCTTCTCGGATGCGGGGATACCGCAGTCGGCGCGGATCAGGAGTTCTTCCAGGTCATCCAACATATCCTCATCGAAATGGCCTGTACCGGCTGCGATCTGAGTAAATGCACTCGAGAAAAACTTCCTGGTCTTATCAAGACCTGACTTGAACTTATCTAATAAACCCATATTAATACTCCCTTATGACTTAAGATCCCAATTCCATGGAAAGGATCTTGGAGATACCGCGCTCAGCCATTGTTACACCGTACATACGGTCGCATGCTTCCATAGTTCCCTTACGGTGGGTAACGAGAACGAACTGGGTCTTGGCGGTGTATCTTCTTACAAAGTCCGTAAATCTGACGATATTGACATCATCCAGAGCGGCCTCGACCTCGTCCAGGATAACAAAAGGAGAAGGCTTGAGTTCGAGGATGGCAAAAAGGAAAGCAATTGCCGTAAGACAGCGCTCACCGCCTGACAGGAGTGATAAGTTCTGCAGTTTCTTTCCCGGGGGCTGGGCCTTGATCTCTATGGCACAGGACAGTACATCTTCAGCATTATCAAGCAGGATCTCAGCCGTACCGCCACCGAAGAGGTCAGAAAAGACATTCTTGAAGTTCTCGTTGATCGTATTGAAATGTTCGATGAACTGAGCCTTCATCTCAGTTACAAGGTCTTCTATCAGCTTTTCGAGTTCCTTCTTGGATGTCAGGATGTCCTCTCTTTGAGCGATCATGAACTCATAACGCTTGGATACCTGGTCGTACTCTTCGATCGAATTAAGATTGACGGGGCCTAAGTCACGGATAACATTACGGAGCTGGGTTACCTCGCGGGAAACCTTATTGATGTCACTAACAGGTTCTGCCTGATCCTTGACGTTATCAAAAGTAACCTCATAGTTTTCCCATAGGCGGTTCTTGGCATCGTCAATATCATTTATGAACTTCTCGTACTTGGAAACATGGGCCGACAGCTTGTTGCGCAGGTTGTTGATCACGTCAGATACCTGAGTGATCCTGTCAACGAATCCGCTCATCTCTTCCGCGACTTTTTCTTTCTCCTCGAAAAGCCCTGCGATCCTGTCTTCATAAGATTTCTCGCTCTCCTTGAACTTGGCAATCTTCTTCTCGATAGCTTCAGCTTCAGCTTCAGCTTCCTTTATCCTCTTACCGCAGTCAGCGATCTCATCGTTCTTTGCCTTAACCGCATTCCTGGTGTCTTCGATCTGACCCTTGATGTGGGATGCCAGATCCAGTTCACCATTGCGCTCTGCAAGAAGTCTTGCCGCCTTGGCTGTGATCTCGGCTTCCCTGTCGCGGACAGCATCGATCTTGGCCTTGTATTCTTCATTGATCTCGTCTCTTTTGGCGATGGTCTCCTTATACTCGGCAAGGGATCCTTCGAGTTCGGACTCGATAGACTCGTATTCTTCTATATCGTCTTCAGTCTTTATCTTCTCCTTGGACATATCAGACAGAGCCTGCTCTAATTCCTTGATCTTATTGTCAACATCCTTGGTCTTCTCTTCCAGATTCCGGTAAGCGCTCTCAGCCTTCACACGTTCCATGGAGAAGAACTTGAGCTGCTCAGCCAACTGCTCGAGTTCGATCGTTATCGTACCGATCTTATCGTCAACATCCTGGCGCTCTTCCTCGGAATCAGCGAGCTTAGATTCATAAGTCTCGACCTTCTTGGACAGTTCATCGATCTCACGCTGGCGGCCTAAGATGCCGATGCCGCTGTTCTTCAAAGAACCGCCGGTAAGGGATCCGCCGGGATTTACAGAGTCACCGTCTATACATATGACTTTCGATGAGTGATCTATCTTACGGGCAATGACTCGGGCATCGTCTAATGTCTCGGAGATGATTATCTTCCCCAGAAGATTGGAGACTATGTCTTCCAGTTCGCGGTCACATTTTACGAGTTCGGATGCGATGCCGACATATCCCTTGCAGGAAGAAGCTTTCTTCTTGACTTCAGGGGCAATGTCTCTTCTGCGGATGTTTTCCTTCGGAAGGAATGTGATCCTGCCCAAACGGTTCTCCTTAAGGACGCCGATAAGGTAAGATGCGTCATCTTCAGTCTCTGTAACCACATTATGGATGGAATTGCCGAGTGCTGTCTCGATAGCAACCTCGTACTTGGCATCAACGTTGATGAGGTCGCCTATGATGCCGACGATCCTTGATGACACTTCCTTATCCTTGGAAGCCTGCTCGGCAAGGTGCTTTACCGATTCCTGGTATCCGTCCTTGCGGGATTCCAAGTCCTTGAGGGACTTGAGCCTTGCCTCTAAAGCAACAAGTCTTCTGTTGTTCTCATCGAAAAACTTATTGAGCTCAGTCTGTTTAACCTTAAGTTCTGCCATCTTCTCGTCTCTTTCGGAGATATCGGACTTGACGTCCTTCTCGCCGGAGATCATGTCATGCCAGTACTTATCAGCCTTCTTAAGCTCCTCATCGGAATCTTTCTTGGAGGACTTGACCTCTTCCAGATCTTCCTGGGTTTCCTTGATCCTTGAATCGAAAGCCTCTATCCTGCCCTTTGCAGCCAGAATGTTCCTCTTTATCTCAAAGAGCTCATTCGTCTTGCCTTCGATCGTCTCATTAACAGATTTAAAGGAATCTTCTTTTGAAGCAAGCTCAGCTTCAAGATCTGCTTTCTCCTTAACGCAGTTTTCGCCCTGTTCCTTAAGGGCTGTGGCTTCATCAAGAAGCGAAGCTGCCTTAGTCTTATGTTCTTCTCTTGCTGCTTCTAATTCCTTTACGGCATTATCGAGCTCAACTAAGCTCTCTTCATTGGCTTTGAGGGCTTCTTCAGCGGAAAGTTTCTTCTGGGCGCAGACCTTCTGGTCGGCACGGAGACCATATTCTTCCTCTGTGATATCAGACAGTTCCTGTCTTAATTCCTCGATCTTCTCTTCTATGGCATCTGCTTTATCCGTATATTCCTTGTTGGAATTACGGAGGCTGTTGAATTCCTCTTCCTTCTGGGTAATATCGGCTTCTAAGGACTCTTTTACCTTGGATGAATCACCCATCGTGCTCTCTGCATTGTTGATCTTGGCGCAGAGAAGCGAGATCTCCTTGGTCTTAAGTTCATCATATGCCTTATGGTAAGTCCTTGCCTTCTCTGCCTGCTCACCCAAGGGTTCGATACGGCCTTCGATCTCACCGATGATGTCGTTTAAGCGGATAAGATTGTTCTCGGTGGAATTGAGCTTACGCTCAGCCTCTTCCTTGCGCATCTTGAACTTGACGATACCGGAGGCTTCTTCTACGATCCTTCTCCTGTCTTCAGACTTGGAGGATAAAACCTCGTCAACACGGCCCTGACCAACTATGGAATAGCCGTCCTTGCCGAGTCCTGTGTCAAGGAACATGCCTGTAATGTCCTTAAGACGGCAATTGACCTTGTTGATCTGGTATTCGCTCTCACCGGATCTGTAGAGTCTTCTTGTTATCTGTATCTCGGGAAAATCCAGATCGACACGATGGTCGGAGTTATCTAAGACAAGGGTAACTTCAGCATAGTTCATGGCTTTACGGGCGGAGGTGCCGTTAAAGATGACGTCCTCCATCTTGCCACCACGCAGAGTCTTGATGCTCATCTCGCCCAAGACCCAGCGAACGGCATCCGTTATATTGGATTTACCGCTGCCGTTAGGACCGACCACGGCGGTCATGCCGGGGCCGAACTCTATCACAGTATGCTCGGGGAAGGATTTAAACCCCTGAAGTTCCAGTTTCTTTAAATACATAACGACTGATTGTACCACATTTGCGCGCGAATATATAGAAGAAAGGGCTCATATCAGCCATTAAAAAGCTCGTTGTACTTGTTAATGGCTTCCTTGGCGCAAAGCTGCTCTGCTTCTTTCTTGCTGTGTCCGCAGGCTTTAGCCAGGAACACCTCATCCGCATAAACCGCGCATTCGAACTCGATATTATGAGCCGGGCCCCTCTCATCAAGGATCTTAAAGGAGATCTCATGCTGATTGCCCTTCATCTGGGCGATCTCAAGGAGTCTGCTCTTATAATCAAGGAATATCTCACCGTTTATGGCCTTTTGTATCGTCTCGGCCAGATTTTTCGATACGACATCAAAAGCTGCATCAAAGCCGCCATCGAAATAAACGGCAGCAACAACCGACTCAAAACAGTCTGCAAGGGATGACGCCTTATCAGCACCGCCGCTTTGGGCTTCGCCCTTTCCGAGTTTCAGGTACTTTCCGAGTTCCAGTTTCCTTGCAACCTCTGCAAAAGACTGCTCACACACAACTGTTGCGCGCATCTTGGTAAGATAGCCTTCGCCGGCCATAGGCTTCAAGTCATAGAGGAGTCTGCCGACAACAACGTCCATTACCGCATCACCTATGAATTCAAGCCTCTGATTCGACTCATAATGCTCACCGCCGTTCTCGAAAACATACGTCGTATGTGTAAAGGCGGTCTCCAGAAGAGTGATATCTTTGAATTTATAACCCAAAGCCTCTTCAAATCTTGAATAGTCCATAATATTGTCCCCCTAACGGATCATATGGATATCTGATAAAAAAGAACTGCCCCAAGGTGAAAATATCACAATTGAGGCAGTCCGATATATTTACATACTTGTCCGGATCAGTTCTGTGTAAGACCTGCAATGTAATTGACTGCGTCCTTAACAGTAACAACCTTCTCAGCAACGTCATCAGGGATCTCGATATCGAATTCCTCTTCCATTGCCATAACAAGCTCGACCATATCAAGAGAGTCAGCGTTCAGATCGTCGATAAATGAGGAATCTTCCTTGATAACGTCCTCATCAACCCCAAGCTGATCAACGATCATCCCCTTGATAGTGTCAAATAATTCGTCGTTTGTCATAATTACCTACCTCCGTAATGGATTGTTAAATTCAATCAACAAACTACTTTTAACGAAACATTGATAAAATGTCAATACTTATTTTCGAAAAAAATATCATTCAGTCAGATAGTTCTTATTCTTAATAAGATAGTCCAGGCCGGAAATGACCGTCATTATTACGCTTATGATGAACAAAACATCACCAATGACGGTGACCGCACAGATCTGGAGCGGATAATGGCTGTCCATGCCAAAGATCTTTAACAATGTGGGTTCGAACATCATGTAGATAACAGCAATCATCTGAGTCGTCGTCTTGACCTTGCCTATCATCTTGGCTGCCATGACCACGCCCTTTGCCGAGGCGATCATCCTGATACCGGATATCATGAACTCACGGAGAACGATGATAAATACGAACCAGGGAGAGATCCTGCCAAGTGCGATAAAAGCCAGCAAAACGCTTACGATAAGGACCTTATCAGCAAGTGAATCAAGGAATTTGCCCAGATCTGTGATAAGGTTCCTTCTTCTTGCGATCTGACCGTCAAAGAAATCCGTAAGTGATGCGATTATAAATATGACAGCCGCAATAAGCATGCCGTGATCGGCAATAAAGCTGTTCCAAGCGGCAGGTTCAAAGCCGTAGATCTTGATCGGCAACATAAAGACAAGTGTCACCGGGATCAATATAATTCTCAATAAAGACAATTTGTTGGGCAGATTCATACTGTCACCCCCGTAATATCGTAATCGGATACTTCGACCAGTTTGACGTCATAGGATCGTCCTATCTCAAGATCAAAGTCCGAGGAATTGGCTACATAGATGACCGGATCGTCCTCCGGAGCCTCGGCGTAACTTCTTCCGACATAAAATATACCGTCATCCGCTACCGAGTCAATAAGCACTTTCACACAAGTTCCGAGGCGCGAAGAGGCAGATTCTTCGGCAATCTCCTTCTGAACGGCATATACTTTCTCGTATCTTTCCTGCTTGATATCCTCAGGTACCTGATCCGGCATGTCAAAAGCTACGGTACCTTCTTCAGGCGAAAAGATAAAGCATCCGAGTCTGTCGAAACGCCATTTCCTGAGATTTGAGATCATGGTCTCAAAGTCTTCTTCTGTCTCGCCCGGGAATCCGACCATGACGGTCGTACGGATAATGACATCCGGGATCCTCTTCCTTATCATCTCAAGTCTTGTCGTGATAAGTTCAGCCGTATCACGGCGCCTCATGGCTTTCAGGATCCTGTCACAGCCGTGCTGTATCGGAATATCCAGGTAATGTGCGATCTTAGGAATATCGGCAATAGCATCGATGAGTTCGTCATTGATACCGTCCATATAGCCATACATTATCCTTATGGTCTCAAATCCGTCTATCTCGGAAAGCTTGCGGAGGAGATCAGGGAGTTTTCTTTCCCTGTAAAGATCAATACCGTAGTTGGTCGTATCCTGGGCCGTAAGGATTATCTCCTTATAGCCTCTTGATGCTATATCACGGGCCTCTGCAATTATCTCCTCTTCAGGTCTTGATACAAAACTGCCCCTGATAAGCGGAATGGCACAGAATGCACAGCGGTTAAGGCAGCCTTCCCCGATCTTAAGCCAGGCATAACCTTTGGTAGAAATGGCACGGTCCTCCATAAGATGAGACAGACCGCCGACTCCTTCTGTATTTGATGCCTTATCGAAAGCATTGCCCTCTGATCCATAGAGCTTGTCTATACAATCGCAGATATCCTGATAGTGAGCAGTTCCCAGAACGGCATCAACTTCCGGAAGATCTTTCTTAATATCCTCAGGATAACGTTGAGCCAGACACCCGGTAACGACTATATACCTGACTTTCCCGGAAGGCATCTTCTCATCTGCTACTTCCAATATAGTGTTAATTGCTTCTGTCTTGGCAGATTCTATGAATCCGCACGTATTGATAACAACGACTTCTGCTTCACGGAAATCAGAAACGATAGAAAAGCCGCGCTCAGAAAGAAGCTTGGACATGCATTCGGCATCCACAAGATTCTTAGAGCAGCCTAAAGCGATTATTGAGATCTTGATATCTGAACTGTTCATACCCGCTGATTATAGCATAACAATCAGAAAGGTCGAACAACTAACTGATCAGGCAGGTTTATTCCAGATAAAGTCCAAATGAGCGGCAGCCTTCACGGATTGCTTTAAACACATATTGATCAAAGTCTGATAAGGAATATCGCACTCTTCAGACATCTTCTTATAGTATTCGATCACTTCGTTGTCAACATACATAGTGATCCTCTTTTTGTTACCGACTTTCTCGAATTTTTTGAGTTGTTCATCAGAAAGAGGCGGATTATCTTCGTCAAAAACCAGAGGAGCATTTTTTGCCTTCTCGAGCATTGCCTTCTGTTCTTCAGTCAATTCTCTGCCAACATCAATATCTTTTACCACGATCACCGTAATACACCTCACTTTCAGCTTTAGTAGCAGTTCTTGCAGATATGATCCTTATTGCCGGATCCCGGTAAGTATAAACAACAGTTACAACAATAGTAAGAGAACCTACCATTCCAATCGTTATAAACCTGTCTTCATCTGCACTGTGTTCTTCATCATACATTTCAATTCTGTTATTATCATTAAAAACAGAAACTGCCGTATCAAAATCGATACAATGCTTGGAAATATTCTTCCTTTCTTTATCATGGTCCCAAACAAAATACATAATGAGCTCCTATACGCATTATATACATATAATATATGTATATCAAGCACGCAAAAAAAATTACAGATCCTCAGACCAGTCAGAATAGGCTTTATCTGCGATCAGATATTCATATCCGCGCTTCAAAGCCATGTTGATCATGGCATCTCTTACCTCTTCAGAATCCTCTGAATAACCTAAGGATTCATATAAGATGAGACAAGTCTCTCTGTCAGAAGGAAGTTCTGACACGATATCTTCTGCTATATTCTCATCAATGCCGGCAGCAAGAAGTCTTCTGAAGATATATTCCTTACTCTCCTGCTTCTTGCCGGAGCGGGCCCTAAGGACCTTGCCTGAAGCTTTACGGTCATCAATATATTTTCTGCTGATCAGTTCTGCGACTGCCTCAGATGCTACATTGTCAGAATACCCCTTATTCACCAGGAAATCCTTAACCTTCCCTGATGAATAAGTGGATATCCCGATATGTCTGATCCCATCAGTAACAGCACAGTCTCTTAATGAGCTTCCGGGATCAGACGATATACCGTTGTTGTCAAGAAGGACCATCTTATAAATTACTCATCGATACCGAGGATATCGTCAGCATCAAAGTCATCATCAAGAGCTTCAGTTTCATCCTCTGCATCTGATGCGGGAAGATCTTCATCATCAGCAGGTCTGTACGAATCACGGATAAGTTCTTCGATCTCAGCCTTAACATCAGGGTGCTCGATAAGATATATCCTGGTATTATCCTTGCCCTGACCGATCTTATTGCCCTTATAAGAGAACCAGGAACCGCTCTTGATCATGATGTTGTTCTCTACTGCCATGTCGATGATGCAGCCTTCTGAAGAGATTCCCTGACCATACATGATATCGAACTCGGCTTCCTTGAACGGAGGGGCAACCTTGTTCTTAACGACCTTGACTCTGGTGTGGTTGCCGATTACGTCTGTACCGTTCTTCAGGGATTCAACACGTCTTACGTCAAGCCTTACGGATGCATAGAACTTAAGAGCTCTGCCGCCGGGAGTTGTCTCGGGGTTACCGAACATTACGCCGACCTTCTCACGGAGCTGGTTGATAAAGATACAGACGGTATTGGACTTTGCTACAACAGGTGCAAGCTTCCTCAATGCCTGGCTCATGAGTCTTGCCTGAAGGCCTACATGGGAATCACCCATCTCGCCTTCGATCTCAGCTCTCGGAACCAAAGCTGCAACAGAGTCAACAACGATGACATCGATACAGCCGGATCTTACGAGAGTCTCACATATCTCAAGTGCCTGCTCACCTGTATCGGGCTGGGAGAGAATGAGATTATCAACATCAACGCCGATGTTACCTGCATATACGGCATCCAAAGCGTGCTCAGCATCGATAAATGCGCATGTACCGCCATTCTTCTGTGCTTCTGCAACGCAATGCAAGGCAACAGTCGTCTTACCTGAAGATTCAGGTCCGTAGATCTCGATGATCCTGCCCCTGGGAAGTCCGCCGATACCTAAAGCCATATCAAGTGTCAGAGCACCTGTGGGAATAGACTCGATCTCGACAGAAGCCCTGTCGCCCATTCTCATTACGGCTCCCTGGCCGAACTGCTTCTCTATCTGTGCAAGCGCTGCGTCGAGCGCCTTCTTCCTCTCATCTGCATCCTGTGCGGGAACTGCCTTAACTTCATTCTTGGTTGCATTCTTACTCTTAGCCATTGTAGATTCCTCCAAATCGCGAACATTCGTTCTTATTTCTGAATCCATTCTATTAATAACAATAGCATTTGTCAACAAGAATCGTCTCACAAATTTTGGGACCATGTAGGTTTTTGCGATTTAAGGGATATTAATGGGACTTTATACCCTTATTTCTTCTTCAGCTTAAGCTTTCCAAGGAAGCGGTCAAGCCAGAATCTGGCTTCTTCCATACGCAATACGATAGCCATACCGAAGTAAACGATCAAACATACCACGCCTCTTAAACCAAGGCTTAAAAGTGAATTAAGTTTACCGGGGCCGAAGTGTATAAAGATTTCGATAAGAACGAGTACAAAACTCATTACGATAAGGCAGACAGCGGACTTAAGGATAAAGATCCCGATATTACGGGGCTTGATCTCCTTATTACGCATGTAAAGAATGAGCAGGATTATCATCTGGACAACACTGCTGACAGAATAAGCAATAGATAAGGATTTAAGACCAAAGTCATTATTGATAAGGATAAAGCAAAGCATTGGGTTTGTCACAAGCCCTGCAAGACCTGCGATCAGAGGAACCTTGGTCTTCCCTATCGCATAGAAAGCGTGGTTCATGACATGAACGATCGACTGGGTGATAATTGGCAATACGAGATAACGCAAAAGGACCGATGCATCTGCAACATTGGCATCAGTATATCTGGAGCCCCACTGATATATGGCGGCGACAACGTTCTGGCTCATGAGGAAGATCATTCCCGCAGAAGGGATCGTAAGGAAGAGAATGTTCTTGATGCTGGTAGTCAGAAGATCCCGGCACTCACCGTATTTTTTCGATTCGTAGAGGCCTGCAAGATGAGGTGTCATGACGGTTCCGATACTTACTGCAAAGATACCGTAAGGTATCTGCCAGATCGTGTTTGCATTCCTGAAAAGGAAGATTATGTTGCCGAATCTTCCCGTAAACATATTTAAGATAACGACATTAAGCTGAACGATAGATGCCGAGAACATAATGGGCAAGGCTCTCTTAAGCAGGAAGATGAATTCCTTATCCTTAGGTTCGAACTTGAACCTGAATTTTTTCAATGTGCTGAAGCCTAAGATATAAAGGAACATAAAATAGATAAAAGCAGCTACCAGAACGCCCGCCGTAGTATGCATAAGTTCTGACTGCGTATTGCCTGCAAGGATCATGATGGCGAGAAGAACGCAGATGTTGTAAACAGTAGGCGCAAACGCCGTAGACGAGAATCTCTTGTAAGCATTCAGGATGCCGCTCGACAGGGCAGCCAGCATGATAAAGAAGATCTGCGGGAATAAGAACTTCGAAGCATTAGCCGCCAAAAGAAGCTTATCCGGATCGATCTTGTCCCCTTCAGCCAGGAAGAGATTATAAACACTGTATATCTGCTCCGAAAAGACAACGCCCAATGTACATACGACGAGCATCACGACTGATATAACCGATACGAATATCGATACGGTCCTTATGCCCCGCTTCTCTTCATTGACGGCAAGAGCGCCAGACATATATGGGGCAACAGACGAGAATATGGCACCGCCGACAAGAAGATTATAGAAAAGATCCGGAATCGTGAAGGCCAGAGTGTAAGCATCCCTGTATACTTCATCAAACTTGATCCCTACGATGATATCTCTGACAAAGCCGGATCCCTTGGACAGGAGAAGTCCCATCATCATAAGGATCGTGGCGATCAACATGCTCTTCTTTTTGCTGTTCGGATCCTGTGTCTTATCCATTTACGATAATATCCTTCGCAAGCTTAAGCGCTTCGATAACAGTCTGTTCTCTTATCTTAAGCCTGTCTCCTTCGAAAACAAATCTTTCTGTCTTAGTATTTCCTTTGCAGTATGCACCGATATATACGGTTCCGACAGGCTTTAGGTCAGATCCTCCGTCAGGACCTGCAATACCGGTAGCTGATACTCCGACATCAGAGTTCAATTCCTTTGCCACGCCTCTTGCCATGTATTCGGCGCATTCGGCAGATACTGCTCCGACAGATGATATCACATCAGAAGGCACTTTCAATGTATTTATCTTAACTTCATTAGAATATGACACAATTGCACCATTGAAGAATTCGGATACACCGGGCACTGCAACAACTGATGCGGAGATAAGCCCGCCGGTCAGACTCTCGGCAAAAGCAAGAGTTAATCCATGGGATTTAACACATTCGATAAGATCAGATACAGCAATATCTATATCAGTCATCAGTCTTCTCCTTTGGCCTGCATCTCGAGCCAGTCAGTCTTGGTAACAAGGACTTTACGGGGCTTGGATCCCTCGAAAGGTCCGATTATATGCTTTCTTTCGAGAACATCGATCAGTCTTGCAGCTCTGGGGTAACCTACTCCGAGCCTTCTCTGCAGGATGGAAACACTTGCAGAACCATATTCGATAACTACTTCTACAGCCTTCTCGAAAAGATCATCACCGTCGGAATCGTCTCCGCCGGACGAAGATTCAGTATTGGCGCCGGCCGTACCGTTAGCAACGGACTGAATGATCGCCTCATCATAATCGGGACCGTAGTTCTTCTTGAGATAATTGGTTATCGCCTCAACTTCAGGGTCTGTAAGGAATGCGCCCTGACCTCTGATCGGCTTGGGAGCAGATAAAGGGGCATAGAGCATATCACCTTTACCCAGGAGCTTTTCTGCACCAACTGAATCGAGGATAGTACGGCTGTCAACACCTGAAGATACAGCAAATGCGATCCTCGAAGGAACATTCGACTTGATAACACCTGTGATGACGTCAACAGAAGGCCTCTGGGTCGCGATAACAAGATGCATTCCGGCAGCTCTTGCCATGGCTGCAAGTCTTGCGATATGAGCTTCGACTTCCTTAGCAGCAACGGTCATGAGGTCAGCAAGCTCATCTATTACGATCAAAACGAGAGGCAATTTCTCTTCACCGTTCAATGCAAGGTATTCGTTGTATCCGTTAATGTCCCTTACGGAACTTTCAGCGAACAGATTATATCTCCTGTTCATCTCAGCAACGGCCCAGGCCAGAGTGGCAGCAGCTTCTTTAGGCTGAGTCACGACAGGCATGTAAAGATGCGGAATGCCGTTATAAACGGCCAATTCGACCTGTTTGGGGTCGATCATTATCATCCTTACGTCCTTGGGCGACGCATGACAGAGGATACTAGTAAGTATTGAATTGATACAGACAGATTTACCGGAACCTGTCGATCCTGCGATAAGAAGATGCGGCATCTTGGCAAGATCACAATATATAGGTCTTCCCGGGATATCACGTCCCAGAGCAACTGTCAAAGGAGTGGATTTCTTGAATTCAGGAGTCTCCAGAAGACTTCTCAAATGTACAACAGAAGTCTTATCATTGGGGATCTCTATACCTATGGCGCTCTTACCGGGAATAGGAGCTTCAATACGGACAGACACGGCTGCCATGGCAAGCTGGATGTCTTCTGCAAGGTTTACGACTCTGCTTACCTTCGTACCGGTTGCGATCGAAAGTTCAAATCTGGTAATTGAAGGACCATAGGTAATGTCAACAACTTTTGAATCAATACCGTAACTGCGTAAAGCCTCCTCGAGCCTTCTGGCCTTGGCCTGAAGCTGGACGTTGGATTCCTTTGCAGCATTCTTGGGAGAATCTGCCGGAAGAAGCGATGTCGGTGAAGGAGCATAAGCCCCCTTCCTTCTCTTTACAGGGGCGGGCTTTGCATAAGAACTGCTGCCAACGCTCTTCCCTGCCTTATCGCCTGCTCCGTCTATGATCCTGCCTTCCGTCTGTGAGAAACCCTTAAGATCAGTATTTCTGTTAACAGGGATAGAAGGTTCCGCTTTGCCTGCAGGAACCCGTCTTGCAGGCGCAGGATCAACTCCCGGCATTACGGGAACACGAACATTGCCACGCTCAGAAGCTACGTATTCGTTATCGAAAGCTCCGTCATCCTCTACTTCATATATACCATCCGCTGGTGACATATCATCATTTATATCAACAACATTGCCGCCGAAAGGAGCCTCGCTGCCAACAGGTGTAAGATCTATGAAATCTTCTTCTTTCTTCTCTGGAAGGAATGAAGGTCTCTTCAGATCAGGAGACTTATGCAGAGGCGCATTCTTGGGCATTGCCGTATATTCAAAATCAGCCTTGGGATGATCACCTGTCGTATCGACGACCCTGTTCTCATAGTTAAGGCGTCCTTCCTGCTGCTGTTCGACACCGAATGCAGGATCTGATACATCAATAAAACCAGTGCGGCTGTCAACGGGGATCGCGGGCTGGAAGGGATCAGGCCTCTTCCTATGAGCTCTTGCCGGAGCCCCCTGTGCCGAATATTCAACTGCCCTGTTGACTCTGGTCTCAGTACCCTCCTGATATCTTCTGCTGTCAGAACCCGTATATACAGTTGCACCCTGCTGAGGTCTGTACTGCTTGACCTGGGAAGGTCTCTTGCGGCTGACAGCATTACCTATGGAATTAACAGCCTTCTTTGCCGTCTTCTTCAAAGATATCCTGAAGACTAGAACGACCTGAAGGATAAAGAACAAAGCCAGTGTCAGGCAGGTCAGAACTTTACCTACAGCGGTATAAAGGCCCAAAGCGATAACACCGCCGATGACCCCGCCCGGAAGAACAAAAGAATCGGGAGTCTTTAATATTAGAGACTTATCAACACCTGATTGCCACAAGAGCGATATGGCTGCCGTTGCTGTCTGATTGCCGGAATCGTTAACTGCAAGAGTGCGGAAATGGTCAAAATCCATGGTGATCGCAGCCAGGAAAGCCGAGACTGCAAATATTATCATGATAACCGTCCTGACACGGAACCTTGCTACGCCCTGTCTCTTTTCGAAAAAGAAATCAAAGGCTGCATACAGTATAAATGCAGGGATCAGATTAGCGGCGCTGCCTATTAGCCCGAATCCCAAGTCCCGGACAGCAGATCCTGCGATGCCCGTGATACCGGTCGGCAGATAGAACATCAATATCAAAGCAAGTGCAAGGAAGAACAGTACGATCCCGGCTGCTTCTCTTCTGTTATCGTTCTGTTCCACTAAGGAGCCTCCTTGCAGCCTTATAGATAAGCACCTGAGTCTTTGCATCCTCGATCTGGCCGCGATCTGCCATCTCGACCAGTTCCTTCAAGGGAACTTTGTGTACGGATATAAATTCACCGGAATCAGGATCTGTCCCTTTGAATTCAAGACCTGTAGCAATATAAAGATATATTATCTCCGAGCAATACCCCGGTGTTGCAGCTGCAGTACCGACAGGTTCAATGGATGAAGCAACATAGCCGGTCTCTTCCCTGATCTCCCTGGCGATGCACTCATCAGGAGTCTCACCAGCTTCGATCTTACCTGCAGGAGCTTCAAGATATATATTATCAACCGCGATACGGTACTGTTTTACCATATAACAGTTAAGGTCATCATCTATAGGAAGAACACATGCCCCGCCTCCGTGACGGACAACTTCACGGGGTGCCATGCTGCCGTCAGGGAGCCTGACCTGTCTTAATTCGCAATTGAAAACACGCCCTGAATAGAACGTCTCGGAACTGACAGTTACTTCTGCCAAATTGTCGTCGTTACAATCGCATCTGCCCATAGATACTCAAAACACCTGCTTTACTTATACTTGGCAGCCGCCGCGACAGCCAAAGCGTCACAACGGTTGTTGTATTCGTTATCGGCATGCCCCTTGACCTTGACGAATTCGATCTCATGGATGTCATTAAGCTTAAGAAGTTCCTGCCAAAGGTCCTTGTTAGCTACTTCAGCCTTAGCGCTGTTGACCCATCCGTTACGGATCCAATTGTCGAGCCAGTGCTGAGCGAAGGCATTAACGACATAGGCGCTGTCACTGTAAAGAGTAACCTTACAGGGACGCTTCAATGCGGATAAGCCTTCGATCACGGCCATGAGCTCCATACGGTTGTTCGTGGTAAGCTCAGCGCCGCCGCTCATCTCCTTCTCCACCTTGCCCGCGATAAGGATACACCCCCATCCGCCGGGCCCGGGATTACCGGAGCATGCTCCATCAGTGTATATTGTAACATTAGTAAGTTCGGACATTTTTTACTTTCCTGTGGCAAGTTCAAGGGTCCTGTTATAGGCAGCCTCGACGGATTTGATCACAGCATTACGGAGTCCTGCTTCCTCAAGAGCCGCAACACCGGCGATAGTGGTACCTGCGGGAGAACAGACCATATCCTTAAGAACTGCAGGATGAGTACCTGTCTCGAAAGCAAGCTTGCCTGAACCCATAACCGTTGCCTCGGCTATCTTCAGGGCATCAGCTCTTGTTACACCGAGCTTGACGGCTGCATCAGCCATTGCTTCGATAAAGAGCATTACATAAGCGGGACCCGTGCCGGATACACAGCCGATGACATCCAAAGTCTTCTCGTCGCACTCGATAACGATTCCGCATGTCTCGAAAAGCCTGATAAGGAATTCCTTCTGCTCTCCTTCAATCCTGACCGGAACAACTGCCGATACGCCGGAACCGACCTGGGCAGGAGTATTGGGCATGACCCTGAATATCTTACGGTCTGATCCTGCTATCTTCTCGATCCTTGCTATATTGACGGCCGCAGCGATGGAGATTATGGCCGCATCCGCCTTAACATAAGGCATCAGACCTCCAAGCGCATTATCGAAATGCTGGGGCTTGACTGCCATCAGAACATAATCAGCGCCCTCAACAGCTGTCTTTACGTCGTTTGTAGAAGTGCATCCGTAGTCAGATGCTACTTTGTCGGCTGCTTCCTTCCTGATATCAAATACACAAAGCTCATCGGGCTTGATCATCCCTGATGTCAAAAAGCCGTTTATCAGAGCCTTCCCCATATTTCCTGTGCCGATAACGGTAAACTTCATATAAACACACCTCTTTATTTAATATAAGATAAGCATAATATTAACATTCCACTTGACAGAGTGCAAACCATTCGATAAACTACGTCTTGTCGTTAAAGGGGAGTGGCTCAACGGTAGAGCAGCGGTCTCCAAAACCGCCGGTTGCGCGTTCGAATCGTGTCTCCCCTGCCAGACTTCAAAACATCTCTTCTGTTTTTCGGTCCTCCCCGCTTCGCTTGTGCGGAGACAAACCAGAAGAGATGTTTTTTCGTACCTTGCGGAAAAAGCAAGGTATTTGTTTTTGTTCACATTTGTGCGGAGACAAACCAGAAGAGATGTTTTTTCGTGCTTTGCTAATTTACTGTAGACAAAACCAGATCAAGATCTTTATTTTATGTTGGCTGCAGGAGTCAGATCCATGGATATGTAGGTTGCATCATTATACTTACCGAAAGACAACCTGTAAGCATAGTTGCCTCTGATGATGTAATCAGAGTGACCTGATCCTGAATTCATCAGCTGCTCATAGAGTGCCGATGCCTCGTCTGTCGACAGTTCGGGGAAAACACTCTGAAGAGCTGCAGCAAAGAAATAGAGCATGAAGCTGTAGTTCTGATGTTCTGCGTCGAACTGAGCCATAAACCTTATATAAACGAGTTCACCGTCAGTCATACGGGAACAGCCTACGATATCAGCAGGAACAGTGCTGGAAACATCACAATCGAAGTACTTAAGGAAATACTGCTTCGGCAAGGTCTCAGACAGATCGCTCAAGCCCTTCTTAAGTTCATCCTCTGTAATAGTGGAACTAAGGACATCATTCTGGTAATTGATATTGTTTACGGATATGGATGACAGGTCCTCAACCGCCTGATAACAGGGAATCGTCTTAACCTTTGCAAAATAGTCATCAACTGAACATCCGAAAGATGTAACACCGATTATAGGGATCATCCAGAAGATGAATCCTACTGCTACAACAGCTACCAAAAGAAGGATCCCGATCGTAACGATCGCATCAGATCTTTTCTTTGCCTTGTCCTTGGGAGCCTTAAAGACCGGTTCTTCCGCATCTTCAATATCTTCATTATCTTCTGGATCTTCGGCATCCCCGTCCTTTTCCCAGACTTCGTCCACGATATCGGATGCCTCAACGTCAGAGGATGCTTCCTCAACCGCTTCTTCATTAGATACGATCTCATCTGCAGTCTCGTTGGCAATATTCTCCAGATTCTCATTATCTTTATTATCCACTTGATCATATTCCTTCCTAATGTAATGACAAATAGATTATAATTAATTGTTTTCGAAAATCAAACAAGTAATTATTGAGGACATATTTATGTGCAATCTGTTGATATCCGGAGGATCAAGAGGCATCGGCGCCGCAACCGTAAGAGAATTTGCATCCCGCGGTTGGAATGTCACTTACTTATATAAGAACGAAGCCCTCGTTACGGGGGATAACATCACACCCGTAAAATGTGATGTCTCTGATTACGGACAGGTTATGGCTTTGGAAGGCGCTATCACTATGCCGGATTGCCTGATATCATGCGCCGGTATCTCGATAAAAGGACTCGCCCAGGATACTGACTATAATGACTACCGAAAAGTTATGGATACCAACTTTGGAGGATTCTACAATCTTGTAAAGCTGACTTTGCCCTCCATGATCACACGTCACGAAGGCTCCATAATCGCAATATCCTCCATGTGGGGACAGACCGGTGCTTCCTGCGAAGCCCTGTATTCTGCCAGCAAGGGCGCAGTTGATGCTTATGTGAAATCCCTTGCCAAGGAACTCGGGCCATCAGGGATCAGGGTCAATGCCATCTCACCCGGAGTCATTGATACAGACATGATGGCAGAATATTCTGATGAAGACAAGGAAGAGTTAATATCTGAAACCCCCGTAGGACGCCTCGGAAAGCCTGAAGACATCGCAAAGGCTGCCTTCTTCCTTGCCCGTCCCGAGTCTTCATATATCACAGGTCAGATAATCGGCGTAAACGGCGGATTTATTATGTAACAAGGATCTGACAGAACCCCTCAAAGTTTGATAATCACTTTCAACCCTGTTATAATACAATCGATTTTTTTTCAGGGAAAGAGGTGACGTCATGGCAGTTCAGAACACATATTCTAAAGTTACTCCCGAGATCGAGCAGCTTGCTTCAATATGCATGCAAAACAGCATCGATCCTGAATTATATACAAAACATGACGTTAAACGCGGATTAAGAGATCTCAACGGTAAAGGCGTATTGACCGGACTTACGGAAATATCCGAGATCAATGCCAGCAGGATGATCGACGGCAAATCAGTTCCCATCGACGGCGAGTTATTTTACCGCGGCATAAATATCCACGACCTCATTGCAGGACGCAATAACCGTCCTCCCTTCGGATTCGAAGAAGCAACCTACCTCCTTCTGTTTGGAAAACTCCCCACCACGTCTCAGCTTGATGATTTCATCAGGATATTAGCCGAGATGCGCATCAAAATGCCTAAAAACTTCTTTAGAGACGTCATCATGCAGAAGCCCTCTGACGATCTCATGAATAATCTCGCACGATGTGTACTGAACCTCTGCGCTTACGATTCAAATCCCAACGACCTGTCTATTCCCAATGTATTAAGACAGTCTCTGGAACTTATCGCTAACTTCCCTGTCATGGCAGTCCACAGCTACCATGCCAAGAAATACTATAAGGATAAGGGATCTCTCATGATCCACCGTCCCCAGCCCAATATGTCAACCGCTGAGAACATTCTTTATATCTTAAGGCCTGACAACCAGTTCACTGCATTAGAGGCTGAGATCCTGGACATCTCGCTCATACTCCATGCCGAGCATGGCGGCGGTAACAACTCAACATTCACGACGCACGTTGTAACCAGTTCGGGTACTGATACTTATTCTTCCGTTGCAGCATCCCTTTGTTCCCTGAAAGGTCCCCGCCACGGCGGCGCCAACATCAAGGTTGTCAACATGTTTGCTGACCTTAAGCGCAATATCTCCGACAGGACTGACGACGAAGAGATCGCAAAATACTTAGACAAGATCTTACATAAGGAAGCATTCGACAAGACCGGCCTGATCTACGGTATGGGGCACGCCGTCTACTCTATCTCCGACCCGAGAGCCCAGATCTTCAAGAACTATGTCGAGAAGCTCTCCGTCGAGAAAGGCCGCTTTGAAGAATTCAAGTTCTACAAGAAAGTCGAAGAGATCTCAGCTGAACTCATCGCCAAGGAGCGTAAGATCTATAAGGGCGTATCAGCCAATATCGACTTCTATTCCGGCTTCGTCTACAACATGTTAGGTCTTCCGATCGAGCTCTTCACTCCCCTCTTTGCCATCGCAAGGATCTCCGGATGGTCAGCCCACCGCATCGAAGAACTCGTCAACAACGGCAAGATAATCCGTCCCGCATACAAGAGTGTCCAGGACAGACAAGTATACGTTCCAATCGAAGAAAGATAAAAATCTGATTACAACAAAAGAGCTGCTCCAATGAGCAGCTCTTTTGTTATGCGAAAAACACTTTACTTAACCTTTGCCGTTTACGAACTTGTCGTACTTATAAAGGAATGTTACCATCTGGCGTCTCAAACACTTACCCTGAGGCTTAAACGTGCCATCATTATAACCTGCAACGATCTTCTTCTCGGAAGCCCAGAGGACTGCCTTGTAGAAGTAATCCTTCGTCTTCACGTCGGAGAACTTGTTCTTGGCCGTCTTAGGCTCTGGCTTATTGGCCATTCTCCAAAGGAAGGTTACTGTCTGGGCACGGGTGCATACACCCTGCGGATTGAACTTGGTCTTGGATACACCTGTGGTTATTCCCTTCTCAACTGCCCAGAGAACAGGCTTGTAGAAATAGTCTTTACTCTTGATATCATTGAACTTTATTGTCGTTGACTTGGGTGCAGGTTCTCCTGCAAGTCTCCAAAGGAATGTTACCATCTGAGCACGTGTGCAGTCATTTGCCGGCTTGAACTTTGTTTGTTTATCGTAGCCCTTAACAACATTTGCCGCTGTCAAGTAGTTCGTGGGAACAAACCAGAAGTCCTTGGTGTTAGTTACATCCTTATAGAGGACTGTGATCACGGCAGTTGCACTCTTCCCTGCCGCAGTTGCAGTAATAGTTACAGTTCCAGCCTGCTTAGATGTTACCTTGCCATTAGAGTCAATTGTAGCGATCTTGCTGTTGGAAGACTTCCAGGTAATCTTGGAACTTGCTCCCTTAAGACTTGCATTTAGGTTACAAGATTCACCACATTTAATCTGCACAGTTTTCTTATCAATTGTAAGAGTTACTGTTGATGAAGATGTCGGCTTTGCAGTACCTGTGGGCTCTGCAGTACCTGTGGGTTTTGCAGCACCTGTAGGCTTTGCAATACCTGTAGGCTTTGCAGTACCTGTAGGCTTTGCAGTAGCGGTTGGCTCTGCGGGATGAGTTGTCACTGTAGGTTTGGGAGATGTAGTAGGCGTAGTTGTCGGACTAATAATCTTGTATGTAAGCGATTGAGTGCCGCAGTAGTTTCCTAGACCTGTGATAGTTATAGTTGCTTCACCGGGCGCAGCATTATTGCTGTAGGAAACATTATAATCACTCCCCTTCTGCAAGACGATCTCCTCGCCTGCAAGATCCAGTTTAACTGTTATTTCCTGTTCTACCGGGCTACCGGAATAAATCTTATCTGCAAGCCCTTCGACTATGGCACCTTCAACAGATACAGGCAGAATATCAAATGTTTTGCTGATCGCACCCTCGTAGCCGTCATTACCGGTAATGATCACTTCAGCCTTACCACAGACAGAGTTATCTTTCCAGGAAACAGTATAATCAGTACCCTTCGTTAGAACGTTTCCGAAGAAATTAACAACAGGATCAGGCGTTATTGCCTTACCGGTATATTTCTGTGCAGCAATGTCATCAACTGTTGCATCTTTTAATAATCCAAGAGGTTCAAAATCAAGCGGGAAAGTATAAAGAAGATTTATATAACCACTCGATTTATCAAGTGATATATTCTCTTGAGACCCGTTAACATATACTTGAACATCATCACTGAACGAATATCCGTATATGGTATTGATCGTGGCCATATATCCATAGGCATACTGACCTTTCATGATCCTGTCACCATCTGAACAACTGTGCCAACTGTATGTTGCGCCAATCTTATATACATATGCATTTGTCGAATAACTGCTGAAATTTACAGCATTTAACATCTCGGATCCACAATAAGATGTAAGATTAAGATCTTTTTCTGAATAACTGTAATCACCATTAACAACAGGTTCAGGGATAGTAAGTTCGATCCTGGAAACAGGCGATATTTCGTGATAATCATAGATTATAAAATCTTGAGATTGACCGACAACGATACTAACTCCGCCTGTTTTTGTATACTGAGCTTTTGCTTCCAAACTGATCTTATATTTTCCATAACCAAAACTGTTATTAACAAAAGCATTGCGCAAATTACCATTAGTATAGTAATTCCAGGTGAAATAGCCCTTATAATTATTTGACATATCATAAACATAACAAGTTATAAAACATTCATCACCCTCATCATCAACAAAAGAAACATTTAAAGTATCCCCTACTAATTCATAATCTGTTATATCCTGCACGGAGAAGCGCCCTATAGTATCAGTCGACTGAGCACTGTCACCGATCTCGTAGTGTGATGCAGATGCGTAAACCTCAAATCTGTAATTGGCGGATTTATAAAACATCTTTTGGGAAAGGTCGCATTCGGTTACGGTAACATTGATCGGGACACCATATTCATTGTATGTACCGTCTTTCTCCTCATCAATAAATAGTTTTACCGTATACTTTTGCGCATCGGGAACAGCATTCCATCTAGCTACACAACCATCCCATCTGAGATTTGTCGGTGTATCAAGTTTTCCGTTTTCATCTCCGATCGGTTCGAATTTTAAACTGTTTTCATTAGCATAGATCTGAGCCGTAGAACCGATATAACCTCTGATTGTTATGTTTTCACAGTATTTGAACACATCACCGCCATCGAAGACACATTCCGGGTTCAGAACAGAAACTTTAGTGTTATTCAAATAGACAAATGCCCAATCTTCAATTAAATTCACGCTTTCAGGCAATACAACATTTTTATGATTCGTGCCCCAAAATGCATGTTGAGAAATACCGGTAGTACCTTCGGGTATATTGTAACTTGTTGTCACTCTTCCTCTAGGATACAATTCCAGATATTGTTCTCCATTATCTGTCTCGAAAAGAACGCCATCAATGCTTTTATATTTTTGGCACCCTTCAGCTACATAAATGTTACGATAACCATCATGAACAAAACTATTCTCATAACCCACGTTTTCTAAAGATGCAGGAAGAGTCCTGTTTGTATCTTCACAGGAAAAACTCGAGTGTGAACCAAGTGATATAACGCCTTCTTTTATGATAACATGCTTGATAGACCCTCCATGAATGCTGTAATTACCAAGTTCCAACCCATCATTTTTCAAAGTTAATGTATCAAGATCAACTTTGACAAAACAATTATCATCTACTCTTTCAACACCATCGGGAATAATATAATCCCTGACACCGGTTATCCCGAAATACTTTTTTAAACTCCTTCCGTCTTTACTAAGGAGGGAACCGTCAATTGTCTTAAGATCCTCATTGGCAGGATCTACATAAAAACCGTCACCTAAAAGAACACATTCTTCAAATGCTCTCCCTGTAAAATATTTAAAGGAAGCTGGTATCTTAATGTACTCTATGTTATTTCTATAGAATACATAATTACCGATCCAAGTTATGCCATCCTCAATAATTACCCTCTTTATCCTCGTATCGGCATAGAAAGGCGTACCAGGATCAGAATAACTCAGCTCAGGAACATATCCCGTTTTGCCTCCATGTCCGTCATCTTCTGTCGGTGTCAAGGTAAGTACTCCAGTTGAACTGTTAAATGTATATTTTACTGAAGAACTTAGCATGCCGGATGACTCAGTTTTTTTACAGAAATTAGCATAGTATTGCTCATTTCCGTCAACAATGATCTTAATAGACGGTTCAGAACTTACTATTTTATCCGGACTGCCTTTTCCCCAGCCAACGAATTGGGCGCCAGATCCGGCTTTGGCGTATATTGTTATGGTTGAATTATAATCCTTTTCCTCTTCGATCTTATCGGAATAATCGATATTATTAAAACTTACCTGATTCCCGCTGCTGCCGTTAAGGTCATAAGCTTTTAAGGTTATTTCAGGTTTTCTTACAGTAAATGAATTAGACAACACCACTGTTTGTTTTGTTGATGCAACAGTAAAATTATGATTCTTATATCCGTTAACCTTGACTATAAGATCATCTGCAAACACATACCCTTTAAGTAAGTTCTGGTTTATGTCAACAGTAGTCAAGTGCCTGTTATTTCCTGATTTAAAATAACTCGTCGTGCTTGAATAATCAACATATTCACTTCCATTAGAATATTGCCATTTTCTGCCATTAAACGAGACGTCCATGACTCCGTCATCAATTTGTGTACCGTCATCAAGCAAGGCATATTGAGGTTTATTGAAGGGTTTGCACTCGTATAATTGCATTCCAAGATATGGAGTTTTCTCTGTGTAAGTAAAACCGATCTCTTTTATTACTTTTTTCTGTGAAGGAACGATAGCCGTCTTAGAGATGTAACCTGTAACAAGATCGCTGTTATTATAAATTGAATTAATCTTTATACCATTCAAATAGATCTCACAGTTAGCGTCGAAAGACACGTCAACTAAATCCGAGTCTGTTGTGACTTCAGCAATAAACCTGCTCTCACCCTCTGTAAAATACAGATTCAGAACACCGTCATCACTGTAACTGTAAAATTCTTCTCCTCCCGCATCAAAACACCAGCCATACCGTTCAGAAGGATCCAGGATTATTTGATCAACAGTAACCGAACCATCATCTGATTCAACCTGTGAAACGTAAATATATGGTTGTTCTACCTGAGAATATGCATATATCTTATCCGGAAGAGTATTATCTGTCTCAAGATAAACCTTGGTTACATATGAAGTAGAAGAAGCAAGAACGTTCTTTACGACAGATGTTAACGGAATAACAAGAAGCATAACAACAGCCAGAATTGCGAGTTTGAGCAAATGTTTTCTGGCAGAACGAGATTGGCCAGCATGAACGGAACGATTATCCATAGTAACCCCCAAAAAAGATTGAACATAAAACATCACCGTATTTTTACGGCTACCAACATAATTAATTATACCAAAAAGCATTGGTTTTAATAAGATAAAGAACAGATACTGAATGATTCTAAAATTATGCCCTTCATGCAACTCCGTATTAGCTATTACCAGCGATGCTATCATGCTGTCAACAGTCTCCATATCAAGCCTGTTGATATCATTTGAAGATATACTCTCAGCTTCTATCCTTGGGTTACCTTCCTCGGCTTCATGAAGGCCGAGAAGAAAGCAAGGAGCGCGAAGCTCAGGAGAACTGCGCCGATGATATCTGTAAGCCAGTGAACACCGCAAACGAGCCTGCCGAATACAGTAAGAGCCATAAGCACGGCGCAAACCAGCTTAATGATCTTGCCGGAGTGCCTGTCGTCGATATACTGGGGCAGGAGCAGGAACACACTGCCCAGGACAACACATGCGAGCATGGTATGCGAAGACGGGAATGATGCTTCAGGCAGTGACTCACCGGGCATGATGACCGGTCTGTAATTGATCTCGACCTTCTCGAAAAGCACATAGAACGCGAGCATAACGGCATAAAGACAGCCCGCAGCGATTATGCACTGGTCGACCTTGCGGATATCGCGGCGCTTGATGAGCTGCAGAACACCGATGGCAGCAAACATTACAACTATAAGGATCGCAACGATCCCCATGACCTGAGTAAAGTAATACCAGAACATGTTAATGCCCGTAAGGTCGTTAAAGGCTTTATTGGCTGAAGACAGACCGATAGCCGTGAATTGCGGTCCGACCGGAGCTACGTCTACATTCTTGATAAGCAGTATAAGTATAATAAACAGAAACATTGACAGGGTGCCTGCCATGATCTTCAAGGTCTTTTTGCTGATTTCCATATTCGATCCCTCCGTCCAGACTATTGTACATCAAAATATCAAAACAACAAAAAAAGGTTGCCTCAAGGACAACCTTTTGGTGGGAGAGGGTGGATTCGAACCACCGAAGTCACTGACGACAGATTTACAGTCTGTTCCCTTTGGCCGCTCGGGAACTCTCCCATATATGAGGTAGTGTAAGTGGTGGGCCTTCAGGGACTCGAACCCGGGACCGACCGGTTATGAGCCGGGAGCTCTGACCAACTGAGCTAAAGGCCCACGTCAACACTACATGTGCGATTTTTAGCGCTTGATTAGTATATAAATATCTTCCCTTATAGTCAAGAGGTATTTTTATCTCTTTTGATTTTCATAAAAAGCAAGAAGGCTGCCTCTTAGGAGACAGCCCTCTTTTGTCAAAGCTTCTATTACTATTACTTCGCTGTAAGATAGCCTTTTGCCGTAAGAAGTTCAGCCGTCAGGACACCGCCGCCTGCTGCGCCTCTCAGCGTATTGTGAGACAGACAGCAGAACTTGTAATCGAAGATGTTGTCTTCACGGAGTCTTGCGATTGATACGCCCATTCCTCCCTCGTACATAGCGTCAAGTTTAGGCTGGGGACGGTTATCCTCATCAAAGTACTGCAGGAACTTGGCAGGAGCCGAAGGCAGACCGAGCTTTACAGCTTCGCTCTCGAAGTTCTTCCAACGGGAGATCATCTCGTCAATGGAAGGCTTCTTCTCGAACTCTACGCTAACTGCAGCTGTGTGGCCTTCCTGAACAGGAACACGGTAGCACTGGGCTGAGATAACGATATCCTTGGCAAGCTCGATATGGTCGCCGGCGAAGGAACCCCAGACCTTGAGAGGCTCCTTCTCTGACTTCTCTTCCTCACCGCCGATGAAAGGAATGATGTTGTGCTCCATCTCGGGCCAGTCTGCAAACGTCTTGCCTGCACCGGAGATCGCCTGATATGTACATACGGAGATCTTCCTTACACCGAAGTCGAGCAAAGGCGTAAGTGCAGGAACATAGCTCTGGATAGAGCAGTTAGGCTTAACGGCGATGAAGCCTCTCTTTGTACCGAGACGTGCCTTCTGGGCTTCGATGAGCTGAGCGTGATCAGCGTTGATCTCAGGAATGATCATAGGAACGTCTTCTGTCCATCTGTTGGCAGAGTTGTTGGATACAACAGGTGTCTCGAGCTTTGCGATCTTCTCCTCGAGCTCGCGGATCTCATCCTTCTTCATATCAACAGCACAGAACGTAAAGTCGATCTTGGAACAGTATTCTTCAATATTATCAGTACCGTAGACGATCATATTCTTTACTTTCTCGGGCATGGGAAGATCGATCTTCCATCTGCCTGCAACTGCCTCTTCGTAAGTCTTGCCCGCAGACCTGGGGGACGCGCAGAGAGCCGTCAGTTCGAACCAGGGATGATCTGCCAGGAGCGTGATAAAACGCTGACCTACATAACCCGTTGCACCGATTACGCCTACTTTTAACTTAGATTCCATATCTTTCTCCTTCTTTATACACCTTTTTTCGCTTCGAAAAGTGTCCGCCTGTGGTGTACATTTGTATTTCAAGGAGAATACTATCACAATGACATTATGATAACAAGTGCATATTTGTCTAAAATATCAAAGGTCCTGTGCTAAAATATGTGAAAATCGCGAAAGGTGCTTATATGACTGGCTTCCCGATACTTGATCAGTACTCGAACTACATGCTCGCGGTCTTAGGAAGATCCGAGCTTACGGTTATGGAATATAAGTACGATATTATCGGCTTTTTTCGCTTCCTTAAGCTGGACCGCAAACTCGTCCCATCCGGCACCGAACCCGAAGACATCGACGTATCGGATGTTGACGTCAAGATGATAGACAGCGTCACTTTCGATGATCTCATGGCTTATATCATCTACCTTTCGAGGACCAGAAAGCAGTCAAACGCCTCAAGAGCCAGGCATATTGCATCTCTACGGAGTTTCTTTAAATACTGCTATTCAAAGAAACACCTGATATCTTCTAACCCCTCGATCGAGCTCGAGACCCCCAAGATAGGCAAGAGAAACCCCAAGTTCCTGACCCTTGAAGAGAGTCAGACGCTCCTTACCACTGCCTATTCTTCCCCGCACGAATCAAATGAACGTGATTATTGCATGCTGACGCTCTTCTTAAACTGCGGAATGCGTTTGTCCGAACTCCGAGGCATAGACATCGACGATATCCACGATACTACCCTGACAGTTATCGGTAAGGGCAATAAAGAAAGAACCATTTATCTTAATTCCGCCTGCCTTACGGCTTTGGAAGACTGGATGAACGTAAGATCCGGACTGAAGATAAAGCCTGAGCATAAAAAGGCCTTATTCGTATCCAAGCGTGGCACAAGGATATCAGACGACATGATACAGATCACGATAAAGCGTCTGCTTGGGGAAGCCGGTATCGATACAAAGGTATACTCAGTCCATAAGCTCCGCCATACAGCTGCGACGCTTATGTATAAATACGGTCATGTTGATATAAGGAACCTGCAGATGATCTTAGGACATAAGAGCGTATCTACAACACAGATATATACTCATGTAGACGACTCACAATTGCAGGAAGCTGTTAACAGCAATCCCCTCTCTTCTTTCGATCCTGATAAAAGGTAAAAGCCAGATCAGCCGCTCGTAGCAGACGGAGTAGTATCCGTTGGGTCAGCAAGGCTTGCGGAAGGCTGGGTCGGAGCAGTAGTCTCGCCCGGTTCAGAAGCACTTGTCTGATCTGTAGGAGCACTTCCCTCACCCGATGCAGATGTCTCAGCGCTGCCGGCAGGATCTGTAGGATCTGAAGGATCAGCAGCATCTGCCTGATTGCCGCCAAGATTTATGAACGGGAAATAATCCATGGCTGATACGAACTGTTCCTGCAGGTTCTTTGCCTCGAAAAGGGTCTTCTCGCTTATAAGCGGATTATTCCTGTAAGGCAGGGTTATTGCAGCATAGCTCGTCAGACCGATAAGTATGGCAAGGATCATGACCTCGATGATGAGCAAAGGCGTTATCGGGAAAAGATCATTGATCTTCTTGACCTGCCTCGAGGACTTCTTCTTGGAATCTGAAGATATGAACTCAGCAACCTTAAAGCTCTTTGAATCGATCCTCTGGGAGATCTTATCGAACATGGAGTTGCGGGTATATTCGTCAAGTTCACGGTCAACGAACTCTATATCATCGGGGAGCGGATACTGTTCAACCTCGGCATTGGCATTGCGGAGCAAGATATCACCGAATTCAAACATGACCTTATCCCCTGCCAGATTGTTACGGCGGGAGAAGAGCTCGCTATAGGACTTGATTATGGCCGATTCGCACCTGGTAGACTCACGGGTCTTGCTCAAGACCGCAGGGTAAGCCATATCGACAGTGGAGTCATAGAACTCCTTCAAATTTTCTCTGGTAAGTTTTCCCATCCACATATTATCCATAGATCACACCCCGCTATTCCCGTAAGGGTTATTGTCAGGAGCATTAGATCCTTCTACCCCGATATATCCTTCAGGAACTATAACAGGCTGATAGTAAACTCCTGTCGGTCCCTCAACGGCATAGAAATAGTTGCCGTTACCATCGCCAAACAAAGGTCTTGCAGGATCAAACTCAGCATAAGGAACAGACTCAGTATTAACCGCTATATCTTCCTGGGGCATATAAACATCAGAATCCGCAGACGCAGAAGGACTTACAGTATATGAACTGTCCGGGGCCTGATAAGCCTGAGGTTCATTATATCCGGGATTAAGATTCTCGGAAGGAACGTACGGCATGGCAGGTTCATAAGGCATCTGAGGCGCAGCGGGAGCCTGCGGAGCAGGAGCCGGTGCAGGAGTCGGAGCCTGAACAGGAGCCTGAGGTGCGGATTGAGGTCTGTTATCATAAGGTCTGTCATTCTGAGGCCTTGGCGCTTTCTTGCGTTCAGGCTTCAATGAAGGATCAGCGCCGTCCACCTTGGAAGAGAACGGAGACATCGGATAGACAAATGACAGGATCGCAACAACGAGCAGAGCCAGGAGCAAAACGATCCTTATCTGCCCTAACATAAATGCTGCCATAAACACGGGGATCATGATGCCGAGACCAACATAGAACGTAACTTCAGCACATCTTCTGAGATTTGTCTTGATCCTGTTATTACAGATAAGGAAAAGAACATAGATATAGTAGAAATCGTGGATGCCCAAAGCGATGCCAAGGAAGATACAGGTTGCTACGAGCATCTTGGCAGAAGGCATCAATGCAAAAAGGAGCAGGCCTATAACAGTGCACAGGCCCTGAACCACGACTCTGGTCCTTGATGTAAGAAGATGAGCAAAGGTTGACTTGATGAATGCCGCTACGAAGGATGCCATGACTGCAACGATCAGGTAATAGAAAGAAGCAGTTGCAAGCGATATGCCTACTCTTCCCAGGAAGTTCGGAACGAATACCAGGAGGAATGACACGATCATTCCCAAGACCATAAACGATGAACAGAGGAACTTGCCTGCGTACTTATCACGGAACATCGACATCCATCTGCTTATAGGGAACTGCGACTCGTTAACGTTGGAATTATTCTTCATGAAGTAGTTCATGCCAACGGCTGTGAGAACTGATGCGGCTCCGCCGATAAGTGATACAGCAAAGAGTCCGAACCTCTCATAACAGATGCCTGCGATAACGACACCGACAGAGACACCTAACATATAGGACGAAGCCTGAACGTTATGGACAGTCCTGTCATCAAAATCCCTGTATCCGGACTTACCTGCATTGATCCTGTAAGTTCTTAAGTAATCAAGAGGCATTCCCAGACAGAATCCCATCGGCAGTGCCAAACAGGTAAGAACGATCTCATTATCGGTAATACCGCAGATAAGCGCAAGGAAATACCCCAGGGATGTCATCGTGATAAGAGCGATCCTGCCTGTAAGCTTGCTCTTGAGGAAAGATCTTAACGAGCTGAATCCGAAGAAACCGCCGGCAAAGAGAACCGTTGTTCCTGCGATCAGACCCTGTATTAGATAGACGCTCTCCCCTTCAAAATGTTCTTTATAGAAACCGGCAAAGGTTATGGGTATCATAACAGCAGAGAAAGCGGCAAAGAATGACAGGAGCCTGTTGGCATTCTCCCCATACATGATAAGGACAGGTCCGTTGCCCGATATGCCCTTTGCGATCGTAGATATAAGCAGATTGATCTCGAATATGATGATGCCCATGGAAAGAGCTATGGATACGATTGTGAATATCCAGCTTAAGGACATTCCGTTGACCGTAGACTCGAAATCATCTCTCGGCATGCAGAGCTCATATACACCTGCAACCGTATTATCCTGCGAGATAATGGGTGCTATGGCGCAAACATAAGATTCATTTTTATCCGAACGTGACGTGAAAGCAACTTCCTGATTCTGGAAGCACTTGATATACTGCTCACCTGCATTTGCCAGATAATACTGTTCGCCGGCAACGGCATCTGACGCGGAACTGTAAAGCCTCTGGAATGAATCTCCGGCCATCACATAGATATTAACGATATAATCCTTGCCTTCAGCATAGGAATAAATAGGAAGCTTATATTCCATGTTCTCGGCGATCTCATTGTGTCCAAGGAGCGATGCTGATGACAGGGCAATTGCCTGCATGGAATCAGACCTCTCGCTCTCCAGAGCAAGGATATAAGTCCTTGTAAGCTGACTGGACATAACGAAGAGAACAACCAGGATCGTCGTAAAGCAGTAACCGATCGTAGAAGATATGATCCTCTTCATCCTACCCTTGGCGGATTCGCCGGCATGAGCGGACGAACTGCTCCTGCGCATCAGCCTTATCAGGATCTCCTGGAGAACGAAGAGAACGACCGCAACGGCGAAAGATATCAATACAGCGACCAATATCCTGCCCTCAAGGCCGTCACCAACAAGGACAAGACCGTTAAATACGCACTTATACTCGAAAACGGCAACGACCACGCCTGATGAGTTCGTAATGGGAACTATAATGCTTTCGAAGTTGTCGCCGTGGATTACAGATTGCGAATTGTCGGAATTGAGCCATTCGGAGATCTCACGGTTTGCAACGGCAAATTCCATTGCATTCTCAGTTCCCTGGACGAACAGAGGCTCGATATGACCGTCCTTGTATGAGAAAAGGCCGTAACTCTCAACAGAAAGGTTCTCGGAAGAAGTGTCGGCTAACATCAGGCTCAAAACATGTGAATATTTAACCGCAGCCGCAGAAGGGTCATTGGTTATATCATCGCCGTTTACGCCTTTGGATACCAGATCAGCGATCTGATGGATCTTTGTATCGGATACAGACTCGAATTCATCTTCAAACTGAAGTCTCATATGGTGCACGGCAAAAGAAACTGCCGCAACAGAAATGATAAGAGCTACGATCACAAGGATAACGGCTCTTACCGCGCGATTAAAGACATCAGAAGAATATTCTCTGGTATCCCGACTGTTAGTTGACATAGACATATCTCCCGATAAAGATATTAATGATTATACAATAATGCTAAAAAATCACCAAATCAGGGGAAATTTGAATCAGTTCTCTTCGGTCTTTGTTTCTTCTGCAACAGCTTCAGCAGCGGCTTCCGTGGCAGTCTCAGCGGCAGCTTCAGCAGCCTTCTCAGTTTCCTTAGCCTTATCGTCACCGTTAACGAGGTTATCAGCCTTATGAGCTACATCAGCACCGGACTTAACGAGTGTCTTGCCAAGGTTAGCGAAAGCATTACCCAGATCCTTGCCTGTGTTCTTCCAATCATCTCTAAGTGCCATCTGTCAATACCTCCGTATAGATCTAAATAAAATTCGAGGCTGTCATAATCATATGACAGCCTCATCTGGTTGCGGAGGAGGGACTCGAACCACACGACCTCCGGGTTATGAGCCCGGCAAGCTACCAACTGCTCCACTCCGCGATATCATATTGCGCACTGTAATGGTGCTCGTGACCGGACTTGAACCGGTACGGATTTTACTCCGACGGATTTTAAGTCCGTTGCGTCTGCCAATTCCGCCACACGAGCTCTCCGTCAGTGCTCAATGATAATACACCTCTATAATTAATAAGTCAAGATATATAAGACCACATCGCTCTTGGCGTTCGCTAATTACTTGCCGCTTGCTTAGTCCTCCGCGCATCGCTTGTGCGGAAATCGCAAGCGGACAAGTAAATCACTCAATTAACGTTTATTATTCACAAACTTATCGTACTTATAAAGGAACGTTACCATCTGACGTCTCAGGCAATCACCGTCGGGACGGAAGGTGTTGTCGTCGTAACCTGCAACGATCTTCTGCTCTGTAGCCCAGATTGTTGCCTTGAAGAAGTAATCCTTCTCGTCGATATCCTTGAAAACATCGGTAAACTTTGTCTTGTCTCCGGCGGGTTCGGGTTTGCCGGCAAGTCTCCAGAGGAATGTGACTGCATGTCTTCTGGCACAAACGATCTGAGGGCCGAATGTGCCATCCTTGTAACCTTCTACTATTCCCTTCTCATTACCCCAGAGGCATGCCTTGTAGAAATAATCGGATTTATCGACATCAGAGAACTTGCATTCCTTTGTCTCTGGCTCAGGGGATCCTGCAAGTCTCCAGAGGAAAGTTACCATCTGAGCTCTTGTGCACTTATTGGCAGGCTTAAATCTTGTCTGATCGTTATATCCTTTGACTATGCCCTTATCAGTAAGATAATAAGCCGGTTCATACCAGAACTTTGAAGGATCCTTTACATCTTTATAAAGAGACCTTACGCTGCACTTATATTCCTTGCCGTCAACAGACGCTGTAATTGTGGCTGATCCTCCCTTAACTGCTTTCACTACGCCGTTCTTATCGACAGTTACGGCCGAACTGTCAGATGAACTCCAGCTAATATCAGCGGATCCAGCCGCTCCTTTTACATATACTTTCGCGCATGCGCAGCAGGGGAGCTTCAGTGATGCGGTCTTTTCACCAGACAGTTCGACCGACTCTGTTGCGATCATGGTCTTTTGGTCAACTATCAGCTGGGCGCCGGCATTGATGTTATATATACTGCACCCTTTACCGACCGTCTCATCTCCTTCAGTAAAAGCTTTAATAAGACGTTTACATTTGCTGATATCAAGATAATCGATCTTGTTGCCGTCAAGGTGCAGATCGGCTATCTCTTTCCAATCTTCAATATCAAGTGTTTTAAGCTGATTATCTTCGAGCCAAACGATATAAAGCTTAGTCAAACCTGAAAGATCAATGGACGTCAGCTTGTTGCTGTTAGCATATAAAGTGTTAAGCTTTGCATTTTGGGTAAGATCAAGCTCTTTTATTGCATTATCCATGCAATCGACATATTCGAGCTTAACGTTTTTACTAAGGTCTAACGCCTCCAGGCCGCACTTACGGCAGTTGATCGCCGTGAGGCTTGTGTTTTTGCTGACATCTAATTTGCCGAGTTCATTTTCGGCGCAGTTCAGATCGTCCAGCTTGGTATTCTTTTCCAGATCAAGTGAAGTAAGTCTATTGTTAGCACAAGCCAGCTGTGTCAACTCCGGGTTCCCGGACAGGTCCAGCTCCATTAGCCTGTTGTCGTAACAGAACAGTCTCTTAAGCTTAGTATTATTGCTCAGATCAAGTTCCGATAGCTCATTGCCGACACAATAGATCAGTTCAACATCCGTGAAGAACTCTATTCCTTTAAGGCTCTTGATCTCCTCTACGCCGCATGTGATCTCATCAACTGCCTTGATCTCCGAAGAAGACAGATTACCGTTCTTATCCGTATCGAAAGACTTGGATACAAATTTCCTGAAATTCTCGTCAGGGAAATTTGTCTTGTCGATCACAACAGATGAATCTGCGAAAACAGACATTCCGGGAAGCAGCACCGCCCCGGTAACTGCTGTGATAAAAAAAGAAGATAATGTTTTTCCAATCTTACTATTGATCATACGATTCCTCCAAATGATAGTTTGATGTCCTCTAACAGGGTCATCAGATCATCGAAATTAACTTACCTCAAATAAGCAATATATCAAATAGGTCTCTGTATGAAAAATGAGGCATAAACACAGGCAAAAATCCGTGATAAAGAGCTGCCCCGAAGGACAGCTCCTGATGATTCGTCAGACCACATCGCTCTTGGCGTCGGACAGGTCCTCGGCGAACAAGTTCGCCTGCGGAACTCGCAGAGCGATGTGGTTATACTCTACGGATTATTTGTTATTTACAAACTTATCGTATTTATACAAGAATGTTACCATTTGGCGTCTCAGGCAGTCACCGTCAGGACGGAATGTGTGGTCGTCGTAACCAGCTACGATCTTCTGCTCTGTTGCCCAGATGGTTGCCTCGAAGAAGTAATCGTCCTCGTCTATATCCTTGAAGACAGCTGCGAACTTGGTCTTATCACCAGCAGGTTCGGGTTTGCCGGCGAGTCTCCAAAGGAATGTGACCGCATGTCTTCTGGCACAGACGATCTGGGGACCGAATGTACCGTCCTTATATCCTTCTACGATGTGGTTCTCATTGCCCCAGAGGCATGCCTTGTAGAAATAGTCACTATTCTTAACATCAGAGAACTTGCATTCCTTGGTCTTGGGCTCAGGCGATCCAGCCAGTCTCCAGATGAAAGTTACCATCTGGGCTCTAGTGCACTTATTGGCAGGCTTGAACTGTGTCTGGTTATCGTATCCTTTGACAACTCCCTTCTCTGTAAGAGCATAGGTTGGTTCAAACCAGAACTTAGATTTGTCCTTAACGTCCTTATAGTAGACAGTAACTTTGAACTTATACTCTTTATCTCCGACTTTTGCAGTGATGTCGGAAGAGCCCGCCTTCAATGTTATAAGTGAAATATCGTCTCCGATCTTCACGATAGATTTGTCGGAAGAAGTCAATGTAACCTGAGTCTTATCATCTGCACCCTTGAAGCCAAGCGATACGACAGCACCCTGATCGAGATAGATCTGCTTTGTTTTGTCATCGACATCGATCTGATTGGATATGACAATCGTATTTTCGTCAACAGCAAGTTCGTATCCGCCCATATCATCATCAAAGTCAGCATCTGTGTAATAAACATACTTGTACAGGAACGTTACCATCTGACGTCTTAAGCAATCGCCGTTCGGGCGGAAAGTGTTGTCGTCGTAACCTGCAACGATCTTCTTCTCTGATGCCCAGATGGTTGCCTTATAGAAGTAATCACTCTCCTTAACATCCTTGAACTTGCTCTTGTCAGAAGTAGGATCAGGCTTTCCGGCAAGTCTCCAGAGGAAGGTTACGGCATGCTTTCTTGCACAGTTGATCTGAGGGCCGAACGTTCCGTCTTTATAGCCTTCAACGATTCCCTTCTCGTTACCCCAGAGACATGCTTTGTAGAAATAATCTGATTCCTTAACATCAGAGAATTTGCAATCCTTGTTCACGGGCTCGGGAGACCCGGCGAGTCTCCATATAAAAGTCACCATTTGCGCTCTTGTGCACAAATTAGCAGGCTTAAATCTGGTCTGTGCATCATAACCCTTTACAACGCCCGCATCTGTAAGAGCATAAGTCGGTTTATACCAGAAGTTTGCCGGATTCTTTACATCCTTATAAAGTGACCTTATGCTGCACTTATATTCTTTGCCGTCAACAGATGCTGTTACAGTGGCAGATCCACCCATGACCGCTTTCACGACGCCGTTATTATCGACAGTTACGAGCGAACTGTCAGATGAACTCCAATTTATATCAGCAGATATCTAAATATTTAAGCTTGGTATTCTTAGAAAGATCCAGTGTCTTTAAATTATTAGACCAGCAGTACAGGTATTCCAACTCTGTATTCTTCGACAGATCCAGCTTATCTAAATCATTGCTGTCGATATGCAAAACACTAAGCTTGGTGTTCTTTGAAAGATCTATCGTGGTTAAATAATCCTCTGAGCAAAAAAGCCACTCCAGATCTGTCAGAAATTCAATTCCCTTAAAATTCTTAATTTCGCCAGAGTCTTTTCTTATTCTTTTAATATCCTTGATCTCATCAGAAGACAGTTTGCCGTCTTTGTTATCATCGTATTTATTGGATAAGTATGTCCTGAAACGATCATCAGGGAAATTTGTCTCGTTGATCTCAACCTGCGAATCTGCATTTAAAGCCATACCCGGAATCAGAACAGCTGTGGCAGCCGCACAAAACAAGAACGAAGATAAATATTTTTTGAACATAAAACACCCCCAAAAACAATAAATAATAAGAAAAACTGTTCGGTTTACGCCTATATATTATCATTCGTCCTCATTCTTAAAAAACGTTTTCTGTATGAAATATGAGGATAAAGATCGGCAAAAATGCGTGAAATAGAGCTGCCCAAAGAGCAGCTCATATAACATTCAGATATTAGATTATTACTTTACGCCTACATTCTTATCGAATTTATAGAGGAACGTTACCATCTGGCGTCTCAGGCAGTCTCCATCAGGACGGAAGGTGTTGTCTTCATAGCCTGCTACGATCTTCTGCTCTGTTGCCCAGATCGTTGCCTTGAAGAAGTAATCATCCTCGTCTATGTCCTTGAAGACATCAGTGAACTTCGTCTTATCTCCAGTAGGCTCGGGCTTGCCAGCAAATCTCCAGAGGAAAGTGACTGCATGTCTTCTTGCACAGACGATCTGGGGACCGAAAGTACCGTCTTTATAACCTTCTACTATTCCCTTCTCATTACCCCAGAGGCATGCCTTATAGAAATAGTCACTCTTCTTAACATCAGAGAACTTGCATTCCTTTGTCTCGGGCTCAGGCGATCCTGCGAGTCTCCAGATAAATGTTACCATCTGGGCTCTTGTGCACTTATTGGCAGGCTTGAACTTGGTCTGATTGTTATAACCCTTAACGACACCCTTCTCAGTAAGAGCATAGGTCGGTTCAAACCAGAACTTAGTGTTATCCTTAACATCCTTGTAGTAAACAGTAATTTTGAACTTATACTCTTTATCTCCAACTTTGGCTGTGATGTTGGAAGAACCTGCCTTACTTGTGATGAGCATATTATTGCTTCCGATCTTAACAACAGAATCGTCAGAAGAAGTCAATGTAACCTGAGTCTTATCATCTGCACCCTCGAAGCCAAGCGATACGACAGCACCCTGATCGAGATACATCTGCTTTGTATTGTCATCGACTGTTATAGAATCAGTTATTACCGATGTCTTATAGTCAACTGCCAGTTTGAAATCTCCCCACATAATGTTGTCCGTGTAAATAACATAATCCTTTTTCTTCTCAGGATCTCCCGAGAAAGCCATGATAAGGTTCTTTTGGCCGGAGATATCAACTGCACCGATCTGATTTCCCTGACAATAAAGAAGCTGAACATCAGGATTATGGGACAGATCGATATTTGTTAGTTTATTGTTATTGCATTTAAGTATACGAAGCTTAGTACACGGCTCGATGTTAAGCGATGTGATGGCATTCTTTGAGCAGTCCAATTCATCGAGAGCAGGAAAATCCGAAAGATCCAATTCAGTCAGATTATTGTTTTTGATCTCGAGAGTCTTGAGTTTGGAATTTGCGGACAGATCCAGCTTTTCAAAGTTATTGTTCGAGATAGCCAAAGTCTCAATATCCTTATTATTTGACAGATCAAGGGTCTTTAGCTTGCTGTTCTCGATAACAAGTGTCTTTAACTTGGTATTCTTGGAAAGATCCAATGAATCGAAAAGATTGCCTCCGCAACGCAGGAAATCAAGCTCGGTATTCTTGCTAAGATCAAGATTCTCAAGCTTATTGTTTTCGATCCAAAGTTCAGAAAGCTTAGTATTCTTGGAAAGATCGATCGTGGTTAATTCATTGCCGTAGATCACAAGACATTCCACATTAGTCAGAAGTTCGATTCCCGTAAGATCCTTAACGCCGCACTCAGCGCAGCGGTAATCCCTGATTTCCTTGATCTCTTCAGAAGACAGGTATCCGTCCTGATCACTGTCATAATTGGTATCTTTCAGATTCTCGCGGAAATACTTGTCAGGGAAATTCTTCTCGCTGATCTCGATCTTTGTGTCAGCATTGACTGCAAAAGCCGGGATAAGCATAGCGCATGTCATGGCGCATGTAAAAAGTGAAGTTAATGTTCTGCTGATCTTATTACTGAGCATAAAAAACCTCCAAATGATTCATTATCAGAAAACCAATTCGGTTTACGCCAATAAATTAACACTCTGCCGCATCTATAAAAATAGTCATCTGTATGAAAAACGAGGCATAAAGATCGGCAAAATTGCGTGAAAAAGAGCTGCCCCGGTGAGCAGCTCTTCTGTGATCATTTCTTGATCTTGATATTCTTATCGAACTTATAAAGGAAGGTTACCATCTGGCGCCTTAAGCAGTCCCCGTCAGGCTTAAAGGTTCCGTCTTTGTAGCCTGCAAGGATATTCTCTTCTGAGGCCCATATGGTAGCCTTATAGAAGTAATCGCTCTTCTTAACATCAGAGAACTTGCTCTTGGATGATTTAGGATTCGGTTTGCCGGCAAGTCTCCAAAGGAAGGTTACGGCATGCTTTCTTGCACACACGATCTGAGGACCGAAGGTTCCGTCCTTATAGCCTTCAACTATCCCATTCTCATTACCCCAGATGCAGGCCTTGTAGAAATAATCAGACTTCTTGACATCCTTGAAGCTGCATGTGGCATTCTTGGGCTTAGGTTCTCCCTGAAGTCTCCATATAAAGGTTACCATCTGAGCACGTGTGCAGTTATTAGCAGGCTTAAACCTAGTCTGATTGTCATATCCCTTGACTACTCCTTTAGCTGTCAGATAGTTTGTCGGAGCATACCAGAAATCTTTGGAACTGGTTACATCCTTATAGAGGGCCGTAACTTTGCACTCCATGGTCTTCCCCATTGCCGTTGCCTTGATCGTGGCTGCACCTGCCATCTTGGCGGTAACCTTACCCTTAGAATCTACAGTTGCGACCTTGGGATTGGATGAAGTCCATTTTACATTAACGTTTTTGCCGTTAAGCACCTTCAGTGTCGAGGTCTTGCCGCATACGATGCTGACGCTTGTCTTGTCAAGGCTCAGGACTTCGTCCGGCTTCGGAGTGGGCTTCGTCGTAGGAGTCGGAGTAAGTTTTGCAGTCTTTCTGGTCTCTTTCTTGCCGCAGACAGAACATGTCCTTATCTCTTCTCCCTGAGTTGTAACCGTAGCCTTCTTGGATACGCTCCATGATCCGAACTTATGACCTTTAGCGGGGATCTTAACGGGAGATGAGATCTTATTCTTGCCGTCCTTCCCCAATTTTCAGATATATAAAATTTTAACATTTTGTATATCCGGCTGTATATCACCCAAAAGTACCATTTTGAGTTTGATTACAGATTGGAAATGAAATTCAATTTTAACGGAATTTTTTATATATAAATAATAAATAGTGATAAAATTAATCTGAATAAATATGCATAAGGAGACAAACCATGTTTAAGGATCCTAATGATAACAGTAACGACAACAAATTATTCGGTTCCGACACCCCTGCCGGCGGCAACAGATTATATGGTGCGAACGAGCCTTCCGATGAGGAGAAGCTTTTTGGTGCCGATGCGCCGCAGGAACAGACAAAGCTGTTCGGAGTCGAAGATGTTGCCGACGATGAATATGTAACTTCTTCTTTCGCAGTGTCTTTTAAAGCGAATGAATCTGCTAATACCGTTTCCGAGAAGCTGAACGAGGAAGCTGAGAAAGCATTGGATGCTGAACTCAATGCCATTGCTCCTCCTCCCATGCCCGAACCTGCTCCTGCACCCGCAAAGACTGATTACGGCTGGGAAGATGAATTCGACAACTTCGAATTCGATTCATCCGTTTCAGCATTTAAACCTTTAGATCCTTCTGCTGCTCCTGTCTTCCCGACAAGTGAAAGCGGTGATTTTGACAAGAAGCCCGAAGGTCCGGCTGAAGCTCAGGTTGATGCTCAAGCACCCGAAGCTGAAGTTACAGAACCCGAAGTTAATGTGCCTGTTTTCGATGACAGCGACAAGGATCTCATGGAATTCGGCGAAGTCAGCAGCGAAGATCAGAAAGATCTCTTCAGTTCCGGAGACGAACTTGACTTTGCAACATCCGAAGCAGACAAGGGAGCTAGTCCTTTCGCTAATGCCGCCAAGCCCGCCGAACCCGAGGCTGCTGATATAGATATTCCTTCCAACAGCCTTGAAGCCGAGATCGAGTCTTTCGGCAAGGTATCTTCCGGAGTTAACGCTTTTAAGCCGGCAGCTCCCGCAGAGCCCGAAATTCCTGCTGCAGATATTCCTGAGGCAGACAATTCAACTCTTGATGCTGAGATCGAATCTTACGGCAAGGTCTCTTCCGGAGTCAATGCGTTTAAACCTGCAGCTCCCGCAGAACCCGAGGCTCCTGCAGCCGGGATTCCTGAGGCCGGCAATACTCCTCTTGATACAGAGATCGAGTCATACGGCAAGGTTACATCAGGTGTTAACGCCTTTAAGCCTGCAAAGCCCGCGCCTTCAGAACCTTCGACTCAAGAAGATAACATAGATCCTGAGACAACAGTTAAGACAAGACCCGGTGATGATGTCGAAAATGCACGGCCTGAGATGTCTGATGAAGAGTTGTTAGCACGTGTATCTCCTTCTTCCAACACAGGCAAGATGTACATGAACAGCCGCAGAGGCGGCGGCAGCCAGTCCTTCAAGGCTGATATGTCCAAACTTCACAAGAAGGATACTCCCACTCCTCCTGCCAGGAAAGCAGGTCCTGCCGTAACGGCAGCCGCAGCTGCAACCGGAGTTGCTGCCACTGCAGCAAAAGAAGAAGCAGCGCCTTCTCCCTTCCAGGCAGCGAACGAACCTAAGGATATACCTTCAGCAAATATTGATGCACCCGCTGATGCCGAGACTAACACCATTAGCGAAGCTCCTTCTGCAGCAGCACCTGAACATGCTCCTGCAACCGACAACGAACCTGTATCCGCATTCGTTCCCAGAGGACGCACCAATGCAGGCGCAGTTCCTGATAATGCAAGAGCCGTAAGACCCGGATCTTCCAACAAGAGAGAAGTTGAACCTGCGCCCCTCGCAAAGAGCGCCCCTAAAGCCAAATCTTCGAGAAGCGGCAAAAATGACATCACTCCTGTTACACCTTCTGAAGTTAAGAAAAAGAAGCTCAAGGCAACAAAAGAGCCCAAGGATCCAGGCAAGAGCGGCATAATCACGCTCGTTATAATCATCCTCCTCTTTGTAGGCGCTATCTTCTTTATGGATCACCTGAAAGATATCAAGAACTTCTTCCAAGGTGGCGGCGCCGATACAGTTACCACCAAGGAAACCCCTGCAGATACAAGTGATAACGATACTACTACAACGGAAACCACGACCGAGACGACTACAGAAGCTACAACAACGACAACTACTACTGAAGCTACGACTACAACCGAAGCTACTACGACTACTGAAGCCACCACTACTACTGAGGCTACAACAACGACCGAAGCTACCACTACAACGGAAGCTACGACAACAACAACCACAACAGAAGCAACTACTACAACGACAACTACCGAGGAGACTACCACCACAACTACGACGAAGGCTACAACGACAACAACCCAGGATGATAACCCTGCCGGCGGCGTCAAGGTAACCAACTTCGAGACTAAGCTCAAGAACTTCAAGAGGACCGCAGGCGGCTTCTCGTTCGTTATCACGATGGAGAACAAGAGCAACAAGGATGCAAGCCTTACCAAGTCCCTCAACGCCGTTGAACTTTCCGTATATGCCGACAAGGACATCAAGAAAGTCTCGGCAGACGGATTCAATTTCAAGAACAAGGACGGCAAGTGGGTCGGAACTCCCGACGAGAGAACGATCAAGGCCGGAGAGAAGGTAAAGATCACCGTTACCGTATCCACATCCGGCAGCGTCAACCACTTCGGTTACAGAAGCTGCTTCTTCGATTGGAAATGAGGAAAGAATGCTGACTGATACACACAATCACACTCTTCCCTTCTCACCCGATGCCAGTATGTCTATCGACGAGTTGATTGCCAAGGCCAAAAGCCTTGGCATTCCTCGTGTCGGGATAACCGAACATTATGAGATCGACATGGTCTACCCGGACGATGAGGTCATGCTTTTCGATCTTGATGAATACGACAGGACGTTTACAGAGTGGCGCAATAAATATCCGGATGGTCCGGAACTCCTAAAAGGCATTGAATTCGGATACCAGACACATACTGCCAGAGCGATCGACATCATCTCATCCTGCCATGACTTCGATATCGTGATCCTGAGCAACCACAACTTCAGGGGCGAGGATGTCTACTTCTCAAAGATCGTTTACGACATCCCTCTTAAAGCCCGTCATGCGGAATACATCGGGGTAATGGCCGAGATGTGCGAGAACTGCAACAACTTCGACGTTGCCGCCCACTACGATTACATCAACAGATATAATCCCGATAATCTGGAGAAGGTCCTCTACGAAGACTGTCCCAAGGAATTCGACCGCTTCTTCGAAGCCCTTATCGCTAAAAACAAATGTTTTGAGATAAACACATCTTCCATCAAGAGCCTTATCGAAAAAGGAAATCCCTCACCCATGCCGGATCCTGCTGTTCTCCTGCGTTATAAAGAGATGGGCGGCAAGATGATTTCTTTGGCATCTGACTCTCACAAGCCCGAGACATTGGGTTACTACTTCAACGAATGCGCAGAATACTTAAAGTCCTTAGGATTCTTTGAAGTCACATACTTTGCCGGACATCAGCCCTATACTGAACCTTTGTAAGTTACTGCTGTTCAAACGGTGACAAAGCTCAACCAGAACAATAACAAAGGCTGTCCCAAACTTTGGAACAGCCTTAAGTCGTTATGAGTCAATCCTTACTTGGAAGCAGGCTTCCTTCCGCCCTTCTTACGGGGCTTGGGGACCATGATGCGGTCGAAAGCAAACCCTCCGTCACGATAGTCGATAGTCAGCTCGGCAACATCAGCCAGAGCACCGGATAAGTACATATCCGCGAGCCTGTCCTCGATATTGGACCTGATCGCCTTGCGCAAAGGCCTTGCGCCGTACTTCTCATCGTAACCTACCTCGGCAAGTCTTGCGCCTGCAGCATCTGTCATGTGCCCTATGATGTTCTTCTCAGCCAGTGACTTATAGACATCCTTCATCATGATATCAACGATCTGGCGGATCTCTTCACGGGTCAGCGACTTGAAGATGATCGTCTCGTCCACACGGTTCAGGAACTCGGGCCTGAATGTCTCCTTAAGAGCGCTGTTGACACGGGATTCCAGCGCTTCCTGCGTTCCGGAGAAGAATCCGATCGTGGGAGCCTTGGCATTGTTGCCGGCATTCGATGTCATTATGAGGATGGTGTTCTCAAAATTGACATGGAGGCCGTGGCTGTCTGTCAGGATACCGTCATCCAATACCTGCAGAAGGAGATTAAACACATCAGGGTGTGCCTTCTCGATCTCGTCGAAAAGTATAACCGAATAAGGCTTATGCCTAACCTGCTCGGTCAGCTGGCCTGCATCGTCGAAGCCGACATATCCCGGAGGGGAACCGATCAGCTTGCTTACGGAATGCGGCTCCATGTATTCGGACATATCGATCCTGATGAGAGCTTCTTCAGTATCGAACATTACTTCAGCAAGAGCCTTAACGAGCTCGGTCTTACCGACACCCGTTGGACCTACGAAGATAAAGGATGTAGGCTTATGCTGCTTGGTAAATCCGGATCTGGTCCTTCTTACGGCTGCCGCAACAGCGGTTACTGCCTGGTCCTGGCCTACGACACGCTTATGCAGGCGCTCCTCCAAGTGGATGAGCTTATCGCTCTCAGACTCGGAGATGGACTTCAGGGGAATACCCGTCCACATCTCTACGACTCTTGCTATATCCTCTTTCTGGATAGGGTCAGGCTTGATATCGCTCTCAAGAGCCTCAAGTTCTTCGGTAAGACGCTCCTTATTGGTCTTAAGCTCGGCTATCTTCTCGTAGCGCTCCTCTTCACTGCCCGGTCTCGGGGGATTATCCGTGATGTCCTGAACAGCTGCATCGTAAGCGGCATTTGCTTCCTCGGAAGCCTTTCTGGTGTTGGCGAGTTTTACGAGCTTGATGTTCTTGAGGTTAGCGGCAGAACCTGCTTCATCGATAAGGTCGATAGCCTTATCCGGCAGGTATCTGTCTGTGATATATCTCTTGGATGCCTTAACGGCAAACTCGATTACTTCATCCGAATATGTTACGTTATGGTGCTTCTCGTAGTAGTCCCTGATACCTTTAAGGATCTCGATGGAATCTTCGATCGAGGGTTCGTCGAGAGTTACCTTCTGGAATCTTCTTTCGAGAGCAGAGTCCTTCTCGATCTTCTTATACTCGCCTGTAGTGGTGGAACCCAATATACGGAGTTCGCCGCGGGCAAGAGCAGGCTTCAAGATATTGGCTGCGTTGGTAGAACCCTCAGCATCACCGGCACCGACTATCGTATGGAGCTCATCGATGACGAGGATGATGTTCTCAGCCTTGATGGCTTCATTGATAACGCCCTTGATACGGCTTTCGAACTGGCCACGGAACTGGGTTCCTGCGACCATTGCAGGAAGGTCTAACTGCCAGACCTGCATGTTAAGGAGTTTCTCGGGAACCGTACCCTCATTGATCTTAACAGCAAGGCCCTGAGCTACGGCTGTCTTACCGACACCGGGGGCACCGATAAGGACAGGGTTGTTCTTGGTCCTCCTGTTCAATATCTGGATGCAGCGGTCGATCTCCTTGTCACGGCCGATGATCCTGTCGATCTTGCCTTCAGCGGCTCTCTCGGTAAGGTTGGTGCCGAACTCGTTAAGATACTTGAACTTGCGGGAACCGCGGCCGGGCTTTCCGGACTTCCTGTCATCCTTGCCGTTCTCACCTGTCTTCTCATCACCGTCAGGCTTATTATTTCCGAAGATGCCGCCAAAGAGGCCTGCAAGAGGGCTTTGCCCTTCATCGTCATCCTCGAAAGGCAGAGGCGTGCTCTCATCAGGATCTGACACTCCCACATTTGTGGAATCCTCATCGAATTCATAGAGGTCGTCAAATCCGCCGTCTCCTTCATCAAGGAGAGACTTGAGGAACTCGCCGGGATCTGCAGACATCTCGCTGTTGCCTACGATCTCTTCGATCTTATCGCTCATCTGGTCTATGTTGTCGTCGTTGACTCCGGTGCCCTTGAACATGTCTGCCATGCCGGCAATACCGGACTGATATGCGCACTTGAGGCAGAATCCCTCATCTATGCGCTTGCCGTTCTCAAAGCGGCTCGTAAAGACTATCGCATGTCTTTTTTTGCAATTGCTGCAAATTGCCATTCAGATCACTTCCATTCTTTTGTTTTCTATTATCCTATTCCCTTTTCCTTCTCCTCATCTTCGGCGCTGTCAAGATCTCCATCGCCTCCTGTTCAAGCCTTGAAGAGTCGATCAGCATTGCTCTTGAAGCATATTGACCTTCCTTCTTGGCCTTATCCAGTACGGGTTTGAGGAACTTACCCGTATAAGACTTGTCACAGAGAGATACCTCTTCCGGTGTGCCCGTCACGACAACAGTTCCGCCGCCGTTACCGCTCTCGGGACCCAAGTCTATTATATAGTCAGCCGTCTTGATCACATCGAGATTGTGTTCGATGACGACCACAGTGTTATTATTTTCTGCGAGTCTCTGCAAAATGTCAACAAGCTTATGAACATCTGCAATGTGCAGCCCCGTTGTCGGCTCGTCCAGGATATAAAGGGTCTTACCCGTGGAACGCCTTGAAAGCTCGGCCGAAAGCTTGATCCTCTGGGCCTCTCCTCCTGATAAGGTCGTGGAAGGCTGTCCGAGTTTGATATACCCGAGACCAACATCCTTCAAGGTCATGATCTTTCTCTGGATCGAAGGGATAGCCGAGAAGAACTCGCAGGCCTCATCCACAGACATCTCAAGCACTTCATATATATTCTTGCCGTTATATTTGACTTCGAGCGTCTCCCTGTTATATCTCCTGCCTCCGCAGACATCGCACTTAACGTAAACGTCTGACAGGAAATGCATCTCGATCTTCCTGACACCGTCACCTGCGCAAGCTTCACACCTGCCGCCCTTGACGTTAAAGCTGAACCTTCCGGGGCCGTAGCCTCTGATCTTGGCGTCCTGTGTCGCAGCATAAGTTTTTCGGATAAGATCGAAAAGCCCTATATACGTGGCAGGATTGGACCTCGGAGTCCTTCCGATAGGCGACTGATCGATACAGATCATCTTATCGAGTTTATCAAGGCCTGTTACCGAATCGCACTGGACACGGGTCTTGCGGGCCCCGTTGAGCTTATGGGACAGGTAAGGCACAAGGGTCGAATCAATGAGCGAAGACTTGCCGGACCCGGATACGCCGGTAACACAGGTGAATAGCCCGATCGGAATATCAACATCAATGTTCTTAAGGTTATTGACTGATGCGCCGCTTATGCGTAGCATGTTGCCTTTCTTGACCTTCCTCCTGTCAGAAGGTACCGGAATGAACTTCCTTCCCGAAAGATAATCTCCGGTAATGGAATCGGGAGTATTGATAATGTCGTCAACAGTCCCGGTCGCAATGACCTCACCGCCGCCGATACCGGCACCCGGGCCGATATCAACGATGTAGTCGGCTTCACGCATGGTCTCTTCGTCGTGCTCAACAACGATAATAGTATTCCCGAGATCACGCAGCTTCTTCAAAGTTGCGATCAGCTTGGAATTATCTCTCTGATGGAGGCCGATCGAGGGCTCATCCAGGACATAGAGCACGCCCTGCAGGCCTGATCCGATCTGGGTCGCAAGCCTGATCCTCTGGGCTTCACCTCCCGACAGTGTCATGGAGGCGCGGGACATGGTCATGTATTCCAGACCGACATCAGACAGGAACCTGAGCCTTGCCTTGATCTCGGTAACTATGGGCTTTGCGATCTGCTCCTTCTCGCCTTTGAACTTGAGCTTGTTGGTGTAATCAAGCGCATCAGCAACTGCCATATCACAGAACTCGGCAATATTCTTCTTGCCGATCAGGATCGAGAGACGGTCCTTCTTAAGCCTCTTGCCATGACACTCAGGGCAAAGGTCAATGGACATATACTGCTCGTAACTTGCCCTGACCTCGTCAGAATAAGCCTCACGGTACCTTCTCATGACTGAAGGAACGACACCTTCCCAATCGGAATAGTAGTCACCGCTTCTCCTGTAGATGCTGTTCCTGGTGTCGATCTTGATCTTCTCTCCGCCGTTGCCGTACATGATGAGGTTCTTTATCTTCTCGGGGAGCTTACAGTAAGGAGTATCGAGCGAGAACTTATACTTAACGCTCAAAGCCTCGATGAAACAGCGCCCCCAGCTCTTCGGATCGTCAAAGTTCCAGCCGGCAGTCCTTACGGCTCCTTCATTAATGGACTTAGCAGGATCCGTAACGCAGAGTTCAGGATCGACGCGTGTCAGGGTTCCGATACCCGAACAATGCGGGCAGGCGCCATATGGGTTATTGAAGGAGAAGCTCCTCGGTGTGATCTCATTCATCATGTAACCGCACTTAGGGCAAGCCATGGATGAAGAATAAAGTTCTTCAATGATCTCTTCCTCGCCCTTGTCATTCTTTATGTGATACTCGGCAGAGCAAGTCCCCTGGGCAAGCTTTAATGCCGTCTCACAGGAATCGTAGATCCTGCTGGTGTTGCTCTCTTTAACGACCAGCCTGTCCACGACGACGCTGATATCGTGTTTGCTATTTTTATTAAGAGCTATGTCTTCTTCGAGATCGTACATTATCCCATCGACCTTGACCCTGGAATATCCTGATTTACGCAATCCCTCGAAAAGCTTGGCATATTCACCCTTCTTGCCTCTTACGACAGGTGCCATGATCATCATCTTGGTGCCCTCAGGACGCATGAAGATCTTGTCCTTGATCTGATCGATCGAAGAAGATTCGATCAGAGTACCGCATTCAGGGCAATATGGAGTTCCGACTCTGGCATAAAGAAGCCTTAAGTAGTCATATATCTCAGTTACAGTTCCGACAGTCGATCTCGGGTTAACGATAGTAGCCTTCTGGTCGATAGAGATTGCAGGAGACAAGCCATCGATGCTGTCAACATCAGGCTTATCGATCTGGCCTAAGAACATCCTGGCATAGGATGACAGGGATTCAACATATCTCCTCTGCCCTTCGGCATAGATCGTGTCAAAGGCGAGCGAACTCTTACCGGACCCCGACAGGCCGGTCAATACAACGAGTTTGCCCCTCGGGATATCAACATCGATATTCTTGAGGTTATGTACTCTCGCACCTTTGATCTTTATAAATCCGTCATCCATTATCGTAAAAACTTCCTATCTGATACATAAAGCGCCGTTTGATCTGCAAACGGCGCTTCATATAAATTCTGGTGACCCCAAGGGGACTCGAACCCCTGATTGCGCCGTGAGAGGGCGCCGTCTTAACCGCTTGACCATGGGGCCGTGGCTTTCAACTTGCATATATTATCATACGAGTTTTATATAATCAAGCAGATATTGCCCATTTGCAAAAGCAGGCATCAGAGTATCGCCGATCCGATCTTGCCAAGCATTTTATTGTACATAAACCACCTCTGAGTTATAAAGTCGACTTATTATATAGATAATCAGATGGTCTGTATATCACCCAAAAGTACCATTTTTATTCCATTCTCCAGGCAGCAGGATACATATTCTTGATCATGCCCTGCGTATTTTTGCCCAAACCCAGCGGATACCCCTCCACGCCGATAAGGACGTATCCCTGTGATTTAAGAGTATCAGGAGCAGGTATAGTCTCACCTTTTAGGTACTTTGCAAGGTTGATGTCATCATGATCAAAGTTTGCGAAAGAATCTTCCCTTATCATGTCCCCGGTGAAAAGGAGCGGGAGACTGTTGGACGGGGCAAATATCTTCTTCGACCCTTTTGTCTCGATCTCGCCTAAGAACATACCGTTCTTTACGCCTTTGAGTCCCCTTAGAAGCCTCTCGTTCATGGCAGGTATTACCAGACTCTTTCCGTTCCTTAAGACCCTGCCGTCAAACACAGCTTTATATTCCGGTCTTAAAAGATCATCCACAAAAGCCTTATGCATATCCTCTTCTTTGCGTGGCTTATCAGGCTCAATATCGTACTCAGGATCCGTATCCTCAGTGTCTCTTCTAATGTGAACACAGAAATGCCCGTCTCCTCTTGCAAGATGAGGCCAGATCCTCATGGCGCCCTTTAACACCGGACTTTCCGACACTCCCTCGGGAATATCGTGTTCAACAACTTTGAATTCAGGGTGCCTGTCAAGGAATCCGATTATCATGTTCTCATCTTCGTCAACGCAGAAAGTACATGTCGAATAGACGATCTCGCCTTTGTTCTTAAGCAAAATCGCAGCGCTCTCCAGGATATCCCTTTGGATAGGGATAACTGTATCAGGACCGAACTGCTCGTAACTTCTTACGGCGCGGTCGTCGCGGCGCATCATGCCCTCTCCCGAGCATGGGGCATCGATTATTATCTTGTCAAAGAAATGAGGAAGTGATGCAGCTATATTTTCAGGAGATTCATTGAGGATAACTGCGTTGGGGATACCGGCCCGTTCTATATTGCGTAAGAGCGCCTTGGAACGCTTGAAATTGATCTCGTTTGCAACGAGTATGCCTTCCCCCTTAAGATCCTCGCCGATCCTTGTTGCTTTTCCTCCAGGAGCCGCGCACATATCAAGGACTATATCACCGGGCTTTGCATTAAGTACGCTCGCAGGAAGCATAGCCGAACATTCCTGAGGATAGATAACTCCCGCATGATAGAAAGGGCTCTTGCCGGGTTTGTCGTTCTCTGAATAATATCCGCCGTCGCACCAGGCAACAGGATCTTCATTGCAGCCAGCTGAACTTAATACATGCTGTCTTTCTTCCTGATCTCTGACTTTGCTCCTCGAGATCCTGATCCCCTTCTCGGAGGGCTCGTCAAAACTTGCCCAGAACCCTTCTTCGGGCAGATCGTATGCCGCAAAGAAGGCCTTCATCTCGCTCGTAAACTTTTCGGGCAGTCTCATAATTCGAGGAATCTGCTGCAGGAATATGCGACCTTCTTGATCGTATCAGTCTCGAAAGGTGAATCTATTCCGGCATTCTTTATAAGGTTAAGGAAAGTATCGTTGCCGCCTGCACAGCAGAGGACATTATACTTATTCAATGCGCTCTTCATATCGGTCGTTGACTCGATCCAAAGTTCGAGTGCGCAGATCTGGGACAGACAATAGTCGATATAGTAGAAAGGCGTCGTAAAGATGTGATCCTTCTTCTGCCAGGCTCCGCCTATAGCATGGAAAGGAAGCTTATCGTCGTAGTTTATGAAGGGCTGATACTTCTCTTCAAGCCATCTCCAGGCCTTGTGGCGGTCGTCCGTCTCCATATCCGGGTTGTCGTAGACTATGTGCTGGAATTCATCGACCATGCAGCCATAAGGCAGGAAGAGTATGCCCTGGGTCATATGGAGCTGGCAATAGAGATCCGCATTCCTGCCATAGAAGATGTCCATATAAGGGTAGCTCATGTATTCCATTGCTGTTGAATGGATCTCGCAGGTCTCCAGTGTCGGTGACTGGCACTCAACGAAAGGAGAAGAATCCGCACTCCTTATCGCCGCATATGCGTGTCCGCCCTCGTGAACGATCGTTGCAACGTCATCAGCCGTACCGTTGCCGTTCATGAAGATATAAGGAATTGCATTATCTTCAAGATACATACAGTATCCGCCGGTTGACTTGGCAGGTCTTGAGAGAAGATCCGTAAAACCGTGCTCAGAAAGAACATCGAAGAACGAGGGATCGTGGCCAAACATCTTGCGGAAGAAGTTGCCAGCAGCCTCGTTATAGTTGTTGCGGTTGACAGAAGGCACGGGATTACCGTCGCGGAAAAGCGCCGGCAGATCGTAGAACATCAGCTTCTCGTAGCCTAAGCGCTCCTTCTGGTTCTTCCTGATCTGTACGCTTAAGGGAACAAAGTATTTGACGATGTTCTCACGGAACTTCTCAACGTCTTCCCTTGTGTAATCGTAGCGCTCCATCCTCTTATAGCCGAGTTCGGTAAAGTTCTTGTAGCCAAGCTTCCTTGCCGCCTGGGTCCTGACCCTGACCATATCGTCGTAGATCCTATCGAACGTCTCCTTGCGGCCCATATAGTAGTTATCGAGCGCGTAAGATGCATCCGCTCGTACCTTCCTGTCCGAAGACTCAAGGTAAGGCGTAAGAAGCGACAGGTTCAAAGTCTCACGGCCAAACTCGATAGATGCCTCGGACTGAAGCTGGGAATACTCATTCTCCAATGTGGACTCTTCAACGAGTTCATCAAGGATCTCGCCCGAGATCGTATCCTTATGGTTCTGGGCCTTGCGGAAGATCATGTCGCCGAAGCGCTCTCTTAAGGCATCCTTGCAAGGACAGGTAAGCAATATCGACAGGACTGCTGCCTGAAGTTCGGATACAGTCGCAAGAGCCTCATCGAAAAACTCGAGTTCCTTAACGAAGAACTCATCCTTGGTATTAAGGTCATGCTTGATGTTGCAAAGAGCGTAAGCAGTATCTATGCGGCTGATTTCCCTCTCGTATTCGAAAAGGGTATCAGCAGCAAACTCAGGGTCCGTCGCCGTCATGAGCTTGAGTCTTATGTCACGGACGGTCTTTCTGAACGCTTCAATGTCAGGACGCTCGTATACGAGGTCCTTAAAATCCGGCATTGAATTAACGTTCTGCTGCTCCATACTATGCTTACATCCTTTCTACTACGTCGATACCGAGAAGTCCCAAACCCGACTTCATCGCATCACAGAGACACTCACAAAGAGTAAGTCTTGCAGCTCTTAACTGGTCGTCATCGGAATTGATGATCTTGGAATTGTTGTAGAATCTGTTAAAGTTTCTTGCAATAAGACTTACCTGCTTGGCGATAATAAAAGGCTCGTACTCGGCTGCAGCCCTTCTTACCGCATCAGGAAGATCTCCCATGGAACGGATCAGGGCATATTCTTCGTCAGAAGTAAGAACCGATACGGAATCGGGGCCGGAAGGCTTATAGCCCTGTTCTTCAGCCTTACGAAGGATCGATCTGGATCTTGCATATGTATAGATAAGATAAGGCGCTGTATCACCTTCAAAGTCTAACATCTCATCCCAGTCGAAAAGAATGTCTCTTTCTCTTCCGGCCTTGAGGTAGGTATAAGTAACAGCACCAAGACCAACCTTCTCTGCAATGAAGTCGATCTCCTCCTCTGTCATCTCACCGCCGCGGGTCTTATTGTTCTCGACGATAACTTCGCGCGTCTTGGCAACTGTCTCATTAAGGAGATCGTCTAATTTGACGATATTGCCTTTTCGCGTCGAGAAAGCCGTGTTGTCCTTGAACTTTACGAGACCGAAGCCTACATGGACACAGTTATCGGCCCAGTCGAAGCCCGCTTTCTTCAGTACGGAGAAGACCTGTCTGAAGTGAAGCGCCTGGGGGATGCCGACGACATAAACGTTCTTATCGAACTGATAGTTCCTGTAGCGGTAAAGGATGGCTGCGATGTCCCTTGTGGCATAGATGGTCGTTCCGTCGCTCTTAAGTATTATGCAGGGCGGCATGTTGTATTCGTCGAGAGGCACGACCTGGGCACCTTCACTCTCAACGAGAAGGTTCTTCTCCTTGAGCATATCGACAACCTCGTCAGCCATCTTGGCATAATAGGATTCGCCGTTATAGTTATCAAAACCGATGCCCATCCTGTCGTAAAGCTGGTTGAAAACGTCAAGCGACAGATCCCTGAACCTCTGCCAGAGAGCAACTTCCTCGGCAGAGCCTTCCTCTAACTTCCTGAAGTTCTCACGGGCATCGTCTTCAAGCTCGGGCTTTGCAACGGCTTCATCGTGGAATTTAACATAGATCCTTAAGAGTTCATTGATGGGATCCCGGTTGAGTGCTTCCTCATCGCCCCAGAGCCTGTATGCCGTAATGAGCTTACCGAACTGGGTTCCGTAGTCCCCCAGATGGTTCATCCTAATGACGTTATATCCGAGTCTGCTGTATATCTTGGATAAGGAATTGCCTAAGAGTGTCGTAAAAGCGTGTCCGACATGGAAAGGCTTGGCGATATTAGGAGACGAGAACTCAACGATAACGTTCTTGCCTTCTCCCATATTGCTCTTGCCGTATTCATCGCCGGAAGATAAGATCTCGCTTATGATCTCCCTTGCAAGGACATCCTTCTTGATCTTAAAGTTAAGGTAAGGGCCCACTGCAACGGCCTCGACCGCATTCTCCATACCCTTCAATACGGCTTCGTTGCCGGCAAGATTCGCTGCGATAGCCTGCGGGGCCTTATGCATCGTCTTTGCCAGAATGAAACAAGGAAAAGCATAGTCTCCCATATCGAGCTGAGGCGGTATCTCGGTGAGCTTAAACACTTCTTCAGCCGGAATATCTGTTATATTGGCAATATTAGCGGCAATTTGGGCTTTATAATCCATATATACCTCCAAATTTCTTTTTCGAATAAATATAATAAAATAAATAAGTAAAAAGAACAACCTAAAAAGGAGTCTTTGATCTTATGACTGAATACCTGCCGCTTATTTGCGGCTGCCTGACAGCTTTTGCAGTAACTGTATTACTCATGAAGTTCCTGCCTTTCTCCAACACCCTTATTGGCCACGACAGAGGCAGGCTCTATGCAGAAGGATCCAGCGTAAATATCGGAAAACCAACAGGAGTAGGCTTCTACTTCGTTATCGTATTCGCTCTTACAGTCGTGATCGTTAATATTTTCACAGGATTCAGAGTAAGTTTGATCTACGCCATGATCCTGATCGTTGCCGCCATGGTTACAGGTGTACTGGACGACAGATCGAAAGATGCCTGGAACGAATACATCAAAGGTGCCATGGACGCGGTCCTCGCCCTCTTCGGAAGTTTCATCGTAGTATATTTCTTCGGCAGAGACTTCATCTTGGGCATCACAGGCAACGGGATCGAATTAAATGTAGTAGTTTATATAATCCTGGCATTCATCCTTTATATCGTATCCATCAATGCGGTCAATGCCACAGACGGTATCGACGGCTTGTCTTCAACACTTACCATCCTTACTGTCGTTACAGCCGGCATCGTCGCCAGGATCAACGGAACTCTCGATAAGAACGGCCTTCTCATGGGGGCGGCACTTGTCGCTGTCCTGCTGGCTTACCTGATCTTCAACTTCAACCCCAGCAAGGTTCTCATGGGTGATGCAGGATCCCGTGCGATCGGCTTCTTCATTGCATTCTATCTGATGTATCTTAAGATCCCATTCGCCTTCCTCGTAATCTGCCTGCCCTTCCTCATCGACGGTGGTCTGTCCATCCTAAAGATCACGATCGGAAGACTTACTAAGAGAAAGATCATCATCTTAAAGAGCATAATCACCCCTATCCACGACGAACTCCGCAAGAAGCACGGAATGTCAGTTAAGAAGACCTGGGCTGTACTGGTTTGTTCAGCCCTTGTGATAGACATCATCTATATCGTGATCTGCATTATTGTTCACCGCTGATAGCCGAAAAGAATACAAGCAAAAAGGTCTGCCGGATGGCAGACCTTTATTATTTTTTGCCGGGAAATCTTACTTCTTTTTATTCACGTTCTGATCGAACTTATAAAGGAATGTAACCATCTGACGCCTGAGGCACTCACCGTTCGGTCTGAAGGTTCCGTCACTGTAGCCTGCCAGGATCCCCTTCTCGGAAGCCCAGAGGGTTGCTTTGTAGAAGTAGTCTGACTTCTTAACATCCTTGAACTTATTAGTATCGGATTTAGGCTCGGGCTGCTTTGCGAGTCTCCAGAGAAAGGTAACGGCATGTTTACGGGCGCAGATGATCTTGGGACCGAAGGTTCCGTCAGAATAGCCTTCGACAATATGGTTCTCATTGCCCCAGATACAGGCCTTGTAGAAATAATCAGACTTCTTAACGTCAGAGAACTTACATGTAGAAGCCTTAGGTTCGGGCTCTCCCTGCATACGCCAGATAAAAGTTACCATCTGGCCGCGCGTGCAGTTGTGAGCGGGCTTAAAGAGGGTCTGCTTATCGTATCCTTTGACAATACCCTTGGCTGTAAGCTCATTCGTGGGTTTAAACCAGAAATCCTTATCATTGGTAACGTCTCTGTAGAGTACGGTAACATTGACGATCTTTGTCTTTCTGGCATAACCGGTGTCAGGGTCGTAGTCATTAAGATCGTTATAAGTAACTTTTAAGATTGATCTCCCGGCCTTAAGCGCCAGGCATTGTTCTTCCAAACCCGGAACTTTATAGACAACCTCAGGATCAGAAGACTCCCAGTACGCAACATTATGGTATTCCGGGATAAAAAGATAGATCGTATCACCTGCGGTGACTGTTATTGAACTCTCGTATTCGTAGACATCGTAACTAACCGTCTTTGGTTCCTGCAAAGGCGGTTCAGACGGACGCGGGATCGGAGTAGGCGTAGCAGTTGGCTTTACATAAGGTGCGGGTGTCGGTGAATGTCCTGAATTCTTTCCGTTGCCCTTGTAATCAGATTTTGAGATCGGGAACAATTTCCTGAATGCATCTGACTTGAAATCCGATGAAGGATAATGTTTGCTCATTGGATCGCCTTTAAGAAAATACTTGTATTTTGAGGGGCTTCTGCCGAGATCCCATGTCGCATCGATATAATAGTACTTGCCCTCAAGTTTTACTATATTCCATGCATGATTCGATCCGGTTATAACACGACAGTCGATACCGGCTTTAAGCATCAGGTTGTAAGCTGCAACCGCTATCCCCTGACATACAGCCTTCTTCTTAATGAGTGCCGCATAAGGAGTATAGACAAGAGGATCCTTATTCTTGGAATAATCGTATTTTATGTTCTTGGTCAGATAATCGTATATGGCGCGGATCTTCTGGTAATCATTCTTACCGCTGATCTTCAATGACTTCAGAAGTTCATCTTCTTTCTTGGATACTTCATTCGTCTGATCTTTTGTCATGCGGTATGAAGCGAAGAAAGTTACGCTTTTCTGTGAACCGAAAGAATAAACAGCAGAACCGAGACTATAGAGATTATTGCCAAGATAATCGCCTTCATCAGGTCTTCCGGTATGAGCCACAACTTTATCCCTTATTGCACCGGCCGTACCAAACAGAGAAGCTGCATCCACGTTACTGTCGAGCTCTATAGTGAACTCGGTCTCATGTTTGAGAACGTGTTCTTTGACTTCTGAAGCTAACTGGTCTATAGGATCTTCACTCTCGATGTCGATCGAAGATACCGGAACGATCCCGGGATCATCAGGGTCGAACGTGACCCAGACTGTCTCATCAGCCCTTGCCCTGCTGTCCGGGATAAGAGCAAGGCCCAAAGCAAGTGATAAACCGATAAATAGGGCAGCAACAAAGCTCAGTATTCTTCTCTTCATAGTTTTCTCCTAAATATATCTCTATCTTTTCAAAAACCCTGCCAACGATGCTCTTAATCGCCGGAGGGTTTAATTAGCCGATGTTATCATCGAAAATAGATCATTTGTTATTCGCCACCGAAAAGGAAGCCGCTTCCGCCTTTGCTCCCGTCATCAGAAGGATCATCATCCGGATCAGGATCTATGATGACTTCAAGTTCTTCTTCGCCATCAGACAAACGGGCTGACGGCAGAACTTCCTTTGCCGGCTCTTCGGCAGGGACATCTTCGATCAGGAGATCAAGATCATCTTCTTCATCTTCAATGCCAAGGATATTAGGATCAACAAAGTCTCCAAACTCTGCAAAGGCAAGCTCGGCTGATGCATCCGCATCAACAGACTCGGTAACGATCTCCTTCTTAACGGGCTCGGCAGGCTTAACCTGCTCTGCGGGCTTCTTTGCGGATTCAACAGGCTTGGCCTCCTCTGCCTTAACAGCCTTCTGTTCCTTTGCGGGTTCTTCCTTGACTTTATCTTCTTTTGAGGATTCAGATTCTTTTGTTTCAGATGCCTTAACAGTATCCTTAGACTCAGCAGCCTTATCTTCAGCCTTCTTGGCCTCCTGTGAAGCCTTAGCCTTCTGCTCTTCAGCCTTCTTCTTTGATTCCTCAAAGATCTGCTGCTGGAGCTTCTTACGGTCTTCCCTGGCCTTGATCTTGGCTTCTTCTGCAGCCTTGGCCTCTTCCTGCTCTCTCATGCTCTCTTCGAGTTCTTTCTTCTTCTCCTCGGAGATCTTCTTTGCAGCATCTTTCTTAAGATCGCTCAATGTTGACGGAGCAGATACAGCCGTACTTAAGATGCTTTCCATCCTCTTGCGGCTTTCTTCGCTCTGGCGGGACTCAACCTCAGCGACTTCCGCACCAAGGGCCTGGAGCTGTGCGAGCTCAGCTGCAGTTGCAACATCGGGCTTGCCGTCTGACATGAATCTGGGAACTACTGCCTTGACTTCAAAGTCCTCGACACCTACCGTATCGTAATTCTCGGATGCTTCAGCCAAAGTCTTCATATCCGGAACATTAACGCCGGGCAGTATCTCGTATTTCCTCTTAAGTTCGTTATCTGCGTCCATAAAGAACCTCTCTTGAATTATTTAAAGAGCATTATCAATAACAAGATTATTATAACAAATTCGACTCCGCACGCTATAAGGGCTGCGATTAACTTTGTGTTAAGATTCGAAGTTACAGCCGGTTCAGACTTATCAGCCTCTTTAGCGGCTGTATCTTCTTTTGTTTCTGAAGCGTTAGATTCGGCTTCTGCTTCATTAGGCTTAGCCGATTCATTAGCTTCTTCAGCCCTGATATCTTCATTGACCGCCTCATCCTGCTCCTTGCTTGCAAGGCCGGATATTATCGCATGAGCTTTCTTGACATCCTCGACCATAGTCTTCTGAACATCACGGAAAGTCTCATCTGCAGAAGGGAAAGACGCGGCAGACCCGGGAAGCTTTGAAGCATCCGGAGCTTCTGTCCCCTCGAAAAGAATTACTCCGAGAGATGCATCGTCAGAATTGTTGCTTCCGCCAACGATATACTTGGCGATAGTATCTTCTATAGCCTTCTCGCCTTCTTCGCGGCCCTTGGAGAAAGTCTCACAGAGTTTTGCAACAACGGGCTTTACAAGACCTGAAGTCTCATCGTATACGGAATCCTGGACTCCGTCGGTCATGAGAGCTACAGCATGGCAGTCATCAACGGTCGTCTTCACTAATCTCAGATAATCGGGAGCATGACCTGCCGTAACAAAGAAGGTCGTACCGTCCTTCTCGTTCTGAGGCATGGTAAGAGGAACAGCGCCGGATGACGATATCTTTGCAATAAGGCCGTCGCCCAAGTGTCCTATCAGCATACGTCTGTCCTTAACGGCACAGAACATCAATGTACAGGAGAGCTGCTCTAAGGAAGACAGTTCCATCTCCTTCATGATATCGGCAAATGCGATATGAAGCCTTGCAATGATAAGGCTCCTTACGGCCTGCTCACGGTTCTCGTTATATAAGGAATCAAAATGCCTGGTCAGAAGATCAAATATTGACTTGCAGGCAGCCTCAGATCCGAACCTTGCATGTGTGTACTGCTTGCTTCCGGCACCGTCAGATACGATAACGGCAGTGACTCCGCAGGCCTCACCGGCGTAAGAATAATCTTCACAGGGGGTCTGGCGGTTCTTATGTTTATTTCCGATCAGTGTGACTGCGCCGACTGTTATTCCGGAATACATCAGGAATTTTCCTCGTCATCTATGTATTTCATAAAGTCATCCATATCAACGGATTCGCCCTCGGGCTCGGTCGATATGTTATAGAGAGCATCGTCACTCATGCCGGAAGATACGATCGAAGATGACGAAGATCCCAGGAATTCAAAGAGTTTGCCGAAGTCAGCAGAATTAACGGAGATAGGCTCTTCCCTCTTGACCGACAATCTCTTCAATATATCCCAGTCAACTCCGGACCCTACACCGATATTGAACACAACGAGCTTGTCATTTGCCTCGAGTTCATTGCAGGCCTTGATCGCAAGTTCCATATTGGCCATGGCATTCGGGCCCTGAGGAGCACCGTCGGTAATAACGACGAGCCAGGGCTGGAAATACTTGATGCCAAGTTCCTTATAACCTTCTTTACGCATATTGAGAAGCTCCAGAGCGGTAAGGACACCCTCACCGATAGGTGTAAGAGTCGTGGAAGCAGAGATCTCGGGAACGCTATTCTCTTTGGAGATCTTACCGAAAGGCATAACTACCTCAACCTTCGATCCGAATGTGATGATGGCGATATCCGTAGAAGACCTTGTATCGTCATTAGCCTTAATGGATGCAAGGAAGTTCTGAAGGCCCATGTTGAGCTGCCTTATGGGGTTGCCCATCATGGAACCGGAAGTATCAAGAGCAAAACAGATAGGAAGTCTCCTCTTTGTACTCGTACCAAAATCTGACGCGTTAAACAGTTCTTCTGCCATTGGTATTACCTCTCAAAATCTTTCTCTTATTTATTTCCGAAAAGTCCGCCCAGTAAGCCTCTTCTCTTATTGGAATCCTGTGACGGCATCTCAGGTGTCGCAGGTTCTACAGGTGTATCTTCGGGCTCGTCCCTTCCGGGGATATATCTTCCGGAAGCCGTGAAGACAGGCTGACCTCTGTTTGCAGAACCCGTGGGAACATTACCAAGGCGCTTCTGCAGTTCTTCGCGCTTCCTTTCCATTTCTTCTTTTCTCTTCTCAGCTTCTTCTCTTCTTCTTGCAGCCTCTTCCTTCTTAAGCTGCGCCTCAACTTCCTTATCAGGAACAGTGATATCGACCTCTGCCTGCCTGTAATCCATTTTGGGGAAGACTTTATAGGCCTCAGGGTCCTTATATCTGCGGTTCAGAAGATCCTCTTTATATTCGATGACGGCGTCATACCACTCGATCGTCTCAAAGGACTGTCCGAGCCTGAATGTTCCGTAGAGCATCTTCTTAAGCCTGTCAGACAGGTAGTACCAGATATATTCATATCCGCCCTTCGGGATGTGTTCTTTGGATTCGGATTCCGGATCGTAAGGGAAATTCCTTCCAAGGACTTCTTCTCTCAAGGTCTCGGCGCCGTTCCTGGTCGCATAAGGATGCAGACCGCAGAAGAGAACGGAGAATACGAGCATGGCGATCGAGTAATCCTCATCGTGCAGGGTCCTTACGAATCCCGCAAAATCCTTGCCCCAGAGATTGGGATCCGTGAATTCCTCAGTACCTACAGGGCAAGGTAGATTGCCGACCTGGATACTGTCCATATCGATCAGGAATACAGACGAAGATGAGCTGATAAGCGCATTCTTGAGCTGGATATCACCTGCGATGATGTTATGAAGATGCAGATAGATGTACTTTTCGAGCAAGGCGAGCAAAGTATTTACCACATCTATTCTCGTCCAGTCAGGGAAAGCTTCGAGCAGGGCATCCGGCCCGTCGAAAACATTACCGAGAGGAACACCCTTGCCCAGTGGCATCATGTAACCTACGGGATAACCCTTATAGAAGAGCAGATTATAAGGCAGACAGAATCCGTTGGCCGTGATGCCGATCTGGCAGATCCGCTTAAGCTTAGCCCATCTCAAAGGAGTCAGGATGTTCTTATGGTAGATCTTGGCAACCTGATTCTTCTTATCAGTCGTGAAGACCATGCCTTCAGCACCGCCGCTCATCCTGGAGTAAAGCTCGAAGGGCTCGTCGTGCTCAGTCCTTACGACATCACCGACATTACAGCTGACAGGAAGATCCAGGAAGATCTTCTGCTCAGCCAGAGGCGATACCTCAGGCATAGGCAGGGATTCCTTCATCTCGGCAATACCGGAGAACATATACATGCCTTCACGGGTTACGACCCAGATAGGTATATCAAGATCTATATCATATTCATAAAGACGCCTTGTAAAGAGACCGTTCTTCGTTGTAACGATAACGGCATTAGGCACTTCCTTGACAGAATCAAGGAAATCAAGGGTCGATGCATACTGAACAAGGTGAAGCTTCTTATAAGGCAGGAGCTGGGCGCAGAAGAGCTTCATGCTGCCGATGGAAGCACTGTCCTTCTTGTCTGCCTGATGCATTATACAGTAATGGAGAAGCTTAAATGTCTTGCTGACATAGACATCCATGCCCGAAGTACATACGATACGGGTCATCTCGTCGAAGATCGGCGTAGCGCCGAATTCGCGCATAACTGAGTAGTCCAGGATCAGCGAATCATACTGTTCTAAGTCTTCAAACATCAAATACTACCTCAAGAGTAGGGTCTCAATTTATTTTATATTATTATATATTCTCGAACAACTATTAATTTTTGCGGTAAACACTTATTCTATGCCGACAAGCTTCATAAGAAATGCCGCATTTGACTCACGGCTGATGCCTTCGGTCAGGATATAATCGAAAACGATGCTGTCATCCGTGTATCTGTCAGAGAAGTGATAATAGGAAATATTGTCCATGGATTCAACGGTCTTATCCACAAGAGCATAGTCATGAGTTGTCATAAAGCCGCAGATATAAGGCTTGGAAAGGGATCTTAACACTGTCAGAGCCCCCTGGGTCCTGTCGTCGGAATTAGTTCCCCTGAAGATCTCATCGATCAGGAAGAGCATGGGTCTTTCCTCTTTTGATGCCTCGATTATCTTGGAGATCCTTACGAGTTCGGACTTGAAGGTGCTCATGTTATCTTCCAATGAATCAACGATCCTCATGGATGAGACGATATTCATCCTTCCGATCTTAAGGCTCTCACAAGGAACATAACCGCCGATATAAGACAGGAGAGAACATACGCCACAGGTCCTGATAAGAGTAGTCTTACCTGACATGTTGGAACCAGTGATCATCGCTGTAGTCGAATCAAGAGATACAGAATTGGATACAGCCGTCTCAGGCATGAGCAGAGGATGACAGACCTTGACACCGTCAAAGAATGCATTGTCGGAAGGGTCTTCAGAATCAACAAACTCAGGGAATGAGTTAACTTCTGTAAGATAAGCTCCGTTTGCAGCGCTCATGAGAGCTTCACAACAGCCTATACCCTCAAGGACTTCCTCAAAGTCCCCGCCGTATGTCTTTGCCCATTTGCCTAAAGCCGCAGCACCATACCAGTCAAGGGGGAAAATCAGATTAAAGAGCAGAGCCAGTATAGGCTGTGATCTCAGGTCAAGCAGATTCATTACAGACATAAGACCGGATAGAACATCCTTTGATCTGTTCTCACCGGGATTAACCAGAGAATTAATGTATCCATCATCCCCGTAATTCTCTTCGATCTTACCCAGGAGCGAGATATAAGCTGATATCTGTCTCTTCTGGCGCTCGATGCCGCCAAAACAGGATGAATTCTTAAGAAGCCCTATGATCCAGAAGATAAGATTTACGAACAGGACAAGAGTCAGAGCAGCCCTTATGAATAAAGGGTTAAAAGTAAATACGGTTGCAATTGGGATAAGCCAGAGAAAAGGCAGTATCTTGGATATAATCTGCGGGATCTGACCAACTGTCTTCGCATTTTTTGCGAATTTTATTAAGGCATCAGGATAATCCTCCAGGTGTCCGGACATGGCGCGGGCCTGATATTCAACTAGTTTTACGGGGTCAGAGGCTATCTTCCTGCATGCTGCCTGCCTTGCCTCAAGTTCTTCTATGCTCCTCCCCTTCTTAGGCGCTCTCAGGAGTTCATCCGCGAAAGCATCCCTTCCGAAGGAAGTCTCGGATACATTGTAGAGGGCAAAAATGGATCTTGCGCCGAAAAGATCCAGGTCAAAACAGTATTCATGATCTTTTTTGATATACTTTTCGCCGAAAACATTCTTATTGATATTAACCGGTGGATTCCTGTCAGCAAGCCTTTCCTTAACGGATTCCTCAAGTGATATAAAGTCCCTGCTGATCCTATATGCATAGCCGTCTGATGCATATCTTAATGCCTTAAGATACTCATTGGAGTCCTTGACTTTCTGATGGATGATGCAGACAACGATAAATGCAGCGAGCATTACGCCTGCCAGAGACAGGAACAAAACAAGTGCATGCTTAACAAACGCTATAACAACAAATACTACAGCGAGAACAAAGAGAAAAAGTCTTACAAAAGATAAAGCCGCACTCTTCTTCTCAGCCGAATCAATATCACGCGAATAATCTTCGCTTAAGTTTTTAAAGTATTGACTATTGAATTCTTTCACTTAGAAGAGCCCTGCTTCTTTCCTTTAGCAGTAGTTGAAGACTTGGATGCTTTTTTTACGCCAGTCTTGGCAGGAGCAGCCTTCGCCGTCTTGGATCGTGCCTTGGAAACGGTCTTATCCGTTGTCTTCTCACTTGTCTTGGAAGAAGGCTTTGAAGCTGCCTTCGCAGTCTTGGAAGACTTGGCTGATATTGCAGTCTTTGCAGTCTTTGAAGCAGTCTTCTTAGCTGTACTCTTCTTGGCAGTTGATCTTGCTGCAGAAGTCTTCTTGGAGACTCTCTTGGGAACGGCTTCATCCAGGACCTTCCCTACACTGTCATGAATGCAGAGCATTGCCTTAAGATCCATGTATGTAGAGCTCTTATTGATGATAACGATCCTGTTATGATTTAAGAACTGGGCAAATGTAGCCGCAGGATAAACGGTAAGAGATGTTCCGGCAATGATGAAGAGATCACACTTCTTGCAGGCCTTGATGGCTGCATCAACATTCTCATGTTCAAGATTCTCTTCGTAAAGCACTATATCAGGACGAACTATGCCGCCGCACTTGTCGCACTTGGGAATTCCTTCCTGGGATGCAATGTATTCGATATCGAACTTCTTGCCGCACTCCATGCAATAGTTACGAAAAACAGAACCGTGAAGTTCTATGACGCACTTACTCCCTGCTTCCTGATGGAGATTATCTATGTTCTGTGTGATTATAGCCTTGAGCTTGCCCTGCTTCTCGAGTCTTACAAGAGCCTTGTGAGCCTTGTTGGGCTTGGCATCGGGATATATGAGCTTACGCTTATAGAAATCGAAGAACACATCCGGATTCTCCATGAAGAAATCGTGGGCGATTATGTCTATAGGCCTGTATGTAACTCCGGAATCCTGATTATAGATACCTGTTCCGCTTCGAAAATCCGGTATCCCGCTCTCCGTGGACACGCCGGCTCCGCCTAAAAATACTATATTCTCTGACTCGGCGATCAGTTCCTTTAACTGCTGGATCTTACCGTCTCTTACGCTTCCGAGTCTGTCTATACGAGTTTCCACTTGAATTGCTCCTTATTATCAGATCCCGGGATGATCGATCATGTGATCCATGTCGTGGCCGTCAAGCACATCGAAAGCACCGGATGCGCCAAACATCTCCTTGCCGAGGACTCTCTTCTCGTCTCTTTCCTTCTCAACGATATTGGAAAGCGCGCGTCTTACTCTCTCAGAGTTCTTGACGCTCTTGATCTCTAAGATCGGAGTGGACTGATCGGCTGTCGACAACACGATGGTACCTACACCGAAGATCTTCTGCCAAAGAGAACGCTTAAGGCTGACATCAAGGATACGGTATAAAAGGATCTCCTCTTCCTTTGTATTGAAGAGTCCCTTCTTCTCGTAGAACCTGTTGGCATCAAACTTATAAACTGTGAAAGACAGAGGCAAACCCAGATATCTTCTGCGGTCTTTCCAGATGATCTCATCCTCTGCTGCAAATTCCGATAGTCTGTCCGGCTTAGCCATAATCTAGCCTCCTCTTAGTCAAGATGATCGGTCTTCTGACTCTTTTTATTATATCAAAGAAGATCGTCAATGCACATTTTCGGCGGATTGAAATATAAAATTAACATTACTCGTCTTTCTTCTCAGGATTCCTGCCGGGATCAAGTATCTTATCCTTATCGAAATATGCCTTGAAATCATATCTGGATAAAGTCCAGGAACTCACCATGATCCGGTCATAGTAAAGATAGTTATAACCGTAGGTCGTATAAGCTTCAGTGCCTGTTCCGAAATAGACCCTGAATCCCTTTGTCTTAAGGTATT
>JAGAAI010000048.1 GCA_017615325.1 Clostridiales bacterium | reverse complement strand
GTCTGCGTGCTTATATACGTATACCCATAAACCGTCGTTGACGCTCGTATCAGGATAGAACTCGACCCACTCATTCAACCCGAAAATACATCTTATGCCCTTTACGTCCGGATCCTTCTCATTGAATTCAGAAGAACCAAACTGATTGCCTTTCACGGTTAAGCCCTTGATAACAGGGCCGCCGTCAGCATCTTTATCAAACAGATAGAGCTCACCGGGGAGCAGCACGATGGCACCTGCAGCTGAATTATTATTCTTTGTTGCATCAGAATTACCGCCGTCATCTTCACCGGAAACGGCATCATTTGTGGTTTCCTTGTCAGCTGTTGATGTCCCGTTTGAATTAGCGCATGAAGATAGCGACAGAAGCATCGTGGCTGAAATGATTATTGCTAAAATCCTTTTCATTTTGGTATCCTCCAAAATAAGTAAATGCCTTCTGTAAAATATCTGAACAAAATGAATATTTCCTTCAGACAAGGTTATTATACCATTCGAGGTTGATCAATTCCGACAAGAGAACAGGATTTGTTTTCGGATTATATTCAGAGAGGTGCTGTATCTAAGGCTCAGTTTGACAAGAGTCTTGTCGTTCTTACAGTAAAGATGTATAACTCTTAGTAATTGAAATTTTTAATGAGTATGACAAATCGGGATTTGGCGGAAGGATGGAGAGCGACAAAATGAGAGCACATGATTATGAGATAAATACTGAGCGTTTACTGCTGCGCCCGATGACGGTTGCTGATGCGGATGCTGTTTGGAAGTGGGTAAGTGATGAACGTGTAGCAAAGTATATGGTCTATCCAACATATACTGATAAAGAAAAACTACGTGAATGGTTGCGCTCTATCGAAGAATTTGATGGAGAGTATCATTTCGGATATGTTCGTCTATCTGATAATGAACTGATCGGAAGCGGAAGTATAGGCCCAAGCACTCAAAAAGAAGGGTTTTGGGGATTCGGTTATAACTTCAGATACGATTGCTGGAAAATGGGATATGCAACAGAAGCTGCAAAAGCGATGATCGATTTTGCCAAAAGAGAATTCGGTATTACTCATTTTTGTTCAAGTCATGTGGAACCAAATCTCGCATCTGGACACGTGATGGAGAAATGCGGTCTTCATTTTGCAGGATACGGAGAATTCGAGAAAATAGACGGAAGCTGTAAGGCGCGTTCGATGGAATATGAGGGTATCCTGTGACACAAATTCCGGTTTGTCCCGGGTGTCTGTTTTTTTGTGGTATCATTCAAGAGAGTCCAAATCAGAGTAAAATTCCCCCATAAGGAGAACCTTTTATGAAGACATGTCCTAATTGTGGAGCACAACAGGCTGATTCACTTCCTGCATGCAGTATGTGCGGATCTTTATTTCCGGTTGCGCAGAGCCCTGTAAAACCACGTTTTGAAAAGCGGGTATTCATAGCTCTTGGTGCAGATCTTGTGACCATTATAGGCACTTTTATATTCTTTAGTTTTATCTGGATGAAGAATTCCTCTCACCGTGATTCCGTTTCGATGGCGCTGTATAACATATTGATCTTAGCCATGGTTCTCGTCACGGCGGCAGGCCCTATACTGGGTCTGATACTTTCGATCGTCGGCCTTAGGAGAACAAGGAGCACGGGAACAAAAGGAAAACCCTTAGCCATAGCAGGAATAGTTATTTCTTCGGTCCTGTTGCCGTTAGCGTATTACTTTATATTTCTGTTAGTTCTCGCCATTAATTCATAAACATAATTACACCAATAAAATAGGAGCTGGAAGACAAAGAAAGGTGTTTCATATTATGACGGTAGAATGGCATATGTAATTATGTGTGCTATCCTAACCTGAGGTTTTTGAGTTCAGGTATTTTAATTATATTTATCCGCAAGATAAGGAAACTCTGAGATCATCTAATTCAATCAATGGATGATGCTCCCATGTTTAGCTGACCATTTTCATCTATCATGTAATCCTTTGTGCCAAACAGAAATTCTTCAAGCTTGTCTGTAGCCAGGAATTTTAATCTGTATACCTGATCGTTATCACCTAAATAGAAGCAATAATTACCTGCTAAAAACACTTCTTTCTCATAAGCAGGAGTTCCGGCTATATTAAGAATATCCTCCTTTGCTCCCCATATACGGATACCATTAAAATCCAAGTCGATATGATCATATTGGGTAACCAAGATGGCGACAACAGTATCATCATCGTTAATGTTATCATTGTCTTTGTAATCATATGCTTTGTCCAGATATACATACATGCATAGATTATTACCCCTTTTTTCCTCCGAGATGTGCCACATCTTTACATAACCGTTTTCATAAAGGTAATCCGTTTCAAATCCTTTGTTTTTGAGATCTGATATTGTACAGGGAAGCAAGATCTCCTCTCCCGCGATCTTTGGAGTACCGTGTATCGTGTTTGAATCTGTTGCCGGAGTAAAAGATGTTTCCGAAGAAAACAAAGAGGATGAATTAAAACCGCATCCTGCGAGGGATGCGAGCATTATACCCGAAAAAACAAACGCAAAAACTATCTTTATCCTGCTCGTGCTTAGCATACTATCATGATCCCTTCCCATTGACATTACCGCCTGTAATGTGCACAAGATAATTGATATTATATAGCATAAATATAGGTCGAGTATATTTTTATATGATGTCAGATTGCAAGATAGAAGTTGGCTATATAAATGTATCCGGGCGATATAGTTTTTCGGGGTGATAAGAACACGCTTATCCTTCCTGCCGGTTAGTGAATGCAGAGGATATTCCGATATCCTGAGACCTGCCAGATCTGTAATGGTATAATGAAACTGCCTGAGGAGATCCTTAGGCAGTAATATTTTCAGGTGCTGTGAAAAAGGGGAGAGTGAATAACATGACGTTTCAATACTTATTTGGCGAAGCGGATTGGTACATTCAGATCGCACTATTACTTGTAAGTCTGGTCTTTGCAATAATGGGAATAGTTACTCCTGATGCAGTCAAGGGCAAGAGGAGACTAGGGATATCGTTGCTGTTTGTAATTCTCTTTCTTATGTTTATGTGGTTTGAGATATTTGCATATGGCATAGGACAGGGGTAAGGCAGATGTCAGAGCGGTTTTCGAGAACAGAACTATTATTGGGGAAACCCGCAGTCGAACACCTGGCTGCTTGCCGTGTGGCAATATTCGGTATCGGCGGTGTCGGCGGATATGTTTGTGAGGCGCTGGCCAGGAGCGGTGTCGGTGCATTTGATCTTATTGATAACGACAAAGTCTGTATGTCTAATATTAACAGGCAGATCATCGCGACAGAAAAGACTGTCGGGAAATACAAGACGGAAGTTATGAAAGAAAGGATCCTGGATATCAATCCGGAAGCTGAAGTGAACATATATAACTGTTTCTTCCTTCCCGAAAATGCTTCGGATTTCCCGTTCGAAAAATACGATTATGTGGTGGATGCAATCGATACCGTCACAGCCAAGATCGAACTGGTGATGCAGTGCCAAAAAGCCGGTGTCCCCATCATGAGTTCAATGGGTGCCGGGAACAAGCTTGATCCAACTAAATTCCGTGTTACGGATATATACAAAACTCAGATGGATCCTCTGGCAAAAGTAATGCGCCGTGAACTTAAAAAGAGAGGCGTAAAAAATCTTAAAGTCGTATATTCAGAGGAGGAAGCGATCCGCCCTGTTGGTAATGAGGACAGCGAGGCAGACAGTTCCGGCCGCAGAAGCACACCGGGCAGCACGGCCTTTGTTCCGTCTGTTGCAGGACTCATTATCGCAGGAGAAGTGATCAAGGATCTGACGGCTGGTTATGAGAGGGAATAACTTTGGATAATTCAACAAATGAAGTAACATCTGAACAGTTACAAAAATACGAAGACCTTAAAGCGCTCTTAAAAGAATATGGGAGTGTTGCGGTCGCATTTTCCGGCGGCGTTGATTCAACATTCCTGCTTAATGCGGCAAAGGAAGCTTTGGGCGATAAGGCGATAGCAGTGTCGGCCAAGTCCTTTTCCTTCCCCGAGAGGGAACTAAACGAAGCAAAAGAATTCTGCCAAGCTCATCAGATCCGTCAGGTGATATTTGAGTCTGAAGAACTGAACATTGAGGGATTTGCTCAAAATCCCACGAACAGATGTTATCTTTGCAAGAAGGAATTGTTTGGCATGATCATTAAGATCGCAGCTGATGAAGGGATCGCTGTGATCGCGGAAGGCTCAAATCTTGATGACAACGGCGACTACCGTCCGGGTCTTCAGGCCATTGCCGAATTAGGGATCAAGAGTCCCTTGCGCAATGTGGGTTTTAGCAAAGAAGACATCAGGGCATTATCAAAGAATCTGGGTCTTCCGACCTGGGGAAAGCCCTCCTTTGCATGTCTTGCATCAAGGTTTGTTTACGGAGAAACGATATCAAAGGAAAGACTCGCTATGGTCGATAAGGCAGAGCAGCTCTTGATAGATCTCGGATTCCGTCAGGTGCGTGTACGCATTCACGGTAATATGGCCAGGATCGAGATCCTCCCGGAGGAATTTGCAAAACTCATAACAGATGACATTCGCGACAAGATCACGTCATCCTTCAAGTCGTTCGGCTTTGCATATGTAACGATGGATCTTACCGGTTACAGGACCGGAAGCATGAATGAAGTGATAGACAAATAAGGATCTGATCAGTTGTTATTTCATACATTATATTGACATATGTCAGAAATGAGTTATATTAATCTTGACATATGTCAAGTATTTTTGATCGGAGATAATCATGCCAAGGACTACGAAGTGCAGAAAGATATGCAGTTTTCCGGACTACTACAGTTTTGTTCCCGAGGAAGCAGATGCTGACAGGATCGAAACAGTTATGCTGTCGCTTGATGAGTATGAGACGATCCGTCTTTTGGATCACGAAGGCTTAACTCAGGAAGAGTGCGCTGTCAGGATGGGGGTTGCCAGGACGACTGTGACCGCGATCTATGAGAGTGCCAGAAAGAAACTTGTGGGCGCTGTCGTTGAAGGCAAGAGACTTCGTATAGCCGGAGGCAATATCGAGATCGACAGGGAAAGAAGCAGACTCTGCGAAAATCTGAAAGATAAAGGAGAAAAAACAATGAGAGTAGCAGTAACTTACGATAACGGAAATGTATTCGGACATTTTGGAAAGACAGAGCAGTTCAAGATCTATGATATCGAGGATGGAAAGGTTGTTAATACCCAGATCCTGGATACCAATGGAGAAGGATGCGGTGCACTGGCCGGTCTGCTTAATGTTGCAGGTGTGGATGCATTGATCTGCGGCGGCATCGGCGGTGGAGCAGTTAACGCAGTTCAGCAGGCCGGACTCAAGCTTTATGCAGGTGCAAGCGGCAATACAGATGCAGCAGTTGAAGCTCTGATAGCAGGAACACTTGATGCAAGCGGCGAAGCAAATTGCGACCACCATGAGCATGAAGAAGGACATTCCTGCGGACACGGAAACTGCCACGGATAAGATCATGAAGATAATCAACCTTATCGAGAATACCGAAGGGCAAAGCGGATGTGCTTTTGCACATGGGCTTTCCTTTTATGTGGAGACACAAAAGCATAAGCTCCTTATGGATCTTGGTCCTTCTGCGGAAACGATAGAGAATGCGAAGGCTCTGGGGATCGATCTGTCCCAAGTTGACACCGTCATCTTAAGCCACGGGCATTATGATCATTCAGGCGGAATAATCCCATTTACCCAAGTCAATGATAAGGCAGTCATCTATATGCAGGAGTCCGCTGTTGAGGACTATTATTCGGATGACGGTATCATGGCTCAGCCGAGGTTCCGCTACATAGGTATTGATAAAGATATAGCATCACTTCCGCAGGTGAGATTCTTACATGGTGATACGGTGATCGATGATGAACTGGAGATTTTTGTGTTACAGAGCAGAAGCCACGAACTCCCTTCAACGAATAAGCATCTTCTGGTCCGCAATGGAGATGAATATCAGCGGGATGATTTCGGACATGAACATTTTCTTGTGATCCATCAGGATGGAATGTCTGTTCTTATGTCAGGCTGTGCGCACAATGGAATACTCAGCATACTTTCTGCTTACCGGGAGAAGTACGGGAAAGCCCCTGACCTGGTAGTCAGCGGATTCCATTTGATGAAGAAGACGGATTATACTGATGCTGAGATCAAGGAGATCGAAGCGATCGCAAATGAACTTAAGGATTATCAGACGAAGTTTGTTACCTGTCATTGCACCGGAATACCGGCATTTGATCTCATGAAGGAGATAATGGGAGATAAGCTGGAATATGTTCACTCGGGTGAAAGAGTATTATAGGTTGCTGAGGTAACACATGCTTATCCATCCGATCCCGCCGGTTTTCGATAAAGACTCAAGAGTACTGATATTAGGAAGCTTCCCTTCAGTCAGATCAAGAGAAGAAGGCTTCTTTTACGGGCATCCTCAGAACCGTTTCTGGAAAGTTGCGGCAAAGGTCTTTGGCGAGAATACACCGCTTACTGTCGAAGATAAGAAGGACTTCCTTATCAGGAATCACATCGCGCTCTGGGATGTTATCGGGTCGTGTGAGATAGATGGCTCAGCTGATTCGTCCATCCGCAACGTGACCGTTAACGATCTGTCAGTCATATTGGAGACGGCTGATATTCAGGAGATATTTCTTAACGGCAGGAAAGCATATCAGCTCTATCAGAAGTATATGTATCCCGATACCTTAAGGGAGGGTATCTGTCTGCCGTCGACAAGCCCCGCGAATGCTGCGTGGTCCATAGAAAAACTGACAGACTCCTGGATTAAGATCCGCATCAGATAACTGCATTTGAATGCTGATCTCAAGGTAGTAAGCGGTATACGATATCCTCGTAATCAGCATATTTCTTTGCTTTCAGAAGTCGCTTTATATCGCGTTCTTTGCCGTCGAAAAGTGTCTGCCAGTAACTCCAGAGTTCTCTCATCTTATAAAGCACATTGATATCAGGTGACATGACCTTCTGGTATTCGTTATAAAGTGTGTCGTGCAATCTCCTGAATTTCTTAAGGTCAGTTTCGGATCCGAAGCCTTTAAGCTTATCTGCAAGAGAGGGGTCTGAGATCAGGCCTCTTCCCAACATTATGGTGTCAAGCTTGCCGAATGTAATTAACAGCTCATCGTAGTCTTCGCAAGTGAAGATATTCCCGTTATAGACAAGAGGGATCTTTGAATGCTCCAGTGCATATGCATAATATTCTTTTCGCGTATCACCCTTATAAAAGTCGGATCTTATCCTGGGGTGTACGATCAGCTCGCTTATTGGAAAAGCATTGAAGATATCGATAAGATCGTAGAACTCTTCCGGATCGTAGTAGCCGAGTCTTGTCTTGACAGATATCTTTATGCCGCTGGATTCGGAATAGGAGCAGATGTCATCCAGGAAGCGCTGAAGCGCGGAAGTCTCCGGGAGGAACCCTGCGCCCTTGCCTTTTGCGCAGACAGTTCCCGAAGGGCATCCCAAATTGAAGTTGATCTCCCTATAGCCCATTGACTGAAGTTCTTTTGCCGCATCGATAAAATGGTCTGATCTGCATGTTAGGATCTGGGGAACAAGGTTTATCCCTTTATTGTTTTCGGGGGTGATATCTTTCCGCTCCCGCGGTGTCATGGGACTGCTTTCGGAAGGCGCGATGAAAGGCGCAAAGAACTTATCAATGTGACCATATATTCCGCTGTAAGCATTGCGGAATATATAACCTGTAACACCTTCCATCGGGGCGAAATATATCTTCATCTAATGCCGGGTTTTCCTTCTTAATCTGCTGTATATGTGATGAATACATTCTATACCATATTTGCGGAGCCACTTACAGAGAATGTGTCTATTCCCTTAAATATAGTCCTGATTTAAGGGAATATTCCATTAAAGATGTAGTTTTCCCTTAAAATGTGGCAATATTTAAGGGAAAGTTGATAGGAAATGGGATTTCAAGATCCTCATCTACGGAGTGAACAATGAGAATAAAATTTGGTATAGACTATTATTCTGGAGAAGATAAACTTCCACCTAAGTTTGTTTGTCCAGTGTGCTCACAAGTCGGACTGGTATTCGATCCTGACGAGAAGAATTTGCAAACAAAATTACAACGCTGCCTTTGTTGTGGTTACCGTTATAATTCCAATTTTCAGGATCCCGAGAAGAATTGGCACGATGCATGGATTGAATGCGGCAGAGTGAATCTATCTGACATACCGTGTGAAGAAAGAAGTGAGTATTATACGAAGATCAGGTATGCATTTTTTGCTAAGTACCGCTATGTGTTATCCGACGATGAGATAGAGAAACGTGAGTTTGATGACAGATTGTTTACTCAATATGGTTTTGTAAATAGTTCCGACAGTTCCAAGAAGATCAGTGTTCGATGTGAAGACGGAAGATGCTGGCAATTTGATTATAAGACCAACACGATCTTTTATCTTGATGACACCATGAAGTTCTTCGCCGTAGGAGAGGAATCTGACAGAGGCAGGTACTATCTGTTTGCAAGTGAATACTTAACGGAGAACAGTTCGTGTGAAAAAGAATACAGAGGTTTCTATTTGGGGTTCATTCCGGATCTGTTTGGGGCTTACTATTCACTTGATAACGAATGTGTTCTTACAGACCGAGAAGATTTAAAGTATTATTTCAATATAGAACCTTTGATCTGATCCGAGAGGAACTAGATGACAGCACATAGATATGAGATCAAGACAGAACGTTTGCTCTTGCGTCCGATGGATGAAGCGGATGCCGATGCAGTATGGAAACGGGTAAGTGATCAGGGGGTGTAGATTGAAAATAAACTATCTTCCATATCTTATATTGCAATGCACGTGGGGTCTGATCCAGACTGCCGCAGGCTTTATTATGTTCTTAACAAGCATCCGCAGCAGGCATGCCTGGTATAACGGAGCAGTGGCAACATTCTGGGATAGACCCTATGGCATATCGCTTGGTCTGTTCATTTTTATTCCGCCCAAAGCAAGATTCTATAATGCCGGCAAATACCATTTCACTAATGAAGAGATACAAAGCAGACTGCTGGTACACGAGTACGGACATACTTTCCAGTCGCTGATATTGGGACCTTTATATTTCCTCGTAGTCGGTCTGCCGAGCGTAATCTGGGGAATGGTCAAGAAGCCCGGTATATCCTACTTTTCTTTCTATGCTGAGAAATGGGCAAATCATCTGGGCGAAAAGCATACCGGCCTCAGATCCATGGAGACTATAGACATTTAGCAGCCGGCAGAAGTGATGATATAATTGATTCATCTGAGGGCGTCCTTGGATAATAATTTCATGGGGAAACGCGGGAAATGGGGTTTATCAGTAATGTAGCAGGCACGCTGTCTGATTCAATAAGCTCAGAACTCAAAGATCAGTATATCGAGGTTTTCAGAACAGATTCTCTGGGCCAGGACCTGCTTATAAAACGCGCACGTAGCCTGAACAAAAACGGCTTCAACAAGGGCAACAGCGAGATCATCTCGGCAGGATCCAAGATCCTTGTTCCCGAAGGTACATATGCTGTCATGCTCGATAACGGTCAGGTCGTCGACAGTGTTACCGAGCCGGGTGAATATACATGGGAAAATTCATCTTCCGGAACGCTTCTGTCTGGCGGCGTCAAAAGCGTTATGGGGGATGTTTTCGACAGGTTCAGATTTGCGGGGGAGATCGCGAAGAGCCAGAGGATCTACTTCATTAACGGTCTCGAGATAATGAACCAGACCGGCAATGACAGCATCAAAGCTTCCTATCCCGATCCGGTCTACGGGAACCTCTATTTCACATTCAGGATAACTTTCTCGTTCAGGATCGTTGACCCGGTCACCTTCTTCAAGCGCTTCAACAAGGAAACGACCGTATACGATTTCATGGGTTCTCCAATGAACCCGAAAATGCCGTACTGCGAACTCCGCGATCACATGGAAGAGGCGCTCAACCTCTGCGCCGTCCGCGACAAGATCCCGTTCCCGAAGCTCCTTTCGAATAAGAGTTCTTTGAGAGACGCTGTTAACGAGGTGGTATCCAAGCTCTGGTACGAACAGCGCGGAATGGTCGTCGAGTCGATCGCTCTGACAGACCTGACTCTTGATGAGGCTTCAAGAAGCCGTGTCGAACAGTACGATTCTGCGAAGATCTTCGCTGACGATCCTGAGGCTCTTAAGGCTCTGGCCAAGTTGGGATTCATAGAGGCCATGAATACCGCTGCCGCAAACCCGGCAGGAGCCGTGGGAGGATTGGCAGGTGTGGCCATGGCAGGAGCTCTTGGCGGGACTACAGATACTACCTGTCCCTACTGCGGGACGCCTATTCCTTCAGGGGCTTCTTTGGAGAAATGCCCGGCCTGTTGTGCGGATCTAAAAAAATAGGAGTAAAAGATCATGACTATCGACATAGACAACAAATTCAGAGGCAACGCTTATATTGTTCAGGGCGATGAAGTCCTGTGCAAATACAGCGGCGGTTTTGCCGATCTTGCAAATGAAGTCCCCAATACTTTTGATACCAGGTTTGCCTGTGCGTCCATGAGCAAGACTTTTGTGGCAGTCGGCATTCTGCAGCTGATCGAAAAAGGCCTTTTGAACTTTGATGACAGTCTCGGGAAGATACTGGATCTGGACTTTGAGAACATAGATCCTGATGTCACGATAGAACAGCTCCTTACGCATACATCAGGCATACCCGATTACGATGACGAGACTCAGGATGATGCGGCGGAATTATGGGCAGATTATCCCAATTACAAGATCCGGAAGAACATGGATCTTTTCCTGATCGCAAGAGATAAGCCTGCCATGTTTCCCAAGGGAGAGAAGTTCCAATATAACAATACGGGATTCGTTCTTTTGGCGATGGTGATCGAGAAGATCACCGGGATGGATTTCGATGTTTATCTTAAGCAAAATGTTTTCGATACATGCGGAATGAAGTCCACAGGATATTTTGAATTTGACAGGTTGCCCGCAGGATGCGCGACAGGTTATCTTTATGTAAACAGCAAGGATGATTTCAGGACGAACATCTACTCCGTAGGCGCCAAAGGTACCGGCGACGGCGGCGCTTTTGTTACCGTTGAAGATCTTATATCTTTTTGGAAAGGCCTTTTGGAACATAAACTTCTTTCTGAGGATATGGTCTCGAAAATGTTATCCAAACAAAGTGGTGACGGATCAGATCCCGAAGAAGGTTACTACGGTTACGGCATCTGGATCATTGATAATCCTGAAGGCAAAGATTATGTGTATATGCAGGGCTTTGATCCCGGTGTGAGTGCTATAGCAGAATATAATCCCAACAACGGCATGATATCCGTTTTCTTGAGCAATTATTGCGATAATGTCTGGGAGGAAATGAGAAAGATAAGAAGGGCTTACTATTAGTACTCTGAATGAGGTGAAAAATGATACATGAAGCAAGAGTCAGCGATGCGGCAAGGATCGCCGAGATAGATGTAACGAGCAGCAGATTTGCATATAAAAACATAATCCCGGACGATTGTTTATACAAGGACTTGTCGGTCGAAGCCCGTATCCCGGTCTACGAAAGATGGATAAGAGAAAAGCGCTTTGACCTGTATGTATATGAAGATCCTGACACCGGACTTATCACGGGAATGATGGGCATCGGAATGTGTGAAGATGAAGATAAAAAGGATGCCTTCGAACTTCATTTCCTTTATGTCGATCCCGGTTATGTGAGGCAGGGGACCGGCTCCCAAATGCTGCAGTTCTTTGAGGATAAGGGCAAAGAAAAGGGCTTATCTGAATTTGTGATATGGGTCCTGGAAGAAAACGGGATGGCCATAAATTTTTATGTGAAGCAGGGCTACCGTCCCGACGGGAAAGATAAGATCTTCAAGCGCTGGAACAAGCGTGAGATCAGATATCTGAAGAGCTTATAAAAAGTGGAAAAGAATATGGAAAACTATCAGGGAAGATATATTGAATATCTGGAAAGATTTGCAAGCAGCAATAAGATCCACATCTATTTGGGAGGGTCTTTTCTTAGAGGCAATGCTACACCCTTTTCGGATGTGGATGTCAGCGCATATTGCGGTCAGGATAAGATCAGGGATCTTGTCTATGGATATGGGGAACCTGTTTTTATCTCGGGAACTACCAAGCCGGAAGGCATACTGATCGTAATCTACGAAGACGGCGTTGCAGCAGATCTTGAGATCATAGGGGAGATAGATGAATCGCGGGATATATTTTTTCACAGGGAAGATATCAAAGAACATCTTTACAAGAGAGATGAATCGATATGGAGAACCGTATCTTTAAGAGATGATATCCCATATAGGATGTCGCGGCTTTTTCACCGCAGCCTGATCAAGTACCTGGCAGGGAAGAAGGATCTTGGAATCAGTGTTGCAAATGAGATCGTAGATTATCTCGGAGCAGACATTCCGATCGATGATAAGAATTATAGAAAAGGGATAGAAGAAGCCCTGAATGTTTTCGGGGAACGGTATCCTGTTGACGGGGGATACCGCGAGATCCTGGTAAAGCTTATAGGGATGACATAAACAAAGCATCGTGAACTTTCGCGTGAAGGTCTGTAATACAGGTTCGTGATATAATGACCTTGTCCCCGGATCGGGCTTTAGGAGGAGTTTTATGGTCAGAAAACCTTTAAAGTTTGCATATGGCATCAAGCTGATCGCCACATGGATGATCATACCATTTATTCTTTCACTTGTTCCGGGATTATGGAATGAATTCACTACACAATATTCTACGCAGGAAGTCACATTAGTGAAGGAGTCTTACAGCGGGTATCCTGATGTATATCTGGCTTTTGATGCTGAGGCCGGCGGCAAGAACTATGTTGGCGTTCATACCCCCGTTACGAGCAAAGTGGGAGATACCGTTACAGTAGTCTTAAGGAACGGCAATTACTATCTGACACCGGAAGATGAGGCAACTATGAATGCATATATGACGGTTCCCGGAAGGTTTCTGAGGATCACCAATAACTTCTTAGGTTACCATGTGGCAGGCTTTGCCGCCGCTCTTCTGATCTCGTTCATTCTCACGTTTAAAAAGCGGAAAGAGATCCGGAGTCTGCGTCCTATACTCTCAAAGGTAACGGATATTGCCGGGATCGTATTTTCGGCAGGCATGTCATTTGCTTTGATATATGGTGTAACTGCTGAAACATTAACCGCTATTGGCATAGCTTTGATCGGCATGGGCGCAGGGATAGTATACACTGCGGTCTTCACATTTGCGTGGCTGGTAGAAAGCGCGTTAGCGGATTCGTAAAACTGCGGACCGATCTGACAAATAAGGAGGCAGGGAACATGGCCGGGAAAACCGACAGTAAGTCGGTAAAAAAGAAATATCTGATCTCATTGGAAGAGACACGCAGCACGATCGCAATGATATGCAGTGTCATAGTTTTCTTATGCACCCTTGCTGCAGTATTTTACATGATCGAGATCACGGGGGATGATGAGGAAAATTCACTCCATTATTTTACGGTCTTATCCAACCTGTTTTCGGCGACGGCTGCGGCAATGATGTTCCCTTATGCAGTCGAGGGCATCAGAAAAAAGAGGTTTATCCTTCCGAGGTGGGTAGTTCTTTTCCAGTTTGCGGCAGCAACCTGTGTTGCGATAACGATGATAGCGTCCCTTGCGATAATATTGCCTACGCAGGGGATCTCCAAAATGACAGGACCCAATTTCTGGCTTCATGTTGTTACTCCTGCATGTACCGTCATCCTCTTTCAATGTGTCGAGACGGGTATCAACATCAAATTTAAGGAAATACTCATACCCCTCATACCCTATAGCACATATATCACGGTCTATACGGTAATGGTCGTGTTTGTGGGAGCTGACAAAGGCGGCTGGTCTGATTTCTACATGACAATGGCCTTCTGGCCGCCATGGGTCTCTTTGATCCTCATGGCAACGATAGGATTTGTGATCACAGTGCTAATGCGCATCATTCATAATAAGCACGCCAAACAGACCCGCCTGCGTATCGCCAAGTCTTGGAGTCAGGACCTTGAACCTACGGAATTGCATATCGAGGCATTCGGTCTCGGGCGTTATATCGGTTCAAAATGTTCCATAGAGGAACTCACCGTTCCGCTGGACATCTTCCGAATGATGTCGGAAAAATACGGTGTACCTCTTGAGAGCCTGACAAAAGCCTATGTCAAGGGCGCCATTGATGCTATTGAAGAGAGGCAGAAGAAATGAGTTATTGGGAGATCTTCTGGGCATATATAGATACTCTTTATGCTCATGGCATCAAAGGCTATGGGCTCTTCTCGGTCTATCATATCCTCTGGCTTTTCTTCCTTCTGGCTTTAACGGTTGTTTATACTTTTATCTACCTCCGCGGTGGTAACAAGAGAAGAGATGATCTTCGCAAGATCCTGGCACTCTTTCTTATCTTTTTTGAGATCTTCAAGATCTGCGTAATGGCTCTTACCGGTGCGCCATTGGCAGAAAATCTGCCACTTGAGGTCTGCAGTTTTGCCGAATATGTGATCCTTATCAATGCCATCTGGCCCCAAAGCCGTATCTTCAACCAGTTATTGGTGCTTGAATTTCTTCCCGCTGCTGTTATCGCTCTTTTGGTACCGACATCCGCAGGCTATCCGGCTTTGAATTTCTATGCCATCCATCAGATGCTGATGCATGGCGCTATAGTGACATACATAGTTGCAAGATATGCAGCAGGAGAGATCAAGCCCCGTTATATAGGTATATGGCAAACGGCGATCGCCTTGATCTGCGTTATCATTCCCATATATCTTATCGACATTACTTTTGACAAGGGTTTTATGTTCCTTAGGTATCACTACGATAATCCCGTGCTTAAGATGCTCTGGAATGTTTCAGGCGGGACAGGCGGAATGCCCTATATCATTGCACTTACGGTATTTGTTATCATCATGATCCATTTTTGTTTTCTTGTTTATGTCATTATTGACAAGATTTCCAAGCGGAAGACAGGTTCTGCCGGAAAAAATAAATCGGAGGGAATAAGATGAATCTGCCAAGTGATCCTGTAATGCTCTTAAGTTATGTTAATACCAAGCTTCGTGATGATTATAGTTCTCTCGATGAACTCTGTTCGTCCCTGGGAGCCGATAAAGATGATATCTGCAGCCGGTTAGCCATGGTTAACTATTTCTACGACGAAGAACTCAATAAATTTGTGTAATATTTTCTTGCGATCCATATTATAATACCTGCGGATTATAATATTCGGAGGATTATATATATGAGACAAAAACCGGTAGTACTTATGGTTCTCGACGGATACGGCATCTCTGAGAACCCTGAAGCAAATGCTATTGCAATGGCTAATACCCCCGTAATGGACAAGCTCAGAGCTGAGTGCCCTTATGTCCAGGGCTTGGCATCAGGTCTTGCAGTAGGACTTCCCGACGGCCAGATGGGCAACTCTGAAGTCGGTCATATGAACATCGGATCCGGCAGGATCATCTACCAGGATCTGACCCTTATCACAAAGTACATTGAAGACGGTGTCTTCTTTGAGAACGAGGAATTGCTCCGCGCTATCAACAACTGCAAGGAGAAGGGTTCTGACCTTCACATCTGGGGCCTTCTTTCAGACGGCGGCGTTCACAGCCACAACACCCACCTTTATGCACTGATCGAGATGTGCAAGAGAAACGGCCTCGACCGTGTTTATGTACATCCTTTCTTCGACGGACGTGACACTCCTCCGGCATCAGGTAAGGATTATCTCCAGGCTCTGGTCGACAAGATGGCTGAGATCGGCTGCGGTAAGGTAGCTTCCATGTCCGGCCGTTACTATGCAATGGACAGGGACAACAACTGGGACAGAATTCAGAAGGCATACGATTCTCTCGTAATAGGCGAGGGAGTAAAGGACACAGACCCCGTTGCTGCTATGCAGAAGTCTTATGATAACGGCGTAACGGACGAGTTCGTTCTGCCTACTGTCATCGTTAATGAGGACGGCTCACCCGTATCCCTCGTTAAGCCCGATGACTCGATCATCTTCTTCAACTTCCGTCCTGACCGCGCACGTGAGATCACCAAGGCTTTCTGCTTTGCTGACAGCGATATCGAGGCACAGGAAGGTTCCGCAGATGATCCCAAGTGCATCAAGTTCTTAAAGCGCCACAACGGCTTCATGCCTCTGACATATGTCTGCTTCAAGGACTACGATGAGACTATCCCCAACAAGTTCGTCGCTTTCAAGAAAGAAGAGATCGTCAACACATTGGGCGAGTATCTTGCAAACAACAACCTCAAGCAGCTCCGTATCGCAGAGACAGAGAAGTACGCACACGTTACGTTCTTCTTCAACGGCGGTATCGAAGAGCCCAACAAGGATGAGGACCGTACGCTCGTTAATTCACCCAAGGTCGCAACATACGATCTCCAGCCTGAGATGAGCGCACCCGAGGTTTCCGAGAAGCTGGATGCAGCTATCACATCAGGCAAATACGATGTCATCATCATCAACTTCGCTAACCCTGACATGGTCGGCCATACAGGTGTTCTCGAGGCAGCCATCAAGGCAGTCGAGAGGATCGACCAGTGCGTAGGCGCTGCAGTCGATGCAGTCAAGGAGATGGACGGCGTCCTCTTCATCTGCGCAGACCACGGCAACGCAGAACAGATGCTGAACTACGAGACAGGCGAGCCTCACACGGCACACACAACAAATCCTGTTCCCTTCATCCTCTACAACTACGATCCCGAGTACACACTCCGTGAGGGCGGCAGACTTTGCGATATCGCTCCCACTCTCCTCGAGATCATGGATCTGCCTCAGCCTGCCGAGATGACAGGTAAGTCATTGCTGGTCAAGAAGGCCTGATCGATAAACTTATCAATTAATATGGGCTGTCTCTGAATGCAGAGGCAGCCTTTTTTGTACTAATATAATTATGACTTATCTGAGCTCGCTCGCACTGAAGCTGTAGACCTTCGAATAATCTGCATCGAGGCAGATGTTGACCGTGAAGTCATTCAGATTGTATACGCAGGACCATTCGGTAATCCCGTGTTTGCTGTGTACCATATCTAATATCTCCATTGCCTTATCTTCAGTGACGATGCGGTCGGGACCAAGTTCTTTTTCAATAGTCTTTATCCTGTCGTCAGGGCTGCCCTTGTCAAAGTATTCACCCGCGGCGATCACGCTGTTGGTGCAGCAGGGATGTTCTACCACGACCATCTCTCCGTCAAGCCACTCAACGACGACATACCTGCCGGTCTTATCGGTTATGAAGAGGTGGTAGTTTACTTCAAGGTCGGAATGTATATCGTAGGATTCTAATAAGGCCAGGGCTTCGTCGACCGAAGCGCAGTTGTCGAGGATCCCTCTTATCGCGCAGAAGATCAGAAGGTCCGGCTTGCCTTTATCCTGATGGGTCTCTTCTATATTGAGTTCGAGGATCCCTGCTGCGACTCCTTTCTCGTTCATGCCGTCGAGAACAACGTAAGGTGTAATGACCATGATGAGTTTTCCCAAGGGCGAATCGGGGCTTATGGGGTAGGTCTGGCCGACACTGAAGATGCCGAGATCTGCGACCCCGATAGATTCATAAGCTCCTTCAGGATGTGAATGGACCAGCAAAGTATCTGTCTCGAGCAGATCGAAATTACGCCCCATGAGGTGGTCGCCTTCAGGTGTTTCAGCCGAGAAGGCAGCGCAGCCGAAGCCTAAGTGGTTCCTGTCGATCGTAAAGACATTCGGTGCGCCGTAAAAGTGATTGGCAAAGATCCAGTCAAGCATGCCGTTGATAGTTCCCGAATCAGAATCGAGCATCTTCTGCGTATCCAGACACTCGAGATTATCCATCGTATAAAGACCGTCCGTGACCTTCTTCACAGTAAGCATGGTCCTGATATGCCCTGCGAAAAGTATTGCCGGGACAATTACCATGAGCCCGTATACGACAGGGAGTACGATCCTCTTTTTGAGCTTGAAGACAAAGCATACCTCAAGGACCAGAGAGATCAGGAAGATAAAGATACCTGTGGGGATGAAGGGGATCCAGTTGAAGGAACTTACGGATCTTACATCTATGCAGTATGGAAGGACTGTTTCAGTCAGGATATCATGGAACTCATCCAAAGTTATTTTGCGTTCTTTCTCGTAGTATATGTAGTCGTAGAGCTTGTAAAGGCCTTCTTTAACTTCAGTGAATTCAGCTTCGTCTAACTCCCGTATGGTTCCCTGAACGGTGACGTACTGAGAAGTCTTTGAATAATAAAGACGCTGTTCATCAAGACTAAGGTCCGACAGATCCAAAGTGATACTGTACCAGTCTCCGCTTAAGTCTCCCAGGGTCTGCATAGTTTTGTTGGGAACGTCGATATTCTCGTAATAGACCTTCATATCCATATTGATGGTCTTGCCGATATCTTCGGGCTTCAGGTCCCGGAAGTCAAAGTTATCCTTGAACATCCCGGCAACAGAGCCGCCGAAGATCCCTGCCAGGATAAAAAGGATCCCCGCAAGCATTGCAACAGCAGTGATGATTATCGCTTTCTTGTTTCTCTTCTTATTTATAAGCATTCAAACCAGTGGATGTAAGCGGAAAAGATCAGGTTGTCCCTGAACGATCTACATCTCCCCCCCCACGGTAGAGTTTACTACATTCGTATATAAATGTACATTGATGATATAATGACCCTGTCGTAACGGGAAGCCCGTTATTGTCAGGTTTTCGGGGAGGATGGGTCTTGTATCTCTATCACTATTTTGACAAACGCTCAGGTCCTTTCAAGAGCCTTACGGCTCTGTCTGAAGATGAAGCCTGCAAAGTCCTTGCAAGGATAAAACAGGACCGTCCTTTTTCTTTTACTGCAAAAAGAGATGAAGAGTATGTTCCAAACCGTATGAGATGCGAAAGGACAGTCCGGGAAGAGGCTCAAAGGGCAGGTGTCCTGATGGATATTCCGTCCCCGCATTATCTGGTCGTGGAACACAGTCCCTGGCTTGCTGCCTGGTTTGAAGGTCCCGGTGTGATAAAGATCCCGATAGAAGAATTTGACACCCGCAAGATCTCTTTTACTTATGGTGATTCCATGCCGACTTTCAGTCCCCGTGTCACTGACGGGAAAGAGTACAGGAAGAAGGTCTACACATACGATCAGATATTGGACATTATCGCAAGATACGGGCTGCCTCAGGACTGGAACGGTGACGGCGCTCATGGCCCGGAACGTTATATCGAAGCACAGGTCTGGTCTGACGAACCGGTAAAAAGATACATCAGTTTCTGATATCATTAGGATATGAGGAAAAACGAATAAGGTCATGAGGTAACAGCTTATGTTTTTGGAAGATAAGGATATCCAAAAGGTCCTTGATACGATAAACGGCAGGACGCCTGAAGACGAAGTTCTTTTGGACATGAAGGCCTTCTTCAAGGAAGAATTTGATATCAATATCTTGGATTATATATGTGACAGGACAAAAGACGGATTGCTCCGTTTAAAGATCATGGTATGGGATGTGAAAGACACGGTGATGTTTCTCTGTTGCCCCGACAGAGAACTCGAAAATAAGATCAGGGACAGGTTCAGCAAGGCATGCAGGGATCACGGTCTGAACAGTGAATACTTTGATCCCAAGTGTTATTTTTCAGTCGTTAGCGATTTTAGATCTGATGTTGAAAAAATCCTGATGACAGACGATACCATAAAGAAGATAGATGAAGTTCTCCGGGGGCATCCGGAGGTAATGAGCCACCGTTACTCAATTCCTACTGTTTTCGTGTTCTATAAGACTGATAAAGATATCGACACCAACTACGAAAACGGTCTGTCGGATAAGATCCGCGAAGAGATAAGCGGGGTTCTCGGAAGCGTGGCAGGTTTTGAAGGCCGTACCCTGGGCGATGTCCGTTTCTCGAGCCTTGAGACTTTCGAAGGAAGATACAAAGGTAATTTTCACGGCTTCTGGCTGGATCACTGATCCTTTGATCATAATTTGATATTTGTGCTTGACATTTCCAGACTATCACAGTAGTATAGACTATAACAGTAGTCTGGAGGTCTGGATATGCAGGAAAAATTATTTGACAGCGAAGCAAAGGTAATGGAGATCTTATGGAATAAGGGGTCTCTTACTGCCAAGGAGATCAGCCTTATCGCAGCTGATACTATCGGATGGAACAAGAACACGACCTATACGGTCATCAAGAAGCTGGAGGCGAAGGGCTTCATCAGACGTGATGAACCGGGCTTTATCTGCAGTCCTCTGGTAACTCAGGAAGAGGTGCAGAAGAACGAAGCATCGACTCTTTTGAACAAGGTTTTCGGAGGGTCCCGAAAAGCTTTGTTCTCGGCACTCTTGGAAGACGAGAAACTCTCTGATGAAGAGATAGCTGAACTTAAGGATCTCATAGACAAGAGGTGATCACCGATGTTAGGAGAGATTTGTTACTGGATCTTTAATATGAGCATCGTTGCTTCCTTTATGGGGCTGATCGTGCTGCTCTTAAGAAAGATAAAAGGGATCCCACGCAGGGTATCTGTCTTCCTGTGGCTGATACCTTTCATCCGCATGTGCATACCTTTCGGGATGAACAGTTCCTGGAGCCTGATGTCACTGATCTCAAAGTTCACCACAAGGACCGTTACTGTATATGAAGCAGGAGATGATCTGGCATTCTCTTTTACCAACACCATGATGGCGGCCGACAGTTATTCACCTATGACATATAAGGTGAACATACTCGAGAACGTATTCAACATTGCAGGATTTGTATGGATCATAGTGGCACTTGCGATACTGATCGCATTGACGGCTATCTATATAACTACCAGGAAAGAAACAGATGATGCAAGGCTTCTTAAAGAAGGAATCTACATGTCAGACAAGGTTACCGGGCCTGCGGTGTACGGGATAATAAGACCTAAGATCGTACTGCCTTCTTCATATGAGGGCAAAGATCTTGAGTATGTTATCCGGCACGAGAAGACCCATATCAGAAGACTTGATAACCTCTGGAGGATAATCGGATTTATCGCAGCTTCTATCCACTGGTTTAATCCTCTTTCCTGGATCTTTCTGAAATGTTTTCTTGAGGATCTGGAACTTGCCTGCGATGAGATGGCAGTCGCAAACTATAAAAGTGAAGAACGCAAGGAATATGTAAGAGCACTTCTTTCATGCAGTCAGAGCAAGAGCATGCTCGTATCTGCCTTTGGAGGTGCAAAGGTCAGGACAAGGATAGAGAACGTCCTGTCTTATAAAAAGATGACGGTATTATCCGCAGCAGGATTTACTGCGCTGGTAGTTATCATCATATACACTTTGATCACAAACGCGGGATAGAAAGGAAGGTAAAAAAAATGAAGATCAGAGCATTTATTATGGCCGTTTTGCTGATGATGTCTTTTACGGCATGCAGCTTTGTTAAGGCCGGGGAGGTAAATCCTTCACAAAACAATTCACAGGAAGAGGAAGAAGGAGATCGGAGTATTGAAGAACTGAAAGCAGAGTGTCCTGAGTATTTCGAATTAAGCTCTTTCAAGGGTATCGAATTCTATATCTGGGAGATGTCTGAAGACTCTTTCAGATGCGGGATGATGAGCGGGACCAACCGCAACAAGACAGACGAAGAGATATGGGATCTTGCTAATAGATCTCTTTCGATAACTGAAGCCAAAAAGATCCTTGAATATCAGGATATAAAGTATCAGGATGTTATCGTAATGCCTGTTATCCAGCCTGTATCAAGTTATCAGTACGAGATCAACGATGAGTATTGGGCAAAACTCAAAAAAGTGTTCGATGACAATGGAATGGCTGTAAATATCATATTGGAATAAGCAGCTGGAAAGGAGATAGAAAATGAGAAAGATAATATCAGTTATGCTTGTTATAGCATCGCTTATGTTTATGACATCATGTGCAGGAGCAGGAAAAATGAATAAGGATATAGAAGACCTTTATAAGAAAGTGTGCCCTGCCGATGAGGCGTTGGAACTTGCAAGGGAGAAGGGTGCTGTTGTAATTGAAGACAGAGGCGTTACTTCCGGTAAGGACAGCTGGAATGATTTCCTGAAAACAGCTTCAGCCGGTAAAACCGCATCGGTCATTATCGCAAAATACTACACCCTTGATAAAGATCATGTAAGTGAAGAACTCTATGAGCAGGAGAAGGACCAGTATCCCTGTCTCTACTTTTACCTGGTCGAATACGACGGCAAGAAGTATTCCGTGAGGGTAAGAGACTGCTCATTGGAAGAAGAGGAAAAACAGGAGTTCTACGGCTGCCTGCTCCACTTCACGGGTGATGCTCCCAATGAAGATTCGCTTTACGAAAAATATGAATACTATGTGCTGGCAGATGACCCCGAGGTAACCTGGGAGAAGATCCAGGAGACCCTCTTCAGTTCTGATTCCGCTATAGCAGGATCCATAAGGTTCTGCCATGTATACGAAGATTATACGGGATGGAAAGGTAAGTAAGGATAAATAGTAACAAAATTATTACTTTTCTCTTGACATGCACATCCGTCTGCTTTAATATGCAATTGCAGTAACCAATTTGTTACTGCGATTGCTTTTGCGAAAGGCAGGGGAGAATAGATGAAGAGATCATTAGCTGTATTGCTGGTTACGACGATCATGGTATCGGGTTGTTCCTGTGCTATATCGGGCGGAACGGAAGATAGCACGACTGCATCTTCTTCTGATGAGACAAGTACAGCTGCAACGACAACAACTGAAGCGACGACTGCTACGACTTCTTCAGAGCCTTCATATGTAAGTTCGGGATATCTTGAGGGTTTGAGGATAGATAAGAACAATTTCTTTGCCAGTGACGACAGCAAATATCAGGACCTGATCGAACACATCGAAAAGATAAGTTCCTCCCAGAACTTCAAAGGATCTATGATCCTTGCAACGGAAGACGGGATCATCCTTTATGGCGGCCCCAATAATTCGCTTACGACATCAGGTGATCCGGTAGACCCTTTCACGGTATATGAGATCGGCTCGGTAACAAAGACATTTACTGCCGTTGTCACAATGAAACTTGTTGAGCAGGGGAAGATCGGTCTCGACGATAAGATCACAGAATTCTTCCCGGATTATAAGACTGGAAAAGATATTACTGTCAGGAATCTTTTGAACATGACCTCCGGAATACCGGATTATGTTAATAACCCCTTTGCCTTTTTCGGACTATCAAAGGCCGACATTAAGAAGTACGAGGATATGTATTCAGTTGACGGTCTTCCGGATGAAGATTTCCTTAACTATATGTATGCCGCGCCTCTTGATTTTGAACCTGGGAGCAAAGTCGATTATTCCAACAGCAACTATCATCTTCTTGCCATGATCATCGAGCAGGTCGAAGGCGTGAGCTATAGCGAAGCAGTAACAAAATACGTTTTTGAACCATTGGCTATGGAACATTCAAGTGCCACGAAATACGGGGATGAGACTAGTGTTCCTGATGAAGCACAGGGCTATCACACCTTCCAGTTTGGAGCAAGGGGAGCCGGAGATATCCATACCTGTATGGCAGATCTTCTGACTTTCGACAAGGCTCTTATCGGAGGAGATCTTGTTAGCGAAGGATCTCTTGCGGTCATGGAGGATTATCAGTTTGGCGAATACGGCTGCGGACTCTATCCTTATGGACAGAGAGCATACGGTCATTCCGGTTCAGTTGCTTCATATATAACCCAGAATATAGTCATCGAATCGGAAAAATACGGCAGAGTCTATTTTGCAGCTTCCTGCCCGACCATAATTGGTGAAGCATGTTTCACATCTCTCCTTAAAGTCCTTTTCAAGGAACTGGATGTTGATCTGGGTCCAAGCCTCTGACCCGGTACAATAAAGTTTTTGTGATCAGGCTTGCTTGTGTTCCCCTAAAGATCTCTCTTTCTTCCTCTTTATGAAAGGAACGAAGAGGAGGACGATCAGCCCAAATGCAAGGACAGCCCTTATCAGGAGATAGATTATCCACTGCCATTTCTCTTTGAGGACTATGCCAAGGGGATTAACATAAGACGACAGATAATTGATCCTGTGGGATGTGCCTACGAGCTCGTTATTGAGATATACCTTCTCACTCATTACGGAGTTAATGTAGAAGGAGGGAAGATCCAGGAGTATCACGGCGATCACGGCAGGTTTCCAGTCCTTGAACTTAAGATAGATCTCCTTTGAGTATCCGATGTAGATACTCAGGAATATGATCATGGCATGGTAGATAAAGTACTGCCAGATCCTGGGAGAAGTTATAAACTCCGAAGGGGTCTTTATGTAGTTCGTTGTTGTTGCGAGAACAACTCCGAGCGTGCCTCCGATGACTCCCGTCGGGAACATCAGGACATAGATGTAATGCTTAAGTCTCTCATCTTTAAGGATCACCAGGAGCGCCATGAAGAAGAGCTGCAGGCTGCAAAGTTCCAGGGGGAGATGTTCGTTGGCAAGCATCGGTGAATACTCACCGGTGGGAACATAGGTCAGGACATAAGTTCCGTTCTCGTTAACGATGGCAGGATCCACCATCGGAACGATCTCGATAACAGAGAGGATCTTTATAACTTCCGACAATAATCCCAGTGCAAGACATACGGTTATTACGCGTTTAACAGGGGGCTTAAATCGTATACATAATGCAGTAAATACACCGATCAGGATAAAGGATACTGCAATCCATATAAAGTGACCCGTCGAAAACATTGTAGCTATAATACTCCTTTACTTGTTTATATACTTTTTAGCACTAAGAGATTAACTGCCCATTAAGATCAATGGTTCATCTTATGGTGTTCCTTCTTGATCTCATACATCCTGCTGTCGCCTGCGTGTATGAAGGAATCGATATCGTCCACTTCTTCGCATCTTACGATGCCGATGCTGACAGTAAGATAGGGATCGTCTTCGCTGTCACGGCGAACAAGGCCGATCACGGCCTCTTCAAAATCCTTTATGTCGTGAGCCAGGATATCTTCATCAGGCAAACCCTTGAAGAGAGCAGCAAATTCATCACCGCCAAGACGGGCCGCTATTGCTTCAGGGAAGATCTTGCGGATAAGATCTGCCGTCCTTTTTAAGACATCGTCACCTCTTGAATGACCGAACTTGTCATTGATCTCCTTGAACCTGTCGAGATCCATGTAGAGCAGGGTCATGGGAGATCCTGTATTGTTGGTAAGATAAGAATAGAAATAACGGCGGTTGAAAAGGCCCGTCAATACATCCGTATTGGCAGCCTTGAGGATATCCTGTTCGTATGTCTTCTCGAAAGTGATATCACGCAGGAATACCATGTGGCCTGCAGGATTATCGAAGTGATCGTAGATAACGCGTTCGGTAACTACGAAAGACATTTCCTTATTGCCGTCAGTATATGTGTATTCGTTGCGCATGGTCGCTTTCTCACCGGTCGCATGCATGTGGCCTTCTCCCTTGAGATGTTCCCTCTTCCATTGTATGTAGTTGAAGGACTGATCCGGGTCGACCTTAAAGAGCGAGAAGAAGGAGCTGTTCATCTTGAATGTATCCCAGTTGTTATCGCAGAGGACCAGAGGGAAGGGAACGTTTTCGATGAGGAGTGACAGGGCAACACCCATGTTGGCAAAATCCGTTACGTCTTTACCGATACCGACCGTTCCGTATATCCTGCCGAAAGGATCGTATAGCGGTGTCTTAAATGTCTGCAGCTGCTTCATGCCGTCGCCTGTCTTAAGGGGTTCGTCAAAGACGCAGGTCTTTCCCGATTTCATCGTCTCTGTCTCGGATTCCATGCAGACATATTCGCCTGTTGCATATTCTTCCGGTGTGATGTCCCAGATGTAATAGTGGCCCCGGCCTCTTATATCCTCCAGTGGTTTATGGACCGTTTTGCAGAAAGCGGTATTAACGGCAAGGTGGGCTCCCCTGGCATCCTTGTACCAGATAAGGTCAGGGAGACTGTTGATAGTCGTATAGAGCATGGAACTGTACATCCATGCATCGAAGTCAGAAGCTATGCGGTCTATGTTCTTTATGAGTCTTGCGGCAGTGATCCCGGTCTTCTCTGATGAAGGGAAAACATCGTCAGCCTTGCTGAAGATCTCCGTATCGGGTTCGCCGTAGAAGATGTTATAGAAAGACTTAAGCGGAGTGTCGTCTATGTGACAGCTTTCGATAAAACGTGAAGAGTCGTCGGTTACTATAAGACCGATACAATCTGAAGGCTTTGTGACGGGTGTATCACCGCGGTCGAATTCTGTCGTTATGTGTCTGTGTTCGGTAACGACATTTGCCAAAGCCGATGCCAGATCTTCTGATACAAGTCTTATAAAAATCTTCAGTACCATAAGTGACCTCCGGTTACATGGAGACAAAGAGCGGAGACTTATATATCTTGATTATACATTGTTCATTTGTTAACTTTATAAACTTATTAAGAACAAACAAAGATAGGAGTCAAACGAAGATAAAGTCCGTATCCCAACCCGGGATCGAGGGAAGATGTCTTAAGTAAACTTTGTAGTCAGGTCTTATCTTGAGAACCTCTTCCGGGATCTTAAAGATGTCTTCGCTCCTGTGATAACATGCGATCCTCATGAGAGGACGGAAGTTTAATATCGTGTCATGTGCGCCTCTTATTCCCGCAAGTTCATATCCCTCGATATCGAACTTTATAAGATGGGGAGGATCAAAGTCCTTAGCTATGCTGTCAACTGATATGGCAGGTGTTGCGATCGTCTTGGATGAAGCAGGATTCCCGCGGGTCCCTCTTCCTCTTGCTGATGCCGTTATGGAGGATCCGTAACAGGAGTCCGATACTATCGCCCGGATAGGATCAAGTTTTGCATCGATCTGATCTCTTAATGATTCCAGTTTCTTATAATTATGCGGTTCGGGTTCTACTGCAACGATCCTTCTGATGGAAGGGAAGAGGCTTAAATATTCTTTTACCGTGTCGCCGTTATAAGCTCCGAGATCGTAGAAGATCGCATCTTCCGGAAGGTCTATCAGTGAGTATATATCTTCTTTGCCACACTCGGCTTTATGAAGATATTCTATCCTGCCTGTAAGCCTTGCACGGATAAGATCTCTCATGCAGTCACGGGAGAAGTCGTCAGCAAGTTGCGATATGACTCCGTCAATTTGCTCTTGATGTTCGTTATAGAACTTTGCATCGAAAACCTCTCCTCCACAGACGGGCACGTCAGGAGCATAACACTCGGAACAGGAAGCAACTTTATCGATCGCCTCTATTACTTCAGGTCTTGAAGATCCGAAAGATACGAGTACTATCGGATCTTCAAGGCGGGTCTTTATTCCATCGAAAGATTCGACCTTCATGTCACGGTAATACCTGTCACGGACAAAACCTTCGCTCGCAAAAACACCGGAAACAGAGATTCCGTCTTCACTAAGTCTTGCGATTATCTTGTCCGCCCCGTCTCCCGTTCCGTAGAGAACGATGGGGCGGCCTTTCGCGTGCTCTTCTTTAAGGTAAGTCCATAGATCTTTCATACAGATGATTATACAATATCGGCCGGGAAAGAAAGTGTGATATAATCATAAGGTACCTTTCAGGTATCAGGCTATCCGGCTGATAACAAGTGACTGCAACGTCATGGGGGAGAAAGGAACGTTTTATGTCTTTGATAGGTAAGATCAAAGGATTGTCCAAGGGAAAGAAAGTATTGCTTTCCGTCATTATTGCGGCTATTGCGGCAGCCATTGTATTGGTATGTATCCTTATATCCAACAATAATTATCTTGCTACGACCATGAGACTTCTCCGCATAGAAGGAACTGTCAATATTGAAGATACCAATGGTGCATCAAAGCCTGTTCTCGACAACATAAGATTCCAGTCAGGGGATGCATTGAATACGGGATCCGACGGACTTGCTTCCGTCGGTCTTGACGATACCAAGATCGTAACCCTCCAGTCCAACAGCCGTGCAGAATTCCGCAAGGCACAAAAGAAACTCGAACTCAAACTTACAAAAGGCGCGCTCTTTTTCGAAGTAACCGAGCACTTGAAAGAAGATGAGACTTTCGAGATAGAGACGTCCAACATGACTGCAGGTATCAGAGGAACTTCCGGTTACATCTATTACGATGAAGAAGGAAGGGAAGCGATAGTCGTAACTGACGGTGTCGTAAAGATCATCGGCCGTAATCCCTCAACGGGAGAAGTTAAGACAGCTGAGATAAGAGGCGGCGAACAGGCAACGGTCTATCTTTATAACGACCGTACGGTCGACAGTGTTGAGTTCCACCTGGATAAACTTTCTGAAGATGATCTTCCCGTAGATGCTCTCCGCATGATCGTCAACAATGATGATCTTCTTGATAAGGTATGCAAGGATACAGGCTGGGACAAGCAGAAGCTTAAGGACATTATCAACAATGCCATAAAGCCCGCTGAACCTACCCCGACTGCAACAGCAACTCCGACTGCAACACCTATTCCTACCGCAACACCGACACCTGAGGCTGAGATAACGCCGACTATAACACCGACTGTTACGCCAACTGTATCACCGACGGCAACGCCGAGACCGGGTGCTGATCCGACAGCAACGCCGGTTCCGACCGCAACTCCGACTGAGGCTCCGAATGCAACTCCTACGGCCGAACCTACAGCTACGCCAACGCCTGAGCCTACGGTCACGGCAACACCTACGGCCACACCTACAGCCAAGCCTACTGCTACGCCTACAGCAAAGCCTACTGCTACGCCTACAGCCAAGCCTACTGCTACGCCTACAGCTAGGCCTACGGCTGCACCGACTGCCGTGCCTACTGCTACGCCTACAGCTGTTCCTACGGCCACGGCAACTCCTACTGCAACGCCTAAACCTACCGCTACTTCGACACCGTCACCGACGCCTGTCCCTTCATACGATGATCCGGAATTACCGGAAGATACAGATTTTGAGAAGTACTCAAAGCACGTTTGGGATCCGTATAAAGACGGAACGATATACATATTAAAGGTATCATTCACTACTAGCGACGGCATAGATGAAGAATATTACGAAGGATACTATGAAGGTGAATGGTATTCTTTGAAAGCTGAAGAGCAATCGAACGGATCCGTCAAATACATGTTTTGGGAAGAAATAGACGACGGAGTGGACCTCCTCTATTATCAATCACCCGCCTTGTATGTATAAGAATATGATCAAAAGACTTATCATCCCTCTTGCCGGTGCTGTTATCGTCACTATTCTCTGCGGAACAGGACTCTTCAATAATCCTGACCTTTTTGTCTGTGACGAACTTTATCAGACCCCTGAAGCACTTCCGGGAGACATCAAGGTAATCGGTATCGACGAAGACGATTTCATGGAATTCGGACCATATAATACATGGGACAGAACGGTCATTGCATCCGCGCTGGAAGCCCTGGCCAAAGATCCGAATAACCTCCCGGCAGTAGTTGCAGTTGATGCTCTTTATGCAGGTGAAACTGATCCTGAGGCTGATGAGAGACTTGCAGCCGCATGTGCCAAGCTCGGGAATGTGGTTATGGCAACTGAGGCATCTGTCGGCAGGAAGACGGTCTATCAGGATAACAAGTTCATATTCAACGACTATGCTGTCCTCAATTATGAGGAGCCCTACGAAGCCCTGAAAAAGGTGACGGATCAGGGTCATATAAACACGATGTACGACACGGACGGCATCCTCCGCCATGCTGTTCTTTATCTCGATTCGGATAAGGGGCGCGTTTATTCTCTTCCCTTTGTTGCCGCTAAGAAATACGCAGAGCAGAAAGGCCTTACGATAGAGGAACCTCCTGTTGATTCACGCGGACGCTTCTATCTGTCCTATCAGGCAGCACCCGGGGATTACTATGAGGGTATTTCACTCTCAAAACTTATCAAAGGTGAAGTCCCGTCAACTTACTACAGCGGCAAGATCGTTTTTATCGGCCCTTATGCAGCAGGTCTCCAGGATGCTTTCTTCACGCCTATCGCAAGAGCGAAGGAAATGTATGGAGTGGAATTCCACGCCAATGCCGCACAGGCGATTCTCGACGGCAACTATAAGAAGAATGCTCCTGCTGCCGCTCAGCTTGCGGTGCTCTTTGTATTGTCTTTTGCTTTCTTCATCTTCTGTGACAGGCGAAGGCTGCGCTTTTCGCTCCCTGTCCTTATCGTGCTTGTTGCGTTGTCATTATTGGCTTCGGTCTGGCTCTACTCGGCAGGTATCATCATACATGCGCTCTGGATCCCCTTAAGTCTTGTCCTGCTCTTTATCGCAAGTGTTGCTGTCAACTACATCCGGGCCGTGATCGCAAGACAGCAGGTTACGAAGACTTTCGAAAGGTATGTTGCTCCCAACATCGTAGGCGAGATCTTAAAGGAAGGAACGGACAACTTAAAACTCGGAGGGAAACTTTGCAATATAGCTGTCCTCTTTGTTGATATAAGAGGCTTTACCACCATGTCCGAAAGACTCTCTCCGGAAGAGGTCGTCCACATCCTGAACCAGTATCTTTCCATGACGAGTTCCTGTATCGAAAACAATAACGGAACATTGGATAAGTTCATCGGCGATGCAACGATGGCTTTCTGGGGCGCTCCCATCGAAGATGACGACCCTGTTTACCATGCAACAAGGGCGGCGCTCGATATAGTCGAGGGAGCCAAAGCCCTCTCTGCAAAGCTTAAAGAAGAAGTGGGAGAGGAACTCAATGTCGGTGTCGGAGTTCATTACGGTCCCGCCGTCGTAGGCAACATGGGGTCCGAGCGCAGAATGGACTATACGGCGATCGGAGATACGGTCAATACATCTGCCAGACTCGAGGCTAATGCTCCGAAAGGCACGGTCTATATCAGCCGAGCTGTTGCTGATGAATTAGGCGACAGGGTAAAGTATGAATCTTTAGGTGATTCGATCAGACTGAAGGGTAAGGCGGAAGGATTTGAAGTCTTAAAGCTTACCGGATTGGAGGGATGAGGATGCTGAAGTTCCTGGGAAGAGGATCTGCTTTCGCGGATGAACACAACAGCGCATATTTTATTACCGGCAACGACCTGGTTCTGCTGGACTGTTCCATGACGTCATTTATAAAGCTCAAGAAGAAGGACCTTTCTTCTATCGACCATATCTATATCCTGGTAACGCATACTCACGGTGACCACATAAGCGGGATAGGAATGCTCGTAGATCTTATGTACTTTACGGCAGCTATTCCCGTTACGGTCGTAGCTCCCTCCGAAGAAGTTAAGGAAGATCTTAGATTCCTTCTCGAAAGACTTGAAGGCTGCAGTGACAGCTGGTACGAACTGACAGTAGCATCTGAACTTAATAAGGCATGGTTCGTTGATTCTGTCGCAACCACCCATACTGAAGAACTGTCAGGAAGATGCTTCGGCTACTGCCTGGATCTTGACGGCAGGAGGGTGGTCTATACGGGTGACACGAACACTTTATCCCCTTTCGAAAAATATCTTACGGAAGGGTCTTACCTCTATATGGAGACATCCGCATACAGATCTGCTGTTCACCTTTACTGTGAAGACGTGACTGACAAGGTAAAAGAATATATATCACGTGGTGTAAATGTTTATCTGATGCACCTGGATGATGAAGAAAGAATAGCAGAAGTTATGAAAGATACAGGAGCATTATTTGCTCCTATCGAAGAAGGAGAGAAAGACATGGAAGACAAGAACCTGCTCGACGGCATTTTTGATATCACAGACAGCCTCTATAAGAATATGTGCATGAACGACAGCAAGGACCATGCTCTCCTCTTCTCATATCTGTCCGAATTGGGCAAGACTATCGTCGATGCCGACAGGGCGAGCTTCTGGAAGTGGGATAAGAGGAAGGGTGAGATCTGGACGATGTCCGCTACGGGTGTCGATAAGATAGTGATCCCCGACAGCACGGGTCTTGTAGGAAAAGCTATCCGCAGCAAGAAGATGGTCCTGACAAACGATCCTTACAATGATCCTGATTTCAACAAGGAAGTGGATCTTAAGACAGGCTATACCACCAAATCTGTCCTGGTCCTCCCGGTCGCTGATATCAACGGCAATTTCATAGGAGCTCTCCAGCTGATAAATAAGAACGGAGACAAGGGTTTTGACGCTGATTCCGACCCCAAGAAACTCTCTCTGGCAGCTCTTGTCTGCGGTATCGCTCTGGAGTCCGAGACCTTCCTCGAAGAATCACACCACGATAAGCTCACGGGCCTTAAGAACAGGATGGGCTTCTACTTTGATTTTGCCGGCAAATACAAGGAATATCTGCTGCCTGAATCCGGTAAGACCATGTCGGTCTTCATCTGCGACATAGATAAGTTCAAGCGCGTCAATGACACCTACGGCCATAACGCCGGAGACGATGTTCTGGCTTTTGTGGCGCATTTGGTGGAAGGCGAATGTTCTGACAGCGACTCTGTCTACAGATGGGGCGGCGAGGAGTTCGTCATGGTAATGCTTGACACCGACCTCGACGGCGCCGCCACGAAAGCAGAGCAGATCAGGGTCAAGCTCATGGAATCCGATATCGAAGCTGACGGCAATACCATAAGGTGCACGATGAGCTTCGGCTGCAATCTTTTCGATCCGAAGAAGACGATCGAGGAAAACATAAGCGTCGCCGACGGCAGACTCTATCTTGCCAAGGAGGGTGGAAGGAACAGGGTCGTTAAAGCTGACGCATGAAGATGCTCCGCCGGTGTTTTCGATCAAAAGTTGGATATAGTCCATTTGATCGAAAATCATCCGATAACAAAGACCGCCCCAACAGGAGCGGTCTTCTTAACTTTTAAGTTCTTACAGTAATTATGAATCGAACTCGGAAACGAGTGAGGATACGGTCTGCTTGGCGTCGCCGTAGATCATTACTGTGTTGTCGTTCGTGAACAGAGGGTTCTCGATACCGGAGAAGCCTGTACCCTTACCTCTCTTGAGAACGAATACCGTGCGGGCCCTGAATGCTTCGACGATAGGCATACCGTAGAGAGGTGAAGACTCATCGTCAACAGCGGAAGGGTTAACAACGTCGTTAGCACCGATGATGATGGCTACATCGACATTGTCCATCTGAGGGTTCATATCGTCAGAAGTCTTAAGCATCTCGTAAGGAACGTTAGCCTCAGCGAGGAGAACGTTCATGTGACCGGGCATACGGCCTGCAACGGGGTGGATAGCGAAGTTGACTTCGGAACCGTTGTCTTCGAGCTTGTCGCAAAGCTCCTTAACAGCGTGCTGAGCCTGAGCAACAGCCATACCGTAACCGGGAACGATAACGACATTCTTTGCAGCCTCGAGTACGAGGTAAGCATCCTCGACGGACATTGCGCGGGGTTCTTTCTGCTCGCCTGTAGCTGCTGAAGACTTCTTCTTTGCAACACTCTTGAAGAGGAGGGACGTGAAAGTACGGTTCATAGCCTTACACATGATGAGGGTAAGGATGACACCGGAAGCGCCTACGAGACAGCCGGATACGATGAGCACCGTGTTGCCGATAGGGAAGCCTGCGAATGCTGCTGCGAGACCGGACAATGCGTTAAGGAAAGAGATGATAACAGGCATGTCACCGCCGCCGATGGTGATAACGAGGGTCACACCAAGGATGAGGGATGTTGCTGCAGTTACGATGATGCCGATAAATCCAAGATTTCCCGTAGGATCATAGGTGTAGAGGCCGATTCCTGCTACAGCGATAACGAGAAGAATTGAATTGATCACGTTCTTGCCGGGAAGCGAGATGGGCTTCTTGAAGATCTTGAGGCCTGCAAGCTTGCCCCATGCGATGAGGGAACCTGTGAAAGCTACTGCACCGATCACGATGGTAAGACCCATTGTAATGGATGTGAAGGGGTCACTGCCGATCCTGGTGGAACCTGAGCGGAGAGCAAGGTACTGGGAGATAGCAACGAGCATGGAAGACAGACCGCCGAATCCGTTGAAGAGTGCGACGAGCTGAGGCATGCCGGTCATCTCGACCTTCTTTGCCCAGATGAAGCCTATGACGGAACCGATCACGATAGCACATGCGATGATGCCGTATCCTACAATACCTGCGGGGATAACATCCTGAGAGATCAGGACTGAGATAACTGCGATAAGCATACCGATCGAGGACATAAGGTTACCGGAACGGGCTGTATCTGCCTTACCGAGTTTCTTGATGCCCATGATGAAGAGCACGCTTGCGATCATATAAAGGAATATACAAAGATATTCTTGAAATCCAAAGAGGTTCATTATTTCTTAGCCTCCTTTTTCTTGAACATTCCGAGCATTCTGTCGGTAACGAAGTAACCGCCGATTACGTTGATGGTAGCGAAAAGGATCGCGATCCCGCCAACGATGATGCCGATAAGGTCATTTTCGAGTGTGACACTGATCGCACATGCTGCGATAGCACCGACGATGGTGATACCGGAGATTGCATTGGTACCGCTCATGAGAGGGGTGTGGAGCTGCGAAGGAACTTTAGAGATAAGTTCGACGCCGAGGAATGCTGCGATGATGAAAACGAAGATCAGCAGCATTATTGTTTTTCCGTCCATTATTATGCCTCCTTAAATCTTTCGTGAATGATTGCGCCGCCGGAAGTGATGAGACACCCCTTCATGATCTCGTCTTCCATGTTGACAACGAGTTCGGAGGCTTCTTTGTTATAGAAATGCGTGAGGAACGCACTGATGTTACCTGAAAGCATCTTGGATGCATCGAAAGGTACCTGGCGCTCGAGCATGTCACCCGGCATGATGATTACGCCGTTATCTGTGATGACTTCCTTAGTGGGGTCGGAACCTTCAACGTTACCGCCTGTGGAAACAGCCATGTCGACTACGATGGAGCCGGGCATCATGCGGTCAAGTACATCCTTCTTGATGAGGAGAGGTGCCTTACGGCCGAATACCTTAGCTGTCGTGATAACGATATTAGATCTCTCGCAGACCTTAGCCTGAGCTTCCTGCTGCTTTGCGACCTGCTCGGGTGTCAGTTCTTTTGCGTAACCCTGAGCTGTCTGACCCATCTCGCCAAGATCGATCTTGACGAAGTTAGCGCCCAATGACTTGACCTGCTCTTCTACGACCGGTCTCGTATCGAAAGCGTCAACTCTCGCACCGAGTCTCTTTGCCGTAGCGATAGCCTGGAGTCCGGCAACGCCTACACCGATGACGAAGACTCTTGCAGGATTGATCGTACCTGCAGGGGTGACCATCATAGGGAGGATCTTAGGCAGTCTTGCTGCTGCGTTACATACTGCAACGTAACCTGCAAGTGATGTCTGTGAGGACTGAACGTCCATCTTCTGAGCCAATGTGGTTCTGGGGATCATCTCGAGCGATACGGTCTTGATGCCGCTCTTTGCGAAATCCGCCAGGAGTTCTTTCTCGTTGAAAGGATCAAGATAGCTGATGTGGAGCGTATCTTCCTTCATTCCGGAAGCGTTCTCCGGCTTTAAGATCCTGACTACGATCTCGGCATCTGCCAAAGCATCCTTCTCGTCGTTAACGAGCTTTGCTCCGGCTGCCTCGTAAGCCTCGTCATCGAAGCCGCTCTTCTTGCCGGCTCCTTTAACGACCGTGAACTCGTAACCCATTCCGGACAGCTTCTTGATGTCATCCGGTATCATGGCTACTCTTGTCTCGGCAGGATTGGTCTCCTTACATACCAAAACTTTCTTCATAAGCATACCCCGCTTTTATTAAAAATATTGCGGTGAGGCTTGGGCCGAAGCCTTTGCCGTCAGCCGTTGTTACCCTGTTAGGCTTGGGACCTTTCCGAAAACGAAAATTCTCGAACTTAACAATTATATATAATCGCGACATGGATTTCTTTATTGTTTTTTTGCTTTAATTTACTGTTTTTGAACGATTACGAATGCCGTTTATGTAGGAAATGACAAGAAAACGGGGCAGTATTGCCTTTTCCGTCCCCTTTAGCGGGTCCTCTTAATCCTTGTCAATGCCCCTGCCCCGTGTTATATTTTTAATATACAGGCGGGTGAATTATCGGAGGTGCAACATGGCCAATAACGAATCCAGCAGACCGGGATCCGGTAAGTTAGATAAGATAGTTGCAGCAATACTCGTCTTTCTTATCTTCGGTGCCGGAACTTACGGTATCATCCGTGAAGCGGGCAATGCGACCCGTACTGCCAATGCAGGTCAGATCGAACAGACTGACAGCAGCCAGGACAGTAAGAGCGAAGATCCCGGACAGAGTAATGAGGGTGCAGGGACGAAGGCATCTGATGCTAACGAGAACAAGAACCCTGATAAAGACGATTCATCAGACAAAGATTCCAATCAGGACAAGGACGCGGCAGAAGATGGCGGCCTAACTGATGTTGACGCAAAAGATCCTGACGATACGGCAGATCAGGGGCAGGATGCAGACGATCAGGCTCTGATACCTGCAGATAAGACCAAGCTTTCGGCAAATGATGTCAAGAAGGCATTCAACTCATCAAAGGGCTACAAGATCGCGATCTATACCACCGCTGGAAGCGGATCTTACATAGTCACGGCGGATACTCCCTACAGAAGATTCCCTACCACACAGGCAGAACCTGTAGGAACGATCAAGGCAGGAAGCGCGGTAAGAGTCATTGCCGTAAGTGATGACGGGGCCTGGGCTCAGATCTCCTATGACGGAGGCATCTACTATCTTCCCATGAAGGATCTTAAGACCGATCCGGACGATAAGGCTAAGGCTGCCGGCGTATATGTTTCAGGTGACATAACCGACGACAACAGGTTTACCGCAGTCGTATTTGAACCGGCAGATCCCGCATCAAGCCAGTATGTTACAAAAGCGGATACTCCTTCGAAGGATGCTCCTTCCTTCTGCGCCAATGACAGTAAGACCTTTCCCGCAGGAAGCAAAGTGACGGTCATTGCAGTCAGTGATAACGGCTGGGCCAAGGTCACTGACGGAGGCAAGACTTACTATGTTCCCAAGGCATATCTTGACCCCGTTCCTTCCGAAGATGACAAGAATGATCAGGATGCGGCAGATCCGACAGATCCTTCTTCCGCTGACAGCAGCGACAAGACGGACGATCCCGGGCAGACTGATAAGTCAGCTGATTCAGATAAGTCAGACAAATCAGGGTCTGATACATCCGGCAAGTCCGGCAAGACTGATAAGACGGATAAGTCTGACAGCGGAAAGACCGATAAATCAGGCAAATCCGATACATCTGACAAGAGCGGAAGCTCCGATAAGTCGGGCAAATCAGATAAATCAGGATCTTCCGATAAATCCGGAGACAATAAGACTGATAAGTCCGATAAATCTGACAAGTCGGGAGACGGAAAGTCAGATAAGTCGGGAGATGATAAGTCCGACAAGTCCGGAGACGGCAAGAAGGATTCCGATAAGGGTTCAGATAAGAGTTCGGATAAGTACCCCGGCACGATCAACATGACCGAGGCTAAGAAACTCCTGAAGATGATTAACGATTACCGCAAAGAGAACGGCGTTCCCGAACTCAAGTGGTCCAAGGGCCTTGAGAAGGCTTCCAAGACCCGCGCCAAGGAGATCTCACTGACGGCGGGCTCATCAGAGCCCCACAAGAGACCTAACGGCAAGCAGTGGTATACGGTTAATCCAGATCTTATGTACGGTGAGAACATAGCTTACGGTCAGAAGACCGCAGAAGAGGTATTCAAGGCATGGAAGAAATCATCCGCCCACAACAAGACCATGTTGGATCCGGAATATAAGATATTCGCTGCTGCTCTCTATGTTGAGGAAGGCACGAAATACACTTACTATTGGATACAGGAATTCGGGTATTGATGACTACGGATAATAAGATCAGCCCCGGGTTCATAAGAGACGAAGGATCGGCCGCATACCTGCGGCCGATATGTCTTTCATTGGCAGCGGCAATATATGCGCTCATCTTCACGGGTGGCGCGATCTGGCTGACAGGACCCATATCCTTCTTTGTACTCTTCTCGACCCTATGGATAGCAATGATAATGCTGTCGGGGAAGAAGTTCAAAGGAGCCGGGGATATTGTGGTCTTAGTCCTGTCGATCCCCGCAGGTTTGCTTTTCGCTTTTGTAAGATCTTCGGTAACCGACAGACCTGCCAAGATCCTGCTCCTGGGCGGCGGTCTTGCGGTAATAGCCCTCCTTGCCCTCTGGACCGGAATGTATAAGACTCACAAGGGTTTTCTTACCGCTCTTCTCATCGCCGGAGTCTGGATGAGGCTGTCTTTTATCGTGGTGATCCCTTTCTTTGCAATGTGCAACGATGTCGGTGATTTTACCGACCGCTACAATATCCTGCATTCGGGATATATCCAGTTTGTAAATTTCACGGGCAGGCTCATAAATCTTGATGTGCGTGAATTCGGCGAATGGTACCATCCGCCGTACTACCATTATTCCGCTTCGGCGGTTCTGGATCTGCAAAAGCTCATATTCCCATCCAGGGCCGAGAACTGGGAGGGTATGAGAGCCCTGACTTTCTTATCTTCTGTCCTGACACTCTACTTCTCTTATGCCATAACGGGTTTCCTTAAGATGACGAAGGCAGGGAGGAAGGCAGCAGTTGCAGTCCTGGCTTTTCTCCCGGCGCTCATAATGGAAGCCGGCAACCTCAACAACGATTCCATGGGCCTGATGTTCACGATGGCATCGATCCTCTTTATCCTTGACTGGAAAAAGACCGGAAGATATACGACGCTCGTTATAGCGGCTCTTAGCATGGGGCTGTCGGTCGGAACGAAGCTTTCCGGCGCTTTGGCAGCACCTGCGGTCCTGGTCGTGATAATCGCAGGAATGATAAAGAGCTTTAAGGAGAAGAGCTATGCAAGAGCAATTATCTCTCCCGTTCTTTACGGGCTTATATCCCTGCCTCTGGGTCTTTGGTATTTTATCCGTAACTACATAATGTTCGGAGTGCCCCTGACCTATATCTTAAGGCCGACTTCAGACTATATGTATCTGGGTGACATTCCTTTTTGGGCAAGGCTTATCCCTGATGAGATCGTCGGTGCGGAAGACTGTTTTTTCCGTAACGGACTTGAAGGTGATCCCGATCATTCAATACCGATTGCTCTTTTAAAAACAGGGCTTTTTAACGAAGCGATAATGCGAGATCAGATGGGGACGGCTTTAACGGGTTATATCCTCTTCTGGCTCTTTGCATTCCTTATGATCCTGGGGATAGCAGGCCTTATCTATTTTGTGTACTTTTCGTATAAGAACGACAGGTGTATTGCAAGACTTGCCTTGGGGATCACGGTCTTTGTCAATCTGGTCTTATACCTCCGAATGAATATCGAATTTCCTTTTGCATGCACGATGAATATGAGATATATCCTTCCTGCAGTTATCGCAGGATCGATCGCGATCGGTGATCTCTATGGACTTTTTGCCCGGAAGATCCCATTGGCGAAGACGATCCTCAAGATGCTCATAGCCGTCTTTATGTTAATGGTTGTTGCATTTTACATGGCTTGTGCATTATATTTTGACTGACGGGGGGGAAAAGTTATGAGTTCAGGGACTAAAGATAACATCGCGGTAAGGGTTGCATCAGAGCACCCCTATATCGTTACGGCCCTGGCATCCCTTATAGCCCTCGTCTTAACGGGAGGGCAGCTCCCCCAGGGAAACTGGATAATGTGGACCGTTATAGCAGGTCTTATAGTTTCCCTTACGGCATTTGCTATATTTCTTCACTTTAAGGGCAAACTTACTTTCAATGCGAAGATAGTAGTGATCTTTGCCGCAGGTTTTGCACTGCGTCTGATCTATGTCCTTTACACTGATATCGCAACCCGTCAGAATGATGTCGGCGTGTTCGAAGAGGGAGTCTATAACTACTTCCATTCAGGATACATTCTCTATGTAAGAGACAAGATGACACTTCCTGCCATCGATGTATCAACGGCAGGCCAGTTCTACCATCCGCCCTTTCATTACTTTGTTTGTGCAGTCTTTCTTAAGATTTACGAACTCTTCCTTGGAGGAGATCACAACTATGAAGCCCTGCAGATCCTGACCTTCTGCTACGCAGGGATAAGTTCGGTCGTAACATACCGGATCTTAAAGCTCTTTGATCTTGGCGAAAACGTGCTCTTGCCGTCAGCCCTGATCGTTTCTTTCTTCCCTGAATTTATCCTTCTGTCGGGAAGCATCAATAACGACAGTCTTTCAGTCATGCTGACATTCATTGCTCTTTACCTTGGGATCAGATGGTACAAAGAGAGCTCGATAAAGGATCTTATCATCTCATCTTCATGCGCAGGTCTTGCCATGATGACCAAGCTCTCGGCAGGACTCATCGCAGCCCCTCTTGCAGTTCTTTTCATCGCTAGATTTATCAAGGCAGACGGCAAAGGGAAAGCTAAGACCATCGGCAATGCCGCTATATACAGTGCGATCGCTATCCCTTTGGGTCTCTGGTTCCAGTTGCGTAATTACTTCATGTTTTCTGTTCCCCTGGGCTATGTTTTAAGGTCAGATAATCCTTACCAGGACATAAGCAGATTCTCTGTTACTGACAGGCTCTTCGGTCTCTATCCCGTACCCATTGAAGACTTCTTCATGAACCTGGGATCAGACGGTGAGCAGGACTACAACACGACGATCGCACTGATCAAATCCGCTCTATTTGGAGAGTGGAATTACAGGGACAGCCTGGTTCAGTCCATGACAGGATATTTCCTTCTCTGGATCTTTGTTGCGCTCGTTATCTTATCCTTGGCGGGACTCGTCTATACGGTGGTTACCATGCGCAAAAGAAAGCTTGCCGTAAGCGAACTGTCACTTGCTGTCCTCTTCGTTGCGGAACTAATAAGCTATACGGCTTTTGCGCTAAAATACCCCCATATCTGTTCGATGAATTTCAGGTACACGGTGCCTCTCCTTATCTGCGGAACTTACTTTGCCGCAAGACTTGTATCGGGGAGAGACAAGGGCGTGCTCCTCTATAAGATCTTATCGGTTGCATTTGCTCTTTTGACGGCTGCATTTTATATCTGTCTCATGACCTATGTCATGGGTGAAGTTACGGTGGTGGATGTCACATGGTAAAGGACAGGGAAAAGAGTTCTCACAGCTTGACTTTGGACATTGCGGTATATGCAGTCTGGTCTTTATTCGTGCTTATTGTATCCGGCTGTCAGATGCAGAACCTCTCGCCTCTTACGGGAGCTGTCCTGATCCTTGGATTTATAGGTCTTGCGTTTTTTGTAGTGACAAGCGAAGGGTCCGGTAAGGAAGCCAGACTTATAGCATGCATTACGATAGCTGCGGTTTTCGTAAGGACTTTTTATGTGCTCTATACGGGAGCGATGCAGCGTCAGCATGACGTCGGAGAATTCGACACCTACCTTGAGAACAATTACCATGCCGAATACATAGAATATCTTCTCGAAAACCATAAGCTCCTGGCAGAAGACATAAGAGATCACTGGCAGTTCTACCATCCGCCTTTCCACCATATCGTCTGCGCCATATTCTTCGGGATATACAGGACAATAGTTCCTTCTGCTGCGCATAACTGGGACGCTCTCCAGACTTTGTCCCTCTTCTGGTCTCTTGTAACCCTTGCTGTCTTTAGGAAGTTTTTGGATATCTTTTCCCTTTCTGCCAAGGGCCGCATCACAGCATTTCTTGCCATGGCAATACATCCCCAGCTGATAGTATTTGCGGGAGCTTTAAACAACGATCCTCTGGCTTTGATGTTGTCAGTCCTGGCTTTATATCTTGCCTGGACCTGGTATGGGAAAAAGAAATTCTGGATCCTTCTTTTGACTGGACTTTCCATAGGTCTCGGCATGATGACAAAACTCTCGGCAGGACTCGTTGCCGTCCCCATAGCATTCCTTATGCTTAAAGTCCTGTTCACTAGTAAGAGGAAGCTCGCCACGATCGGAGAATACAGCATATTCCTTCTTATCACGGCGCCTCTTGGTCTCTGGTATCAGGTGAGATCCTTGATCCTCTGGAACGTGCCCATAACTTATGTTGCGATCCCCGATACCGACCTTAATCCCGGGCTTGTTATAAGCGGAGTCCCCTTCTGGAAGAGGTTCTTTGAGTTCGGAGGGAACAATTACAACATAATATCCGAGACGATGGATCAGGCGGTCTTCGACGGGGATTACTACAGGGACCATACAGTCCTCGCGTTATTGGGATATTTCCTTCTGGCGTCTTTCGTCCTTCTGACTTTGATATCCCTCATCGGCATGATCCTGGCCTGGATAAAAAAGAGGAATGATCTCAACACATTCCTTACGATCCTGCTCCTATCGGAACTGTTCTTCTACGTTTTGTTCTGCTTCAGGTACCCTTATACCTGCACGATGTCTTTCAGGTACATAGTTCCCGTGATCATAGCAGGATCCTATTACTGCGGCATAGCCCGTGAGAAGGGGCCCAATCTCCTTGCGTTATTTACAGATGTTGCCGTCTTTTCCTTTGCTCTTTTGTCGATGGTGTTCTACTGCCTTATCTGGATTAAATGATATAATGTTCTTGCATTTTATTGATGCAAAAAAGGAGTGATTCTTATGATCGATATAGCTATAGTCGGAGCAGGAACAGCAGGCATGACGGCGGCAATCTATGCAAGACGTGCCGGAATGGATGTGTCTGTCTTTGAAGGCAATACATACGGCGGCCAGATAGTCGCGACCCCTGAAGTCGAGAATTACCCCGGTTATGAGAAGATATCGGGCTTTGATCTGGCAGATTCCATCTTCCGTCAGGCATCATCACTGGATGCGAAGTTCGTTTTCGATCAGATAAACAAAGTTGAGAAGACGGAGTCAGGCTTTGTCCTCAAGGGTGATTTCGGCGATTACGAAGCCAGGACAGTCATTATCGCAACGGGTGCTACAAACCGTCACCTGGGGATCGATAAGGAAGCAGAACTTACGGGAAGAGGAATCTCCTATTGCGCGACCTGTGACGGAGCCTTCTTCAAGGACAAGGTCACGGCTGTAGCAGGCGGCGGCAATACGGCCGTAGAAGATGCACTTTATCTTGCCGGTCTTTGCAGCAAGGTCTATATAATCCACAGAAGGGACGGATTCCGTGCCGAAGAGACACTTATGGCTAAGGCCCGTGAGACTGAGAACATCGAGATCCTGACGCCTTTTGTGACAGAAAGCCTCGAGGGCGAAGGCAAGCTCTCTTCAGTCGTTTTGAAGAATGCCGTAGACGGAACCACCAGGACTTTGGAAGTTGACGGACTCTTCGTTGCGATAGGTCAGGTGCCTGCGACAAAAGCCTTTGAAGATCTTGTTGAGATGGAAGGCGGCTATATCAAGGCAGGAGAAGACTGTGTCACCAGTTGTCCCGGCGTTTTCGTAGCTGGTGATGTAAGGACAAAACACGTAAGGCAGCTTGCAACTGCGGCATCTGACGGCGCAATTGCGGCATTGGCGGCCGTATCCTGCATAAAGATGCAATAAGTGGTATACTTACCCGGTTGATATAAGAAAAGAAAAAGAGATAAGAGGTAAAAGAAATGGCTAGAAATGTATTCGATATCTTAGAAGAAAGAGGTTACTTCTCGCAGGCAACGCACAAGGAAGAGATCTATGATCTTTTGGGCAAGCCCGGAGTAACATTCTATATAGGTTTTGACCCCACGGCAGATTCCCTTCATGTAGGCCACTTTGTCCAGATGATGGTCATGAGCCACATGCAGAAGGCTGGTCACCGTCCTATCGCTCTGATGGGCGGCGGAACGGCCATGATCGGTGACCCTACGGGACGTACTGACATGAGACAGATGATGACCGTTGAGACGATCGACCACAACGTCGAGTGCTTCAAGCGCCAGATGGGCAAGGTCGTTGATTTCTCGGACGATAAGGCGATCATCGTAAACAATGCTGACTGGCTCCGCGATCTTAACTACATCGAGTTCTTAAGAGACATAGGACCCCACTTCTCCGTAAACAAGATGCTCACGGCTGAGTGCTACAAGCAGAGACTCGAGAAGGGACTTTCCTTCCTCGAATTCAACTACATGCTCATGCAGAGCTACGACTTCTACTACCTGCATAAGAAGTATGACTGCTGCCTCGAGTTAGGCGGTGACGACCAGTGGTCCAACATCATCGGCGGTGTTGAACTCATAAGGCGTAAGGATGCCCAGCCTGCTTACGGACTTACCTTCACTCTCCTTACCAACAGCGAAGGCAAGAAGATGGGTAAGACCGCCAAGGGTGCCGTATGGCTCGATCCAGCAAAGTTCTCCGAGTACGACTTCTACCAGTACTGGAGAAACATAGACGATGCTGACGTCATCAAGTGCATGAAGCTCCTGACATTCCTTGATATGGATGAGATCAACGAGTATGCAACCCTTACTGATGCTGCCATCAACGAAGCAAAGAAGAGACTTGCATACGAAGTTACGAAGATCGTTCACGGAGAGGCTGCCGCGGACGTCGCCAAGAAGACTGCAGAAGAGATCTTCGAGGGCGGCGGAGTATCCGAGGATATGGTTACTTATGAACTCCCCAAGGCTGATCTTGAAGCAGGCATCCAGCTGGCAGACGTCCTTGCCGCTTCCGGCATGGTCAAGTCCAAGGGTGAAGGCAAGAGGATGATCGCCCAGAAGGGTATCACTCTGAACGACAAGCAGGTGGAAGACCAGTTCTATGTTCTTTCCGATGCTGACTTCGATGACGACGGACAGGCTATCTGCCGTAAGGGTAAGAAGACCTACCGCAGGATAATCGTCGTATGACACAAAAAGAGATCATCAGCAGCCGCGAGATCAAAAGCACTATGATCCACAGAAGCTTTATCTTTATCGCGGCCGCATGCGTCTTCGTATGGCTTGTTACGAGATGCTCGATCCACTATATGACTGAAACGACCACAGGCGTGCTTATGGCAGGCCTGTGGATCTTTTTGGGCTTCTATCTGGCATCCTGCCTCAACGCCACGCCCTTTCAGGTGGCAGCGGCAGCAGGTTCCGGCGTAATATCCTTTTTTCTCTTTGAACTGATATCAGACTTTGTTCTTACCAAAGGCCCTGTCCAGGGTATGTACGGAGTCGGAGGCAATCTCATCTGGGTAGTATCCATAGGCGGAGCCGTTATGATACTGTCAGTCCTTATTGTGCTTATCATCATGCGCAAGATCACGGCCAGAGACGTGGTCCTGCTCATAATGGTACTGTCTTTCTGGACAAGGCTTACCGTAGTCCTCTATACACCCATAACGCACATGTACCAGCATGACATGGGCTTTTTCGATGATAATTTCTACGGCACTCACGATAATTATGTTCTTTATACTCTTACGAACTGGAAGCTGATCGATTCGGATATCAGGGAATTGGGACAGTTCTATCAGCCACCCTTGTTTTACTTCCTGGCGGCTCTTGCGATAAAGGTCAACTCGCTGATCTTCCCTTCGCAGGCGGATAACTACGAAGTAATAAAGATAATCCCCCTGTTCTGTTCGACGGCGTCAGGCCTTCTTATCTACAAGATGATCAGATACTTCAAGATATCGGGCCCCGGCGTTATCTTTACGATGTGCCTTACGATGTGCCTGCCTGAATTCCTGATCCTGTCGGCATCCGTAAACAACGATGCCGTATCGGTATTCTTCTCTTTCCTCGCATTCTACTATGCGCTCCTCTGGTACCGCTCCCCCAAGTTCAGATACATCATGCTCGTGGGTATAGGAATAGGACTTTCCATGATGTCAAAGCTTTCGGGCGGACTTATAGCGATCCCGGTAGCTCTTATCTTCCTTGCCAAGATCTGCTACCAGATCATTCCTTCCGCTCGTGCAAAGGAAGAAGGATACGGAAGAGAAAATATCAAGATACCGCATATCATCGGGCAGTTCCTTGCATTTGCAGCAGTTACCTTTCCCTTAGGACTCTGGTTCCCTGTAAGGAATCTCATCCGCTGGGGAGTTCCGGTTAATTATGTAAACACATTCAATATCTCCTCAGTTCAGGACGTATCAGGTTACTCTTTAGTCGAGAGGATCCTGCTTCCGGCCAAGGGCCTCCCGGCTGATGTTCCTTTCCTTGTCTTTAACGAGGACATCAAGGACTATCAGATGTTTTTGGCTCTCTGCAAGTCGGCCCTCTTTGACGAAAAGATGTTCCAGCAGAGTCAGTTCTTCATGACGACAGGATCCCTGATGCTCCTTTTGTTCGAGATCCTGGCGGTCATATCCATCATCTGTCTTTTTGTCTTCCTTATCGTTGATCTAAGACGCGGGACCTACCGTTACGAGGCATGCGCCATGATGGTCCTCTTCATAACGGAGATGGCATCCTTCATAAGTTTCTGCCTTAACTACAAGGCCGTCTGTTCACAGAATATGAGATATGTCGTTCCGATCGTGATCCCTCTGGCATATATGCTCGCACGGGGCATATCCGCTCTCAACAGGAGAAAAAGCCGCGAAGGACTGGCAGGCCTTCTTATCAAGATATCCTTATACGGGATCTGCACACTGGTCGCGCTCTTTTCTCTCCTGTCTCTTATCTTCTACGGATCCTACTGGCTCTATTTCGTACAGACGGGTGCAGGTGTTTACGACTGATATAATGAATCGTGGTATAATCTTTGACGATATAAAAAGATGAGGTGTTGAAAATGGGAATTTTCGGATTTGGCAAGAATAAGGATAAGGACAATAGTAACGAAGTAAAAGAAGCCGCAGGCGATCTTTCCGAGGAGATGAGGATCTTAAACGAGGTCGAGGAAGAGACTGAAGCGGAACGTTTTGCCCGTGCAGAAGCAGGCAGGCTTGCAACCGAGGCCGTAGCGCAGAAGCGCCAGGACGCTGAGGATATGGCCATGAGAGCTTCAGGCGAATATATCGACCTGGCAGGCGATGACAGATTCTATCTCGTGGTGGATGACATCCCCGGATCAGTATCCGAGGTTCCCGGCGGATTCGTCGTATCGGGTATCGTAAGAGGTAAGATCTGCCGCGGAATGGATGTCTTCGTATACCATGCAAACAAGAAGAGAGTAACGACAACAAAGGTCGTATCCCTTTCCATCGCTGGCAAGAAATTTGAAGAAGTAACAGATGAAAGAGTCGTCATAGATCTTGAGAAGGGCAACCTTCCCGATGCAACGACTCCTGACGAGGATATCGAGGATCCCGTCGATAAGTTCTCAGTCATAACAAACGTTATGGCTCATGAGACCGAAGATCCCGAGATAGGACCTGACAACCCCAAGCTTCTGGGACTCACCATGGAATATGCAAGATTCGACAGCGACAAGGTCTTCTTTGAGACTCTTGCAGAAGCCTTTGTCCATTCCGAATTCATTACGCCCGTTCAGATGTCCCGCGCAGGCGGCAATAAGCGCAATATCGGACTTATGTCTTTGAAGGATAACGAGGATCGTACCCTTTTCCCGATCTTTACCGACAAGATCTGCCTTAACCGCAACAGGCCCAAGTCTATCAAGATCGATCCTTCCAATACGATAGCAATGAACTTCCCTGAAGCTGCTGCGATCGGTATGCGCGGCGGACATCAGGGGATCCTCATAAATCCCTTCGGCCCGGTTACTGTAAGACTTCCCCTGGAAGCTCTTCAGGGAATAACCGGATCCGCTGCTTTCAAGAGGGAGTTCGGTGATGCTGTTGAAAATACTTCCGTTGAAGAAGTCCTGGGCGGAGCCGGTGCCAGGGTAACTCCTATCGAAAAGCAGGTCGAAGTAACACTCGCCCCCCCTCCGGAAGCAGGTGAGTACAGATTTATGAGAGAAGCTATCCGCAAGTACTGCGGAGCTCATTCGGATATCGTCAAGGTCGGCATCATCCTCCAGACCGAGAAGGACAACAACGCAAGACGCGCATATCTCTGCGTTATGGACTGCCCCGAAGAGCGTCTCCCTGAGCACTTCAAGGCGATCGTAAAACTATGCCGTCCCTTCATGAAGGCCGTAAAGGAGATGGGCGCCATTCCCATTGCCCAGGCACCTTTCGCCGAGCAGTATTTCTCACAGAACGAATATACATACAATAAGCTCATGGGGTGACAGCTATGGCTAAGAAGAGGATCCTTTGCTTCGGAGATTCCAATACATGGGGATACGATCCCGCAACAGGCATGCGCTTCGAGGGCCGCTGGCCCCGCGTATTGGCAGAACTTGCAGGACCGAATTATGAGATAGTGGAAGAAGGCCAGAACGGCAGGACCATAGCACTTGAGGACCCCTGGGAATGGGGGACCAAGAGGGGCCTCGACTATTGCCTTCCCATGATCGAGTCGCATAAGCCTCTGGATATTATCGTGATAATGCTGGGATCCAACGACCTTAAGAGGAAGTTCTCACTGCCGGCGCCCGATATCGCAGGGTCTCTTATGACCATGATCGAGAAGATGACCGCTCACCTTAAGTTCTATAACCAGACCCCGGATACAAAGATCCTTATAGTAGCGCCGCCGCCGCTGGGAGATAATGTTCTTTCGACGGATTTTGCGCCTTTCTTTAACGAATACAGTGTTGAACAGTCCAAGCTCCTTGCCCAATGGTACTCTTATGTTGCCGACAGGTGCGGCACGGAATTCCTCGATGCGGGACAGTTTGTTAAGGCATCCGACATTGACTCTCTCCACATGACCGAAGACGGTCACAAAGCCCTTGCCAAGGCGGTCTGGGATAAGATAGAAACACTGTAACACTGTTACAAATATTGATTTTCCGCTCTTTTGGCGGCTATGAGGTTTAAGATGAAACACCCTAAGATATTGGCTTCCATTCTTTGTATTTCACTGCTTTCAGGCTGTTCGCTGACTAATCCCCCCCAACCTTCAGGTTCAGAAGAGACATCTTATACGGGTGACGGGATCTCACTCGATGTGACGACTGATGAGACAGAAGGCGCAACAGAGACATCCCCTTCTTCCGCAGGGACGGCCGGGACATCGGATGATACGGTTGCTTCCGCAAGCGATGAGTCAGGTTCAGCCGTCAGTTACGAAGGCCTTTCCGAGAAAGGCTCAGGATACGAGGGAGTCAAGGGTACGGGAGCCTTTAACTATGGGGAAGCCCTCCAGAAGTCCCTCCTCTTCTACGAACTTCAAAGATCCGGAGATCTTCCCGATGATACAAGATGCAACTGGAGGGGAGACAGCGCAATGTCTGACGGGTCAGACAACGGCATCGATCTTACGGGCGGCTGGTACGACGCAGGGGATCATGTTAAGTTCAATCTTCCGATGGCATATTCTGCCGCCATGCTCGCATGGTCTGTCACCGAATCCGAAGATGCATATAAGGAAGCGGGACAGCTGGAATATATAAGAGATGACATTAAGTGGGTCACGGACTACCTTATGAAGTGCCACCCCGACGACAATACCTACTACTATCAGGTTGGTGACGGCGGAGCCGATCACTCCTGGTGGGGTCCTGCCGAAGCGATGAGCATGCAAAGACCTTCCTATAAAGTAACCAGGGACAACCCGGGCTCTGCCGTTGCGGGCGAAGCTGCAGCTGCATTGGCTGCGGCATCAGTCGTTTTCGCGAAGACCGACAAGAATTATGCCGACGAATGCTTAAAGCATGCGAAGAGCCTTTATAAGTTTGCCGATGAGACGAAGTCTGATTCGGGCTACACAGCAGCAAACGGTTTTTATAATTCGTGGAGCGGATTCTACGATGAGTTATCCTGGGCGGGAGCCTGGCTCTACATGGCAACGGGAGACAAGGCTTATCTTGATAATGCCAAGAGCTGTTATTCCCAGGCAGGGCACGACTACAACTGGTCCATGTGCTGGGATGACGTCCATATCGGCGCGGCTGTTCTCCTGGCAAAGATCACGGGTGAGAAGACTTATACAGATGCAGTCGAAGAGCACCTGGATTTCTGGTTAAAGGGCATCACATATTCCCCCAAGGGTCTCGCATGGCTTGATACATGGGGATCTTTAAGGTATGCGACGACCACTGCTTTTGTGGCTTCCGTATATGCAGACAGCGATAAGTGTCCTTCAGCTAAGAGCGCTGATTACTGGAAATTTGCCGAGAGCCAGATCAACTATGCATTGGGTTCATCCGGCAGGTCTTTTGTAGTCGGATTCGGAGAGAATGCACCCGAGCATCCTCATCACAGGACTGCCCAGGGATCTTATTCCAACAACATGAACGAACCTTCTTCCCACCGCCATACCCTCTATGGCGCCCTGGTCGGAGGTCCTGATGCAAGTGACAACTATAACGATACGGTATCTGATTACACCGCTAACGAGGTTGCCTGTGACTACAATGCGGGTTTTACCGGGATCTTGGCCAAGATGTACGGCAAATACCATGGCGAGACGATAAAGGATTTCGGTGCTGTAGAACCTGTCGGTGACGAGTATTCAGTCGAAGGGGCCGTCAATGTCGACGGCCAGGATTTCATAGAGATCAAGGCTCTCGTATATAACAAGACAGCCTGGCCTGCAAGAAAGTCCCAATCCCTTGAACTCCGCTATTATCTTGACTTAAGCGAAGTCGTTAAGGGTGGCAGGAAAGCCACAGATCTGGAAGTCAATTCCAACTACATGCAGAGCGGACACGTCGACGGCATCAAGGCATGTAACAAGGATAAGAACCTTTACTACCTGTCAGTTGTCTTCGACGACGGCAACCTTTATCCCGGCGGTCAGGAACACTATAAGTCTGAGATCCAGGTAAGGATGAGAAATCCGGAAGGACCCTGGGATAACAGTAACGATCCTTCTTATAAGGGTCTTGCCGGCAACGGGATCTGCCTCTACGATAACGGCAAGCTCGTATGGGGCAGTGAGCCTTCTGCTGACGGAAAAGATCAGACGCCCGTAACCGACGGTACTGCTCCTTCGGATACGACTGATGCAACGGCTGCAACGGCTGCCACATCAGGAACACAGGCTACTGCTGCGACAGGCAAGGCCTCCGATAAGGTGAAGGTCACGATGAAGTACGACAGCAAGTCCGGCAACAGCATCTCGGGTTCCATGGAGATAAAGAACACCGGTAATGAGAAGATCTCCGTCGGATATTTGAAGGTTAAGTACTTCTTCATCTGCGACGGCGGAAAGACGCCCGTGTTTGACTGCTACTATTCCGGCATGCTCCAGTCCGACGGTGCATATAACGGGGTAAACGGCGTGACGGGAGCTTTCTCCGATCCTGCTAACAAGACCTCATCCTGCAACAAGATCCTTACGATGTCAGTACCTGATTCAGGCACGATAGATAAGGGTGGAACAATAACTATCAATTTCTCTATCCACTATTCGGATTGGCAGAACATGAATTCAGCTGCAAGTTTCTCACTTGCAGGTGACGGCAACATTGTGATAGAAAGCAACGGAACGAACATTTGGGGCAGTGAGCCCTAAGGGGATAAGGAGGATATAAAGATGTCAAAGTCCGGGAAAAAACTACCTGTAATAGTTAAGATCCTGATAGGAATAGCCGTATTCCTGGCTCTTGTTGTATTGGGTGCAAGGATTTATTTCAGGGTCCCCGTCAGTTCTTACTATAAAGCTTCAGACAAGGCCTTTAAGATCCCCGGACTTTCTGCGGGACTCGTTCCCCAGGGCCTGTCCTGGGATGAGGATAACAAGGTCTTCCTCGTGACAGGTTATCAGAAGGACGGAACTGCCACATACATCTGGCGTGTCGAAGGTGAGACCGGGAGCGAGAGAGGCCGTGTAAAGCTTCTTAATGAATTCGGTGAAGCCCTTGTTGTTCACGCGGGCGGACTTTCGGCATACGGCAATTATGTTTATATTGCAAGCGGCGAGAACAGCAGCCTTTATGTTTACGACAAAAAAGAGGTTATTACGGCCGAAGACGGCAAGGAGATCCCCTGCCTTGGAACCTTTGACCTTTCCCTGGGAGATGAATCTATACAGGTTGCATTTACGACCGTCCATGACGGTAAGCTCATAGCAGGAGAATTCTACCGCGATCCCAACTATCAGACTCCTAAGACCCACAAGTTTACGACGCCTTCGGGTGACTATTTGCAGGCTGTGGCATTTGAGTACCGTTTCTCGGATTCCCCTGATGCTCAATATGGTCTTGAGACGACTCCTGTCACAGTTTATGCTCTCCCTGATCTTACACAGGGTATGGCTTGGAGGGATGGCAGGATATACACATCAGGATCCTATGCGCTCGCATTCTCCACCATAGGTGTCTACAACAGTGAAAAGCTTGAGAGTTTAGGCGATTTCGAAGGTGTTCCTCTCTATGCTTTAGACAGCGCATCGAAGATCAAGGACGTCAAGATCGCTCCGATGTCTGAAGAGATCGAATTTGTTGGCGGTAAGATGTATACGATGTGTGAGTCAGCTTCCTCTAAGTATATTTTCGGAAATCTTACGGGCGGAACCTGGTGTTATGCAACGAGGATGGAAGAACTCGTAAACTAAGACTTAATATCTCTGGTGAACCTTGCGTCCGACGTGTTCGGGCATTACTATATCGTCCCAAAGATCGTTCTGGGGAATGGTATTTTCTTTTGGGTCCTGACGGGCTTTGACTTTCCTGTCGCGCACGAAATACTTGATGCAGAAGAAAAAGAGGATATAGCCTATGTAGGCGCCTATCGTGTTGTTGAGAAGATCGTCTATGTCAAAGATCCCGAGGGATGTAAAGAACTGGATAGTCTCGATAGCAAGGGATGCCATAAAGCCGAAGAATACTACGACGATGAACTTACGGAAGAACTTTGCCATAGTGGGAAGAAGAAAGCCTAATGGCACAAAGAGGAGGATGTTCAGAAGATTCTCCTCAAGGCGCTTTACCGAGATGATCTCGATCGTGTTGATGGATTCCATGAACTGCTTGTGGTAGATGAGCCTTAAGAAATCAATAAAGCCCGGATTGAATCGCAATGACTGTTTATATCCCGCAAAAGGGGAGAGGACGACAGTCGAATAACTGGAAGGCTCCCTCGAAAGAAGAGTGACATAGAGAAACCCTCCCAGATAAACGATGAAGACCGCCAATACTGCCCACCTGAACCTTTTATCCAGAACGGACAGCCTTGCGAGTATAACGGTCACAAGAAGCGCCGCTAATACCAGAATGCAGATTATCACGACTGATGGCGTTAAGTTGCTGTAGATCTTACCTGCCAGACCCAATGTCATTCTCCTTCCCGAAAATAAATATCGATAAGTGTAACATATTCTCTTCCGAATGATGTAGAATACATGAGGCATATTTGAATGGAGAATATCTATGGCATACAACAACATCTTGGAGGCTGTGGGCAACACGCCTCTCGTAAGACTCAACAGGATGCCCGCACCGGGCAGTGCAGAAGTCCTCGTAAAGTTCGAGGCTCTTAATGTCGGAGGTTCCATAAAGACGAGAACGGCTCTCAACATGATAAGAGCCGCTGAAGAAGAGGGCCTTATCGATAAGGATAGCATAATAGTCGAACCTACATCGGGCAATCAGGGTATAGGCCTTGCCCTGGTAGGCGCAGTCTTAGGTTACAGAACGATAATAATCATGCCGGATTCCGTAAGTGAGGAGAGGCGCAAGATCGTCCGTCATTACGGAGCCCAGGTAAGGCTGATCCACGATTCCGGTGACATAGGCAAATGCATAGAAGAGTGTCTTGCGACAGCCCTTAACATGCAGAAGTCTAATCCCAAGGTATTCGTTCCCCAGCAGTTTGCGAACATCAACAATGTGCTTGCTCATAAGAAGGCTACTGTACTTGAGATAATGGAACAGGCAGGAGGTCCCATCGACGGCTTCTGCAGCGGGATAGGTACGGGCGGAACCTTGACCGGTATCGGTGAAGTGTTGAAGGAGAAGAATCCTGACATGGTCATATGGGCGGTAGAACCCGAGAATGCAGCGATCCTGGCAGGCGGAACCATAGGGACCCACATGCAGATGGGTATAGGCGACGGCATCATTCCCGACATACTGAACCGCGAGATCTACGATGACATATACGTCGTTACCGATGAGGAAGCAGTTGATACTGCGAAGAGGCTTGCCCGTGAAGAAGGTCTTATGTGCGGTATCTCATCCGGGACCAATGTTGCCGCAGCCCTGAAACTTGCCCAGAGACTGGGAAGCGGGAAGAGAGTCGTAACCGTTCTTCCGGACACGGCTGAGAGGTATTTCTCAACGGTCCTTTTCGACGAGTAAAGACATAAAAAAATCTTTTAATATCGCCCCTGACAGTTTACAATTATTCTAGTATTTGGAGGGTGGTCTTGTAAGATGAGCATAAACAGTAATTACCCGGCAGCCGGGGCCCCTCAGGGATATCCCGAGCAGGAGAGGCAGAAGAGCCTGGAAGAATGCGCGAGGCTCAATGCTCATTTTGGCCCAAAACTTCCTTTATTCTTAGAGTATGAGAAATCGATAGAGACCATCATTAAATATTCCAGGACCAGCATTGCTCCCCTCATATGGGGTATCATCGTAAATGTCTTGTCCACAGGGATCCTTTTCTCGGTGATACTGGCCGGTGTCAGAATAAAGAAACGTATCCGAGATCTTGAGGATATCTTAAGCGGCGTGGATGAAGATGTCTGGCCGACCCTGCTGGTATTGGGGGCAATATTTCTTCTGTCCTATGCCCTTATCGTGATCTTCATCATAAAGAAAGTTACGAGGAAGAATAGGATCCTGCAGATAAGGGAAGAGGCCAACAGATTATCTTTGGGATTAAAGCAACTCTACAGGGATTACGGTTTTTGCCCCTTAGGACCCGAACTTACCGACCCCAGGATCATCTCGAGCCTGGCTTCGATAATTCAGTCCGGAAGGGCAGTCGAATTCAGGCAGGCTATAGACCTCTTTTACAGGGATATGCGTGTTAACTACAACAGGATACAGAATCTAAGGAGTGAGACACTCAGGGCGGCAGGTCCTGATCCCAGCGGTGAACCGCCGTTCTTTAGTGTCGCAAAGCTGTTCTTCAGATAACGGAGGATAAAGCGATGTCAATGGTCAGGGGGAAGCAGAGAGGATCTTATACCGGGGGTCTGATCCTCTGCCTTTTGGGAGTGGCAGTCAACGTAGCTCTCAAGGAACTTGCTATATATCTTGGACTCCCGCTATATCTTGATACGATAGGGACTGTACTTGCTGCCGTTCTGGGCGGTTATCTTCCCGGCGTGATAGTCGGATTACTGACCAACGGTCTGGCAGCCATAGGCGATTATTCCTCAATGTACTATGCCGTACTCAATGTCATGATCGCAGTGGTTGCGGCTTGGTTCTCCGACAGGGCTTACCTTAAGAAAGTCTGGGGGATAATACTCTTTATTATCTCTCTTGCTCTTATAGGAGGGGGCCTGGGGACAATCCTTCCCTGGTGCCTTGACGGAGTCCCCCTGGAGACTGAAGCCTTAAGCGCTAAGCTTTATGATATGGGTCTTACCAATGTTCCTCTTGCCCAGCTTACGGCAAATATCCTGGTGGATCTTTTGGATAAGACCGTAACGGTTGCGATAGCTCTGATAACTTTAAGATTCCTTCCGGAGAAGATTTGCAGCAAGCTCAAGTTCCAGGGCTGGATGCAGCGGCCTTTATCCAAAGAAGAGACGAAAGAAGCAAGGCGCAAGGATATCAGGATAATGTCTTTGAAGACTAAGATCATGATCATTCTGGTCGTGTCATTCACGGTCGTAGCCGTTGTTGCAGGATCCATAAGTTCCGTCCTTTTCCGTGAGGATTCTATAAGAGACCATACCGAACTCGCGGAAGGAACCGCAGAAATAGCCGCGAGCCTCATCGATCCTGCGAAGGTTGATGAATATATGGATAAGGGAAGATCTTCGGAAGAATACCTTCGTATCGAAAAGCAGCTTTACACCCTGATGGCAAGTTCCGAGGATATCGAGTACATCTATATCTACCGGATAAGAGAAGACGGAAGCCATGTGGTCTTCGATCTTGATACCGAGGAGACCCCTGCGGCAGCTCCGGGAGATGTCGTTCCTTTCGATGAGGGTATCAGGGAACGCCTGCCGGATCTTCTTGCCGGAAAAGAGACCAGCCCCGTTGAGACGGTCGGTTCATTCGGCTGGCTTCTTTCCGCCTATCATCCCGTTTATGATGCTTCCGGCAACTGTGTCTGCTACACTGCAGCCGATGTGTCGATGAAGAGGATCACTGCCGATATAGTGAGCTTTATTGTAGGTCTCATGTCGCTTTTTCTGGCTTTCTTCATCGTGATCCTGGTCGTAGTGCTCTGGCTGGTCGAATACCATGTCGTCTTACCCCTTAATTCCATGGCATTAAGAGCCGGAGCCTTTGCCTACGATTCCGAGGAAGCCCGGAGGGAAAGTATCGACAAGCTCCGTGACCTTGAGATCGGGACGGGTGATGAGATAGAGCATCTTTATGGCTCTTTCCTTAAGACATCAGAGGATTCCCTGGAATATGTGGACGAGATCCAGAATAAGACTGAGACGATATCCCGCATGCAGAATGCCCTTATCTTTGTTCTTGCGGACATGGTCGAGAGCCGTGATCAAACGACAGGTGATCACGTCCGCAAGACGGCAGCTTATTCCGGTATCATCCTGAGGAGCTTAAGGGAGCGGGGTTATTATCCTGATATCATCACGGATGATTACATCTCGGACGTCATCAATTCCTCTCCTCTTCACGATGTCGGCAAGATAAGGATCCCGGATTCGATCCTTAACAAACCCGGCAGGCTTACTGACGAAGAATATGAGATAATGAAAAAGCACACGACCTATGGAAAGGACATTATAGATCAGGCCATGGAAGCGGTACCTGATTCTTCCTATCTTTCCGAAGCCAGGAATCTTGCACAGTACCACCATGAGAAATGGAACGGCAAGGGCTATCCTCAGGGCCTTGCAGGAGATAAGATACCCCTGTCTGCAAGGGTAATGGCTGTTGCTGATGTCTTCGATGCCCTTGTATCGAAAAGAAGTTACAAGGAGCCCCTTCCCATGGATCAGGCGATCGGACTGATCGTCGAAGGTTCGGGAGATCATTTTGATCCCAAGTGCGTTGAAGCATTCCTTGCAGCAGAAGAGGAAGTGCGCAAAGTATATGAAAGATTTGCAGGTATGACAGATGACGGAATTTTCCACTGATAAAGAGGTCAAGGAATGGCAGGCGTAGTAGTAGGCATGAGCGGCGGAGTCGACTCCGCAGTTGCCTGCGTTCTTCTTAAAGCTGCAGGCTACGATGTTTATGGTGTCACTCTGAAGATATGGCACGACATCAACAGATGCTGTGAAGTGTCTGAGGCTTCCGGGACCTGTCAGACCCTGGGGATCCCGTATTCTGTCGTAAACATGGAAAAGGAGTTCATGACAGATGTCGTGGATCCTTTTGCAAGGGCCTATAGAGACGGCAAGACACCCAATCCCTGCACGGGCTGCAATCACGATATCAAGTGGACGGGACTTCTGCGGGCTGCGTCCTACCATAATGCCGGATACATAGCCACGGGCCATTACGCGAAGATCGTTAAGACTGATTCCGGACGCCTTGCCGTAAAGATGAGCGCGAATACTGCCAAAGACCAGTCCTATATGCTCTACCGCTTGTCCCAGGAGATGCTTGCCCGGACCATCTTTCCTCTGGGCGATCTTACGAAAGATGAAGTGCGCAAGATCGCAAAGTCCGCAGGGATCGAAGTATACAACAAAGAAGAATCCCAGGAGATATGCTTTGTTCCCGACGGTGATCATGCATCCTTTATAGAGGATCACTTTGAAGGAGATGTTCCGCCCGGAGGCAATTTCGTCGATACCCAAGGAAATGTCCTGGGGCAGCACAAGGGCATAATCAACTACACCATAGGCCAGCGCCGCGGTCTGGGCATAGCTTTGGGTGAGAGACAATACGTTACAAGGATAGACCCCGTGACAAACGAAGTCGTGATCGGTGATGACAGTGATCTTTACACAAAGGAAGTCGAGGTCATAAACCTTAACTTCATGGCGGCAGAAGATATCCCGCAGGGCGCCTCCCTAAGGCTTGCGGGCAAGATCAGATATCACCACCCCCTTGTCCCCTGCATAGTTACACGTACAGGTGAAGATAAGCTGACGGCTCTTTTCGATGAGCCGGTAAGGGCTCCGGCCCCCGGCCAGGCAGCGGTTTTCTACGATGATGATCTGCTGGCTTTAGGCGGTGTTATCGCCTGATCAGTTCCGAATTTAATAAGTTTGCGCCACAAATGTTAAGTGTTTATTAATATATATTATTGAATAAAATCCCTCCAGGTCGTATAATTTTTTATACGAGAACACATGAAGGGACCTTCGGGTCCTTGTTGGAGGGGTTAACTCATGACGTTATCGGGAACTAAGAAGATTAGCGTTTTACTTGCCGCATTAGTAGTCATATCTGCTATTGCCGCTTTTTTATTTCCGGCAGAAATGGTCAGTGCCAGCAGCAGGGGAAACGCCAAGGTTACGGCGCATTGCAGAGCATTTCACGACGACGGAGGTCAGGTTACCTTTGATGTCAAGGGTTATGAGAAGGGTGACAAGTGCAGTTTCGATCTGGACTTCAATCATACTATCGATGTCACCAATACATGGAACTGTAAAGTCAAGAGCACGGGCGAATCCAGTGTTCATGTTACCATAACCACATGGGGAGGAAGCAATCCAAACGACAGCAATGCAGGCTTTAATTTTGCCGGTACAAATGTAGGTGATATACGTTGTTCTGTTTCCAATGTATCTGCAAGCTCTGCGGATAATAAACCGACCCCTACTCCGGTTCCCACGGCAACACCTACACCGGTTCCTACAAAAGCTCCTACGGCAACACCTACCCCGATCCCTACAAAAGCTCCCACGGCAGCTCCCGTCGTTAATCCCACCAGAGGAACGTCTTCTTCTACCAGCGGTACGACCAGATCGACTACCAGGGCTACAACGACGCGTGCTACAACTACGACCACGACAACGAGAGCTACAACTAAAGCTACGACAACGACAACTTCTTCCAAGGCAACGACTACAGCTGCAACCACAACGAAGAAGGATGTAACCACGACAACAACGACTCAGGCAACGACAACAACGACCACCACCAAGAAGACAAAGGATACAACTACAACAACTACCGAGAAAGAGAAGAAAAAGAAGGAGACTTCTGAAGAGACTTCCGATACGGAGGCTGTTGTCATTCCCGCTCAGGACGAGACAACGACGACCATGAGCACCACCGCGCCCACAGAACCTTCAGTTGAGGAGACTGTGGAGGTCACGACGGAGGCAACGACTCTTCTCATCCAGAAGCTCGTGTCTTCAGGTCCTGCAAGGGGAACTAAGATCCAGCCCTGGCACATGATAGTCCTTGCCATCATAGTTCTTCTCATCGGAAGATATCTCTATCTCAACAAGGTTAAGAAGTACACATCCAAGGAGAGCGCAATAAGGCTTATTCCCGGCGTTCCCAAGCTCTACTGTTCGATAACGGGAGATAAACTTGATTCCCAGTATGCCGAAGAAGCTGCTCTCGCAGCAAGATCGATGAATTCCAGATCCAGCGGATATAACACGGCATCTGCCATGAAGAATCTCCGCGATATGGAGAATTCCGATAAGACCATCCAGCCCAAGCCTCCCGTAAAGAGACCGGGTATCGCATCAGCCACCCAGGCAGCTAATAACAGAGCAGGTTTCCAGGGACAGGGCGCAGGTGCCAAATCCAACCTCTCCCCTGAAGAAAAGGCCGCCATGGAGAAGGCTGAGGCTGCAAGAAGGGCTGCAAAGGAAGCCGCCAGGAGAGCAGAGGCTGCAAGAAGAGAAGCTGCCCAGGCTCAAGCTCAGGCAGAGGCTGAGAGGCAGGCTGCAGAAAGAGCAGCTGCAGAACTGGCAGCAACAGAGGGCAAGATCTCATCTGCTCCTGAAGCATTCGCAAGACCTGCGGCAAAGACAACGACCATAGGCGGAGCGGCTGTAGCAGCAGGATCCGCTTTCAAGCAGGAAGAGGCTCCCACAAGACCCGTTTGGGAAAGAGACAACAATGCCAGACCCAGGGGTGATCTGAACAAGCCCGCCTGGGCACAGAGCAGACCGCAGCCTAAGGTACAGCAGGAAGCTCCGACAAAGCCCGTCTGGGAGAGGAATGAAGAGCCGAAGGCAAGGCCTGACATCAACAAACCTTCCTGGGCAGAGAAGAAGGAAGAACCTAAGCCTCAGGCAGAAGCAAAGCCTCAGGCAGAACCTTCCAAGCCCGTATGGGAGAGGGAAGAGAAGCCTAAGAGAGAAAGCCAGAACAAGCCTTTCTGGGCCCAGAAGAAGGAAAGCCCCAAGCAGGCTGAAGAGGCTCCCTCCAAGCCCGTTTGGGAACAGGAGAAGAAGGATACTTCCTACCGTGCATCCATAAGCAACTTCGAACACAGGAAGCCCGATTCCGATGAGGTCAATGCACTGGGTTCTGCTTTGAGCAAGAGCAAGACACCTCCTCCGGCAGCGGCAAGACCCGGTGTCAAAGCTAACTGGGATAACTACGGCGGAGCATCTCCTTTTAAACCCGTCGAAGGTGCAGCAGTTCCCGGATTCGTTCCCAATGCTGAGGCTAAGGCCAATAGTCAGCCGGCTCCTCAAAAGAATGTCCGCAGGAACATAGACTCGGATGAGCCTACCAGCTTCACGTCAGGATCTTCCCGCAAGGCAGCTTTCTTCAACAAAGCAAAGCAGAATCCGGTTGAACAGCGTGAAGAATCAGAGTCCGCTTATGGCGGCATAAGAAGACCTAACAGTGCAGGCCAGCTTGAAGAAGAAGACAGGGCTCCTGCTCTCGGCAAGGCTTTGGAAGGAAAGAGACCTTCTATCCTGAATTCATCCCTTCCCATGGAATCTTCCGATAACAAGGGAACGGATGGAGTCTCTGAAGGCCTGTAAGGATGAAAAAGATCGCGATCGTTACCGGAGCTTCTTCAGGGATCGGTGAAGCATTCGTTAAGGAGATCTCAGTAACGGATGAAACTCTCGATGAGATATGGATCGTAGCAAGGCGTCAGGATAAACTCGACGCCCTTCTTGCGCTTACGGGCGATAAGAGGATCCGCCCTGTAAAGGCAGACCTTACAAATGCTAATGATCTTGAATCCATAGGACAAAGGCTGTCATCAGGTGATTACAGCGTTTGCCTGCTGATAAACTGTGCCGGATTGGGAAAGAGAGGAAATCTTTCCTCTAATGCCATAGAGGATGTCGCTGCCACCATCAATGTCAATTGTCAGAGCTTAACCCTTCTTACCAGGATAGTTCTTCCCTACATGAAGACATCTGAGGTGAAGAAAGGCGGAGGAAGGATCATCAATATCGCATCTTCCGCGGCTTTTCTTCCCCAGCCGGGTTTTGCGGTCTATGCTGCGAGCAAATCTTACGTTCTTAACTTCTCCAGAGCCTTAGGTGCCGAACTTGCCCCGCAGGGTATTGTCGTAACGGCGGTCTGCCCCGGTCCCGTCGATACCGAGTTCCTGGGGAAAGCCACGGGCGGACGTGAGACTGAGTTCACGGGCTTCCGCAAAAATGTGGTGGCTCAGGCAGATAAGCTCGCCAAAGCCTCATTGAAGGCTTCTTACAAAGGCAGAAAAGTACTGGTATATAAGTTTTCGCAGAAGATGGTCCACTTTGTCTCAAAGGTCCTTCCTACGGGCCTTGTCCTGCATTTTGAACAAAAGTTGCTCAAGAACTGATTTTAAGCCCGATTTGCTGTATAATAATAAAATACAAAAACTTTGAAGGGTTCGTCTCAAGACGAGGCACATTGGGCAATGAATATAAAGCTTAACGGTATATTCAAAGATAACATGGTCTTCCAGTGGGGAGCCGAGCTCCGTGTGTTTGGCAGTTGTGACGAAGCCAGTGTCAAGGCCGGGACCCAGGGAGTCATTATCTCCTGTGAGGTAACCGATGAAGCCGGCAATGTAGTCTCCAAGGGCGAAGGTTCCTTCGAAGAGGACGGCAGTTTCCTTATTTTCTCATCATCGATCGACGAACCTGGCGGACCTTTTAAGATCCGCGTAAGCGCACAGGATGCGGTAGTCGAGATGAACAATACCTGGGCGGGCGAAGTCTGGCTCGCGGCAGGACAGACGAATATGCTCTATCCTCTTAACAGATCCGAGTTTGCCAAGTTCATCGTGACCAAGATCCCCGAGACCGAGATCTTCTACTACGAAGTTCCCCAGTTCGGCTTCCTGAATGAAGAACAGGCCAAGGCTGAAGAGGAAGCAAAGTGGGTCAGGATAGACGCCCAGACTGCAGGCAAGATGAGCGCGGTGGCTTACTATTTTGCCCGAGAGGTTGAATCCAGAATTGAAAGTAAGATCGGAATCATCTGCTGTGCATATACGAGTTCTTCCATCTCCTGTTGGCAATCTGTTGATTCTCTCCTTGCCACCAAGGAAGGCAAGACGATATTAAAAGAGTTCGAACGCGACTGTGACGATCTTACCGAAGAAGAGTACGAAGAGAGAAGCAAGGATTACGAACAGAGACTCGAAAAATATAACCATGAGCTTGAGAAGGCTCTGGAAGAGAACCCCTTCATGACCTACAAGGAATCTGACCGCGATGTCGGCGAATTCCCCTGGCCGCCGCCGATCGGCGTCAAGGCAGAGAGGCACCCGGGGTCATTTTTTGAGAGCATGGTCTTAAGGATCGCGCCTTACACACTGAGAGGAGTCATCTTCTATCAAGGCGAGGCCGACTGGGAACATGCCAACGAATACGGAGTGGTCCTGACATCACTTATCTCGGAATGGAGAGAAGTCTTCTTCGATCAGGAGATGCCTTTCCTCTTCTGCCAGCTTCCTATGTATATCTCCAAAGAGAAGAAGTACATGGGATACGAGGATATGTGCTGGCCCACATTAAGAGAACAGCAGCAACTCGTTGCGATCGACGTGCCCAATGTCTATATGGCGGTAATTATCGATTGCGGCGAGTTCGATAATCTCCACCCTTCGGACAAGAAGACGGTCGGTGACAGACTGGCCCTCCTTGCCGAGAAATTCGTTTACGGCTTTGATAACGTTAACGCCGTAGCTCCTTACATCATCGATGCAAGAAGAGGCGAGGGTGTCGAGATAACATTCGGAGGGGATTATGCCCTCCTGAACCTGGATGTCGTTTATACGAGTGAAGATTCCGGCTTCCAGGTCGCCGGCGAAGACGAGGTCTTCTTCCCGGCAGAAGCGTCGATCGACTTCGACGGCAGAACGGTACTGCTCAATTGTCCCAACGTTGTCTACCCGTCAAAGGTTAGATACGCATATGTAAGTTACGGACCTACTCCTTTGCATGCCCAAAACGGACTTACGGCTGCACCGTTCTCAGTTACAATAGATAAGGATCTGGGTGGAGTGTAATCAGGATGAACGTAGCATTTTTCATGAAGCCGAAGGCAGATATCACATATCTGTATTCGGATTATACGGTAAGGCAGGCATTAGAGAAGATGCATAACACATCTTATACTGCAGTTCCCGTTATAGACAGAGACGGTAAGTATCTGGGGACAATCAACGAAGGTGATCTTCTCTGGTTCATAGTACAGGGCGAAGGCGGTGAGCCCCACACCATGGCGATCGAGTCATTGGAGAAGTTCAAGGTCAGCGAGATCGACCTCAACAGGAAGAAGCATGCCAATCCGACGGCTCATATCACCGACAGTGTAGAAGACCTTATAGCAAGTACGCTGACGGCTAACTTCGTTCCCGTAACTGATGACAGAGGCCTGTTCATCGGCATCGTTACCCGAAGCGCCATAATCAAGTACTATTACGATACATATGTAATGAGCGGCAGGACGCCTGATATCAAGGACTAGGATCAGGCAAGACCGCTCCCTGTTGTAAATACAAATAGCTTGTGCTATACTTTGTCTCGCACGACGCCCCCATAGCTCAGTAGGTAGAGCGCATCCATGGTAAGGATGAGGTCAACAGTTCAAGCCTGTTTGGGGGCTCCAGAATAAAAACAAATGCCTCGCAAAGGTCCTCCGCGCTTCGCTTGTGCGGAAAATGCGAGGCATTTGTTTTTATTCTGCTTTGGGTGCTGGCGCACCTTTGGTAATAATCGGCTTAGGTCCTCCGCGCTTCGCTTGTGCGGAAACAGCCGGGATTTTATTATTTCTCTTAATTGGGTGCCTGATCAGAAGCTGCCGAACTTTGTAATGAGTTCTACTGCGAGGGTTGCAAGGCAGGTGGCGACGGCGACCGTGAGCAGGGACTTTTCGAGCAGGGCGAATACCATTGCCGCAAGGAATCCTGCTATGGCGGAATAGATATTCCCGGTCGAGAAGAACATGGCAGGGAGAGTCATCGCTGCAAGTACCGTGTAGGGAATATATTCGAAGAATGCGATCAGCCTGCGGTTCTTGAGCTTGCGGCGGAAGAGCACGAAGGGGATCATCCTGACAAGATATGTGGTGCCTGCCATTACGGCAAGATAGATCGCAAATGTCACGGGATTCATGATGCTCCTTCCTCCTTATCTGATGCGAAGAAGGCTGCACCAATAGCAGCTGCCGTAATGGCCGCTATGATCGTGGCAAAGCCGCCGGAGACGGCGGATGACAGATGCGGCTCAAAGTAGAAGAGCGCAGAGATCACTACAGATATCATTACGCATATGAGGATGCTGCGGCTGTGCTTGGCTTTGGGTACGACGATCGATACGAACATTCCGTAGATGCCGATAGCAAGGGCGTTGGAGAGAAAATCCGGGAAGATGGCACCTGCGGCAGCACCGATGAATGTTCCCAGGGTCCAGCCCACGATAGGCAATACCATAAGCCCTAACTGGTAGCGTCTGCCGATCGGGTGATCAGCACCGGATGCCACGCCGAAGATCTCATCGGTAATGCCGTACGCCAGGAGGAACCTTGCGGGGACAGTTACGGACTCGTCGGTCTTCTGTGACAGGGAGATGGCCATGAGCCCATATCTTAAGTTGATAACGACCTGCGATATGGCCATCTCGACAAGACCGCCCGAGGCTGTCATGATCGAAAGTCCCGCAACCTGACCCGCAGAAGTCAGGTTGAAGAGGGATACGAGAACTGCCTGCCAGAGGCTGAGGCCGGACGTAACTGCCAGTATCCCGAAAGAAAAGGATACCGAAAGATACCCCAAAGCAACAGGAATCCCGTCAAGGATTCCCTGCTTAAAAGTGTTTGATCTTTTATTGGGTTTATCATTTTTCATAGACGTATTCTATGTCTTCAAAGTGAAGGAACATGTCTTTGTCTTTCATGATGGCTTCCTCGTCATCTGTTGAAAGATCTGCGAGGGTCTTAACGGTCTTGTCAGTCTCATCAATGAAAAGGAGCTTGTTTTTCCTTACGATGTACTTATCGACTGGTTCAACTGTACCGTTTGTGTAAACGGTGGATCTTGCGAGGAACAGAGCCCCGTCATCGAGTTTAAAGTATTCGTCAACGACTGTCTTGTCGGAGTAACTCTTTGTAAGTGTAAGTGTCTTGTACTGTTTTGTGGTTGTGTAGGTGAACGTGCATTCTTCACCGTTATAGGTCTTGCCGTTGCCGTTCTTGACATCCATTTCACTGGTATGTGTTCTCATGTAGAGATTGAAAAGAGCATTAAATTCCTTTATCTCGGTCTCGAGGAGCAGATATGAATCAACGACGGATGAAGTATCGGAGGGTACGGTAACATCATCTGAAGATATAGTACCCGGATTGCATCCTGCAAGTAACGGAATGAAAGACAGGATGAGAACAGAGATCATTATACGAACCGGCAATTTGCGCATTCCCTTTTTCCTCACTTTTTGACTATAACTTTTACCAAGCGATTATACCACGCATAACCAATGTTGACAAAAGCCTTTAAAGATTATACAATCTTTGGGCGTGTCATAAGGACATCGTATGGAGAAGTCGCCTAGCCTGGTCGAGGGCGCGCGACTGGAAATCGCGTAAACCCCAAAAGGGTTTCGAGGGTTCGAATCCCTCCTTCTCCGCCAAATCTGACGATCGGACAAATGTCCGGTCGTTGTTTATTTTTCTATAAATCTATTTGAGGTCAATGACATAGAATTCAAATCATAACAGCCTGATTTGATATAATATCTGTGTCAAAACGGGGAAGAGGCAAAAAGCCTCTAGAGATACGCTATGGTAAGGGGTTATGAAGCAGATCCTGTTGATAAACGATGACTATCTGGGACATGTCGATCACGTCCGGCATTGCGGCAGAGGAATAGTGATAAAAGACGGTAAGGTCCTGTTAAGTTATCTTTCCAATAACGGCTATTACATGATCCCGGGCGGCGGTGTCGAAGAAGGGGAAAGTTATGCTGCATGCTGCGAGCGTGAGTTGCTGGAAGAGACCGGCATCGTTGTAAGAGCAAAAGAAGAGATCATCGAGATAGAGGAACTCTTTGATGTATGGCGCCACTTTTCGCATTTCTTCATATGTGAATTTGTCCGCGATACCGGGGAAACGCATTTTACTGAGGCTGAAGAGGAAGCAGGTTATGAGAAGGTCTGGCTCTCTTTGGAAGAAGCGGTCAATATCTTCGGCAAGTACGAAGAATACAGGATGAAGGATATACCCTTATACGGCCTTTACAGGCGCGAGTTTACTGCATTGACGGAGGTTATGAATGGCAAAGCAGAACATCTACGATAACGAGACTTTTTTCGCAGGTTACAGCGAGTTAAGGGCAAGGGAAGCAAACGCAAACAATCTGTTTGAGATACCCGAACGTTTTGCGCTGCTGCCGGACCTTGCGGATCTTCGGATCTTAGATCTCGGATGCGGCAGCGGGGAACACTGCATGGACTATCTGAATATGGGTGCTAAGGAAGTAACCGGAATTGACATCTCCGAAAAGATGCTCTCCGTTGCTAAAGAGAAGAATTCAGCTCCCGGGATCAGATACATAAGGATGCCGATGGAAGATCTGGACAAGTTGGAAGGCGGGTTTGACCTGGTTATAAGTTCCCTTGCGATCCACTATATAGAAGACTACCGGGGAGTCGTTAAGAATGTCCGCAGGCTCTTAGTACCCGGAGGTGAATTCATCTTCTCGCAGGAACATCCGATCAATACATGTCACACGGGAGGTGACAGATGGGTCAGGGATGAGACAGGATACAAACTCTCCGCCAAAGTTACTGACTACGCCAAGGAAGGCGAGAGGGAATCAGTCTGGTTTGTTGATAACGTGAAGATCTATCACAGGTCGATGTCGACCGTTATAAATGTACTTATCGAAGAAGGATTTAAGATCGAAAAGATCGTTGAGCCCAAGCCTTCGGAAGAACTGCTTGAAAAATATCCCGATTACTACGATCTATATCACAAACCGGATTTCCTTATCGTAAAAGCAAAGGCAGAGTCTTAATCTTCGGTTACCCACTTGACCCATTCAGAAGGATCCGAGAAATTCTCCTCTCCTGTGTAGTAACCTGCAAGACGGCCATAGGCTACGATGTTACCGCTCTTGCCGTTATCGTCAGTATCGAGAGTCTTTACCTTATCTTCGAACTTGAATGTAGCATTGTAGAAATCACCGGGAGCTTCTTTAACTGCCTGACGGAGAGCTACGACGTAGATGACATAAGGATGGGCAAGACCGTCCGTGTGGCGGACAGGTCCGATGTATTCACTCTTGGGAGCCCAGCCTGATGGAAGATCTGTCTCTTTAACATCATTCGATTTCCAATAAGTCGTCGGATCACGGCCAAACTGGTCGAGCATATAAATTACGTAAGAACTTGCTCCTTCAACGGGCGCCCATGACAGCTGGGGCGACTGGTCCTTACCCTTTGTTGTGGTGGAAAACGAATCCGCCCATGTATCACCGCTAAGATCAGCGGAACTTAGTTCGAATGTATCAAAGCCTTCAAGATAATTGATCTTTATAAAGAACTCATTTACCTTTGATGCCTCACTGCCTTTAGAACTGGCAGCAGATTCCGTTGTCTCGGTACTTGCTGAAGTTTCCGTGCCGGCTTTTGAAGTTGTGTTTGTGGTCGTTGTGTTATCTGTGTTTGAACTGCATCCTGCAAATGATAATGCAAAAGATGTTATGAGCAATATAGATATGATCTTATGTCTATTCATGCCAGGTCCCCTCCCGATAGATCACAAGGTTTAAAGTAACAATATTGTTACTTTATCATCTAATCTGCTCAAAGTAAAGGCTTTGATTTATTTCCGGGGGTCTGCTTTTTCGTAAATGATAAAATAGTAAAAAGACTTTTGGAGAAGGATACCGGGATGACAAATAAAGATATATTGAAGATCGCACTGGAACAATCGGCTGAGGATATCGGCTGCAAGGCAGAAGACTTTCTAGCCGTAGATAACAGGCTCGTAGAACATAAGCTTGGGGCCAATGCAAAAAGATATTATGAATTACCGATCGGATCTAACTTCATATCCTACGGGAATAATGTAGTCGCGGCTGCAACTAAGGAACTGTCAACTATCGTAGGAGAATATATAAACAGGTTTGATTTTGCCCACTGTTTCGAGACACCCAATATACGCTGGCTTAACAAGCGCATCGAACCTTTGGGCCAGACCGTATGCTTCATGGCGGAATACTATCTGCCGGATCTTGCGATCCTTAAGGAGCGTCCGACAGGATACGAACTTCGCGTGCTGGAAAAAGAACAGTTCCAAGATCTCTATCTGCCGGAATGGTCCAATGCCTTATGCAGTAACAGGAAGGAGCTGGACGTCCTGGCCGCAGGAGCTTATGACGGTGATAAGCTCATAGGTCTTGCAGGGTGTTCGGCCGATGCTCATGAGATGTGGCAGATCGGAGTTGATGTATTGCCGGGCTATAGAAGACAGGGTATAGCATCTGCTCTGACATCAAGACTTGCGCTTGAGATATTAGACAGGGGGAAAGTCCCCTTCTACTGCACGGCCTGGTCTAATCTGAGGTCAGTAAGGAATGCGGTAAAGTGCGGATTTATTCCTGCCTGGGTCGAGATGACCGTCAAGCCCGTAGAAGAAGTCGATAAGATGAATAAAGAGGATTAAGAGATCTCTTCCGTCTGAGTCTCCCTAAGTAAAAATGTTAATACTACAACATTTTGTTTTGCGAAAAGATAGATGGAAATGACAGTCTGCATTCCTTCGGTGTGCTATAATCCGTTTGTAAGGAACAGCCTTTCTTAAACCGTATAAAGTGAGGGTTAATTATGTTTTGCAGTAATTGTGGAAAACCGGTCGCTGATACTCCTTTCTGTTCCAACTGCGGAGCGAAGGTCATAAAGCCGGAAGAAGTTTTCGAGAAGGTAGAAGAAACCGTTAAGGAAGAGCCCGCTAAAGCTGATATTGAACCTGCTATAGAGGAAGAGCCCAAGGCTGAGCCCGCTCCGGAAGTTGAGGCAAAAGAAGAAGTTCCCGCAGCCGCTCCGGAAGAAGTTACAAAAGAAGAAGTTCCTGCACCTCCGGAAGAAGCACCTGCACCCGCAGCTCCGGTTGCACCTGCAGAACCGGTTCAGCCTGCTGCTCCCGTAATGCAGACTCCTGCTCCCGCAGCTGCTCCTAAGAAGAGATCCAAGAAACCTCTGATCATTATCCTGTCGGTAGTAGGAGGACTCATTATCCTCGGCGCTGCCGCTGTCGTCGGTGTCATCGGTTACCGTCAATACACGATCACACAGAAGTATAACGAAGCCATGACGGCTTTCGGTGAGGGGAAATATGAGGAGTCTTTGGGGCTGTTCAATGAATTGGGAGACTATGAAGATTCTGAGTACTATGCGGAATATTCAGAGCTCGAGATCGAAAGCAAAAAGATCGACGGACTCATAAGCTCCAAAGATTATGACGGCGCCATCAGGATCTTGAAGGAGCGCAAGGACTTCTTCGGATCTGACAGCGAGGGCAAGAAAGCCGCTGTTTTGATAGACGATTATACGAATGTAAAAGCTGCATACGAATATATGGATCAGGGTGATTATGAAAATGCTCTGGTAAAGTTTAATTCCATTCAGGAAGTTTATGCCGATTACAATTACGACAGAAATTACTGTGATGCGATGTGCCGTCTCTACAATGCAAGGGAAGAAAACAACTGGACGGGAATAATCGCTACTCTCTATGGCCTTCAGATCCAGGATCCCGAGATGATGTTCCTTGTAGATCCCAAGACTGATGAGGATAAGGTGATCACAGATGCTTATAACGGCGGTGAGGTTGATGTCGATAAGATCTGTGAGATCGTGAAGCCTGCAGCAGGTGAACAGAGCGATATTTTTGAATATGCTCTTAAGGGATTCAAGTATGAGGATGCCGTAAAGCTCCAGGAGAAAAAGAAATATAAGGATGCCATGGCCGCATTCCAGGAGCTGGGCGATTTCCTTGACTCACAGGACCGCTACAGCAGCTGCAAGGCAATATTAGATAAAGAGGAGAAGCAGGCCAAAGCATATGCTACGGCAGAAGAATACTTTAAGAACGGTGAGTATTACAAAGCCCAGCAGGCGTATGCTTCGATCCCGGGATACAAGGATTCGGATACGAAGGCAAGTCAGTGTGAACAGGAGCTCCCCGAGAGCGGCTCCATGAAGAAGAGCAACGGTAGCGGAGTCAACATGAAGATCACGGCTCCTTCAGGGAACAATGTATTCCTCAAATTCTACGATGCATCCGGAAATGCGGTAGCCCAGATCTTCATCAGGGCAGGGAAGACAGCAAAGCTTAAGCTCAAGCCCATGACTTATACCATAAAGGCTGCTTATGGTGACAAGTGGTACGGAGACAAGGATCTGTTCGGAGGCAAAGCAAGTTACAGCCAGCTCATGAACGGTTCAAGCCAGGATTTCCAGCTGAAGCGTAATTACACATACACCTTAAGGCTCATGGCCAGCACCACAGGAAACGTAGGATCTTCCACTGTTCCGGGCGGAGCAGACGGTATGTAAAAAGACAGTTTCTTAAGACAGGATATGGCCTGATAATCCCTATCCTTCGAGAGGAGATGATCGTTCATGAGAAAGATCTTAAACAGAATGGCGATGGCAATAGTTATCGCTGCCTTGTTAGTTATACCGTCAGGTCAGATCATGGCTGATACAGAAGAAAGTTCGCTGCTTCCTCTGGTCTTTGGCAGCGGTAAGGAATATATCACTAAGACCGACACCGGTTACATGCGTTTTGTCAGTTGCGATGAAGGCCTTTTTGCTGAGGATTACAATAAAGACAAACAGATATTGAACCGTAAAAAGATAAAGAGCGAACTGTCTTATTTTGAGAAATTCTATTCGGGCAAGGATTACTACTATCTTGTTTTCGGACGCAACAATCTGGATGAGATAGATGACTATGAAGTAATAAGGGTCGTTAAGTACGATAAGAAATGGAAGAGACTGGGAGAAGCCAAGATCTCCGGCAAGAACGATTTCGGAGAACAGATAAGATACCCTTTCCATCACGGAACGACCGAACTAGCCGAGTGTAACGGGGAACTCTTTCTGGTAACGGGACACCAGGGTTACGTGGACCCGCAGTTCAATATGGGACATCAGGGCTTTCTGATGTTTTCGATCGTGATCAAGGATATGAGCTGGGATATCCTGGCCGCAGATCTCTGGCATTCGTTCACGCAGCATATCGTAGTGGATGAGAATAACGATACATATGTCCTGGAAGAAAGTGAAGGATCCAGGTGTACCACATTAGGCAAAGTAGTTGACAGTCCTGATAAGTACTACAGGGGCACAAGGACCCTGTCCCGTATCAGGGTTTTCGATTACGGCGGCAAAAGAACAAGTTCATGGGCTATCGCAACATACGCAACGGCGGACGATGTCGAGACTTCATCCAAGAATATCATCGGCATAGGCGCATCGATCGACCAGTCAAGATACGATGACAGCAATTACAAGAAAACATACAATATCTACCTGACGATAACTCCCAAAAATGAATTTACGGCAGAGAAGACCGTTACCAAGTGGCTTACTTCCGATAAAGATAACTCTGCGCCTTCTGCCATTAAGATGGTCAAGATCAATAACAACAAGTTCCTTGTCCTTTGGGAAAGAAACGGTGCGACGGATGAGACGCGCTGTCTTAATTACTGCTTTATCGACGGGGCAGGCAATAAGCTTACCAAGATATATAGACAGAGCAAAGCACACATTACCTCCTGTGAACCCATCCTTGACGGTGACAAGGTGACATTTACCTACACGAATGCAGGAAGCCTCAATTTCTATTCGATAGATACTTCATCCGGAAAACTTACGACAAAAGATTATAAGCTTGCCGGAAAGACAGCAACGTGGTCTTTTAAGGACGGTGTCCTCACCATCTCGGGAACAGGAGAGGTAATAGACGGTTTCATTGGTTCGGTACCGAACGATATAAGAGAAAAGATCACATCTGTCGTTGTGGAGGAAGGGATCACATCTGTCGGCAACCGGGCATTTACAAGCATTACGAATCTTACCTCGATAAAACTCCCCGGCACTCTCACCAAGATTGGGGATGCATGTTTTTACGGTTGCGGAAATCTTACGGATGTATATATCAAGCCATCCGTTAAGTCTATCCCCGACGATCTGACCTGGACGGGATGGTATTGGACTTCCAGCCGCAAACCCGTTTTAAGAAGGGTTACCTTCCATTGCAAAGAAGGATCCTATGCCGATAAGTTTGCAAAGGAAGTGGGCTTTGATACGGTCTATCCTGACCTTATCCTGGCTGACAAGACCTGCGGTTACAACAGTGAACCCCGGTCGATAGATCCCGCCGGAACAGTGGATGTTACGGGCGATATAACTTACAAATACTATACTGACAAAGACTGCAAGGTTCAGGTAACTCCGGGGGATAACGGAAGTCTTAAGAAGGGATCGGCCCCTTCCAATGTCGGGACTTACTATGTAAAAGCTACGATAACTGATCCTTACTGGGGCAAGATCAAGAGCAACGTTGCAGTGCTGAAGATCGCAAAGGATCCTGATACGAAGAGCAGCATGGTCTTAAGGTACAAGTACGGCCAGAAGCTCTCGGCCAATATCGTATGCGGGAACACACTTCTTTTAAAGCCTCAGGAGAAAGCGGACTGGATAAGCTTTACATCTTCCGACAATAATATCGCGACCGTTGATCAGGACGGCAATGTTAAAGCCATCAAGAGCGGCAAGGTCATTGTAACGATAACCTCAAGCGCAGGCAAAACAGTATGCGATATTCAGGTCCTCTATAAGGATGTCACAGATCCTGATGAATTCTGGTATGCTCCCACAAACTATCTTACCGATTCGGGAGTGGTCAAGGGCTACGATAAGCAGACGAAGTTTAAGCCTGCCAACGAATGCACCAGGGCTCAGATGGTAACCTTTATCTGGAGACTTCAGGGCAGTCCCAAACCCAAGAACAGCACCTGTAAATTCTCTGATGTCAAGAAAACGGATTACTTCTATAAAGCGGTTATCTGGGGCAACGAGAATCACATCGTCGAAGGATACAAAGACGGTACGTTCGGACCTCAGATCGTTTGTGCCAGAAGACATGCCGTGACTTTCCTCTGGAGACTGGCTGGCAAGCCTGCTCCCAAGACAACAAAGAATAAGTTCTCTGATGTCAAGAAAACGGATTATTTCTATGAGGCTACACTCTGGGCATCCGAGAAGAAGATCCTGGCAGGCTACTCTGACGGAACCTTTAAGCCCAACGGCAATTGCCTGAGGCGACAGATGGTAACATTCCTATACAAATACGACAAATATATAAACAAGAAATAATTTGCAGAGGAATGTGTTCAGATTACCACATGATGCAAGAAAGACCCTTCGGCCTGTGCCGGGGGTCTTTTTATTCCTGAAATCTCCTGGCGGTATGGTCCCTTATATCGCTGATAACTTCTTCAACGGAGACAGGGAAGTTATCGTGACAGTCGAATTCGCAGTGGTAGATGATGCCCTTATCCATATCTATGAACCTGTCCTTGGTGTGAGTGTGACCGCAGAGGTTGATGATCTTATTCTGGATCCTGTGGTCTTCTCCGTAGAAGCCTGATGTTAAGGTCGGATAATGTGACAGGTAGAAATTATGGGATTCTGCCTTGATGACTGTTGCATAACCTAAGATCTCAGTATTGGGGCAGACGGCGATCAGTTCCTGCTTGACGATGGAATCGTGGTTGCCCCAGATAACCTTCTTTTGGCCGCGGAGCCTGTTCCAGCATTCTATTCCGGTCTCATTATCCTTTAGCATGATATCACCGAGGACATATACGGTATCATCGTCCCTGATGATGCTGTTCCAGTTCCCGATAAGGGCCTCGTCGTGCTCTTCTATGTTAGTGAAGCCACGCGGTCCGTAGAGGAATTCCCTGTTATGCGCAAAATGCGGATCTGACGCAAAGTAGATCATATATACCCCTTATTTCATTTCTTTGAAGGTATTGTATAGCATAAAGTCCCGCTGTCAAGAAAGGCATATTTTTTTCGCGAAAGACTTGACGGCTAATTTAGATTAGCCTATAATGTGGCTAATTTGGATTAGCCACATAGGAGAGGTCTTATATGAACACTAAAGAAAAGATATTGGATGAGGCCCTTACACTCTTCTCCGAGAAGGGATATGCCAACGTTTATGTAAACGATATAGCGGAGCGTGTCGGCATCAAGGCACCGTCGCTCTATAAACACTACAAGAGCAAGAAGGCGATATTCGATGCGATCATAGATGAGATGAACCGGAGGTTTGCGATCCAGGCGGAGGCCTTGAAGATCAACGGAACGGATGCTGGCAAGGACGCCGACATCTACAGGACCCTGCCGGAAGACCAGCTCTTGAAGCTCGGCCGCGAATTCTTTCTCTATTACCTCCATGACGATTACAACAGGAAGTTCCGCAAGATGCTTACGATCGAACAGTTCCACGATAAGGAACTTGCCAAAGTATATTCGAAGCTCTATGTCGACGATCCGATTTCTTATCAGGGCGCGCTTTTCGGATTTATGGTAGCAGCGGGAGTTCTTAAGACAGATAACGTTGAGATAATGACTCTGCATTTCTATGCGCCGATCTACTATCTTCTTACCATATGCGACAGAGAACCTGAAAGGGAAGAGGAGGCGTTAAAGCTCCTGGATGAGCATATCAGGCAGTTCGACAGACTCTACGGGAGGAAATGATAAATGAAGATAACGGTAATAAACGGCACCGAGAAAAAGGGTGTCACTTATAAACTTAAAGAGATCTTTCTTGAGCCATTCAAGGGCAAGGCGGAGATAACGGAATTCTATCTGCCGCGTGACTGCCCTTCATTCTGCTCGGGATGCACGACATGTTTTCTTAAGGACCAGCATTTATGCAAGGACGCAGAATACATCCAAAAGATCGAGAAGGCGCTCCTTGAAGCAGACCTCCTTGTCTTTACTTCTCCTGCCTATGTATTCCATGCGACCGGCGCGATGAAGGCGATGCTCGATCACTTCGGTTACAGGTGGATGCCTCACCGTCCCGCCAAGGAGATGTTCGGAAAGAGGGCTTTCATCATCACCCAGTGTCTGGGTGCCGGCGGAAATTCCACAGCCAAGGACATCAAAGACAGTCTCTCCTGGTGGGGAGTAAGCTATATCAGGAAGAGATCCTTCAGGCTCATGAGCGATATCAAATGGGATAAGATCCCGGAGAAGAACCGCGCGAAGATGACCTCGTCACTCACGAAGGATGCCACAAGATTCCTTGCCATGGATTACTCGAAAAAGACGGGAACGAACCTTATAACCAAGTGTAAATTCTATGCCGTTAGGATGCTCCAGACGGATCTTGGCAAGGCTGATCCTGAATATACGGACTATAAATACTGGAAGGAGAACGGCTGGATAGACGGCGTAAGGCCCTGGAAATAAAGACTTTGTAACAGTGTTATAATATAAAGACGAGGTTACAAAGGACATGATCGAGAAATATTTACTGGTTAGAGCCTGTTACGGCATCAACATCCATTCAGATGCACACGGCGAGTACGGAACCGTATTGGAAAGTCCGGAGATCTATCCGGATATCTCACTTATAACAGCTGCTACGATCCTGAACGGATCTCCGGATCATGAAGTCGTTATCATCGATGCTCCCATAGAAGATGATCTTCTGCCGGATAAGCTCATTGAGAAGATAAAGGGAACTCATTTCGATAAGCTGATCCTTAAGACGGCTGCTGCATCTGTTAAGAGCGACCTCGAACTTATCCGTCAGATCAAGAAGATATTTCCTGACCGCTGTGTCATGCTCGCAGGTCATGCCGCCAAGTCGTTAAGTGAATGGATCTTAAAGAACACAGATGCCGACGGGGTAATAACGGAACCTCTGGATGAATATATCTACAGGACCGTATACGGCAGGGAAGCTGACATGGATCTGATGCCGACCCCCGATTACACTCTGGTCGATTACAGGAGATATAAGGATAACAGCGGGAATATAAGGCTCACCCTAAAAGCGGGCAGAGGCTGTCCCATGAACTGTTCTTACTGCCCTTATATCAGATACTATGACAGATTCGGGACAAGGAGCGTTGATAAGGTCATAGAGGACATGAAAGTTCTCGTATCTTTGGGTGCGGATATCATACAGTTCAGGGATCAGTTTTTCACTTGTGATAAGCAGAGGACAAAAGAGATCTGCGAGAGGATCATAAAAGAAGGGATCAGCGTCAGATGGATCATCGAGACGAGGATCACAAGTCTTGATGAAGAACTGATCGCACTCCTTTCTAAAGCAGGACTCTTCCTTATCTGCTTCGGTGTTGAAGCCGGCAACAAGGATATACTGGATGAATATAACAGCAACAAGGGAAGGCCTGAGGTCTTGAAGAAGACGGTCGAATATCTCGACCGTCAGGGGATCTTAACGATGGCATTCTATATCGTCGGTTTCCCCGAGGATACCTGGGAGACGATGAGGGAGACATATAGATTTGCAAGCTCTATAAACAGTTCCATTGCCGCCTTCAATGAGTATATGGATTTTGATCTGCCTAAAGGATCGGGGCCTGAAGTCTTCAGTCCTTTCGAGAACTCGACCAATACCGGCAGGCCATATCACCTGAACAGGGACGAGGTAAGGTATGCCAAGGACCTTTTCTCCGGCCTTTATACGATGGAGCATGACTCGCTTGGGAAAGCGTATGAATATAACTATCTGCTGGCTAAAGAAAGCAGGCAGAAGGTATCTCTCCTTAAATCTCTTGAAGATGATCTTATTAAAATGAGTCAGGTTATAAGAGAGACCCGATCCGGCATATGATATTTCAGGCGTCGTCCAACTGCAACATAACAGTTGGGAAAGTTGTATATACTTTCGAAAGGAGGTATTTGCAATGCAAATCTCGAAAAGCATTTCTGCCGCATTAATTGTGGCAATGAGCATATCTTTATTTTCCGGGTGCAGTGTGGCTGTTCCTGATCAGACTGACGCTGCTACTGAGCCTTCAACGACTGTATCTTCAGTGACTGACAACGAACCGGTCGCTATGGGAGACAGCGAAGCGCCTACTGATGCTGCACAAGTCTCAAGTGATCTTATGGTGGATTTTAATCTGGAAGGCCTGTCTGAAGATAAGAAGGAAAGACTAAGGGAAGGATATCTTGATTTTTCTTTTGATTATCTGAAGAAAAGCATAGAAACAGAGTCCGGCGGAAGAAACATCATGGTGTCGCCCGCTTCCATAATGCTTGCTCTTGATATGACGGCAGCAGGCGCTAAGGGAGAGACACTGGCGCAGATGACAGGCCTCTTTGGAGATGCGGAAGATCCCTCTTCTCAGCTGGCTTATGCGGCGTATCTTCTGGAGAGACTGAACAGTGCCGAAGGCGTTAAGCTCCATGCAGCAGATTCCGTCTGGATCAACAGGGATATCATACCCGCAGGCCTTAGCGATGACTATTATTCTTTTATCCGTAAGAAGTTTGAGGCTGAAGCCGAATCACTTGTTTTCGATGAGGCTGCCAAAGATAAGATCAACGGCTGGGTGAACGACAATACCAACAAGATGATCCCCCGGATCGTTGACCGGCTTGATCCCACTATGGCCATGATGCTGATCAATGCCATTTGCTTTGAAGGCAAGTGGGCAGACCAGTATGACGACAGCCAGGTTGCCGAAGCTGATTTTACCGCAAGCGACGGGAGTATAAGCAAGGTTCAGATGATGAACGGGATCTCGTCCACTTATCTTGAGAATGATATTGCAGAGGGTTTTATCAAGGAATATCAGGGAGGTCAGTATGCTTTCGTCGTGATGCTCCCCAAGGACAAGACTCAGTCTGCAGGGCAGATGCTCTCTTTATTCGACGGTAAGACATTCGATGAATATCTGAAGAATGCATCAGGTGATTATAGTGTCAGGACAAAGATGCCGGAGTTCTCATACGACTGGGATAAGTCGATCTTAAAAGACCTTAAGGCCCTCGGGATGGAGAAGCCCTGCTCGCCTTCAGCTGATTTCTCCCGCATAACTGACCTTGCCTACGGCGAGAGCCTTTACATAGGAGACGTCATCCATAAGACTCATATAGAGGTTGACCGCAATGGTACCAAGGCAGCAGCGGTTACTGCCGTAATGCTCCGCAAGAATGCCGTATTCTTTGATCCCGGCAAAGAGAAGGAAGTCTTCTGCGACAGGCCCTTCGCTTATGCGATCGTGGATCTTACCGACAATACCCCTGTCTTCTTAGGAACTGTTGATAAGGTTTAAATCTTAACCCGTAAAGATCTTTTTTGTCCGCCGGTCTTTCCGCATGGAGGCCGGCGTATCCTTTTCGAAAAGAGGAATATCGCGGCAGCTTCCATAAAGTGGTAAAATGGAAGGCAGTTTGGATAAAGGTAATTGGAGGAGGATAGATATGGTTCATATGAACAGTGACGAGATCTTTATAACCATTATAGGACTTGCGATCCTGGGATTTGTAATCACATCGACAGTTCTTTTCATAGTTGATTGGGTCAAGGCAAGGCGCGAAAAGCGCAGGCGCAAGATCGTGTTCATCGTCTTGTTCTTAGCCGCGATTGATCTTGCTCTCGTGATCGCAGGCTTCATAGGGTTACTGTATTTTATCGGTTACGCGATAATGACTTCGATGTAGTATGAGTGATAAGAAGTTTATCAGGATCTTAATAGTTATAGCAGTCGCCGGCACGCTTTTAACGGCAGCCCATATGGCATATATCGCATATGCCTATAACAACTCGTCCATTATCCAGTTTGTCGCGAGGGAGTACTGGCCATGAAGAAAGCATTAACCTTGATCCTCACGGCTCTGTTATTTGTCGGGTTTAATATCTTCCTCTATGTTGCGGTAACCCAGAGGCTCAAGAACAATTTCTCGGGCGCTTCACAGCTCAAGATGGTCGATGTAGGAAGATATCTTCCTTTCGAAGAAGGGTCGGATCTTGCCAGGACCGGATCGTCTTTGAAGTTTGGTCCTGATGACGATCTCCCCGTCCTGGACGGCGCGGCAGCACTTGTTCCTGTATATGCTTCTGTCATCGATAACTGTTACCCTGAAGGTTGTGTCAGATACGAGGGCGGTAAGTTCTCCGACGATAACTATTACGGCGAGAATTTTGCATCTGACAGCGCGATGAGATACCAGAACACGATAAGAGGATTCAATGCAGTGGTTGACGGATCCGTCGATCTCTTCTTCACGGCTCATCCGTCTGCTGATCAGATGAAGCAGGCCGAGGAAGCAGGAGTCGAACTTGACATCATTCCGATCGGCAAGGAGGCCTTCGTATTCTTTGTTAACAAGAACAATCCTGTTGATGATCTTTCTGTCGATGAGATCCGCAAGATCTACCGCGGGCAGATAACGAACTGGAAAGATTTAGGAGGTGTTGATAAGACGATCAATCCCTTGACCAGGATCAAGGGCTCGGGAAGCCAGACCATGATGGATAAGTTCATGGAAGACGACATGATCACATCAAGACCGCCCCTTTCCCTTTTCGGAGCGTCCATAGGATATTCTTTCAGATACTATCTTGTCGGTATGGTCAAAGCAGATGGCGCCAAGATGCTGTCGGTCAACGGAATATATCCCGATGCGGATAACATCAAGAACGGATCTTATCCTCTTACTGCAAATTTCTTTGTGGTAAAAAGGAAAGATAATGATAACCCGAACCTGGAAAAACTGATCGAATGGCTGAAATCTGACGAAGGACAGCGTATGATAGAAGCATCCGGTTATGTAGGACTCGGAGAAGAAAAGAAATAAACCGGGATACCGGCATTATTTACATAAAAGGAGGAGATCATTATGGCAGTAAAGTTCTATCGTTGTTCCCATTGCGGCAACATCATCATCAAGGTGGTTGACAAGAATGTACCCGTAGTCTGCTGCGGAGAGAGGATGCAGGAGATCATTCCTTCATCAACGGATGCTGCAGTGGAAAAGCACGTTCCCGTTATCGCAGTTGACGGCAATATCGTAACTGTCAGTGTAGGTTCTGTTGCTCACCCCATGATCCCCGAGCATTTTATAGAGTTCATCGTGCTTGAGACATCTAAAGGCTTCCAGCTCGCAGAGCTCAAGGCAGGAGATACGCCTTCAGCAACCTTTGCTCTTACGGAGGGATGCGAAGTTAAGGCAGCATATGCTTACTGCAATCTTCACGGTCTTTGGGTAAACGAATAAAACAGGGACGGCGGATAAAATGGATAAGGCAAAACTTATCGAGATATTAAAAGAGATATTCAGTGTGAAGCTTTTGGCGTCTGTAGCTATCGTTATAGGCGCCGCTATCCTTTACAAGGTCATCATGTCCGTTCTTAACAAGCAGGCGAATAAGGATAACGGGATCCTTTCCAAAGGGAAGAACAGGACTTACTTTGAGCTTGCGCGCAACATCTTAAGCAGCTTGATCCTCATAGTTACGATATTAGTCCTTCTCCAGATCAACGGCGTAAACGTATCGTCTCTTCTTGCAGGTGTCGGTATCGCAGGGATCGTAATAGGTCTTGCGATCCAGGACTGGCTCAAGGATATAATCCGCGGGACTACGATCCTCTCGGACGGTTACTATTCGGTCGGTGACATCGTCATATTTGAAGGACGTGAAGGTGAAGTATTGTCTTTGGGGCTTAAGACCACGAAGATAAAAGACCTTGCTACGGGCAGTGTCATCTCGGTAGCCAACAGAAAGATCGAACAGATAGAAGTCGTGCAGGATATGCTCTTTTACAGGATCCCGATCCCTTATGAAGTCAGTCTTCCCGATGCCGATAAGGCTGTGGCGGACATCATAGAGATCATGAAGAAGAGCGGTCTCATAAAGGAGGTCGTTAATAAGGGAGTTGCTGAACTTGCTGATTCCAGGATCGAATATGTGTGCGCGGTAAGATGCAGCGCGAAGGACAAACTTCAGGCAAGACGTGACTGCAACAGAGCGGTCCTCGAGGGGCTCGCTGCAAACGGGATATCCGTTCCTTACAACAAGATCGAAGTTATATCGGAGTGATCTTGAGATATGGCAGGGACCACTTTGACAAGAGGCAGACCTTATTTTGATAAGGACACTACTGATATGATCAAGGGCGTCGGCATAATCATGATGTTCTGCCACCACATACTAACTTATCAGGGCTGGTATATCGACGGGATCTATTTCCCCGAGATGGAAGATTTCTGCACATTTATGGCCTTCCCTACGAAGATCTGCGTCGCGATCTTCGCATTTCTTAACGGATACCTCTACGCTTTCAACAATAAGAGCAGGATCAGATATTCTTTATCCAAGATTCTGTCTCTTTATTCGGTCTACTGGATCGTCTATCTGATACTCCTTATACCTGCATTGATCTGGAGCGGCTACCGCCCCGGCATAACGGACATCATCCGTGATCTGGCAGCCCTTCCGAACGATGTTGTAAGATTCGGATGGTATGTTTTCTATTTTGCTGTCATCATGATCCTGCTGCCCTTGCTAAAACCATTGCTGGATAAGAATATCTGGCTTGCAATCGGACTATCGGCAGTCATCATTACCATCATGTATTCTGTCAATGCAACTGTCGCAACAGGATTCACCGAAGAGATGATCTACTACTTCGGCTGGTGGACTCCTGTCACTTTGTCAGGTTACATCGTCGGAAGATATGGCCTCTTCGAAAAGATTGACGGATCAGTAATGTCTAAGATCAAGTCCCCCGTGATAAAGTTCGTCTTATCTTTTGCACTCCTGATATTGTGCTTTTTCGGCAGGGTCTTCTTCAGGCATTTTGAATTCGCCATAGGTGATCTTAAGATCTGTTTCTTCCTCTGCGTGGATACGGTGCTGGTTCCTCTCTTTATCTTCTCTCTTGTTACCATGCGCAATGTCATCAAGGTTCCCGGAGTCGACCTTGTCTTAAGGGATGCCGGCAAATATTCGCTTTACATGTGGCTTATCCACAGCGCCTTCTTCGGGATATCGAGCGGTATATTCCAGAAGGTCTTATGGCTCCCTCATTTCCCTGTCCTGGCATTCATCTGGGCTCTTATCCTCTGCTACGGACTTGCAAGACTCCTGGAGATCCCGTCACGCCATATCAACGCAAAGATAAAGAAAATGGTATAATCTATAGTTGGTTTAGCGAGGAGGTAGGTTCGTATGAGCGCCAAGAATAAAACAGAAGTAAAAAAGGTCCTGGGCCTTATCGGAATATATATCGTTATCTACATAGTCTGTACGGCTATGTTCGTTGCCCTGTTCCACACACCCGTACTGGCTAACATGAAGGTGCTGATGTACAGAGGCATCGGCCTGCTCATAATCACGGGTATCATCGCAGCTGTCGCTATGGCTGTCATCAAGAAATTCTGGAAGTTCATAACTGTAAGAGACATCATCATGGTCTTCGTTATCTTCTGCTGCGTTAATATGGTCATTTTTACCCTGATCCCCGTTACGGTCGAAAGATCCGTATCCGTATTCATGCTGAGCTATATGGATGAGAACTCGGATCAGAAGTTCACCAAGGATGACATAGGAGAGGTATTTACCGCAAAGTATGTCAACGACTACGGAGCTTTCGATAAGAGATTCGATGAGCAGCTCGTCACAGGTACTATCGTTGATAACGGCGACGGCACATATACCATAACTGATGAAGGAAGGTTCATCGTTACGATGTTCAGAGGCGTTTCCAAGCTGTTCAACACCGACCAGCGCCTGGTATATCCCAACGAGAATTAACTTTTGCGATGAATCCGGTATTAGTTGTTAATCTCATTCTTATAGGGGTCTTCCTCGTCTATATTATAGGGCCTGCCGCGGTGGGCTTCTATTCCACGTTCTCAAGGTTCAAGTGTGAGTCTTTCGATACGAAGGATATAACGGGAACAGTTTTCGAGAAGTATAAGGACCTTTATGTGGATCTCATTCCCAAGATCAAGGCCATGCCCCATGAGAGGGTTACGGTCAAGAGCGAAGAAGGCTTCGACCTGGTGGCGGACTTTTTCGATAACGGGAGCTGCGATACCGTGATATTCATGCACGGTTTCTCATCCAACAAGTACTCCAACTTTGCCAAGCAGTGTGATGACTTAAAGGACCGCGTGAATTTCCTTATGGTCGAACAGCGCGCCCATAACGACAGCGGCGGCAAATGGGTAACTTTCGGGATCAGGGAACAGTACGATCTTGTTAAATGGAGCGAGTGGGCAGCAGCCAAAAAGCCCGGGAAGATCTTTGTTTACGGGGTTTCCATGGGTGCTGCGACCGCAGGATTCGCATCCGATAAGCTTGATCCTGCGCGTGTTGCAGGCTTGATAATGGAGTCGGGCTTCAAATCTCCCTTCACCATGCTCTACGATTCTTCGGTCGGAAAATATACGATCGTAAAGATCCTGACGCCCTTTATGTCTATGTTTGCAAGGATCTTTATCGGTATCGACATGAGGATGAGAGTGGCTGACAGCTTAGCCAAGACCACCATTCCGGTGCTCTTTATCCACGGAACCAAAGATGTTAAGGTTCCAATTGCACATTCGTGCTATAATAGTGAGGTTTGCGCTTCGGACAATCAGAGATTGTTCATCGAAGGCGGCCAGCATGCCGTAACTTATATCTATGGTGCCGACAGGACCAAAGCTGCGGTAAGATCATTTATTGACAACGGCTTCGACGAAGGAGCTTAAACAAAAGGGAGGAAAGAAAATGAACAATTTTGCGATCATGGTTGACGCCACATCAGACGTCCCCAAGAGTTTCTGTGAGAAGTACGATATCATCGTAATCCCCACACACATCAAGCTGCCTGCAGGTAATGAGATCATGTGGCAGTCTGATTGGGATCAGTATCCCAGAGACCAGTTCTATGCTGATCTCAGAAAGGATCCTAACGGCTTTGCAACAGCTCCGCCGTCGGTCGCAGAGTTCACCGATCACTTTGAGAAGGTCGCATCTGAGGGTAAGGACATCCTCTTCATCACGATCTCCGAGGGTATGAGCGGCACATACAATTTCTCCAAGGCAGCAGCTGATGCCGTCATGAAGAAGTATCCCGACATCAAGATCCACTGTGTGGATTCCAGAAGATATTCAACAAGCTACGGTCTCATGGCTGTCCATGCTGCCATGAAGCGTGAAGAAGGCAAGTCCATGCAGGAAGTTGCTGACTATATCGAAGAGAACAAGAACCGTTACCATCAGGCAGGCTGGATGGACGATCTTTCCATCCTCGCAAAGAAGGGCCGTATCACCAATGCCAAGGCTTTCTTCGGGCAGCTGGCTGGCATCAAGCCCATCGGTGAAGTTGACGAGTCCGGCAAGACCTCTATTCTTGGTAAGGCCCGCGGCGCCAAGGCAGGTTACAAGGTTCTCTTAAAGTACATGGAAGAGACTATCGAGAATCCTGAAGAGCAGATCATCTTCATCGCTCACACGATGAGACAGGCTCAGGCTGAAGAATACAAGAAGATGATCGAAGAGAAGTTCCACCCCAAGGAAGTATATATCAACGATATATTCCCTCCTTGCGGCGTAAATATCGGAACAGGCCTCATGGGTGCATTCTATATGGGTAAGCCCATAAGCGAAGGTCTTGTGGAAGAGAAGGCTATCATCGAGGCTGCTCTTGCTGAGGGCTGATAAAAAGGGATAGTTCGAGAAGGGATAATATCTGATGAAGACGATGAGGGTTGATGGCAACGTTCTGCGGGCCATGTTCGTGAACGGCCTTGAGAACTTAAGGTGCCATGAAGAAGAAGTAAACATGCTGAACGTTTTCCCGGTGCCGGACGGCGATACGGGAACTAATATGAGGCTCACCTTGGAAGGCGGTCTTAAGTCCGCCAAGCCTGCTGCCGAAGCAAATCTCTTCCTGCAGTCCCTGTCCAAGGGTATGCTCTACAGCGCAAGAGGCAATTCCGGAGTCATCCTCTCCCAGTTCTTCAGCGGTCTTTATCTCGAACTTTCCAGATGTCCCACGGTCAGCGCGGCCGAGCTCCGTAACGCCTGCATAAGGGGCTACAGGAGTGCTTATAAGGCGGTCGTAAAGCCGACTGAGGGAACGATCCTCACGGTAACCCGTCTCGGCATCGAAAACATCAGGGCCCAGATCGGCAGAAGGACTCCGGTCGAGGACATGCTGTCGATGTATCTTGCTGAGATGAAAAAGACCTTAACGATCACACCTGAACTTCTTGATGTATTGAAAGAAGAAGGTGTCGTCGACAGCGGCGCCATCGGTTATATCTATATCGTTGAGGGCATGCTCAAGTACCTCTATGGTGAGAAGATCGAAGGTTCCCATAAGATCAAAGCGGATAAGCTTCCTGCAGGAATGTCGGACAGTCCTGCTCCCATGGTGGATCTCGAACACTTCAACGAGAATTCCGTATTCGTAGACGGTTACTGCATGGAGTTCATCCTTCAGATGATGAAGGGTAAGGATTACCTTAAGAACTTCAGGCTCAATAAGTTCATCAACGACATGTCCGACTTCGGTAACTCCATAGTTGCCATTCAGGATGACATGAGAGTCAAGGTGCATATCCACACCAAGAAGCCTGCCAAGGTCATTGAGACTGCCCAGGCCTACGGTGAGTTCCTGACCTTTAAGCTCGAGAACATGCAGGTAATGCATAACCACCGCAACACATTAAAGCTCAAGGAAGAGGAGAAGAAGCCTCTTGCGATCGTCGCTGTCGTAAACGGCGAGGGCGCAAAGAGCACCTTCAGGACTCTTGGTTGTGATGCTGTCATAGATGCAGGTCCTTCTATGAACGTTCCCGCCCAGGACTTCGTAAACGAATATGCGGGCCTTAATGCGTCTACCATAGTCGTGCTTCCTGACAACAAGAATACGACACTTGCAGCCCTGCAGGCAGTAAAGCTCTACGCAGAAGAAATAGGCGAAGACAAGATGCCTGAGATCGTGGTCCTGGAGACACGCAATATCGCTGAAGGTTATTTTGCCAAGGCTATCGAGAATCCGAGCGAGACAGATGTTAAGAAACGTATAGAACAGATGAAGACGGGTATCGAAGGCGTGTCCTGTATCTCCATGACCCGCGCATCCAAGGCATTCAAGAACGAACGTGTAACCCTCTCTGAAGGCGACGGATTCGTAACCTTGGATGATGAAGTCATCTTAGGGTGTCCCGCTTCTGATTATGAATCCGAGTGGGCCAACACGATCGTCAGGGGCATCATCGAGATCCCCGACATCGCCGACAAGGAGACATGCGTTATCTTTAGAGGCGAAGGCACGACGGACGACGAAGAATATCTCTTGACGGATAAGATCGCTGAGCAGCTCCCGCTCATGGACGTAGCCGTATTTAACGGCGGCCAGTCACTCTACAACTGGATAATAGGTATAGTGTGATATGGGCTGGGAAACAATAGTACTTATAATCGTAATCGTTATAGCAGTTCTCGTTTTACCCATGCCGCCTCTGGCTGCATGGATAGTCTGGCGTCTTTTGCTCGTTAGGACTAAGCCCGAGAAGTGGGGAAGGAAGAGTTCTTTCCCGGAGGATCCCGAGTATCAGAGGCTTTTCGATGAAGGTGCAGAATGGGGCAAGGCTCACGTACAGTATAAGCAGGAGGTATCCGTTACATCGGACGGCTTCAAGCTCGCAGGCGAATATTTCGATCTCGGCTTTGACCGTGCCGTCATCATCATCGCAGGCCGCACGGAAGGATGTAACTATTCTTATTTCTTCGCGCCTCCCTACGAGAGATCCGGCTACAATGTTCTCGTTATCGACAACCGATCACATGGTCTGTCGGAGGGTAAGTATAATGCCATCGGCTGCAAGGAGTACCGTGACATCATAGAGTGGTCCAAGATGCTCCACGATAAGTTCGGCAACAAGTCCGTCATCTGTCACGGTATCTGCATCGGCGCATCGACTGCGCTTAATGCTCTGACATCCGATGACTGTCCCGCATATCTGGATGGAATGGTATCCGAGGGAATGTATACCAGGTTCTACGAGCCTTTCAAACTGCACATGGTCGAACAGAAGCGCCCCATAGGCTTAGGACTTTGGATCCTGACGAAGATGGAAAAGCACATTGCAGGCGGTGACATGGTCACAGACGGACCGATCTTCAGGATCGATAAGATGACCAAGCCGATCCTCATGATCCACAGCCGCAAGGATTCGTATGCCGTCCCTGAGAATGCGGTCAAGCTCTACGACAAGTGCGCATCGACTCATAAGCACATGGCATGGATGGAGTCAGGTGAGCATTCGAGAAGCCGTCTCGTTCATCCGGCTGAATACGATGAAGCCATAGAGACTTTCTTAAGGGAAGAATATAACTGACGATATTGAGCATGCAAAAGGTTTCACCGGGCATGCTTTTTAATTTTTCCGATTGTATAATCTGGATATAAGCATTGTGCTCACAGGAGGTGTCAGCATGAGTTCGATAGCTATCAAGCAGGTCAGCATAACCGATCTTGCAACGGATGCAATCGTTAACGCAGCCAATTCAGGATTAGAGGGCGGGAGCGGCGTGTGCGGCGCGATATTCAGAGAAGCAGGCTGGGATAAGATGCAACAAGCCTGCGATGCCATCGGAGGGTGTCCTACGGGCAATGCAGTAATTACTCCGGGCTTTGATCTTCCCGCAAAGTATGTTATCCATGCAGTAGGTCCGATCTGGTATGGCGGCAGCCGCAATGAGCCTGAACTGCTCTATGGCGCCTATGAGAATTCCCTCAGAGTTGCGATGGAGAACGGCTGCCATTCGATAGGCTTCCCGGTTATATCCTCGGGTATATATGGTTATCCCAAGAGGGATGCCTGGAAGGTGGCACTGACGGCATGCAGTGACTTCATCAACAGCAATCCTGATTACGACATAGAGATCATCTTCGCAGTATTGGATGACGATATGTTTGCGATGGGTGAAGAAGTCAAGGCTGAGATCTGATCTTTCGGCAACTTCTTCCCCGAGGTGCTCCAAATGTTCTGTATAAAAAAATTGGAGCACGATTATGTGCCCAAAGTTCTGTAGAGACTGTTTGGAGCACGATCATTGAGCAAATTTATGCTCCAAAAACTCGAAAAAGAAGATTTGGAGCACAAGGTCATAATAACAACCAAAAAGAGGCTGTCTCAATTATTTACATTAAGTTATTTATCAGATCCTTCCGAATCCTACGGCTCTTCTGACCTGCTCGTATTTTTCTGCTGCGATCTTGATAGAGTAGTCTCGGCCGGCATCGAGGATCTCGTCTATGGTGCCTGATGCTAAGATCTTGTTGTACTTGTCCTGGAAAGCCGTGAGCTTCTCAACGAGGACTTCCGCAACAGCCTTCTTGAGGTCGCCGTATCCGCCGCCTTCGAACTTGGCAACGGAGTCTTCGATCGTGCATCCTGAGAATGCGGAATAGATGGTGAGGAGGTTGGATACACCCGGTTTGTTTTCCTCATCGAAAACGATCTTGCCGTCGGAGTCCGTAACTGCGCTCATGATCTTTTTTCTGATGACCTTCTCGTCGTCAGACAGGAAGACTGATGCCTTGGGGTTATCCGTGGACTTGCTCATCTTCTGCTCGGGGTTCTGCAGGTCGCGGATCTTAGCTCCGATCACGGGGATCAGAGGCTCGGACACTACGAAGAGTTCGCCGTAGCGGTTGTTGAAGCGGTCTGCAAGATTCCTTGCGAGCTCGACATGCTGCTTCTGGTCGATGCCCGTGGGAACGTATTTTGCATCGTAGAGAAGGATGTCTGCAGCCATTAGGTCAGGATATGTTACAAGACCTTCTGTGAAGGCTTCGTTCTTTGCCGACTTTGCCTTGAACTGGTGCATACGTGTGAGGTCACCGTGTGGCGTGTGGCACTCGAAGATCCAGGACAGGTTTGCGTGATAGAGGTTCTCGGACTGGATATAGATATGCATGTTGGGAAGGTCAGGGTTGACCCCGCATGCTATATACATTGCGATAGCGTTGATGATGTTGCGGTGCAGGGCTTCAGGATCCTGGGGGACCGTGATGGCATGCATGTCAGGTACGAAGAGGAAGGTCTCGTACTTGTCCTGATAGTTTACGATCTGGCTGATACCACCGCAGTAGTTGCCGATCGTAAGGGCGCCCGAAGGCTGCAATCCTGTTAAGAGTCTGTCCATTATAGTTACCTCTTTTCGCGCGAAAAATCGTTCGCGTAATTTTATCACTTGAAACAATCCTCTTCAAGTTCTGTATAATATTAAACATTATTAAGGAGGCAGGATATGATCTGGTTTATTGCGGCGATGAAATGTGAGGCAGAGCCTCTTTCCGGTCTGATGGGGGACAATGTTACCTGCATTTTGACAGGCATAGGCCCCGATAATGCATTTTATTCCGTTAAGAAACTGATCGATTCCGGCAAGGTATCTCCTTTCGACAAGATCCTTAATGTAGGTGTGTGCGGCGCGGGAGACGACATCCCAAAAGGAAGCATCCATTTCATTAACAAGATCACCGACATGAGGAGCGGTAAGGAATACTATCCCGACCTCTCTCTTTTCCCGGGCGACATAGATGAGGGACATATCTTTACGAGCGATGACATCGTGACCCTAACAAAGCCCGGAGAACTCTACGATGAGGAAGCATCAGCGATATTTGAAGCTGGCCAGAAGTTCTTCTCACCTGATTCCATGCTCTTCATAAAGATCGTATCCGATCACGGCAAGGATATCCCTGCTGATGAGATGATGAAGGGCATAATATCAAAGCATAAAGACACCATTAAGTCCGCATTGGAAAGGCTTTCCGCAAGATCTTCCGAACAGGAGAAACTTTTATCTGTTCCTGATCTCCGCGATAAACTCTGTCTTACAGAAGCCATGAACAATGACATGAAAAATCTCTTAAGATATGCGAAGGCATCCGGGAAAATCAAGGCCGTTGAAGACTATATAACAGAACTTGAGGAGAAGGGCGAACTCCCTGCGAAGAACAAGAAGGAAGGGGCGGTCTATGCAAGACGGATCAAAGACATGCTCACGGAATGACTTCGCCCGCGTCTATATCGAAAAAGATCTGTTGGGAGACGCCGTAACGGAAAGGATAGTCTCCCGCCTTCCCCATGCGAAGATAATAGCTGTCAGTCACTATAAGGATGTCTTCGCAAGATCCCGTCAGCAGTACGACGTTCAGAAGGCAAACCGCTGCCTGATACTTGCCCGCAACACCGGCCGTCTCATCTACGACGGCGCTCCCATGTGCCAGGATTTTGACATGGAGAATTTCTCCTACACGAATTCCGTGATGAACTGCATCTACGACTGTGATTACTGTTTCCTCAAAGGCGTCTACGATACACCGAACATCGTTGTCTTCGTAAACTTTGAAGACTACAGACTTGCTTGTGAGGAGAAGCTAAAGCAAGGTCCTTTATATCTTTGCATATCATACGACACTGACCTTATGGCATTGAACGGCCTTACGGGCCTTTGTGACAAGTGGACAGATTATGCAAAGGACAGGGAAGGCCTTACGGTCGAGATCAGGACAAAATCCTCACCCAGGGATTTTGTAAGTTCGGAACATATAATCTACGCATTTACCCTGTCTCCTGATGAAGTGATAGAAAAGTATGAGAAATATACTCCCGGCCTTAATGCAAGGCTTGAAGGCGTTAACCGGGCAATAGATGCCGGAGCTAATGTAAGACTTTGTTTTGATCCGATCATGCGTATCGAAAACTTTGAATCAGTATATAAGACTTTTATCGGCCGTGTAGCATCGGCAGTCGATCTTAATAAGGTCCGTGACATGTCGGTGGGTCCTTTCAGGATCTCCGCCGATTACATAAAGCGCATGAGGAAGAACGGACCCATGTCGGAAGTTGCCTGGTATCCCTACGAAAACGAGGGCGGTGTGTTAGGATATGGAAAGGAGCGGGCAGAGGACATGACCCGCTTTGTAACGGAAGAACTATGCAGATATAGCGGCAGGGAGAAGATATTCATATGGAACTAAAAGGTAAGACAGCAGTTGTAACAGGAGCTTCTTCCGGGATCGGCAGGGCTATTGCCACAAGGCTTTCGTCGGAGGGCTGTGATGTTGTAGGTTTCGGCCGTAAGTTTGAGGCAGATTACCCTTTCAGGACGGTGGAGATAGATCTTACGGATACATCCCGTGCTCTTACTCTCATGCGCGATCTCGGTTCTATTGACATCCTAGTTAATTGCGCGGGATGTGCATACTACGGAGTACATGGTCAGATAACATCAGACGAGATATCCGAGATGGTAAGAGTCGATCTGGAACTTCCCATGCTGCTTACGCGTCAGTTCTTACCCGGCCTTCGCGAGAATAAAGGTATCATAGTCAATATCGCTTCAGTCACGGCAACAAGGGTCAACACGCATGCTGCCTGCTACGGTGCCGTCAAAGCGGGTTTGCGGTCCTTCGGCAGGTCGCTTTTCGAGGAGGAGAGGAAGAACGGGGTAAGAGTCGTTACCGTCTGTCCCGATCTTACAGATACGGCTCTATACCGCAATGCCGATTTTGCTCCTGACAGCGAAAGCTGTCTTACCGCAGATGAAGTCGCGGGAGCCGTCATGAATGCCATACTGGCACCTGACGGAGTCGTCATAAGCGAACTCGAGATAAGACCCCAGTATAACAGGATAGTGAAGAAGTGATATGGCGGAAGTAACTGTTAACAAAGACTGCAGAGCGGAGAAAAAGCGCAACGGCACCCTGGACTTCTGGAAGGGGATCGCCGCCCTGTCCGTGTGCTTCTGTCATATAAGGTTTCCGGGGAATGTGGGATCTGTTATGGCGGCATTCGGCACCTGCGGTGTAACTTTCTTTTTCCTTATAAGCGGTTATGCGCTTTACCTTCCCGGTCTTGATAAGAACAGCGCCTGCCGCAAGATATTGAAGAGGTTTACAAGGAATCTGATCATCACTCTGATCGCAGTCCTCGTATGCTTTATCTATACGGTATTAGACAGGATGATCTATGGAAATGTACATGAATACCTGGCAAGCCTTGCCGACCCCGTGATCTTTATCCAGATGCTCTTTCCGGGAGATTTCGGGATCATAAGCGGACAGCCTTTGTGGTTTATGGCATCGCTCCTTTTTGCCTATCTCATGTTCTGGATGGTATATCTTTTCGGCCTTCAGGATAAGATCCATTATCTTCTGATACCAAGCATGATCCTCCGTATAGCCGGAGAGATGATCGTAAGCTCAGTTGGCCTTGATTTCCACCTTTGTTCCAACGCTTTAGTCGCGGCTTTTCCTGTCATGCTCCTGGGATTTTGCTTAAATAAATATAGAGATAAAATATCTCTTTCAAATACCGCTCTGATAGTAACAGCAGTAGTCTCTGCCTTGCTGGTCATCGTTACAGCGTGCTTTAGGCCGGGAGGAGCGGATCTTGCTCCAATATTCAAGATGATCCTCGCGATGACTCTCTTTGTTATCTGTTTGAGGTATAAAGAAGGTCACCCCTGCCGCCTGCTCGAGAGGATAGGCAGACAGGATGCTCTCTTCTTCTATCTGGTACATGATCTGGTGATAGATCCCATGATCCGCCTCTATCTGATCCTGGCAATACCGGCACCATACTTTGAGTGGACCATACCTTTTGCCGTGCTGATCACGGCCCTTTTGATCGCGGAGATCATAGGTACGCTGGTTACTCTTTTTACGGTCAGGTCCCGTTCATCAAAGCAGGAAGCCTGACAGCAATTCCCTTCTTCAGTATCGAAAAACATTGATCTATAAAGGGCTAAAGGCTTATTTTAGCCGGCAGATCTTCCTTGTTACAAGAATATTACAAATTACCATATCTTGTGTATTGCTGTTGACTCGACCACAATATATGGTATCCTATATGAGCGCGAACCTGAAGGAAGCAGACTTATTAGAAAGAGGTAGTAGCATGTTGATCGGAGGATTTCAGAAGGTTACTTTACTTGATTTCCCCGGAAGAGTAGCGACTACCGTTTTTACTGTAGGATGCAACATGAGATGTCCCTTCTGCCATAACCCGGGCCTCGTCAATGCGATAGGCGCTACGGAACCGGAAGAGGAATTCTTCGAATATCTGGAAGAGAGAAAAAAGCTTCTAGACGGCGTGTGCATAACAGGAGGCGAGCCTCTGATCCACGATGACATTGAAGAATTCATCATGAAGATAAGAGACAAGGGCCTCCAGGTGAAGCTCGATACCAACGGAAGCTTCCCGGACAGATTGAAGTCGATACTCGACAAGGGTCTGGTGGAGTACGTTGCGATGGACATCAAGAACACGATCGACAGATACCCGATGACGGTGGGAGTTCCGGATTTCGATACAGAACCGATACTTAGGAGCATCAAGATCATAGAAGAGTCCGGAATAGACCATGAGTTCAGAACGACAGTGGTCGACCAGCTTCACAGAGCAGAAGATTTCCGCGAGATCGCCGGGCTCATTGCAAATTCAGAAAGATACTTTATCCAGTCCTTCAAGGACACGGGAGATCTGGTATCGGATAACGGCAAGGACGGCAAGCAGGATCTAAGGTATGACCCTCCTGCAAGAGAAACGCTCGAGAAGATGCTGGAAGAAGCAAAAGAAGTCATACCGCAAGCCTTGATAAGAGGCGAAGAATAGGATAACAGCAGCTTGTGCCGGCTGCAAAAAAATATAAAACACAGAGGGGAGCAAACCTATGTACAAGATCATTAAGCGTGACGGTAAGGAAGTCGAATTTGATCTTTCCAAGATCACCGGAGCAATCGAGAAGGCTTTTATAGCCCAGAACAGAGAATACAACAGCCAGATGATAGACCTTCTGGCCATGAATGCTGTTGCTGATGTAGAGAAGAAGGCAATTGACGGCAAGGTCGACGTCGAGAGCATTCAGGACAGCGTTGAGACAACGCTTCAGAGAATGGGCTATGAGGATGTAGCCAAGGCTTATATCCTTTACAGAAACCAGAGAGAGAAGATCCGTAACATGAATTCGGCTCTCTTAAACTACAAGTCCCTCGTTGACAGCTACGTTAAGATCGACGACTGGCGTGTTAAGGAGAACTCCACTGTTACATATTCCGTAGGTGGTCTCATCCTGTCTAACTCCGGCGCCATCACGGCAAACTACTGGCTGTCCGAGATCTACGACAAGGATATAGCAGATGCTCACCGCAACGCTGACATCCACATCCACGATCTTTCCATGCTGACAGGTTACTGTGCAGGCTGGTCATTGAAGCAGCTCATCCAGCAGGGCTTGGGCGGCATCACAGGTAAGATCACTTCTGCTCCTCCGAAGCATCTTGCCACACTCTGCAACCAGATGGTCAACTTCCTCGGCATCATGCAGAACGAGTGGGCCGGTGCGCAGGCTTTCTCCTCTTTCGATACATACCTTGCAGCTTTCGTTAAGGCTGACAATCTTGAATACGATCAGGTCAAGAAGTGCGTAGAGTCCTTTATCTACGGCGTTAATACACCGTCACGTTGGGGTACCCAGGCTCCCTTCTCCAACATAACACTCGACTGGACTGTTCCTGCAGACTTGGCAGAGCAGAACTGCATCATCGGCGGCAAGGAAGCAGACTTCAAGTATAAGGACTGCCAGAAGGAAATGGACCTTGTCAACAAGGCATTCATCGAGATCATGATCGAAGGTGACGCAAACGGCCGCGGATTCCAGTATCCTATTCCTACATATTCCATCACAAAGGACTTCGACTGGTCCGATACAGAGAACAACAGACTCCTCTTCGAGATGACATCCAAGTACGGTACGCCTTACTTCTCCAACTACATCAACTCCGACATGGAGCCTTCCGACGTAAGATCCATGTGCTGCAGACTCCGTCTCGACTTGAGAGAGCTCCGTAAGAAGAGCGGCGGTTTCTTCGGAAGCGGCGAGTCCACAGGTTCCGTTGGCGTTGTAACCATCAACCTCCCGAGGATCGCATATCTTGCACAGGATGAGGAAGACTTCTACAAGAAGCTTGACCGCATGATGGACATCGCAGCAAGGTCCCTTAAGATCAAGCGTAACACCATCACAAAGCTCCTCGACGAAGGTCTCTATCCTTACACCAAGCACTATCTTGGAACTTTCGCTAACCACTTCTCAACGATCGGTCTGGTCGGCATGAACGAGACAGGTCTCAACGCTAAGTGGATCGGCAAGGATCTTACACACAAAGAGACCCAGGAGTTCGCAAAGAACGTTTTGAACCACATGAGAGAGAGACTCTCCGATTATCAGGAAGAGTACGGCGATCTCTACAACCTCGAGGCTACACCTGCAGAGTCTACTGCTTACAGACTCGCTAAGCACGACAAGAAGAGATATCCCGACATCATCACGGCTCACGATGACAGCGGTGTTTACTACTACACCAATTCATCCCATCTCCCTGTTGGTTACACGGCAGACATCTTCGAGGCACTCGACATCCAGGACGAACTGCAGACACTCTACACATCCGGTACGGTCTTCCACACCTTCTTAGGCGAGAAGCTTCCTGACTGGAAGGCAGCAGCTGCCCTCGTTCGTAAGATCGCAGAGAACTACTCACTGCCTTACTACACACTGTCTCCTACATATTCAATCTGCCAGGCGCACGGATACCTCGCAGGCGAAGTTAAGTCCTGCCCTCACTGCGGTGCTCCCACAGAGAGCTACAGCCGTATCACGGGTTACTACCGTCCTATCCAGAACTGGAACGACGGTAAGGCTCAGGAGTTCAAGGACCGTAAGGTTTACGATATCCCCAACTCCAACTTCCACGGCAAGCACAACATCAACGGTGTCGATGCAAACGAAGCTTTCGCTACAGTCCAGGCTGACGAGGGACTCGATGTACCTTCCTTCGGCGACGACCAGCCCCTGCTCTTCACGACACATGCCTGCCCTAACTGCAAGGCTGTAAAGGGAATGCTCGACTCAGGCAAGTATTCTTATGAGACCATCTACGCTGACGATGACGATGCTCTCGCAAGACAGTATGACATCATAACCGTACCTACACTTGTTGCAGGCGGTAAGAAGTTCACCGGTGTTGCAGAGATCAGAAAGTACATGGCAGAGAATCCCCAGGACTGATATTCCGGAAAACTCGTAACAACTAAAGCAACAGGCTGTCTCCTGATCAGAGGCAGCCTGTATTATTTTGTATAAAATGCCCTTGGAAATAAGATCGGACTGATGTTACAATAACTGTGGACGGGCAAAAAATTCAAATTTCTATTTTATATCTAATCGGTAATTTTGCAAGTGTTTTTTTGAGGCCGCTTCGGCGAGGTGATATATGGACTTTAGAGTCGGAGAGATCATCGTATACGGCAGCAACGGTGTATGTAAGATAGACGATATCAAGGAGACGAGTTTCTTTAAGGAACCGCCTAAGACCTACTATTTTCTGTCGCCTCTTTTTGTCAAGTCAACTTCAGTTATCTACGTGCCTTTGGATAACCCTGCCCAGACGGATAAGATCAAGCCCATAATGACCGAGAAGGAAGCCGATGAATTCATAAAGAGCCTTCCCGTTACAGGCATGGAATGGATAGAAGACCGTAACAGGAGAAAGGAAGCTTTCACCAGAGTCTTATCTTCCGGCACAAGGTCTGAGATAGCAGCTCTAATAGAACTGATCATGTCTCACAGAAAACTGTTGGAAGCTGAAGGCAGAAAACTTAATGCCCAGGATGAGAGAGCCTTAAGCGAAGCCATGAGGCGTATCGATAATGAGCTGGCAGTGATCAAGGGTGTCGAACCTTCCGAGATACAGAAGAAGATAATCGGCATGATAGATGCCGTTTGATGCTTCCGCAAAATTGATGATCAGGGACTGTCTTGCGGCAGTCCTTTATTTTCGAAAAGAGTGTATAATGATTAACCGAAAAGAAAATGAATCCCGGAGGCAGACATAATGAATACCCTGATAGGATACGGCAAAGAGAAGATCGAGATCACGATACCCGACGACAGATACTTAGGCACCCTCGTACCTAATGAAGTCGAGATAGGCCTGACCGGAATGGAAGAGGTCGTAAGAAGTCTTAGTGAACCCATCGGCAGCCCCAGACTTTCCGAGATAGTTAAGCCGGGAGAGAAGATCGTTATCGTAACATCAGATGTCACAAGACCTATTCCCAGTTATAAGGTCCTGCCTCCTGTTTTGGACGAGCTTTCAAAGGCGGGAATCGACGATAAGGATATAACTGTCGTATTCGCTCTGGGAAGCCACGGCGGACATTCCGAAGAGCGTAAAAGATCCCTTGTCGGTGATGCCGTTTACGACAGGGTCAAGTGTATCGATTCCGACATGAACGATGTAAAGAGAATGGGTGTTACTTCAAGGGGAACACCGGTTGATATCTTTACTCCCGTTGCAGAAGCTGACAGGGTCATCTGTCTCGGCAATATCGAGTACCACTATTTCGCAGGTTACTCGGGAGGCGCCAAGGCCCTGATGCCCGGAGTATCCACAAGAGATGCCATACAGAATAACCACAGCAGGATGGTCCAGCCCGAGGCATGTGCAGGAAGACTTGAAGGAAATCCTGTTAGAGAAGACATTGAAGAGTCAGGCGCTATCGTCGGTATCGATTTTATCGTCAATGTCGTTCTTAACGAGAAGAAAGAGATAATCAAGTGTTTCTCCGGTGACTCAGTCAAGGCTCACCGCGAGGGCTGCAAGTTCCTTGATTCCTTCTATGCGATCAAACTCCGCGAGAAGGCTGATATCGTTGTCGTATCCGCAGGCGGATTCCCTAAGGACATCAACATGTATCAGGCCCAGAAGGCTCTGGATAATGCAAAGCACGCCGTTAAGGACGGCGGCATAATCGTATGGATCGCCGAGTGTTCGGAAGGTCTGGGCGAGAAGCATTTTGAGCAGTGGATGACAGGGCACGATAAAGCGTCCGACATGATAAGTCACATCAAAGAAGACTTTGTCTTAGGCGGCCACAAGGCAGCTGCGATCGCTCTCGTTCTCGAGAGGGCGAGGATCTTCCTGGTATCTTCTTTCGAACCTGACTTTGTTAAGAGCATGTTCTTAGAGCCCTATGGCGACGTTAAGGAAGCTATCGCAAAGGCTATGGAAGATATCCCTGACGGTAAGGTCCTTGTAATGCCTTACGGCGGTTCCACTCTGCCGAGAACTTAAGACTTATAATCCGGAAGCACCTATCCTTGTTGCACCCGCATCGATCATGGCGCGGGCAGCTTCAGGTGACCTTATTCCGCCGGCAGCTTTGATCCTGACCTGGTCAGAAAGATTTGCCCTCATGAGAGCAACGTCTTCGACCGTCGCGCCGCCCGTGGAAAAGCCCGTTGATGTCTTGATGTATTCAGCGCCGCTGCGCTCGACGATCCCGCATAAGGCGATCTTTTCTTCTTCGGTCAGAAGGCATGCTTCTATGATGACCTTCAAGATCGCGCCTTTCTCATGAACGGCATTTGCTATCGCCGTAACTTCGTCTTCGACTTCTTTCATCTTTCCCGCTTTTACGAAAGCGACATTTATAACCATGTCGATCTCACAGGCCCCGTTATCTATTGCATCCTTTGCTTCGATTACTTTGACTGCTGTCGTGTTGTAGCCGTTGGGGAATCCTATTACCGTGCATATCGGCATGGCGCCCTTGGCGTAATCCGATGCGAACCTTACATAGCAGGGAGGTATGCAGACGGACTTGGTCTTGGATGCTATGGCCCTGTCTATCAAAGACCTGATGTCATCTTCAGTTGCAGTGACTTTGAGGTTCGTAAGATCGACATAAGTCATGACATCGTCAGGGTCAGAAGGGCTTAGGTCACGCACCGGGAATCTCTTCTCATACCTTGATCCCATAAGTGCATTTACTGTGACCTGAGATACATAACTGAATCCCAATATGCTGCCGATATTATGAGGCGTGCTGTAGCCTTTGCCGTAGATCAGGACGGGGACCTGCTCCCTCGAATGATCGGTCGATTCCGTTGAAGGATCACAGCCGTGGTCGGCAGTTATTATCAGCAGATCATCTTCTTTCATGGAAGATAAGATCTCCCCGAGAGCGTCGTCGAATTCATGGAGTGCTTCGTTATAGCCTTCGATGTTGTTGCGGTGACCGTAGAGCATGTCGAAGTCGACGAGGTTGGCAAAAAGGAGACCCGTGAAATCTTTGTTAAGGTATTCTTTGATCTTTGCGATCCCTTCGCTGTTGCCTTTTGTAGGGTTCTTCTCAGTGAATCCGCGGCCTGCGAAAAGGTCGTAGATCTTACCTACGGATATGACGTCAAAACCCTGACCTTTGAGCACATCCATCATGGTCGAAGAAGGCGCTTCGACGGCAAAGTCATGGCGGTTGGCTGTTCTCGTGAAGCTGCCTGAAGTTCCCACAAACGGACGGGCGATTATTCTGCCTACGGCATCCTTGCCTGTCATGAAGGATCTCATCTCACGGCAGATCCGGTAGAGTTCTTCCAAGGGGACGACTTCCTCGTGCGCTGCGATCTGAAGAACGGAATCAGCCGAAGTATAGAGTATCAGATCACCTGTTGATACGTGTGCGTCTCCATAGTCTTCGATAGCCTTTGTTCCGCTATAAGGGAGGTTGCATAGCACTCCTCTTCCGGAGATCTCCTTGAGCTTATCAACAATGTAAGAAGGGAAGCCTTCAGGATAGGTGGGCTGGGGCTCTTCCGATACGACTCCCGCCAATTCCCAGTGGCCTATCGTCGAGTCCTTGCCGCCTCTGGATTCCTCACGCATCCTGCCGTATGTTCCTATTGGGCAGGGGCGGTCTTTCAGGGTATCTTTGGAAAGATAATCCAGGATGCGCGGATCATCGTTGCCGTCCATATCAAAAAGTCCCATGCGGGAAAGATTCGGGAAGGGTCTGTCTGAAGCCGACAGGACCGCTGCCAGTGTGTTGCTCCCTTCATCGCCGAAAGAAGATGCATCCGGGGCATTGCCGCACCCTAAGCTGTCGAGGATTATAAGGAATACGCGTTTTGCCATGTATGTGCTCCTTGTGTATAATATATTTTCTTGTAATAATTATAGCAATACGCAAAAGAAAGCAAACAGAGTAGATCAATGGATAAAGAAGAGATTATGCTTTTCGGTGATATGGATCTGTCAGATGAGATCCAGAAGTCTTTGAAGAAGATGGGGATGACAAGACCCACTACCGTTCAGCGCGAGGCAATACCTTATCTTATGGACAACATCAGCGTGATCGCAAAGGCTCCGACCGGAACCGGAAAGACCTTTGCTTTCGCGATACCGATCCTGGAATACCTTAACATGAAGGAAGACTATATCCAGGCCCTTATATTAGCTCCGACAAGAGAACTCGCATTGCAGATCACGAGCGAGATAAAACTCCTGGCAAAATTCATTCCCGGCGTCAAGGTCGTATCGATTATAGGCGGTCAGAACATGCGCACCCAGCAGGAGAGGATAAAAAAGAACCCGCAGATCGTTGTCGCGACTCCGGGGAGGCTCCTCGATATGGTCAACCGCAAGATGATAGATATCTCATGCATCTATACACTCGTTCTCGACGAAGCAGATGAGATGCTCAAGATGGGATTCATAAGAGACGTTAAGCGCATAATCGAGATAACTCCACGTGACAAGCAGATGGCCCTCTTCTCTGCGACGATGCCCCGTGAGATCCAGGATATCACCTGGCAGTTCATGGAGGGTGCAGCAACGATCGATGTTATGCCAAAAGCTGAAGACCACCCTGATATAGACGAGTACATGATCTTATGTCCCGATAAGGATAAGACGGCGACAGTCATAAGGATCATCGCAAAGGAGGACTACCGCAAGTGCATAGTCTTCTGCAATACCAAGGATCAGACATCCAAGGTAGGGGCAAAACTTTCAGCAGCCGGGATCAGGACAGGAATCCTCCATGGTGACATAAGCCAGGGCAGGAGAAACCGTGTCATGGATTCATACAGGACCGGCAAGACAGATGTCCTGGTCGCGACGGATGTGGCTGCAAGAGGCATCGATGTCGATGATATAGAAGCCGTGTTTAATTACGACATCCCTAACGAGAACGAACTTTATCTTCACAGGATAGGAAGAACGGCAAGGGCAGGCAAGACAGGAAGCGCATATAGTCTCGTATCTTTCAAGGAACGCGAGAGGATGGAAGAGATCATAAGATATACCAAAGCAGATCCCAGGGAGTATGTTTTGTAAAGAATACGGGAGGACTTTCATATGATGGAGAAAGTGCTTGATTGGACAGGATACAAAAATGCTGCTTTGAAGTGCGCTGCAGAAGGCATCGTACTCTTAGAAAACAATGGAGTCCTTCCCTTACCTGACGGCTGCCGTGTTGCCATGTTCGGCAGAGCCCAGTCTCACTACTACAAGTCCGGCACGGGATCCGGCGGCATGGTCAATGTAAGCCACGTTACCGACATAAGAGAAGGACTAATAGGTTCCGGCAAAGTCATCATCGATAAGGAGCTTGCTTCGATCTACGACAAATGGGATTCGGAACACGAGGATCACGGAAACATGGGTTGGGGCAGGGAAGCCTGGTCCATGGAAGAGATGCCCCTGGAAGATACGGTCGTAAAGGAAGCTTCAGAAAGAAACGATCTTGCCCTTATAGTCATCGCAAGGACTGCAGGTGAGGATCGCGATAATACCGCCATGGAAGGTTCCTACTATCTGGCGGCCAAAGAGAAGGAAATGTTAAGACTCGTAACTTCCCATTTCGAGAAGACAGTCGTTGTCCTCAACACAGGCAATATAATCGATATGAGTTTTGTCGCTGACTATAAGCCGTCTGCCGTACTCTACGTCTGGCAGGGCGGCATGGTCGGAGGAGAGGCGGCAGCAGAAGTCCTCACAGGAAAAGTAAACCCTTCCGGATGTCTTACCGACACCATTGCAAAAGAGATAAGTGACTATCCTTCAGATGCCAACTTCGGCAAGACCGGTCTTAAGGATTACTACAAGGAAGATATCTTCGTAGGTTACAGATACTTTGAGACCTTCGCCAAAGATAAGGTCTTATATCCTTTTGGATCAGGTCTGTCTTATACTGAATTCTCTTTTGAAGATCTTAAACTGACGGCATCCGAAGGTAGGTTTGAGGTATCCCTTGATGTAGTAAATAAGGGCAATGTTCCCGGCAAGAAAGCATGCCTTATATATGTGAAGCTGCCATTAGGCAAGGTCACTAAGCCTAAGCTGGTTCTGGCAGGATTTTCCAAAACAGGCATCATCGAACCCGGGGCAAGCATGCATCTGACAGTAGACATTCCCCTTGACCGCATCGTGTCTTTCGACGACGACGGCAGAGGGGGCCTGGGAACAGGCTGGATCTTCGAAGAAGGCGAATATGAATTTATTGCAGGCGGTCCGGTTGACGATGCTGTCACCGCAGGATCTTACTTCAATGAGAAGTCATATCTTACAGAGCAGATCGACCCGGTTGCAGCTCCGATAGAAGAGTTCGACCGCATGACGATAACTGGCTTTGAAAAGACCCCCGTCAGGGCCGAAAAGTACAGGGACCTTAATGACAGGGTTATACCCGAAGAGATCGAACAGACAGGTGACAAGGGAATAAAGCTTGCCGATGTTAAATCGGGCAGGAAGAGCATGGATGAATTCATAGCCCAGCTTTCCGATGAGGAACTCAGCCTCATCGTAAGAGGCGAAGGCATGGGAAGCATGAAGGTCACCATGGGAACGGCGGGTGCTTTCGGAGGTATAGCTAAGAGTATCGCCGATAAAGGCGTACCTGCAGTCTGCTGTTCCGACGGCCCTTCCGGCATGAGGATCGACAGCGGTAAGAAGGCATTCGCCCTGCCGAACGGAACCTGTCTTGCATCTACATTCAATCTGGAAGCCGTGGAGGAACTTTTCGAATATACGGGTCTTGAGATGCTTGCCAACAGGATCGATACTCTCTTAGGCCCCGGCATAAATATCCACAGGCACCCCCTCAATGGAAGGAACTTTGAGTACTTCTCCGAAGACCCTCTTCTGACAGGACTCATGGCCTCTGTCCAGGTGAGGGCAATGGAGCGTAACAATGTTACACCTACAATAAAACATTACTCCTGCAACAACCGCGAGAAGGACAGAAGGCTGATGGATTCGGTCGTATCCGAGAAGGCTTTGAGGGAGATATACCTGAAGCCTTTCGAGATCGCGGTCAGGGAAGGGCATGCCCGGAGCGTCATGTCGAGTTATAACAGGGTAAACGGAATGTACACTGCCAACAACTACGAGCACAACACTCTGATCTTGAGGGAACAGTGGGGATTCAAAGGTATCGTCATGACCGACTGGTGGGCATCGATAAGTAAGGACGGGAAGCCTACAGAAGAGTTCACCTTGGATCAGCATTCAGTTATGGCAAGATCCCAGAATGACATCTACATGGTCTGCCATGAAGTCGATAATGAATTCCTGAACGAATCGGATGTCATGGAAGAACTTAAGAACGGAACGGGAGATAAGATCACAAGATCCGAACTCCAGAGGTGCGCCCGGAACATTCTGGAATTTACCATGAATACCCCTGCTTACGACAGGCTCATGGGGAATGGCGTTAAGGTCATCCATAAGGACTGTCCTTTCGCAGAAGACGATATAGATGTTACCGTCGATAACTACTACGATGTCGATAACGGCTGCGTTATCGAAGTTACGGATGATACATCTGAAGGCAAGGACCTTGTATTCGGTGTCACGGGAAGGATCCCCGGGACCTATGATCTTATTGCAACGGGTATATCTGATCTTTCACGTATTGCCCAGATCCCGGTCACGGTATTCATCACGAGTATTCCCGTGTCGGTCATGAGCTGGAACGGAACAGAGGGCAAAGAAGAGGACCGGAAATGTAATTTCTATGTATTCCCTCACAGTTCAAGGGCTCTTACGGTCAGACTTCACCCCGGTCGTCCCGGTGTTAAGATAGTAAGGATCGAGATAAAGTATTCAGGGCCGCTGCCGGAGAAACCTTTCGGTGAGGACTGATTTGATATAAAATATATTAGTTTGGAATATTTAAGGAAGGAGCTTTAGAGGCTGATGCGCAGAGACTATTTTACAGTTGTATTCCTGGCTTGTGTTGCCGGTGCATTGGCTTTCATATGGGCGAATCCCATCTATTTCACATATGGTGAGATAATACCGAGATCGTTTAGCTTGATGGAGATAATCCTGAGTGCCTTCTACGCGGTCTTCTTCCTTATCATCATTCCTATCGTAACATCCTACTACCGCAGGACCTGGGTCTGTGTCGGACTCGCATTCTACGGGATCCTCGCATATCTTCCGGTCATCTTCCTTCCCCGTCTGGAGGCAGCAGGAGATAGTGACAGCCTGGTTACGATCGGAGCAACATATCTCTTCCGTGGTATGTACGATCTCGTTAATGCTCCTTTTGCAGGTATCTCGGAGATAATCGGGGCTAACGCCGCATCCAAGCTTTCGTGCTGGATATTGCCCGTTGCCGTATTGGTTCCCCTTCTCGTAAAGTACGCAAGATTCTGCAGGCAGGCATACATAACAGAGAAGCTTGCCCCGTCTTCTGCGGACAAGCCCCAGTTCCAGGCAAGGGAAGCCAAGTTCGAACCTGAAGTCATCGGTACCGTAATATCCGCTCCTGCCAAGTCTAAGTCTCCTGAGGAAGTTGAGAGGAAAGCCAAGAACGATCCCAGGATCCGTGCAAGGGCTGACAGGGCGAGAAATCTTACATCCCACGATAGCCCCATACAGATGCCTGAAGGCAACAAGGTTAGGAAAGTCAATATTGATGCTCCTACTGGAATGCCCAAGGAAAACATAGAAGCTCCCCAGGGTACACCTCCCGGGAAGATGGCAGCTCCCGAATCTGCATCCAATCCCGCACTGGGCGCAGGAGACGTGATCCAGCTTGGCCCCGGCGACAACGGAGTCATCAATCTCGGCCCTCCCCCGTCTTCCGGAAACTAAGCTTTCTTATAAGTTGAAAATAATGGGTTCAGACTGTACAATACACTAGGTAATATGAGGAAGATCGGAGCGATCAATGGCAAAGAACAATAAATATTGGAAGAAAGTCCTTGCGTCGAGTGAAGACCGCAAGTTCGCAGAAGACAGCGGAGATCCTTTGGAAGAAGGTCTCGAGCGTCTGTCCTGGCACGAAAATTCCAAGAGGATAATCAAGAACAGCATCAAGAAGACCCAGGAGACATTCGGCGAGGAAGTAGGTAATTCCATTACCGCAGGTGTCATGGCTCTTTATGTTCTCTGCGTCATCCCTTATGCTTCGATCGTAGCCTACAACAGAGTTGAGGAGGGCAAGATCATGTCCGTTATGGGCATGTCTGCATTCCTTATCACGTTCTTCCTCTCGCTCCTGTTCTCGACTGTATATCACTTCATGAAGAGGGGAACCCCCCATAAGAGAGTAATGAGCAAGCTCAACAGGATCTTGTGTTACTTTGCGGTATTGGGAGTCTATACTCCGATCTGCATCAATTTCTTAGGGACTATATCAGGCCCCGTCATCTTCGCGCTTGAAGCTGCGATCGCTCTGGCAGGAGTCTTCGTTACGGCATTCTGCTATAAGACCAACAAGATAGGAACGGCTATCTCCAACATACTCTTTGTTCTTCAGGGATGGCTTATCCTCCCCCTTATAGGTGTCTTCTATCAGAAGGCATCTCACCTGACCTTTTGGCTGATCGTATCAGGCGCGATAGTTTACACGATCGGCATGCTCTTCTTCAGCTCCGGAAAGAGATTCAAGTTCTCCCACATGGTATGGCATTTCTTCGTCCTCATTGGCGGAGCTCTCCATGTTCTGGGCATCATATACTTTTTCGCATAAGGCAACCTTACAAAACTAAGATTAGATCCTGAAGGATTATTGTCAACAGATTCTTGTTAAAATTATTGTTAAAATATTAACAAGTATGCTATAATCCTTGTAAGAGGAGGTGACCGTAATGCTTACGACTACGAATAAGATCGTATCTGTATCAGAATTCAGCCAGGGCAAGTCCGGCAAGATCTTTAATGATGTAAACAACAATAAACATGAGTATGTGGTAATGAAGAATAATTCTCCAATTGCGGTCATTGTTCCTGTGGAAGAATACGATTCCTATATGAAGAGGATCGAAGATCTAGAGAAAAGGGTTAAAGCATATTCATCCGGGATAATTCAAAACAAAAGGATCGGAGTAGCCCAAGGTCTGTTTGAAGTACCGGATGATTTTGATGACTGGGATATGGGATTCGGAGAAGTGAGTTATGAAGATCTTGCTTGATACACATATTATTCTCTGGGCACTTTCCGGAAGCAAGAAGCTTTCTCCTAAGGTCAGAAAGATCATAAGTGACGAGGCAAATGATATCTATATAAGTATCGTTTCCCCCTGGGAAATAGAGATCAAGCACGACAGGTTCCCCGAGAAAATGCCGATAGGTTCAGATGAGCTTTTGTCTTATTGCTCTATGGCAGGATTCAAGAGATTATCAATAAGACCCGGACATATAAGTTTGCTTAAAGACCTTGATCAGGGTATTCATGCAGACCCTTTTGACCGTATCATGATATGTCAGGCAAAAGCGGAGGATATGCTGCTTATTACGCATGACGATAAGATCGCTCAGTACGGAATGGATCACATAATGAAAGTATGACCGCTACCGGCCATTTTTTCCGTCATCCCAAAGGCTGATATTTCCTGAATCAATTGTCTGTCTGACATCGATCAGACGCTGGTTTGACGAACCTCTGAAGCGGAGCCTCAGATCTTTCTTTTCGAGGATGAAGGGACCGTCGACTAATACATCGATAAGACTTAGGAGTTCTTCAGTATATTCTGTATTTGCGCGGCACGAGGAGTCGTGAAGCAGTTCCCAGGTAAATCCTGTGAATGCCCATACATCTTTTGCGGGAAAAGATTCCTTGATCTTTTTTAATAGATTCAACACGACCGGCTGGTTCTCAGGTTCCATCGGGTCGCCGCCTAATATGGTTAGACCGCGGATGTGGCTGGGGGACAAGGCATCAAGGATCTCATCTTCCGTCTGCTGCGTAAATGGATCACCGTAGTTAAAATCCCAGGTCTCGGGCTGGAAGCAGCCTTCGCAGTGATTGCGGCAGCCTGACACAAACAAACTGACCCGGACACCCGGGCCGTTTGCAATATCTGTCTTCTTTATCGTTCCGTAATTCATGGGGGATCAGAGGTGCAGTACCCTGTCTCTTATCTCCTGGGTGCGGCCCTGGTTCCAGAACTGGGAACCTATGTAACCGCATGTTCTTCTTGCAACATTTAACTTGGTCTGATCCTCGTTGCCACAGTTGGGGCATCTCCAGACGAGCTTGCTGTTTTCTTCAACGATCTGGATCTCCCCGTCGAATCCGCATACCTGGCAATAGTCTGACTTGGTATTGAGTTCGGCGTACATGATGTGGTCGTAGATGAACTTTATGACGTCCATTACGGCCGGGATGTTGCCCTGCATGTCGGGAACTTCCACATAGGAGATGGCGCCTCCGGGAGACAGGGCCTGGAATTCGGACTCAAGCGCTAACTTTGAGAATGCATCGATCTGCTCGGTTACATGTACATGGTAACTGTTGGTGATGTAGTTCTTATCCGTTACGCCCGGGATAATGCCGAACCTTCTCTGCAGAGCCTTGGCGAATTTATAAGTTGTTGACTCGAGAGGTGTGCCGTAGATCGAGTAGTCGATATTCTCTGCTGCCTTCCATTCCTTGCAGGCATCGTTTAATCTCTTCATTACCTTGAGACCAAACTCTGCGCCTTCCTGTTCGGTGAGCTTCTTGCCTGTGACTTCCATAACGCATTCCCAAAGGCCTGCGTATCCCAGGGAGAGGGTGGAGTAGCCGCCGTAGAGGAGCTTGTCGATGACTTCGCCCTTCTTGAGCCTTGCCAGAGCGCCGTACTGCCAGAGGATGGGAGCTGCATCGGATCTTGTTCCGAGGAGTCTCTCGTGGCGGGCGCGGAGGGCCTTGTGGCAGAGAGCGAGTCTGTCGTCCAAGACTTTCCAGAAACGGTCTTCCTTGCTGCCTCCTTCGCCGTTGTTCTCACATGCGGTACATGCGACATCAACGAGGTTTATGGTTACGACACCCTGGTTGAACCTGCCGTAGTACTTGGGCTGTCCCTTCTCATCCACATAGGGAGTGAGGAAGGATCTGCAGCCCATGCATGTGTAGCAGTGGCCGTCACCGTTCTTGTCGATCTTGAGCTTTAACATCATCTTCTCGGAGATATAGTCAGGGACCATCCTCTTGGCGGTGCACCTGGCTGCGAGTTCAGTCAGATAGTAGTAAGGTGTACCCTCGTTGACGTTGTCTTCTTCAAGGACATATATGAGCTTGGGGAAAGCAGGTGTCACATAGACACCGGATTCGTTCTTAACTCCCTGGATCCTCTGATTCAATACTTCCTCGATGATCATGGCGAGGTCATGCTTTAAGGCGGGATCTTCTGCCTCGTTAAGATACATGAATACCGTAACGAAAGGAGCCTGTCCGTTGGTGGTCATGAGCGTTACGACCTGATACTGGATCGTCTGGACGCCTCTCTGGATCTCTTCCTTGAGCCTGGTCTCGGTTATAGTGCTGATCTGCTCATCTGTAAGGGTCGCGCCGATGGACTCGAGTTCTTCCCTTACGAACTTCTCGATCCTGATACGGCTGACATTTACGAAAGGTGCAAGGTGGGTCAGGGATATCGACTGGCCGCCGTACTGGTTGGATGCGACCTGGGCAATGATCTGGGTTGCGATGTTGCAAGCCGTTGAGAAGGAATGAGGCTTCTCGATCATGGTGCCTGATATGACCGTGCCGTTCTGGAGCATGTCCTCAAGGTTGACGAGATCGCAGTTATGCATATGCTGGGCGAAGTAGTCGCTGTCGTGGAAGTGGATCAGTCCGTTGTTGTGGGCTTCTACGACATCCTGGGGAAGGAGCATCCTCTGGGTCAGATCCTTGCTGACCTCGCCTGCCATATAGTCGCGCTGGACGGAATTGACGGCAGGGTTCTTATTGGAATTCTCCTGTTTGATCTCTTCGTTGTTGCTGTCGATCAGGGACAGGATCGTATCGTCTGTTGTGTTGGATCTGCGGATAAGAGTCCTTGTATAACGGTAGGTGATGTAGAGCTTGGCAACTTCGTATGCTCCGTGAGCCATTATCTGCTTCTCTACAAGGTCCTGGATCTCTTCTACGGAGAGGGCGCGGCCCATGTTCTCGCACTGCTTTGTTACTGAGTCGGAGATCCTCTCGATCTGCTTGGGAGTCATGCGCTCGCTCTCGCGGGCTGCATTGTTGGCTGCTGTGACTGCTTGTGTGATCTTACTCTGGTCGAATTCTACTTCGGATTTGTTGCGCTTGATGATCTTCATATGTCACGCCCCCTTTGCAAACTTCAATAATTGTATCAATCTTATCTAATAAATCAGTCTCTTAATTTACCCCGTTTTGTATGTTTGTTTCAGTTAACAAAAATATCAGAAAAATTTTGTGCAGGTCTTCTGCGCATTGCTTATGGAAATATCCGCCCCGTTTTAGTATCGGTGCGAAAAGATCTTTTATTGCTGTTGAGGATAACAATATATAGGGGTTAAAGTCAATTACAAACCACAATATATTGTGTTAAGAATAGATTACAGGATATTAAGGCCTTATAAGGATGATGTCTTTGGTGGAAAAGGCCGCCACGATTTGGTCGTAGTTTAAGAAGATCATCTCCATCATGTCATCTCCGGGGGTTTCCTCAAGATTGAAGGCGTTGAAGAGGATATCCTTCTTCAGGAAATCTTCATGGATGAATCCGGATTCCTTTGAGACCTTGAAAGTGATGGAATCGGAATAATCACAGGTTCCGAACCAGGGGTGGCTGATGACGGACCTTGCAGGATGCTCCTGATCAAGAGATTCGAACTGGCGGGTGATGGTCACCTTATACATTTTCTTGAACTCTTTTATGTGGAGTTTATAAAGACAGTTGCTGTGGGATCTTATGAATTCGATTATGAGGTTTGCCGCCTGGGTAACATACGTATCTCCTAAGAGGGGAGGGATGTTTTCGCTTGCGATCTTGATCGCCCTGTCGATGTCAGCTAAAAGGGCATCGTCACCCGGACGGCGGTTCTGTCCTGCTCTTATCAGGGCGGCACATCTTGCTTCAAGAAGATACTTATATGCGATCCCGTATATGTTTACTGATTCTGATCTCGGGATCGAGTCCTTGCCTGACAGGAAGAACATGGCCATCCTGTATGCAGTCTCAGGGAAATAGTTGGAGATGTTGCCTTTCTCGAAGCGGAACCTCTCGTCGTTATAGAGGTTGTTGATAAGGTTATATGCCATGTCCGTATCCCGGGATATATAAAGGCCCTTCATATACATCTCAGCCAGTTTGAACCGGGATTCCGCGATATCGAAGAGGGTCGCGGCCGAGAAATAGAAATATGCTTTCTCGTAATCGGGCACCCCGTCGATCTTGCCGTCAAAGTAGATATAGCCCAATGTGTTTGCCGCATAACCGAAATTGAACTCAACGAGGAGTCTCTTAAGCAGGGCTTCGGCTTTGGCATAGTTCTGGCCGTATATGGGATTGCCGGAAAAATAAGCATAGGCCTTGAGCTTGATCGCAACGAAGTTGCCGCTCTCTGCAAGTTCATCGGCAAAGCGGCGGAAGAGGAGCTTATTCTCCTTGGTAAGGTCTGATATGACGAGCTGGTTATCCCTGTGGACTATGAAGCCCTCTTTGATCTCGGGAATGAAATGCCTTTCGGTCAGGGGGAGTTCGTCCTCTTCGTCTTCTTCGAAATAATTGATCTGGGTCAGCAACCCGTCTATGTTGAAGAGATCATTTGTCGTGTTATCGACGAGCACTGTGTCCCTGCCGTTGGATTTGAAGAAGTCTTCGATTATCATGTCGGCTTCCCTTGCGATGATGACGAATATCCAGAACATCAAATCCTCTGCTGTCAGCGGAAGGTCGGGTTCTGAAGCATCTGCCAGTTCGTCGAATACGGGGACCATTATCTCGTTGAGACAAAGAGCCTCGTAGAAATGCTTGCCAAGAGGGATCCACCAGTCGAGAAGGAACTGGGCAGGTGGCAGGGAAGACGCATTTTCCAGGGCTTCGGAGAGATCCTCCAAAGTCATGGGATAAGGAGCTTCGCATGTGACATTCATATCGGTCATGGGCGGTATGTTGCCGCAAAGTTCCGACCATGTGATACGAAGGCAGGCAAAATCTTCCAGTTTGTCTATGGTTAAGAATAATTCTTCCGGATCCATTGACATATCAAGACTTACTCTACTGTAACGCTCTTGGCGAGATTACGGGGCTTATCAACATCAAGACCTCTTGCGACTGATACATAGTAGCTTAAGAGCTGCAGGGGAACGATCGCAAGTGATGCTGCGAAAAGATCGTCTATCCTTGGTACATATGTTACGAAGTTAGCCGTATCCTCGATGCTGTAATTGCCGAATGTAGTCAGGGCCATGGTATATGCGCCACGGCTCTTTACCTCAACCAGGTTGGACAGGGTCTTCTCAAAGAGCTGGCTCTGTGTCAGGACTGACATGACGAGGAGACCGTCTTCGATAAGACTGATCGTTCCGTGTTTTAATTCTCCCGCGGCATAAGCTTCGCTGTGGATATAGGAGATCTCCTTTAACTTGAGGCTGCCTTCGAGGCAGACTGCATAGTCGATGCCGCGGCCTATGAAGAATACGTCCTTCTGGGCTGCGACCTTGGAGGCAAACCACTGGAGTCTCTCTTTATCGTCCAGGATCTGGCGGATCTTATCGGGGATCGAGAAGAGTTCATCGATAAGATGCGTGGAACGATCGCAATCGATCTTGTTCTTAACGAGTGCCAGTTTGATAGCAAGGATGTAAAGGATTATGAGCTGCGAACTGTATGCCTTGGTCGTGGCAACCGCGATCTCGGGACCTGCGACAGTGTAAAGGACAGTATCGGCTTCTCTTGCGATGGAAGATCCTACAACGTTGACGATACCCAATGTCTTGACCCCTGCTTCTTTTGCAAGTCTCAAGGCTGCCAGGGTGTCAGCTGTCTCACCCGACTGGCTTACTGCTATAACGAGGGAGTTGCCGCAGAAGGGAAGTTCCCTGTATCTGAATTCGGATGCGAGTTCACACCTTACGGGGATACCCGTGAGCTGTTCTATGACATACTGTGCCGCAACACCTGCGTGGTAGGTGGATCCGCATGCAACGATATAGATGTTGTTGATGTCCTTGAGGAAATCATCAGTAAGGGAAGACTCGGACAGGTCGATCAGGTACTTGCCGTCTTCCGTCTTTGCGATGAGGGAAGCCAGTGTATCTGCGACTGCCTTGGGCTGCTCGTGGATCTCCTTAATCATGAAGTGCTCGTAGCCGCCTCTTTCAGCTGCCGTGGTATCCCAGTCGATAAGGACGGGTTCCTTGGCGACCGTATCACCGTCGAGGTTATAGAAGACTGTGCCTTCGGAGGAGAGCTCAGCCATCTCGAGATCGTTGATATAGTAGATGTTTCTTGTGTGCTCCAAGATAGCGGGAACGTCGGATGCACAGAAAGAAGCTTCCTCGGTAACTCCTATTACAAGGGGGCTGTCCTTCCTTGCAACGTAAACCTTATCGGGGCAGTCTCCGAACATGACTGCCAGAGCATAAGACCCTCTTACACGGACCATGGTCTTGGCCAGTGCTTCGATCGGATCACCGGTATACTTCTTGTAGTAGTAATCGATAGTCTTGATGGCGACTTCCGTGTCTGTATCGGAGTAGAACTTATAGCCCTTACGGATGAGCTTGTCCTTAAGTTCCTTATAGTTCTCGATGATGCCGTTATGAACGCCGACTACATTGAAATCGTCTGTTGCATGGGGGTGGGCATTCTCTTCGGAGGGTTCACCGTGTGTTGCCCATCTGGTATGTCCGATGCCGCAGGTTCCCTTCATGCTCTTGCCGAAATTGGTCTTCTCGGCGAGTATGTGAAGGCGGCCCTTGGCCTTTACTATCTCAGGATTATCTTTGCCGCATCTTACGGCGAGACCAGCGGAGTCATAGCCTCTGTACTCAAGCTTGCTCAAACCTTCGAGCAGGATAGGAGCTGCCTGTTCCTTACCGCAGTAACCTACTATTCCGCACATATTAGAAGATACCTCTTTTCGATAAATAATAGGCATATTTTATCATATGCTCAAAATAAATGTGAAAAGGCGGCCTTTTGCGAGTAAAATAGTCGTGTGCTAAAAGAAAACCACCGGGAGTGATTACATGAAGGATCAGAAGATAACCGAATTCGTAGATAATCTTAATTCTCCGGCCCCCACACCGGGCGGCGGCGGAGCTTCGGCGCTGGCAGGCGCCCTGTCTTCCGCTCTTTGCGGGATGGTTGCCCATCTTACGACGGGCAAAAAGAAATACGCGGAATACCAGGACGAGATAGACAAGATCCTCGAGGATACCAAGGTTCTTTGCAGCCAGATGGAAGACCTGATAGAAGAAGATGCCAGGGCTTTCGCGCCTCTGGCAGAGGCTTACGGGATCCCAAAGGACGCCCCTGACCGCGATCAGATCCTCGAAAAGGCCCTTATCAATGCGGCATCAGCCCCTTATAAGATCATTGAGACTGCAGGTGAGATAAGGGACATCGTCGTAAGGCTTGCCGATATCGGATCAAGGCTCGCCATAAGCGATGTCGGAGTTGCGGCAGCCCTGTGTTCCGCTACGGCCAAGGGTGCCGCCATGAACATTTACATCAACACCAAACTCATGACAGACCGCGAATATGCGGAGAAGCTGAATGAGGATACCAGGGCTCTTGTATCAGGCATCTGCGCAGATTGTGACAAAGTATACGACAGGATAAAAGGAGATCTCAAAGCATGACGGAACTTAGAGGGAAGCCCGTAGCCGACAGACTTGATAAGGAAAGCATCGCAAGGATGGCTGAATCCGGCGTAACGCCTGTTCTTGCCATATTGAGAGTGGGGCAAAAACCCGACGATCTTGCCTATGAAAGAGGCATCATAAGAAGGTTTGATAATGCGGGAGCCAGGGTCACGGTAAGAGAAGTTCCTGAAGATGTGAGCCAGGAAGACCTCGATAAGGCATTCGATGAATTAAATGAAGACCCAAAGATCAATGCGATCCTGGTAATGAGACCTATACCGAAGACACTCTCCCTTGATCACATAAAGAACACGATAGATCCCGGCAAGGATGTGGATCTCATGAACCCGGCCCATATGACGGGTATCCTTGAAGGCAAGAAGGATGCTTATGCTCCCTGTACTGCAGCTGCCGTAATAGAGATATTAGACCACTACGGTATAGAGATCTCAGGCAAGAGGGCTGCAGTAATCGGAAGAAGCCTTGTTATCGGTAAACCCGTGGGCCTTCTTCTTATGAACCGTGATGCAACGGTTACAAATTGCCACCGCAAGACCCCTGATACCGAAGGCATCTGCCGCAATGCGGATATCGTTGTTGCAGCAGTGGGCCGCGCCGGCATGATGACTGCCGATTATGTAAGGGAAGGCCAGGTCGTAATAGACGTCGGCATGAACGTTGACGATTGTGGCAATCTCGTTGGTGATGCCGTATATGAAGACGTTTCCAAGATCGTAGATGCCATCACCCCGGTCCCAGGAGGCGTCGGAGCGGTCACCACATCGATACTCCTAAAATACACGACAGAAAACGCTATCAGAATGAAGTCATGAATCCTTCGATCGAAGTAAGAGGCATAAGTCAGTCAATCCTTCATTCGGTCAACGACTGCCCCTATAAAGCAAGGTGCGGCGGCTGCGTTGATTCCGGCGGGGAATATCTTGACGAGTCGATCCGTAAGTTCGAGATGGTCAGGAAACTCCTGCCGTCCGGTATCAAGGCCCATCCGATGGTCCTCTGCGAGAAGCCTTTCTACTACCGCAACAAGGTCCATTCGGGATTTGACATCCTATCTTCCGGCAGTGTAGTCTGCGGTCCCTACGAGCAGGGAAGCCACCGGATAATCAAGACGGATGACTGTAAGATCGAGAACAGCAAAGCTTCGAAGATAATAAGAGACTGTGCCGATCTCGCAGGAAAGTTCGGTGTAAAGATCTACAACGAGAAGAAGGGTACAGGGCAGCTTCGGAGGATCCTCGTAAGGACTGCCGACGGAACGGGCCAGATCATGGTCGTTCTCGTCATGGGCACGGACTACCTTAAGTCAAAGAAGGCTTTCATCAACAGCCTTTTAAGAAAGCACCCCGAGATCACCACGGTAATTACCAACATCAATACCAGATCGGATTCCATGATCTTAGGCAGGGAGAGCCGTATCGAATACGGCAAAGGTTTTATCACAGACACTCTTCTCGGAATGAAGTTCCGCATAGGCCCTGATACCTTCTACCAGATCAACCGCGCGCAGGCAGAGAAACTCTATTCCACGGCTATAAGGATGGGCAGGATCGGTCCCGAGGATTCCATACTTGATGCCTACTGCGGGATAGGAACGACCACCTTGTCTTTCGCGAAGATCGCATCCAACGTTACCGGAGTCGAGGTGAACAGGCACTCCGTTCAGGAGGCAAAGAAAAATGCATCTTCCAACGGTTTTACCAATGCCTCATTTGTGTGCGCCGATGCGACGGATTACATGATGGATCTTGCAGCAGAAGGCAGACATTTTGACGTGGTCGTCTTGGATCCCCCGAGATCCGGAACGACATTGAAGTTTATTAAGGCCTGTAAGGAGATGGCGCCTGACAGGATAGTATATATTTCCTGTGACCCGAGGACTCTTGCAGATGATATCAAAAGGTTCTCAAAGAATGGTTATGATGCAAAAGAATTCACGGTCGTTGACATGTTCCCCTGGACAGAGTCAGTGGAGACGATAGTCGTTCTTTCCAAGGGAATTGACATATCTGCTGGAAAGGTTCAAGTTGAGTTTTCAGTTGAGGATATGGATCTTTCAGCTGCTCACGGCAATGCATCGTATAACAAGATAAAGAAACATGTATATGAAAAGACCGGATTGCAAGTTTCTAATCTTAATATCGCTCAGGTTAAGCGTAAATATGGAATTATCGAAAGAGAGAACTACAATCTTCCTAAATCAGAAAATTCAAAGCAGCCTAATTGCACGCCAGAAAAGGAGAAGGCGATTGTTGCTGCACTTCAGTACTTTAAGATGATCGGTTGAAAATAAATATAACAGAAGTAGCGATTGTCAGAATGATATAATCTTAATATCTGAGGTTAATCATTAGACAGGAAAATCAACAGTCAAGGGAGGGATAGATTTATGAAGAATACGAATATCATCAAAAGATCAGTTGCGGGTGTGCTCATCACGGCCGTTGCAGTATGCGCTTTCGGTTGTTCAAAAACATCGGTCTCGAGTAAGGATCTGGGAAATGCT
>JAGAAI010000047.1 GCA_017615325.1 Clostridiales bacterium | reverse complement strand
TTGTACTTTACCAGAAGGATCTTGAGCAGATCCTTGGGGGATATCCCCTGCTCAACCTCGACCATAACGTAGTTCGCCTGAGAAGGGATAACCCTGATACCCTTAACCTGAGATAACTTGTGCTGGAACCTTACTCTCTCCGCACGGATCACCTTCAGGGCTTCCTTATAGTCCTTCTTGTACTTCTCTTCGATCTGCATGTAGAACTCACCGAAAGAGTTGATATTCCAGATCGCAACATCCTTCTTCATCTTGGCGATACAGTCAACGTCACCGGAAGCCAACACACCGAGACGGAGACCGGGAACACCATAGGATTTGGAAATACTCTTCATAACAAACAGATGTGGATTAGCAGCAATGATATCCTGCTCAAAGAGTGTGCTGTCCTCAGCATCCGCAAAATCGACAAATGACTCGTCTATAACGAGCTTGATGCCTTTCTCGCGGCTCCAGTCAATAAGGCGGAGCAGGTCAGGCTTGGCTATATAGTTACCGCTCGGGTTATCAGGATTAATGATGATGAGGCTCTGGATATCTTTGTCGCCAAAGAATTCCATGACATCATCGGCTGTATATGAGAAGTCTTTGTTGTCAGGAACAAAATCGATAGAATGGAGTCTGTCATAACGGTTCGGATACTCTTCGAACGTCGGGCGGATGAATCCGACTGTACCTTCAAAGCTCTCCATAAGGCACTTGATGAGCTCAGCTGCGCCGTTGCCTACAAGGATGTTTTCCTGGTGAACACCAAAGTTCTTTGCTGCCAGAAGACTGTTGACTCTCATTCCGGAAGGATATTCCGTGAGCAATGTGTCAAAGTTTGCCCGGAGTTCATCCTTCATTCTTTTCGATGGGAAGTAGGGATTTACCAGGTAGCAGAAATCAAGGAGCTTAGGATAACGCCAGAATCCGCCGAATCTGTGCTGGAGGAGCAATACTCTCTCATCATCATCAGGAGTAAAGATGGATTCTGCAATATCAAGATCCTGGATATCGTCGATCTCATACCATTTCTGACCCGAAAGCCTCTTGGCTCTGATTACGGATTCGTCAAGCATCGTGATAACACGGAGGACCTGCTCGTAGTACTCATTCTCACCTAAAGCTGCCTGATATGCATCCAGGAAAGGAACATAGTGCGTCTCAGAGAACTCTTTGCTGAACTTGTAGAGGTTGACTGTCTTGTAATATTCCTTGATCTCGTTAAACTTGAATTTCTTGCCGGGAACGAAAGCCTCGATCGTATCATCCTCACCGAGCTTTACACATGTACCGTCCATCCAGGACTCGTACTTGTCAACAAGGGCAAGTGTCTTGCGGGGATCATCAAGAAGAGCATCCAGAACGGCATCCTCGAAAATGAGATCTGATTCAAAGAGGATCGTGTCGTCCTTAAGGAGCCACTCTTTGGCAAGGGCAAGTGAATATATATTGTTGGTCTTATCGTAGATCGGATTATTGATAAAGGTGATGGGGGTCTGGATCCCCAGGGTCTCAACATAGTCGATGAGTTTCTGTCCTTCGTAACCGACAACGATGATTATTCTCGAAAAGCGCTTTTTCTCGATCTGGTGGAGCATCCTGTCTATTAAAGCAACTCCATTGACCTTGACCATGCACTTGGTATTGTTGTGAGTCAGTTCACCAAGTCTCTTGCCCATTCCTGCCGCTAAAATTATCGCCTGCATATTTTTCTCCTTGTCGTCCCTAAGAGTGTTAAGGAAAGATTTTCCCAAATGATATTATAATATATATATACGAAAGGGGAAACAACAACTTTAACAAGTCCCCGGAGCCAAATTCCTCTTTTACAAGACACTTTTTACAAGCAGACGGAGCATATCAAGGGTAAAAACAAGGGCTGCACCCAAACCGGATGCAGCCCCGTATAAGCTGTCTACCTAAGCGTTTAAGCCCGTTTTCTTACTTCTTTACGGTCTTCACGTTCACGTCGTACTTATAGAGGAATGTAACCATCTGGCGTCTCAGGCACTTGCCCTGAGGCTTAAAGGTTCCGCCCTTATAGCCTGCGACGATATTCTTGCCGGATGCCCAGATGACGGCCTTGTAGAAGTAATCCGTCTTCTTCACATCCTTGAAGGGATTGGTAGCACCCTTGACCGTGGGCTTTCCTGCCATCCTCCAGAGGAATGTTACCGTCTGGGCCCTGGTGCATACCGCGGAAGGGCTGAACTTCGTCTTGGACGTACCGGTCGTGATGCCCTTGCCGACTGCCCAGAGAACGGGCTTATAGTAGTAAGCATCCTTCTTGACATCCTTGAAATCACAGCTATTGCTCTTCGGCTTGGGTTCACCTGCAAGTCTCCAGAGGAATGTTACCATCTGGGCACGGGTACATTCAGCATCAGGCTTGAACTTTGTCTGGCCATCGTATCCCTTTACGATGCCCTTCTCAGTAAGGTAGTTTGTAGGCTTGAACCAGAAATCGTTCTTGTCGGATACGTCCTTATAGAGGACCGTGACCTTGCAGGTGGCGCTCTTTCCTGCAACGGAAGCCGTGATAAGGGCAACTCCTGCCTGCTTGCCGGTAACAAGACCCTTCTGATCGACTGTTGCGACCTTTGTGTTGGAAGACTTCCAGGTAACTGCCTTTGTAGTTCCTTTTACGGTAGCCTTAAGCTGCAGCTTACCGCCGGACTTGATCGTAGCGGTAGTCTTGTTGAGGCTGATCGACACCAGAGCCTTTACAGGAGCCTTTGTGGGTGTAGCAGTAGGGGCCTTGGTGGCCGTAGGCGTTGCTGCCTTTGTAGGTGTGGCAGTGGGAGCCTTAGTAGGTTCACTTGTCGGAGAAGGAGTCGCTTTTTTGTATATTATCTTAGCTTCTTCGTTGAAGGAGAAGTAGTAGTAGGAATTATCGCTATCGTAGATAGTATGTTCACCATAAATCAAATAGAATATATCTTCATCTGATGGGCTAACGCCTGAACCAGGATACTGATCCTCTTTATACGCTTTTGCTATATTGGGACAGTCAGAAATATCGATGTTAAGAAGATATTTGCACTGACACTCAAGCCATGTCAGATCTTTATTCTTGCTGACATCAAGCCCTGATATAGCGGTATAACTACAGATCAGTTTCTCCAACTTAGTATTTTTAGTTACATCCAGAGAAGTCAATAAAGGGTTCCATGAACAATCCAACTCAATCAGATCGGGATTCTTGGACAGATCCAGATTATTAAGGTGCAGTTTCGAACAAACCAGCTTCTTAAGAGGGAAATACTCTATGCCCGAGATATCGGATATGTTGCTGTAATCCACGTCTTCAAATACACGCAACTCTGTCATCCTGTCAAGTTCTTCAATAGAAAAGAAGAAATCATTATCGTCATAATTTAAGAACAAGAGTTCCCGGAAACTGCTATCCGGAAAATGTTCTTCATCGATCGGAATGCCTATCCCGCAATCTACCGGAACCGACAGATAATACTGACCGTCATTGTAAGTATATTCTTTGCAGTTCACATATACATTTGATTCGCCTTCCATAACAGCCTTCTTGATGTTGGGACACCCGGTTACATCGAGCGAAGTAATAGCAGTTTCATAGAATTCGGCTATCTCAAGATCGGGCATCTTGCCGAGCTTGACCTTTTTAAGTGCCGGCATCTCTGTACAATCCAGTTTCTTAAGCTTCGTATTCTTTGAAAGATCCAATTTCTCCACAACGTTGTTGCTTCCGAGGTGAAGTTCGGTCAGATTGACATTTCTGGACAGGTCGTAACTCGGTATATCGCTCATACCGCCCCAGAGGAGCTCGAGATTGATGAAATACTCGATTCCTTTAATGCTTGTGATTCCAAGTTCACCACAGTTGATCTTCTTGACAGCCTTAAGTTCCGAGACTGTGAGGAAATCATCACCATCAGTATCCGCTTTAGGATATACTCCATTCGGAGTACCTTCTCTTAAGTAATCCCTGAAGTCAGCATTAGGAAAATACTTCTCGATCAAGGGTATTCCTGCGATGGCATTCAGAGGGATACTCAGATAATATTGGGTGTCGGAATGATAGTAACGTGAATTAATTCCTTCACCATAATAGTCTGCAATTATCATAGCATTGATAAGGCCGGGGCAGTTTGCAACATCGACTTCGGTGATGCCGCACTCACAGCAGTCGAGATATTCCAGTTTCGTATTCTTGGACACATCCAGAGAAGTGAGTTTTGTTCCGTAACAAATCAGTTTCTTAAGATTTGTAAGTTTCGATACATCCAGCTTGCTTATTCCCGAATTACAACAATCCAATATCTCGATCTTTGTAAGATTACCGAGGTTTATCTTCTTCAGGTTATCATTGTCGCCACAGTAAAGTTGTTTTAATTCCGTGTTTTTGGAAACATCGACCGTACTGATCCCGGATCCGCCGCTGCACCAGATCTCGGTAGCAGCAGTAAACACTTCGATTCCGGTCAGGTCATCGACTCCGAGATCACATACATTTACCTTCTTTACTGCACTGATCTCCGCCTGAGACAGAGTACCGTCTTTGACTGTGTCAAATTCATCCTTTACATATTGTCTGAATTCCGGATCAGGAAATGCTGCATCGATATTAACGCCGTCAGCAAAAGCCATGCTTCCCGGAATCATTGCCAGTCCGAGTCCCAGGGCAGCTGTCGCCGCAAAGATCACAGACTTGTGGATAAAACCGCTTTTGTGCATATTAAGCACCTCCCCAAAAATATTTGTATCAGCATGAACTCCCATGCGTACACCACTGATTATACAATTAGAGGAAGGAGGATGGTATCACCCAAAAGTACCATTTTTGATCTGCCGGACCAGGCTCACATATCAGCCAAAATATCCGTATTCACGTCAGAATACTCGATCTCAACGGCATAGATGCGGGCAACTTCCTTGAGAGGAAGCCCTTGCGAGACCGCTATCTCGGCAATGAGGCGGACGCTCTCTGATGCGATCTTGCGGTCACCCATGTGGCGGTAAAGAAAATAGGTAATGAGATTGCGGAATTCCTTCGGGCATCCATCTATATATGCATTTCTCTTATCAGCTGTCACAGGTTCAGCGCTGAGTGCCTTCAGCATCTCCGGCCATTCGGGATCCAGGAATTCCAGTGTCAGGTAGAATCCGGCTCTCTCGGTGCAGTTCCTCGCTTCAGGCGAAAGATCTGCCAGGAGGTCCGATATCTTCCCTTCGAAATCATTGACCTCATCTATCCCGAAAGGGATCTTGTCGTAGGGATCAGACCCCAACACTTCCCCCTCATCAGATACGATACCCTTAACCAGGCGGAACTTGTCCTCCCTGTCAATTATCAGGTCCAATGCCGCTTCGCAGCAAAGACCGAGGCCTATATACTCAATATCATCCTGATAGTTATAGAACCTGGGATGTTCGGTGCAGACGTCGCAGAGTATATCCTCGCCATAGTCCAGGATAAGTTTGCAGAGGCCGTTATCCAGCAGGAAGGGGCAGCGCTCGTCCCTGCCCTGGAGTATGAAGCTCGAATCTTTGATATGGCACATTATGTCGGGCCGTTCCCTATATAGCGCCATCGAATCTTCGTCTATATCTATCTCCCAGCCTGCGCAGCAGGTGTGCCTGCACTTGTCGGCAATGCACTTGAAGGAATCGTAGTAATCAGGTCTTAGAGTGATCATATCTGCCTCCATGAGTCTATCTTCTCACAAGTCTTATCAACCATTTCTTCACCATATTCACCCGCAAAGAGGTGATCAGCGCCTTCGATCCTGATAAACTCAGCATTCCTGAGCGAATCCAGAACTGCATCGTAGGCTCCGGGGTCGCTGCCGTATTTGCTTTTCGAGCCGGCGAAGATCAGGGTGTTAAGATCACACGATGATAAGACTTCGTTGATATCAGTCATAGTATCAGGATCTCCGGGGACAAGTTCCTCGGGGCCATTGTTAAGGGCCGGTTCGACAAGGATCAGGCCCTTGACTTCGTCCTGCCTCATAGCACCCGCGTAAGCGCTGATAAGGCCGCCGTAACTATGACCCCAAAGGTATACCACAGTTGAGTCGACATTGCCAAGACTCGGCAAAGAATCCATCACGGCAGCAAGGTCTAAGACCTGGGATGCCATAAGGCCTCTGATATTCTGGTCTTTGACTGTCTTGTCTGAATTTGCATCAGCATTGCTCACAAAATTAAAGACGATCGCTGCGAAGCCCTTATCGGTAAAGTCTCTCGCCTTCTTCTCATACTCGGGGTAGAGGGCATAAAGGCCTGTTGACATTATTATCACGGGGGCCGGGCTGCCGCTGTCGGGCAGGAAGATCTTCCCTTCTATCTCCTTATCGTCCCTATAGAATGTTACGAGACCCTCAGTCTTTGTTAATTCCGTTACTGAGGGGGCTTTGACAGTATATGACAAGGGTCCGACAGACCTCTGCTGCGGCTTCGTCCCGCAGGAGGTTAAGACAAATATTATCAGCAGTAACGATATCAAGATGATCCGACGCATATAATGTCCTCGCACGATTTGCCTGATTCTACACTATTCTGTAAGGACTGTAAAACTGCTAGTTCGTCTCATTCACTTCTTTGCTCACTGGAACGCCTTTGCGGGTGAGTGTTAGGGTGAGTTCAGCTGCAGATCCAAACAAAAATCTTTATGGAAATTTACACCCTCTCCCGAAAGTGTCGCTTTTGCTACAAAAGCGGGCAATATTGAATGTCGATTATAACTAAGTCAAATGCTAACCTTAAGATGCAAGAGGGAAAAGAACGCAAAGATTTATTTGGGAACAAAAAAGGATTTGGAACATGAATAAAACCACACCCAACAAACTCGAAAACGTGATCTGCGGATATGCGATCATCCCCCAGACAGTAGACGGCAGAAAGATCTACAGAGTAGCCGGCGCGGATTCTCTTGCCGACAAGAGAATGGCAGATCTTAGCGAGATATCGACCGAAGAGTATTTAGGCGGGTTCGATTCACGCGAGAGCGCCCTGGCTTACATCAGAGAAAGGGTCGCCGTAAAAGACAGAGGCTACATCGGCACTCCGGTATCATTACTTTAACAGCTATCTTTCCCCAAATAAACCGAGGGGTCCGGCCTTATACCTCAGGCCGGGCCCCTCATCCTTTTGTTCTATATATCACTCTTCGCTTATAAGTGCGATCGGTTCGACTTTGCGGATAGACAAAGAACATGCCAATGATGTGATCATGGCTACCGCAAGGATCCCTACGAGGGTGATCATGAGTCCATAGAAAGGAACGTCAGCTTCTATCTTCTCGATACCGAAAAACATGAGTGCCGTGCTCATGACAGCGGATGACACCGGTCTTGTCACGGCTGATCCCGCGAGGACGCCCAGGAGGATCGCCGGGATATTGGAGATCATGGTCTGGATCATGAGCTGTCCGGATGTAAATCCTATCGCCTTGTTGATGCCGTAGTTCCTGTACTCGCGGATGATCTTGGATCTTACGAGCAGGATCTCGACGAAGATCACGATCATGACAGTTACCGCAAGGATCGAATAGCAGATGATATACATCGAATTCGATACCGTGGATGTCGTCTCGGAAATGAGCTTCGCCATATCATCGACTGATGCATCCGTGTACTTGCCTATCTCGGATTTGATCTCATCGTAGCTTACGCCTTCGCGAGTCCAGATATAGTAGGCGACTTTCTCGATCTTGCCCATGAAGCGCTCCGCGCCCTCATCCGTGAGAAGGCCCTTTATTCCCATGTGATTTATCTTCTGATCGAGTCCCGATACGATAAAGTCAGCCCTTTCTCCGCCATATTCGATATAGACGATATCA
>JAGAAI010000046.1 GCA_017615325.1 Clostridiales bacterium | reverse complement strand
CATCGTCTGTCTCTCCGGGATCCTGGTCTTCATTATCCAGGCAGATATCAACGATGCATTTATCGGAATGAAGGATAAGAGGATGCCCCTGGCGATCATCTACACCATAGTCGGTCTGTTTGAGATCATCGTATCAATCGCCGAGAATGTTATGGTCAAGTCAAGCATCCAGCTCTACACAATGATCTCCGGTATCTTCTTCTTCGCCATGGGCATAGAGATGCTCATCAAAGCAAGGATCGACAAGAAGGAGGCGATGGCCGATGAAGAATCTTAAGCTTAAATCCGCCAGAGCCGCGCTGGATCTGTCGCAGCAGGACTTAGCCGACAAAGTCGGAGTATCCCGCCAGACGATCAACGCGATAGAGAAAGGCGACTACAATCCCACAGTCAACCTCTGCATCGCGATCTGCAAAGCTTTGGGCAAGACATTGGATGAACTCTTCTGGGATGAGGAAGGATAGATAGAAAGATGAGGCTGTCTTCACGGGAAGGCAGCCTTCTTCTTGATTGCAGGTTCAAAAGAATCAGCTTTTCGAAAATCGACGATTTGAGACAAAAAGTTGCTCATAATGAGCAACTTTACCCCGATTTACGGGCAACTTTCCAATATTCGACGATTTGGATCAAAAAGTTGCCCATAATGAGCAACTTTACCCCGATTTACGGGCAACTTTGGGGGATCAATGCAAATGAGTCATCAGTACGGCCGGTATATAACCTCATCACCGGTCATGTCGAGAGAGCCGTCAGGGAGATTCTCGAAGCCGCCGGATACGAGAGCGTAGTGGAGCCATGTCATGTCATCGGTTATGGACTCGGTGCTGTTGAGCTTCACCTGGAGGAGCGATCCCAAAGGCGTATAGATCGTAAGGAACATGTATCCTGAAGGAAGGATCCTTATCTCCTCTGTATTTGCGAACATGTGATATTCATTCTCGATCGTGGAATTATCGACCTGGAGGATGGCGCCGAGGACTATGATTGCACGCTGGTAGTCGGTGATGTTTTCGATCGTGCACTTCTTACCTAAGGTTGCCGAGTCGACAAGAAGGCCGCTTATGACTGGTCTTACTTCACCGGGTTCAGATGAGAGTTCGAGGACTGTACCCTCCTTATCCAGTGCGGCATAGCCGTCAGGTGTCTTGACATAAGATATCTTGGCGCGTTCATCAATCCTGATATTCACCGTGGAAGGAAGAGTTACCGAGATATCGATATCACGGATATAGGGATTCTCCCTTTTGATCCTTTCCTCAGTCTTGCCGTAGTTGAGCTTCAACACATCAAGGATATTGCCGCTGACGCCCGCTAAGAGGTGAGCATTGTACTTGAGTTTTGTCGCTTCCAGGATCTCCTGATCGGAGACTACAGTATTGCCGTCTATCTTCATGTACTTGACCCTGAATGCAGGAAGGAATGCAAGGCACAATCCTATCCCGACCAGAAGCACTACGAGGATTATCGCAAGGATCGTCCTGCGGGAGGGCATGGGGATATCGACATCGGGTTTCTTTAAGCGGTATTTCGCTTTATGGGAAACTGCTGCAGCCTTCTCTTCCTCAGGCTCTTCTTCGGCGGGCTCGGAAGACTCTTCTTCCTGAGCCTCCTCTTCTTCGTCAGCTTTATCTTCTTCAACGGATTCAGTATCAGCCTCTTCTGCCACTTCACCCTCGTTATCTTCGGGGGCAGCTTCCTCTTCAGTCTCAGATTCTTTTTCTGCGGGAGTCTCAGCTTCAGAGGGAGCCTCAGTTTCATCTTTGCTGTCCTGATCTTCTGCAGCAGGGTCAGGCGAGGTCTTATCAGCTGTCTCTTCAACAACTTCTTCTGCTTCTTCTATGTCCTCATCGTCGTCGGAAAAATCCAGGACATCGTCTAAGAGGCCCTTCTTTGAGGACTTCTTATCAGCTTTATTTTTCCTGAATCTTGCGAAGATACTTTTACGGGCAGGCTTGCCTTTATCGGCATTCCCCTCCCCTTCATCGGTCATATCGAAAAGTCTGTTCAGTTCATTATCATCCATACTCTAGACTATTTTATCAGTTTTGACTTCGAATGACACCCATAATGGCATCACATATCCTGTCGGTCGTATCCAATACCGCCACGGACTTTGCGCACTCGCGCATATGATCTCTCTTAGCCTTGTCAGAAGCCAATCCTTCAATTATCCCTTCAAGATCAGATCCCACCCTGTCGTCTGCGATCATCTCACATCCGCCGCAGGACTTGATGGAATTGGCGTTATAAGTCTGATGGTCGTGAGCTGCATAAGGGTAAGGGACGAATACTACGCAGGCTCCTGCTGCGCAGGCCTCGGCACATGTTATCGCACCCGACCTTAAGATGCAGATATCAGCTGCAGCAAGATAGATCTCGGGATTCTCGATATATTCACTGACTTCGATGTTTGAAGGCAACTCATCAGGGATCGGGATCACATTCTGTTTGCCGATGCTGAGTCTGAACCTGTATTGAGGTTTTGACTCTGCCATTTTCAGGATAAAACTTGTTATGGTGGCAGAACCCAAAGATCCGCCCATTGCGAATATCAGGAATTCATCATCCTTAATGCCAAGTTCTGATCTGGCGCTGTCATGAGTGTAATCGAAGACCCGGTCTCTTACGGGGTTTCCTACAAATACGACTTTTCCGTTGGTCTTGAATTCATGCTCACAATTAGGGAAACCTGTCAGTATGAGAGCAGCCTTCCGGGCAAAGACCTTGTTGGCACGGCCTGCGAAAGCATTTGATTCATGGATCACTATGGGTATATTTCTCTTTATAGCCGCACGAAGAAGCGGTGCGCTTACATAGCCGCCCGTCGATATGACAGCATCTGGCTTAAACTCGTCGATGATGTCAAGACATGTCTTCATGCCGCGGCGCATTGCCGCATATGCCTTGAAGAAAGCCGGTGTCGGCTTCATCGGCATAGGAAGGGCTTCGACGTCACGGAATTCCCAGCCGGCCTTGGGGATCAGTTCTCCCTCAAGACCTTTCTTGCGGCCTGTGAATATTATGCTGCATTCCCTGCCGTCAGACTTGCATCTGTCAGATAAGGACTGTGCAATAGTCAGTGCGGGATTGATGTGTCCCGATGTTCCTCCGCCCGTTATCAGAAATCTCATCTTCTGATCTTCTTTCCGGAAGTTTTAGGATCAGGACTTGCAGGCTTTGAAGGGATCTTGCCTGCATTGGCGCCGGGAGCGGAAGGAGCAGTTGCAAGTTCCGGAACTGCTTCGTTTGTTTCTTCAAGCGCTTCCTCTCCCTTTTCTTCCACGGGGATCGTGCATCTTGACACGCAGAGGATAAAGCCCATGGCAACAAGGAGCATGACCTGGGCGGTACCGCCGTAGCTGAAGAAAGGCAGGGTAACGCCCGTGGAAGGGATTATCTGGAGCTCGACCGAGAGGTTCATGAGGAACTCGACAAATATAAGTGCAGTACAGCCTGCGGACAGGATCCTGGTATAAGGAGTATTCGCCTTCAGCACTACCGTGACGCACATGACAAAGAAAACAAGGAACATCAATATCAGGATAAGCCCTCCGACAAATCCCGTCTCCTCGACGTAGATAGAGAAGATATAGTCATTCTGTGCCTCGGCAACATAGTTGTACTTGGATCTGGAATTGCCGATGCCGACACCCCATAGACCGCCTGAACCCAAAGCATTGTGGGCATTATCAACCTGTCTCGTGTCATCCTGGGTAAGGGTTGACGTCTCCTCGTCATTGTCGTTATAGATCTCGACTCGCTTAAAAACGTGTGCATAGTTCTTCATGAGGCTGTCCTTCTTGTCCTGCGGGAGGAAAAGGAGCAACGCTACTATGGCTATTGCCCCGACAAGAGCGAAGATCAGGCCTCCGACGATCCAGGACTTCAAAGGGATGCCTGCAGACAAAGTACAGATGAAGACTATGAGTGCTACGATTATGAAGCAGGATACGTGGGGCTGTACGAGAATGAATATGTCTACAAGGACTGCAAATCCGATAGGAAGGATGAAATCGAAAAATGCCTGGGTAAGGAGTTTCTCCCTCTTCCCGTCCTTGCGCTTTGCATATTTTGCACGCATCCTTGCCCTGGCACTGCAGTAACCCGCAATAGCCAACACCAGCGCCACCTTGATGACCTCCGAACTCTGGAAGTCGATAGGGCCTATGGTGATCCATCTTTTTGCGCCGTTATAGTTTTCGCCGAAGAGCCTTGTCGCGATAACGAGAGCAAAACTTAATGCACCCGCGCCAAACGTGATGATCCTCGCTTCAAAAAACTTTACGGGGAAGAAAGAGATCACGAGGCAGAGGATATAGCCTGCAACAGTGAAGGCGATCTGTCTTTTGAGAAACCAGGCCGAATCCTGGTAAAGACCATACGCGTCAGGACCAGATACCGAATAGAGGACGATAAGGCCGAACACGACGATCGCCGTCATCATGAGAAGGAGCGGAATGTTATATCTCTTCCTGACCCTTCGAAACTTTGCGGCAATGGACTCCTGTCCGCCTCCCGAAGAAGATACGAGAAGCTGTTCAATATCTGTTTGAACAGGGCCTGTCTTGTTGTCCAGAGTCTTATCCATCATGCGTCACCTTTAGCGCGAAAATATTCAGATAAAGCCTCGAAGCCGAATGCATGTGATGCCTTGAAGAGCACGGCGTCACCCGGGGTGAGGAAACTTTCGAGCTTGTTTTTTACATCCTCCGTATCAATACACTTGATTATATCAATCTGAGGGTCGATATTTCTGGCACCGTTAATGAAATCTTCGGCATTATCACCTGTAATGAACACCTTATCGAACTTATAGGATGCGCACTTCTCGCCGACTGCCCTGTGGAGTTCTGGCGCGAACTTGCCCAGCTCGAGCATGTTGCCCAAAGCACAGATCTTCCTCTTTGCGCCCAAAAGATCGTTAAAATTCTCGAAAGCCGATTCCATCGACTCGGGAGCAGCATTATATGCATCGTTGATAACGATATAATCGCGGGTGCGGTATGTAGCGCCGCGCCCTGCCTTCTTCTCGTGAGACAGAAGCGCGCACCTGATCTTGGCAAGATGCTCTCTGGCATCATCTTCAGAGAATTCGGAAGCCGTTCCGATATTTAATACCGTGTGGCAGAGACATGCGATCAGGGCATTGCGTATATTATGTGCTCCGCTGACCTTGAGGCGGAAATCCTCGCGATGGTATTTCCTGTCTGCAAGTGTCGCTTCTATATCAAAGCTTACACCCTCATCTTCCTGCCTGATATTGGTTCCGCGGAAGAAGAGCATGCAGTTTCTCATCTTATCCGTATCCTCTTCCTTATCGACTGATACGGCTGCCAGAGGATGACTTATCGACAGTTCCTTCTTTGCGATCTCGAGAAGATAGGGGTCGTCACCGTTTACTACGAGAACGCCGCCATCCCTAAGGCCTTCGGTGATCTCCATCTTGGCGCGTCCTATGTTCTCACGCGAACCCAGAAGCTCTATATGCGAATATCCTATACCTGTTATAACAGCGATATCAGGACATGCTATGTTGGTAAGATATCTGATCTGCCCTTCTCCCCTCATGCCCATCTCGAGCACCAGGACTGAAGCGTCAGAAGGAGCTGATAAAATGGTCTTTGCAAGACCTATCTCATTATTGAGGTTTGCAGGAGTCTTCCAAACTTTGAACGAAGTAGCGCTGACCTCCGAAATAAATTCCTTTACTGAAGTCTTACCTACGGATCCCGTGATGCCTATTACCTTGCAGTCAAGCTTGAACCTGTAATGCTTGGCAAGCATACCCAATGCCTTGACCGTATCGTCAACAAGGATGCTGATGCCCTTCTCCGGCACCTTTGACCTGTCGCTCATTACTACAGCAACAACGCCTGCTTCCAGAGCCTGTTCAACGTAATCGTGACCGTCGAAATTCTCACCCTTGATAGCGAAAAAGATCTCGCCCGGCTTCATATCCCTGGTGTCAGTCGTGACACCTTCGATGTCGACCGCAGTCGCGAAGACCTGTTCCTCACAGTTATATATAGGGTGCCCTTCAATGGCACTTATCACTTCATCAAGAGTAAACTGCTTCATTGTCTTTCTTCCTTAACTTCGTCCAAGGCAACCCTTGCCACCTCGACATCATCGAAATGTATTGTTCTGTCGGCGAAGATCTGGTAGTCCTCATGGCCCTTGCCAGCAATGATAACAACATCCCCGGGCTCTGCAATGCTGATAGCATATTTTATCGCGAGCGCCCTGTCAGGTTTTGTCTCGTATATGCCGCCAGTAGGGTCAATACCGGTAACGATATCGTTGATTATAGCAAGGGGATCTTCTGACCTCGGATTATCGGAAGTAATGATCGTAAGATCTGCCATCCTCCCCGAGACTTCCCCCATCTCGAACCTTCTTGTCCGGGATCTGTTGCCGCCGCAGCCGAACACGCATATTATACGCTTAAGAGCATACTCCCTGACTGTAGAAAGTACATTCTCCAAAGCGGCCGCATTATGTGCATAGTCAACAATAACGGAAATCCCCATATCATTCGGAACAGGCTGCATCCTGCCCGGAACATGCGCCGTCTCAAGGCCCTTCTTTACTGCCTCGAAAGGCACGCCCATCACGCCTGCACAGGATATCGCGCAGAGAGCATTGGATACATTGAAGCGCCCGGGAAGGGCGATCTTTACCTGCCCCTTATACCAGGGCGATGTCAGTTCAAATATAGATCCTGATTCAGATCCTTCGGAATAATGTTCGATCGAAGACGCCCTGATATCGGCATCAGCTTCCGTACCGTAGAAGAGGACATCACACTTGCCTTTGGCATATTCAGCTGCTGCATCCTTATAAGGCGTATCGGAATTTATAATACCTGTTTCACAGCTGTCAAAGATCTTGAGCTTGCTTCTGAAATAGTCTTCCATGTCAGGGTGCTCATTGGGAGCTATGTGGTCCTCATAGAGATTGGTGAAGCATGCGACCTTGTATCCTATGCCGAAGACCCTGTCAAGCTTTAGTCCCTGGGAAGAAACCTCCATGATGAGAGCCTTATCCCCGGCATCTACCATGTCCTTCATCATCTTATAAAGATCAGATGATTCGGGAGTCGTATGCTCCGCCTTGATCTTCTGTCCGCCTGCGATATTTACGACTGTTCCGACGAGACCGGTGGAAACATCGGCTGCTTCCATTATCGACCTTAACATGAAAGTTATGGTGGTCTTGCCCTTGGTGCCTGTAATGCCGGCTATATCAAGTTTCTTCTCAGGGTGGTCATATACGGCCTGTGATACAGTTCCAAGAGCCGTCCTGGTGTCGGACGTCTCGACTATCGCTATATCATGAGTTACCTGCTCTAAGATCTTCTCGACAGAAAACCGCTCCTGATCTCTCGAAGAATCGATAAGGACTGCTGACGCACCGTTCATCGATGCCGCCTTGATATATTCATGCCCGTCGGAAGTGAAGCCTTTGATGGCAACGAATATGGAGCCGGCGGCACATTTTCGGGAATCAAATTCAACTGAAGAGATGACCGTGGCAGGATCTCCTTTTATGAGAGAGAATCCTTCGATCTTTAAAAGTTCTTCCAAAAGCATTAAGATCACCCCGCTCCCTGATCGGAATCTTCGTCGTCTTGTGCGCTCGTGGGAATAATGAAACCGTCTTCGTCGGAATCGGATATGTTGCCGCCGCCGTGATGCGTTCCGTCGGAACCTTCGTCCGTCTGATCCGTATCGTCATTGCGACCTGTCGGCATCGTGTTGCCCATCGTGACCTTGATTATGGAACCTGCGAGAACTGTCGTTCCAAGAGATTCACTCTGCTCAACACAGATACCCGTGACATCGCCATCGACCTTGCAGTTGAGGTTCATCTGCTTCAATGCTTCTATACACTCTATGGCAGTCATTCCCTTGAGGTTGGGAACCCTTGTCGTAAGCATCTGGTCTTCGGATACTCCGTCAGGATACATGACTACAACGCCCGTCTTGTAAAGAGTGTTCGTGTAGTTAGGATATGTTCTTGCGATGATCGTATCGGAGTTCATGTCGAGCGTTCCGTTGATCGTTGTAAGACCGTTTACGGACAAGGAAGAAGAAGCTTCCGATGCGGGCTTGCCGTCAACCTTGGGTACATAGTATTCGATGAGAAGATCCTTATAATCATCTTCCGAAAATGTTCTCTCAACACCCATGTAAGTCAATGTTCCTTCAACGATCTCTGCTGCGGTCGCGGCTGCGGAAGATGAACCTACCGAGTGATCAGCGGGCTGGTTCAAAACGACCAGGACTGCGATCTTCGGATCGTTTGCAGGAGCGTAGCAGGAGAATGACAGAACGTGTGCGCCCTTGTCGGCACCTGCGTCGATCGTTGATGTTGACGTCTTACCTGCAACGTTGTAGCCTGCGACCTGACCTGCCTTACCTGTACCGTCGGATACAACGGCTTCCATCATGGTGCGGACTCTTGCACAGGTCTTCTCGGAGAACACGGTCCTTACGACTTCAGGTTCGATCTCATCCACGATGTTGCCTTCTGAATCAGTTATATATTTTGCGATGTGCGGGACCATGAGGTCACCGCCGTTTATGATGGCGCAATAGGACATAATGAGCTGGATAGGGGTAACCGTGGAACCCTCGCCGTAGGACAGAACGGACATATCGATCTCCTGAGGCTTCTTATGGAAGATTCCCGTTCCTTCTGCAGGAAGATCTATGCCGGTCTTATCGTAGAAGCCCAGCATCCTTACGTAGTTATAGTATTTCTTGAGACCGATCCTCTGGGCAAGCTGGACGAAGATAGGGTTGCAGGAATTCTGGAAGCCCTTGAAGAGCGTCTCTGTGCCGTGATTGTAGTTACGCGACTTCTGAAGCCAGCAGGATATGGTGTGAAATTCGGAAAGCTTTATAGGGGCATCGCTTAGCTCTTCTTCTTCATTCGAAAGGTTTTCCTCGAATGCCATACATGTGGTCAGGGACTTGAATGTCGAACCCGGCTCGTAAGTATCGGATACACACCTGTTGCGCCAGCAGTTACCCATTATGTACTGGATCTGATCCTCCGATGACATCAGCTGCCACTCTTCCATATCCATTCCGTAAGGTATCGCATAGGGATTGTTAAGATCGAAATCCGGCATGGATACCATCGCATAGATGGCGCCTGTGTAAGGGTCCATTACGATGGACGTTACGCCGTTCTTGGGCTTATATTTGTCGTAAGCCTTGCGGCAGGCTTCTTCCGCGATCCTCTGGATATTGAGGTCAAGGTGCGTAACGATATTGTTGCCGTCCCTTGCCTGAACGGATGTTGCTTCCGAATAAGGAAGTACGCCGCCCGTTATGTCATCGACCTCCGAGTACCTGTAACCGTCGTTACCTGATAATACGTCGTTATAGTACGCTTCGAGTCCGTAGACGCCTGCCAGGACCTCACCGTTGTTCCTTGCATAGCCTATTACCTGAGCCGCAAGCGTTCCGTAGTTATAGTATCTCTGGGGAACGGCAACGTAACCGAATCCCTTGATCTTATTCTCTTTGCAGTATTCTTCGAACGCTTCCTTCTTCTCCAGGGGAATATTCTTTATAACATCACAGCCTGCGACCTGGGTCCTGGGATCCTTGCCGTCCTTTGGATCTACCGGGATTATCGAATCGAGCTTCTCATAGGTTACGCCCAGCATATTTACGCAGGCGCTGATTATAGATTCACGCGTCATGGTATCCGACTTGACTTCCTTAGGAGAGCAGACGACCGTGTAGTCGTATGTGTTTGAAGCCAGGGCGACACCGTTTGAATCGTAGATCATGCCTCTGTCAGCTGAATATGTAAGGAGCTTCCACTGGTCGCCTGACGCAGCTTTGGCATACTCCTTGTAATCGCTGACAGATGTGTTGTATAGAGTAAACACCACATATGCCGAATAAATGAAAACAAGGGTCGCTGTTAATAACACCAACACCTTGGAAGATGTATCGTTGAACCCTTGTGTCTTAGTCCTGTTTTTATTCAAGGTCTCCGCCATGATCTCATCCGGTCCTACTTGCCGGGATTGCTCCTATAGTATTCTGCCAGATAATTCTCCGCCTCCGCGAGTGCTTCGGGATTGATCCCGTCAGAATCGTAGGATACTGAAGTCTTGAGCGCATCGTTATGAGGCAGCGGAAGATTTACGACCTGATTCTGGTTAGGATCCTGCATGCCCAGCGCCAGAGCCTGAGCCCTTACCGTATCCATATCCAATATGCCGTTTGCATTCTCTTCGGCATCGATTATCTTGGTCTTGGTCCTGGAGATCTCATCCTTGAGGTTGGAGTTGTCTCTTGCAAGCTCGGACAATTCCGTCTGGGGATAGATCATAAGATATGCGAAGAAGCCTGCGAGGATAACGAGACCGATCGCAATGATCGACTCGAAAAGCCTTCTTCCCGTAAGTCTTCTGGCTTTCCTGCCCTCTTCTTTTTCGATGAGCCTTGTTCTCTCACGGTCTTCTATGTCATCTTCAAATCTATGGTTGAGTTCCAACGCCTCATCCACTGATGTTACATATTCAGCTGTCATCTCTTCAGAAGGAAGACCTCTTGCGATCCTCTCCTTCTCATAGCGCTCCGCGCCGCGGGACTTATAATCGGACATCTCACCGGTAACAGAGTCGACAGTATAGAAAGTACCGTTCTTGTAAACGATCTTTGCATCCTTCTTAGGCTCCTCCTTTGCTTCAAGAAGCTCGGGAAGATCCTTATCCATATCCTTCAGGGATACGGCTTCATAATCTTTTAGTCTCGACGATCTGCGTCTAATCTTAACTGCCACTTTCTTGTCCCCTGTTTACCTTCGTAAGATAATACTGTCGTTTCTCTCGAACACACGGAGCTTTGCACTGTGCGATCTGAAGTTAACCTTTACTTCCTCTTCCCCTGCCTCGATAGGCTTCTTGGTGATGACCTTACCGAGCGGAACAGCACCGCAGATGCACTGCGGGAACTGCGGCGGGCAGGTGCAGGGATTCTCTGCTTTCCTGAACGCCTCCTTGACTATGCGGTCTTCCAATGAGTGGAAGGAGATTATGCAGAGTCTCCCTCCGGGCTTGAGGCACTTTATCGCGCCCTGTATCATCTCGGACAAGCCGTCAAGTTCATGATTAACTTCTATCCTTATTGCCTGGAAGCACCTTCTTGCCGGGTGCTGATCCTCGTTCCTCGACAGGGCCGGCATCGATCTCTTTATGACTTCCGCAAGTTCCGTCGTCGTCTGGAAAGGCTTCTTCTTACGTGCCTCGCAGATACCTGCAGCGATCCTTCCCGAATGGCGCTCCTCACCATATTCCTTGAATATCCTGTCGAGTTCCCTCTCAGGATAAGTATTTACAACGATAGCCGCCGTCAGGTGCTCGGTCTTGTCCATCCTCATGTCAAGAGGGCCTTCCTTGACGTAGGAGAAACCTCTTTCGGGAGTGTCGAGCTGATAAGACGAGACGCCGAGATCAGCTAAGATCCCGTCTGCCATACCCATCTTCATCCCGTCTACGATATCCTGGACATAACGGTAGTCGGACTTGACCGGGTACCAGTCAACAGTACCGAAGTCAGCCTTCCTCTCCATGCATGTTGCAAGAGCGGTATCGTCTTTATCTATTGATAGGAGAATTCCCTTGCCTTCCATTCTTTGAGCGATACCGGCAGAATGTCCTCCGCCGCCTGCGGTCAGATCAACGTACATTCCGCCGGGCTTAATGTTAAGCTGGTCCATGCACTCATTGAACAGTACAGGTATGTGATTAAACTCAAAGTCCTGTGGCACCTAACAAACTCTCCAATCCTTCTATCTGCGACAGGTCAAGATCCTCATGGTCATAATGATCTTTGGTGCAGATCTCAACTTTTCCGTCATTGGGGAGTAAACAGATCTCATCACCGGGCTTTGCGCCGATCCTGTCCCAGAGCTGCTGCGAAATGCTGATCCTTCCCTGGGAATCAACAGACACGTCCTCAGCCTCACCGATGATGACTCTCTTCAAAGTACGGACCTGATGTTTGTATTGGTCAAAGCTGTTGATCTGTTCCTTGACCCCGTCAAACTGGTCCCGGGTGTAGACGCAAAGGTAGCCGACATCAAGGCTGTTGGTCACGACCAGGTCCTTGCCCATCGACTCTTTGAGCTTTGTGGAAAGAAAAAATCTCCCCTTAGCATCAATCTTCTTTGTCTCTCTGCCCAATTTAGTGTCTCCCCCGGTGGAGATCTTAAAAGGAAGCTTTGTCAGATTGCCTGAGGACTTGTTCCCGATTCCTCCACCAATCTACCCATTTGCTCCCGTTTCCTCCACACAAATGTATTTTATCCGTAACATTTGTTTAATGCAAGAGTAATTTGCGCAAAAATTTCATATTTTCGAAAAATACCTCATTCTGCTCTGATTTGAACTTAAGCTGTAAAGACGATATAATCAGTTAACTTATTTAATTAGGAGGGATACTATGGCTAACAACAATAACACTCAATACATTCCTGCTGAATACCAGCCTATATCAATGTGGGGCTACTTCGGTTATCAGATCCTCTTTGCGATCCCCGTAATAGGATTCATCTTCCTGATCGTTTTCGCATGCGGCGGCAAGAGGAACGTCAACGTCAAGAACTTCGCAAGATCCTACTTCTGCGTCCTCATCATCTGGGCCGTCATCATCGCGATCGTCGTGGCGATATGCGCAGCGACCGGCTCGATCAGTTATCTTACCCAGTTAGCTCAGCAGGGCTGATAAAACCAGATCAAAACAAAGAAGGCTGTCACCGAAGGGCAGCCTTCTTTCATTCAGTAACTCTGTTGTTGAAGCTATTATCCCGCCGTCAGCCCGACCGCATGCGCGACATCGAGATGTTTAAGATTATCCCAAACGATATAAAGTTTATCAGCATCGCCGTACCTCCCAGGCTGATGAAAGGAAGCGGGATGCCCGTAACGGGGAGAAGGCCTACTGCCATTCCCATGTTTTCGATGTAATGGAAAGCAAAGTAACCCGTGAGTCCAACCGCAATATAGGAATTCGAAGGGCTTGATGCGCGCGATGCAACATACATTGAGCGCGCGATGAAGAAGAAGGACAGCAGTATTACCGCCGTGGTCCCAATGAAGCCCATGTGCTCAGAGATCGCGGCGAAGATGAAGTCCGACTCCTTAACGGGCACCTGGGTCAGGATCCCGGTGTGGTTGCCTGTAAGGCCACCTGACGCGATCGCCTGCTTGGACTGGACAAGGTTATATTCGCCTCGGGGGTCAGAACCCTCGAAGACGAGCGATAAGATCCTGTCCTTCTGGTAGGCTTCAAGGTAGAATGTCCAGACTAAGGGGATTACGATAACGATAACGGATGAGAGCGCCAATACAAAGTATCTGTATCTTACGCCCCATACGAAAAGCATACATACGAAAGCGAAAACGATGACCATCGCCGTTCCGAAGTCGGGCTGGCTCAAGATGAGCAGGAGCGGCACCGCATAGACTACACCTATGGCTATGAAGCCCTTCCATAGAGAATACTCCTTGGTATTCATCTTCTCGAATATCTCGCCTGCAACCATAACGATACCTATCTTGGCAAGCTCGGAAGGCTGGAAGTTACCTATAACGGGAAGGTT
>JAGAAI010000045.1 GCA_017615325.1 Clostridiales bacterium | reverse complement strand
TTCGGACGATGCGCTCCTGGGCTTCTCTTCCGCAGGCTTATTTGCGGACAGGTCAGATACCGTACTCTTGGATGCTGCAACACCCTTGTCATCATAACTTATGCTGTGGGCTATATCACGCAGGCTCTTTGCAGGTGATATCAGAGTAGGTTCCTTCTTAAGATCCGGCATGGATCCTATTGCAGGAGCAGGGACTTCTTCAGCCGGAGCCTCGGGAACTTCCTCAACAACAGGTTCCGTGATGACCTTTAATGCAGGTGCTTCAGCAGGATTGGCCATATCTTCCATCTCACCGGCGTAGAATCTTCTGGCAGAAGCGACTGCTTCGATAATGGCCTTACCTGTTACCAGTTCACATGCGACTGCAGCCAGGAAAGATCTGTCGGGAGAATAGGAGAATGGCAGCCTCTGTGGCTTAAACCACTTGACCATGGATCCTGCAAAGAGAAGATCCTCTTCTTCAGTAACATGACCGCCTCTTAAATAAACAAGGCAGTTATACTGATCGAAAATGCTCTTCACTGCCATGAGGCAATCGTTCATGGACTTGCACTCCATACCGGAGAGGACTTCAGCTTCGAGAAGGTTAATGGAGATGAACTGCACCTGGGGCAAGAGGTTAGTTCTGAACTCTTCATATGTCTCGGCTGAGACCATAATATTCCCGGAATCATCAATGAGTCCGGGTTCAGCGATAACAATATTGTGCTCGACCTGCGAGAGGACTGATGCAATGAGACTGATGTCCTCCGGGTCGCGGACAAGTCCTATTGCGATCGCATCGACAACCCCTGATTCAAAACAGAAGATCAGGGATTCGCTTATGTCGTTCTTTAGGGATGAGCCGTCAGCGCTCGTGTATTGAGGCACGCAGATAAAGGGCTCCACACCGTATTTCTTAAAGGTGCGGGTCTTTGATCTGACATCGTAAGATGTATTCTCAAATGAGTCCGAAATGGACAGAAGTTGTTTCATTAGAGCGCCCCAAGTGTAAAGATATAGTTCTACAATTAGATTGTACTATCAAGGGGTGCATTAAAACACAAGCCAATAAAGATAAATAAAGACTGAAAATTCGTCAGATTAACCAATAGACCTCGCAACAAGAGCGACCCAATCGTTCTTCTCTTTGCGTTCTATGACCTCCAAACCCGCTGATTTCAAGGCTTCCAGGACTTTTGGTTCTTTTGTACTAATTATTCCGGATAAGATCACTTTTCCGCCACAATTGAGCTTGGCCGGAATATCCGATGCGATCATGGCGATGACATCTGCGATTATGTTGGCGATTATCAAGTCATATCCGTCCTTGTCCGCATCTTTGAGTTCGCCTGTGTGGCACACTACTTCGCTGCAGCCGTTGATATCAAGATTCTCTCTTGCGACATCTACTGCGAGCTTATCGATATCGATCGCTTCGACTTCCTTTGCACCGAGCTTATGAGCTATGATCGCTAAGATCCCCGAACCTGTTCCAAGATCCAATACGGAACTATCAGATGTTACAAGATCGTCGATGAACTCTGCACACATGGAAGTCGTCTCATGTGTTCCCGTACCGAATGCCGACCCGGGGTCCAACATTATCTTAACGGGAGCATCAATAGAATCCTGAGGAAGCCAGGAAGGTATTACTGCGACACGGTCAGATATCTTAAAGGCCTTGTAATCCTGCTTCCAGTTATTGGCCCAGTCTTCGTCCTTAACGTACTTAAAGTCCTTCAATCCTTCTCCCACATCAAGGAACTCGCCGATGTCGCTGAGCTTTGCAGTAAGAAGTTCTTTGGCCTCATCACAGGTAACGGATTTACCCGTTATATTGCCGTAGATCATGTTGATGAACTCATCGTTTACGAACTCTTCTTCCTTGGCGCCGAGCCTTATAAAACCATCGTCAAGTTCGGCAAAATACGCCTTGATGACGACCTTCTCGCCAAGGCTGTCGATGAAGCCCTCATCTGCATATGTCAAGCTCGCAGGGTCTTCCAAGATCCTGCGGATCTCATCGGGATCGCAAATGGCGATGCCGTCAGCACCGATACCGGTCAGCATCTCGCAGATCGCATCGGAAGCTTCATCAGTCGTAAAGATCGTAAACTCTGCCCATCTCATTTATTGAATATCCCCTTTATCTTGGAGAAGAATCCTGAACGCTTTATGTAGTTGCGGTCGGTCAGCGTTGCTTCGAATTCCTTGAGTTTCCTCTTCTGCTCTTCGCTAAGCCTGGTAGGAACTTCGATAACGAACCTGCATGTATGGTCACCCCTGGAGTTGGGGTTATTCTTGTTGGGAATTCCGCGCCCTCTGATCGTATAAGTATCACCCGGCTGGGTTCCTTCCTTGATCTGATAGGATACAGTTCCGTCAATCGTGGGAAGCTCTATATTGCCGCCCAGAGCAGCCTGAGTCATGGTGATAGGAACATCACATGAAGTATTCATTCCGCTCCTTGCGAAAACCTCATGGCTCTTGACCTTGAACTGTACATAAAGGTCACCATATGGTCCGCCGTTGCGTCCGGGTTCACCCTCGCCCTTGATAGGAAGATAATCGCCCGTATCGACACCTGCGGGAACCTTGATGTGAAGGGTCTTCTTGATCTGTCTCCTGCCTGCACCGCGGCACTGGGTACAGGGGGTCTTAATTACAGTACCTCTTCCCTGACATGTGGGACAGTCCTTTGTTACCATCGTCATGCCGAAGAGGGTCTGTGTCTGCTGCTGTACTCTTCCCGCACCGCGGCATGTGGGACATGTCTCAGGCGTTGTGCCGGGCTGGGCGCCGGAACCGTTACATGCTGAACAGAGGTCTTCCTTGGAGATGTTGATATCCTTCTCACAACCGAAAGCCGCTTCCATGAAAGACAGGCTCAGACCGTACTTGAGGTTCGCACCCTGCATGGGTCCGTTCCTTCTTCTCGAGCCCCCTCCGAATCCTCCGAAGATGGATCCGAAAAGATCGCCCAAGTCACCGAAATCAAATTCGGCGGCATTGAAGCCTGCGCCTGCTGCGGCACCGTCAACACCTGCGTGTCCGAACCTGTCGTAACGCGCACGCTTGTCGGCGTCAGACAAAACGGCATACGCTTCGTTCGCTTCCTTGAACTTGGCCTCGGCCTCGGCATCACCCGGATTTAAGTCCGGGTGATACTTCTTGGCCGTCTGCCTGTATGCTTTCTTAAGTTCTTCTTCTGTGGCATTGCGGCTTACGCCCAACACCTCGTAATAATCTCTCTTAGAATCTGCCAAAGCGATTACTCCTTATAGTCAGGGTAGATCAGAAATCTCCGCCTGCGTTCTTGAATCCGCCGTCATCCGTTCCCGTGGAACCGCCGGTGAAATTGCCGCTGTCAGCGCCCGGGTTGCCGTAGCCTGCGAAATCCTCGGGGTTAGGCTGGCCCTGGCCGCCTGCTGCCTGATAGAGCTTCTCGGAGACCTTGTAGAATGCCTGTGTAACAGCTTCTGTCTCTGTCTTCATGGCTTCTGTATCGTCCTTTGCAACTGCATCCTTAAGTCTTGCAAGAGCATCCTTAACGGGCTGCTTGTCTTCCTCGGATACCTTGTCGCCGATCTCGTTCAGAGTCTTCTCAGTCTGATATACGGTGGACTCGGCCTGGTTCTTGATGTCAACTTTCTCTTTTCTCTCCTTATCCTCTGCAGCGTGAAGCTCGGCTTCCTTGATAGCCTTGTTGATATCTTCCTCGCTCATGTTGGAAGAAGCGGTGATAGTGATCTTCTGCTCACGGCCTGTGCCCTTATCCAATGCCTTAACGTTAACGATACCGTTAGCGTCGATATCGAAAGTAACTTCGATCTGCGGTACGCCGCGGGGTGCGGGTGCGATACCGTCGAGGATGAAGTGGCCTAAGCTCTTGTTGTAAGCTGCCATCTCACGCTCGCCCTGGAGGACATGGACCTCAACCTGTGTCTGTCCGTCAGCTGCCGTGGAGAATACCTGGCTCTTCTTTGTAGGGATCGTCGTGTTACGCTCGATCATCTTTGTGAAGACGCCTCCCTGTGTCTCAATACCGAGGGACAGAGGTGTAACATCGAGGAGCAAGAGTCCCTTAACGTCACCTGTAAGGACTGCTGCCTGGATGGCTGCACCGATGGCAACGCACTCGTCAGGGTTGATACCCTTGAAAGGCTCCTTGCCGAAGTAGTTCTTAACTGCATCCTGAACTGCAGGGATCCTTGTGGAACCGCCTACGAGGAGGATCTTGTTGATATCGGAAGGTGTAACGTTTGCATCGCTCATTGCGCGCTTAACGGGATCCATCGTCTTCTGTACGAGATCAGCCGTAAGTTCGTCGAACTTTGCACGGGACAGTGTGATGTCAAGGTGCTTAGGGCCTGTCTGATCTGATGTGATGTAAGGCAGGTTGATGTTGGATGTCATGACTCCGGACAGCTCGATCTTAGCCTTCTCAGCTGCCTCACGGATCCTCTGCATTGCCATCCTGTCGTTCCTTAAGTCGATACCGTCAGTCTTGCGGAACTCTTCAACGATGTAATCAACGATCTTGTTGTCGAAATCGTCACCGCCCAGTCTGTTGTTACCTGCTGTTGCAAGAACTTCGAAGACTCCGTCAGCGATATCTAAGATGGATACATCGAAGGTACCGCCGCCAAGGTCGAATACCAGGATCTTCTGGTCTGTCTCTTTATCGAGGCCGTATGCAAGGGATGCTGCCGTAGGCTCGTTGATGATACGGAGAACTTCAAGACCTGCTATCCTTCCTGCGTCCTTTGTTGCCTGACGCTGTGCGTCCGTGAAGTATGCAGGAACCGTGATGACTGCCTGTGATACGGGCTGTCCAAGATAGCTCTCAGCATCGCTCTTGAGCTTTGAGAGGATCATTGCGGAGATCTCCTGAGGTGTGTAGGACTTACCGTCGTGATTTACCTTGTAGTCAGAACCCATCTCACGCTTGATGGACTGAACTGTTCCGTCAGGGTTTGTGACTGCCTGTCTCTTTGCAACCTGACCTACGAGTCTCTCACCGTTCTTTGCGAAAGCTACGACTGAAGGTGTTGTTCTGTTGCCTTCGGGATTGGGGATGACTACTGTCTCCGAACCTTCCATAACTGCTACACATGAATTTGTAGTACCTAAATCTATACCTATTACTTTAGCCATTTTTATCGCCTCCTAATTTCTTTTCGATTATTTCTTGCTTGTAAGGATCTTGTCTACGATCCCGTATTCCAATGCTTCCTCAGCCTTCATCCAGTGATCGCGGTCGGTGTCTTCCATGATCTTTTCGATCGGCTTGCCGCATGCGTCAGCCAGGATCTGGTTGAGTCTCTGCCTTGTATCCCTGATGTGATCAGCTGCGATCAGGATCTCTGTTGCCTGGCCCTGTGCGCCGCCCAAAGGCTGGTGGATCATGACCTCAGCGTTGGGAAGGATGCATCTCTTGCCGGGTGTACCAGCTGCTAAGAGCACGGAACCCATGGAAGCTGCCATACCCATGCAGATCGTCTGAACGTCAGGCTTGATGAGCTTCATCGTATCGTAGATCATGAGACCGTCTGATACGGATCCTCCGGGGCTGTTGATGTAGAACTGGATATCCTTGTCAGGATCCTCAGCTTCCAGGAAGAGGAGCTGGGCCGTGATGAGGCTTGCCGTTACGTGGTTAACTTCCTCGGACAGGATTACGATCCTCTCCTTCAGGAGTCTCGAAAATATATCATAAGCTCTCTCGCCCCTTGAGGACTGCTCGATAACTGTAGGTACCAGGCTGGATCTTAATCCCATATACTCGTTGAATTCCATAATAGTTTCTCCTTTAGATTAATTTGCGACCTGGACCACTGCGTGTCTGATCACTTTGTCTTTGTACTTATATCCCTTGGCGAATACGGCCGATACAACACCCTCGCCTAAAGAATCATCATCAATGTGCATTACCGCTTCATGCAGCGCAGGATCGAAAGCGTCTCCCGTCTTGCATTCGATCTCCTCAACGCCGATCTTGGCCAATACATCAGCCGTCTGCTTGGAGATCATCTCGATGCCCTTGAGGACATCTTCTGCCGAATTGGCATCTGCACTCTTTGCCGTCGTAAGAGCCCTGTCGATGTTGTCCATAACGCCCAGGAAACTTCCCGTAACGTCAGCAACTGCATCTGCGTAAAGGCTCTCCTTCTCCTTCATGCTCCTCTTGCGGTAATTCTCATATTCCGCATAGAGGCTCATATATCTTGCTTCGAGTTCGTCGCGGTCGGAAGATACGTCGGAAGTGTCTCCCGCTTCCTCATCTTCCTCCTCGTCGATATCGTCTGTCTCGACTTCGGCTGCGTCCTTTTGTGCAATCTCTTCCTCACCGGAGACTTCGGTATCCTCAACAGGCTCACCGTCGTCAGCCGGGAAAAAGATCTCATCGTTCTCTGCCATGTCATCCATCCTTTCTTATTCGTTGATTATCTTTATCTGTTCATCAAGGTTCTTCTTGACGAAATCGATCTGTGATATGACCTTGGAATATTCCATTCTCTTAGGTCCTATGACGCCTATATTGCCCTGTACGCCATCCGCCATGTTGTATGTGGTCGTGATGAAACTGCAGTCATCGAAGCCTTCGAGAGTGATCTCCTGTCCGATCCTTATCATATAGGAATCCTGGTTTGACTTATCCTGGGCTTCCATCTCGTTTAAGTAACCTGCGACCATGCCGTCATCGGCAAGGGATCCCAGGAGCTGGGTTGCTCTGCCCATGGAACTGAAATCAGGCAGAGACAGCATCCTGTGCTCACCTTCAAGGTAGACATCCATCCTGTCAGCCTGCTTGATGGCTGCATATGCTTCGTAGAGCACCTGGTTCAGAAGAGAATCCGGGATATCCGTACCGCCCTTCAATGCAGATGACACGGTGATGAGGGTTATCTCATCCAGAGGCTTCCCTGTTATGTTCTTCTCGATGGCATTGGAGATATCGAAGATCTGCTTATCAGTAATGAAGTTAGGGATCCTTACGAGCTTGTCCTTGACAACGCCTGCAGAAAGAACGACTACGACGAGCGCCTTGCCCGGCTCTATCATCAATATCTTGAGCTGGGTAAGATAGCTCTTCTTAAGTCTCGGCGAACAGGTAAGGCTTACAAAGCCCGTAGCCTGTGACAGGGTATCAGCCGCACCCTTGATCAGATCCTTGAGTTCACCCACCGAAGACTTGATGTTCTCACTGATCTTCGTCTGCTCGTCGGGAGAGAGGGGCTCGACCTTCATGAGGGAATCCACATATTCCCTGTAACCCTTGTCAGAAGGGATCCTTCCTGCGGATGTATGGGGCTTCTCCAGAAGACCCATGTGCTCTAAGTCTGCCATCTCGTTACGGAGCGTCGCAGAGCTGACATCGAAGCCGTGGCGTTCGATCAGGGACTTGGAACCGACAGGCTCGAAAGTTGATACATAATCGTCTACTATGGCGTGCAGGACTTCCTTTTTGCGGGGATCAAGATCCATTATTCCGGGCGCTCCTTTCTCTCGATTAGCACTCTCGGTCATCGAGTGCCAAATAGAATATACTCTTAATGAAGTTAATAGTCAATGATTATCGGCGCGAAAGAAGGAATGCCTACATTCTGCCTTATTTGTCAACGGATCTGGCGCGGATCCCCTCTCGCACCGGCATCACTCAACAAAATCTGGCGCAAATTTCATATTGGAGAAGGTTTTGTTGAACAGCATATTCAACACACCTTTCAACTTTTGCCCCCATTTTGTGAAAGAATTAGTGGAACAGCCCATTAAACAGCCCGCCACTCGGGCGGGCCGTTTTGATCAGCTTTTATCCTGCGATCCTTCTTCCGGGATCTTCGTTCCGCTGCATCTGTATGTACCGTTGATCATGCTTGTCTTGACTACATACGATCCGTCGATATACGCCTCACCGTCTTCAGTCTTATGGAACTGCAGCTCGATCTTATTGAAGAAATCATCTGTGACATCTATGCTGTTCTCGTCACTGCTCTTAGCTACAGGCGTATAGTTCTTAAGGTTGAGCGAGAGGGTAAGATCATCATTGAGAGTACCCTCATAAGAGAACTTTCCTACCTCTGCATCCATATCAACTTTATATTTGTTGTCCTTGATAAGCTCGATCTTGATCGTCTGTGAATAAGAGAGTTCCTGGACGTTGAACTCGACGCCGGAATTGACGGCATCCTGGATCTGCTCATCGGTAGGATCTGCTCCGAACATGCGGGCGATCATTCCCGCAAGACCGCCCACCATCTGGGATGCGGCATCGCCAAGTGAGAAATCAGATAACGAGGCTTGAGATCCATAGGTTCCGGTGATATCAAAGTCCATTGGAACCTTGAATGTTGCAGCCGGACCCAGACATGCCTTATCCTGGTTGTCATCGTCCCATGTGCCGGTAACGCATTCCTGGAAAGTGATCTTGAGGTCTTTCTTCTGCTTGTTAGTCAGTGGCTTGCCCTGATATTTCAACTCAGAAAGATCGATCTTCCAGTCCTTTACGCTGCCAAGCGGAAAGTATGTCGACGACGCAGTCAGAAGCGTGTCCTTGCCAAGTGTGATAGTCGCCACTACCCTGTCCACATAATCCTTACGGTAATCAAGACGTTTTATCTCCTTTATATTGAGAATGCCGCTCTTTGTCTCCATCTCAGGTTCCTGAAGAGGGGTAAGAAGACAGATGTTGTAGCCGTAAAGAGCCGAGTTATGAACGATCCGCGGCGGAGTATAGTCCCCGCAGAAGATCTCCATCATGTAGACAGAAGGAACTGAAACATCACTTTGGTAATCTCTGGGATTTATAAAGATGCCGTCCTTTAACTCAACATAATCCTTGTCTTTCACCATGTTCGCGGGTTGGAGCCTGAAGTCAGCCACGGTATTTGTGAATGTAGGCTTCTTTGCGACTATAGCATATTGCTTATCGTCTCTGTTAAGCTTTGAGGCATAAAGCCTTCTTACTCTCGTGCTGTAGTCGTTGTGAAACGTCCACACGGATTCATCTTTCCCCCTTAATCTGACTGCGGGCGAAAAAACATTATTCTCGTTACTGTTCGCTTTGGTAATAAGTTTTTCGGTCATTTTATCGGATGTGATGAAATGATAGTAATATTGTGATAGAGCCTTGTCCGGCTGGGTCTTGAGAGCAGCAGATTCCTCTGCGAAGACCGTCTTCAGGACAGTGGTCAGCTGCCTTTTGCCCCAAAGTGATTTGTATCGCCTCAGGATGGTATCATACGGTGTTTTGAACTTATCCTTAAGGTAGATAAAAAAGCCTGCTCTGCCGTAACTGACTTCAGCCCCTTTGCCTATTAGAGGCTTGAACCAGCTGTCTTCAAAACCGATCAGGCCCTCCTCGTAAACTGTATAGTATGAGTCCAGCGGGACTGCATAATACTGGCATGCTGCCAGGTTTGTCAGATGTCTCGTGGTTTCGATCGTGCGGTTGCCCATAAAATAGTTATATGCGTCAACCTCAACACTCTGAGCTGTCATCTCATCAAAACAATAGTTTGCCCTGATCGACATGACGTATTCTCTCTGACAGATATGGAACATCTCGTGGCACATGGTAAGCAGCAGTTCATCTAAACGATTTTTATCCCCGTCAGCCACTTTATCCATGGAGATAACAAGTGCGGAATTACCGAGGATGTTAAAATCTTCCCACTTCACATTGTCGAGGTCCATAGTCCCCAATGCTACGACTGAAGATCTGCTATTTATGATCTTTGCATAATTGAAGATCGGGCTGATCGCAACACCCGCATTATCAGTTCCCTTCTTGTCGCTCAAATGAACTTCTATGACTGTTGTGGGAAACTGGACTTGTATCTGATTTTTTATGAAGAAATAAGATTTCTCGAGATAGTCTGCGACCAGATTAATATGTTCCGATGACTCCTTCAACTGGTCCAGTGTCGGTTTGTCAGTCTTCAAGTTCTTGATGATTTCCCTGTGTTTTTCCACTTCCGGTTCGTTCAGGTAATAAGAATTAAGGTTAGCTGTAGCCGTTTCCTGGATTTTCGTGCGCAGATTACCGAATTCCACCTTGTCATCGAATTTTTTTATCAAAGGGTCTACAGCTTTGCGCAATCTGGTTGGGAAATTAGTAGTATCCGTTAACACAGGCAATCTTCCCAGGGCTTCTTCTCTCATGCTTTCATCTTCAATGCAGCTCTCTATCGCATCCCTGGCAGCCTTATCCGCAACCCTGTTCTTTGCATTCTGCAGATCCTGGCTGGCTTCAAAGATCATATCCTTGATGGAAGCGATATCCAATATGATCCTGAACCTGTTGTTCTTGCCATCAATATTGACGTCGTAGCTGTCTATATCCTTCTGACGCAGCCATGACTTGAGTTCCGGCATAAGATATGCACCTGACTGCGACCGTTCGAGTTCGTCAACAAAGACAGGCATCAGAGAAGCAAACACCACCCAAAACAGAAAACTGTTCTGCCTGCTGTCAACGGATAGTTTTCCGTTATTCACGGATGTGGCATATTCTGTCCATTTCCCGCTGCTGTCGATCCTGTATATCCTGCTGTTCTCCCAGTCTTCCTCGGGCACTCCGAATTCTTTAAGATCAAGTGTTACGTTGTATGTTCCCGGAAATGATTCATCATCTTTAAGACCGGCATCTATATCCCAGACACCGTAAACCATACCGGGAGACTTGATCTTTTCATGGAAATCTTCCACGAGGCGTTCATAGTCCTTATCGCTCGCTTCTTTAACCTTAAATGTCCTGTCCTTATCCAGAGCATTCTCTTCCGCAGATATGGTCATGCCCTGGACAGGTTCGATCGAGAAGGCTTTGCTGTTGCCTTCGGAAAAAGCCTTCGCCTTTTTGCTGATGGTATCGTTAGCGTACTCAGCTTTAGGCACCAGTCCCAAGAGATATCCCGGCCAGCCGAAGCCCGTAACCAGTATCGCAAGTGTAAGTGTCAGCGAAACGAGTATGAGTAAAAACTTATTCTTTTTCCACATATTACTCATCCTCCTCTCCGTCTATCGGATCCTGCGGCAGATCTATCCAATCCATGGGAACATCTATATCCTCTTCTTCCTCTAAGAACGTCTCGGTGGTCTCCCAGGGTGCTCTAACAGGCTTGCCTTCACGCGCGGCACTGATCCCGTTAGGCACCAGCCAGACACCTGCGATTAACAGCAAAACACATATGATGATAAGTAAGACCTTAAGTCCTATGAACTTATCTTTCTTCTTGGGTTTGGATTTTTTCTCTGCCACGGGAACCGGCGCAGGGGCCGGGGTACTCATCTGTACAGGTGCAGCTTGAGGCGGCATAGCAACCGCTGCCTTTTGTTCCTGTATGGGATTTTTGTCTGAAAGCGATGCGCCGCAGGAAAGACAGAAAGATGCCCTGGAGACATTAGCATATTGACATTTAGGGCAGACTTTTATGTTGCTTTCAACGGGCTTTGCAGGCTTTATTGCCTTCGCTCCGCATTTACCGCAAAACGCCGCACCGTTATATATCTCAGCTCCGCATTCTCTGCAAAACATCTGGGGCCACATCCTTTCCTGTTCTGCCGCGACTAACTACAGATCCGCTGCGTTCCAAAACATTAACACACCTGACCGATCTTCCTTACCATTGTGTTTATATTATCTCATTTATTTTCCCATTGTGAAAGACTCGACCTCCTGTTATCAGGTATAAGTCCCGAGCCTGAAAAACAAAAACCTTGATTATTGATATTATCGGGGATAAATGTTAGATTACTTTTGTGCGGGGGGAAAAGCATATGAAACAATTTCCTGAAATCATCAAAGAATTTCCTGAGATCAACAAGCGGAAAATTATATTTGCATTATCGGGATTGATCGGCGTGATCCTTCTCATTGTTTTGCTCGTCAATATTTTCAAGGTTCCTGATAAAGAACTTTTCACGGGTGTATGGGTAGAAGTCGGAACAAAAAACGCAAAGGATTGTGTGATGACCTTTTATGAAGACGGAAGATTCACGGAAGTATATAACGCAAATCAGACCGGAAATAATTTTCTGGTCCTTGACTATGCAGGAACATACAATGTTTCTGAAAGCGATAACATCCTCACCTTAAATTACAACATCGGCGGCAGCAGTGTCTACTCCTATTCGATCACCCGTGATCATCTGACTTTGGATGACGGCGACATGTTCGGATATAAACATAATTATGAAAAACAAAAGTAAGTCTTATATACAGCCTGCCGGCAGGATAAGTATATTTTATCGGTAGAAAAATTCGAATTTGACCTGATGTTTTATTCGGGTATGGGTCTTATAATATAGGCATGGAATTATTTTTGAAAAAGGGGGGCTTTTCCATGAATAAGATCAAATCTGTTGCTATCGTTATGGCTCTTTCAATGCTATTGCCCATGTTTGCCTCATGCTCGCAGGGCGCGAACGGAAAGACTGTCGTTAAAGCTGATGATCCCTGGTACGAATCAACAAAGTTCAAACTTGAAAGGGACCTCCAGGAATTTGACCGCTTATTGACTACTGATGTATGCATAAGCAATGACAATATCTTCTCGGTCTACTGCCCTTCTTCAAGTTATGCGGTTCCCTGCAGAACGATCATTGATACTTATGATCTTGAGGGGAAGATGGTAAACCGTCAGGAGATCACTATTCCTGATGACTTCAACGTTATGACACTGCACAGCGCCAGCGTCGATCCTGAAGGCAAAAGCATCAGAGCCATTATCTACATGTTCAACACAAAAGAATACGGTGATTATTTCGTAGACATCGATATAGCAAGCGGCCAGGTAACGGGCATAAACAAACTTTTCGATAAAGAAGCCAATAAAGTCCGCAAATCAGAATCCGGAATCTATATGATCTCTAACGTAGAAGAATACACCATCGTTGTGTTGCATTACAGCCTGGGATCTTCAATGAATTTTCAGGTGTTATTGTACAAGGATTCGGAATTTGTTACCGAACTCGATACGTCCACTGTTGAGATCATGCAGATGCTGGATGGTTTCTCGATCAACCGTGAAACAAATTCCCTCTATCTCTCTGCGTTTCTGCAGATGGATATCGTCTCCCTGGAATTTGATCTTTCCACAGGAAAGCTTAAGGGCCAGACGTCAGTTGAGGATGCCGATGAGAATACGATAAACATGGTGGATTACACATCAACTGATGACGGTGTTCTCTGCAAACTCGATTCTTTGGGAAACATCATGACGATCGATCCTGACACTATGACACCTAAGACCCTGATCGATACAAACTGGTATACACCTTACTTCTATCCTTCAAATACGAACGGCCAAATGGCGTATTCAAAGATCCTGAGGTGTTCCGAAGACCGGGCTGTTATCATGGATACGGTAAGCACGCAATATGGAAGTGATTACACTATACAAAATGACTATATCAGGGTATTGAATAAGGCTGAAAAGAATCCTCATGCCGGCAAAAAAGTCATCGAGCTTGCATTGCCACTAAGTAAGGGAGTTTCGAATTATCTGGCAAACTCGATCTATCAATTCAACAAAACAGATGATGAATACATCATAAGAGTATGGGACAGATATAAGACAGGATTCTCTGTCAGGACCGGCGCATATTCTAAGGGAGACGAGAACGAACAGCAGATATATAAGATGATCCAGGATCTTAAGGGCAGTGATGCTCCTGATCTTGCAATAAGCATCCAGAAAAATTATGCGATGTACGACAACATCTTCATGGACTTAACGGATTTCCTTGACACGGAGGTAGCAGAAAAACAATTCACAAATGTTTTCGATGCGTGCAAGATAGGCGGCAAACAGTATTTCCTCCCAATCTGTCTGGAGATAGACGGATTTGTTATAAATGAAAAACTGGTAAAAGACGGCGCAGTCGGGATCACATTTGAAGATTACGACAAACTGGTAAAAGAAGAGATGGACGGATACTCACCTTATGATTATCCTGAATCGGATTACTGCAACAAACGCCATTTTATCTTTTCATGCATAGACACGAAGAGTGCCATCGAAGGTGAAACGGTCGATTTCGGAACGGAGCAGTTCCGCGCTGCAGTCGAATATGCAAAAAACAATTTTGAATACGATACCTGGCAGGATATTCCCTCAGAATATCTCTACGACTGGAACAGATACAGAGGCGAATGCTACTATGCGGAGATGGACGATTTTCTTGATTATGTCTATGCCTGCCACTTGCACAAAGAACATTATAAGATAATAGGAACTCCTTCCGTAGATGCATCAGGTCCGAGATTCAGAGCGCTTGAGACAATATCGGTATCAGCCTCCACCGATGTTAAGGACGGTGCAAAGAAATTCATGAATTACCTCTTCTCAGGTTCCGCTTTTGCTTCTGACGAATGTGCATTCAGGCAGATAGTGACAAACAAGGATATCGTGAGCAAAAACTTAGAGACCTTGAGCACCATCAACAACAAGGGTTATGAGATCTACCGCAACTCCGTCAGGAGCGGAGCCATAATCCCGGCTCCGAACTATGACAAGGTTTATGGTGATAAGGAAGCAACTGAAGATATGCGCAACTTATTCATCGACAACCTCTCTACGATCTCAACATACATTTATGATGACTCAGAGATAATAAAATTCGTAGAGGAAGAAGTTGCACCGTATTTTAAAGGTGACTATACCATCGACGATACTATTAAGTACCTGAACGACAGAGCAGGTAAATACGTTAAGGAGAAGTAGTCTTTAGCAGCAGATTCCTGGAGCCGTCATCACGGAAGACCTTATAGCCGTTCTTCTCATAGAGTTCCATTGCAGCAGTGTTTGACTTTTCCACATGAAGACATATTGCCGGAATATTAATTTCTCCGGCATAGTTTTCCGCGGCCGCAAGGAGCTTGGATCCGATCCCCTGGCCTCTGAATCCGCCGGCAACGCAGAAATCATCAAGATAGATAAAATCCCTGTCCTCACGGTGCTCTTCGACCGATATGTATCCTATTACTTTCCCTTCTGCTTCGGCAACGAGGATAATGTCTCCGCTCCCATCGAAAAACTTATCAAGATATCCTTCTTCGTAGCCTTCGACATCGTCTGTCTTATAGATCGTACGGAGCATATCCATGAAGAGATCTTCGATCGCCTTTTTATCTGAAGGAATGCCTTTTCTTATTATCCAATCCATATTCTTCATCACCTGTTAAGCCAGCCCAGATCAACACCTCTGTCCAGGTTGTTGCTCACCCATTCATAAACTTCCGGCATGAAGTCCTTGATTATCTTCATGCGGGCTTCGACCTGGCTTACGACAGCCCCGTTATTGCGCCATGTGTGACCTTCGGTCAGGGTATTGTGCAAAAAGGGCTGGAGGCGGTCAAGGCAGGCCGCATACTTGGCATCAGTTGTTTCCATCGCATCGAATTCTTCCCAGAGAGAACGGATCTCCTCTCCCTGTTCAGCGGGGAGTTGCGAGAAGAGCTTATCTGCAGCCTCTTCTTCCCTGTCGGCCTTGGATTCGTTCGCCTTTGTATCGTAGGCAAAAGTGTCGCCTGCATATATCTCGATCAGGTCATGAACAACACACATCTTGATAGCACGGGAGACGTCCGGCTCCTCCACACAGTACTCCTTGAAAAGAAGAGCCATCACGGCAATGTGCCAGGAGTGCTCGGCATCGTTCTCGGTCCGCTCTCCGCTTATGAGCATCGTGCGTCTGTAGACTGATGTCATCTTGTCGATCTCGGCCGTAAACTTCAGCTGCTGGTCGAGTCTCATATTGCCTGAACTCAAAAAATCTTCTATGCCCATTTGAACACCTCTCTTCCGGAAAATCTCTAACCTAGTATAACAGATTCATTGCTATAATATCTTTGTTGGGGTTGGGCACATTGGGGGAGTTATACCTTATGAGAGAATTAGTCAGCTACAACTGTAAAACTTGCGGGGGAGGTCTGATAGTCGAAAGGAATCAGGCTGTATTCAACTGTCCTTTCTGCGGCAACGCATTCGACCTCGTACGGCTTCAAAGGGAAGAACTCCTAAGCGATGCCGCCAGCAGCATGATGCAGATGGAATTCCAGGCAGCAAGACAAAGATATGAGACCATCCTCTCTAAAGACCCTCAGGATTTCGAGGCACTTCTGGGCCTCGTTCTCTGCGACGGCAAGTTAAGATCCGCCGGGAGCCTGGAGAACCTTTCCAGGATGGCTTCATGCGATCTAAACGACATGAAGAAGACCGCATCCAAAGTTAAAAACCGTGCCGTCGGAGAAGATACACCCTATTTCGAAAAGCTCGAAAAGCTGATCGATACAGCTATTGAATATAGGCAAAACAGTAATGATAAAGCATCTCTTCACGAAGAGTATCTCAATCAGTCCAAGGCCACGATAACTACGGGTGAAAGCTGGAAGGCCAAATATGCGTTTGCTGTCCTTGGCATCTATTATGGTTTGTATATCGTCTCTTTTCTCAGCTTGTATTTTTCAGCTAATAGTTTCAGAAATCTAACATATTTCATCTTTATCTATATCGCATTAGCTATCGTCGGGCTCATACTGACGATCATCGTTTTCGAGGTCGTGGTAAAAAGAATACTGATGGATAAGCGCCGCGGTAAGATGTACGCGATCTCATACAGTGAAGATATCGCGGGCAAAAAGATCGAAGATATAAAGGCAAGATTTGAGACAATATATGCGGAACTAAAGGAGAATGAACCTGTCATCGAAAAGGCTCAGATCCCTAAGTATGTTCCGCCGGAAAACAGGGCCGGGGGGTGATCAGCATGGACGATACGATCAACATTATCTGTACGATGTGCGGGGCCTCTCTTATCCCCGACGAAGAAAAAAAGATATATAGATGCGACCACTGCGGAATGGCTTACGGAAGTTCTATCCTTTTCGACAGGAATGGGTGTGTCAAAGGAAGCAAATCCCTTGAAGCGGGAGAGTTCAACGATGCAGATGTAAGATTCCGCTGTGCGCTCATGTTAAAGCCAAACGATTTTACAGCATTGCGCGGGCGTATATTGTGCGCTGCAAAATGGAAGGATTTCACTAAAGTCGACGATTACACATACCTTCCTGCCTTCAGGAAAAAGAACATCAGAGAGCGTATTGAAGATGCTATAAAAAACGCAGATGAAGAAGATAAAGAATACTTCGATCTCTGCATGAAACTCCTGAACGATGTTGAGCTCACATCAACGTCCGTAGACCAAAAGAACAAGCCGATTACCGCGCGAAGACAAAGACTGATAGAAGATCTTAACCAGACCCGCCAGCAGATCCTCGATGCCGAGAAGGCAAGAGAAGCTAAATAAGCTTCGGTAAATGCACTTTTTCGATCACATAAACACAGCTATGTCAACCCCTCCGGCGAAAATTGAGACTTTGTGAGACTTTGTGAGATTTTCGTAGTTTTTTTGCCTTTTTATCGCTGTAAACTGAATACATTAATCAGCGTATATCCAAAGTCATTATACTTATGATATAATTACTTTGTATGTACGAGTAAAGAGGTCTGCTGTTATGTATCTGTTTACTTGGGACGACAAAAAAGATGAGATAAACCAGAAAAAACATGGTGTCTCATTTGAAGAAGCAAAAACCGTTTTCTACGATGAGGATGCATTAGTAGAATTTGATGAATCGCACTCTGACCGGGAGGAGCGTTTTCGTATCCTTGGATACAGTAACAAAGGAAATCTTCTACTGGTCGTACATTGTGTTAGAGAGAGTTCGATAATCAGAATAATATCCTCCCGTAAAGCAAGCAATACAGAAAAACAAAACTACGATCGGAGAATGCTGTTATGAAGAAGAAAGAAACTGATTCAGAATATTTGAATAAGGAATTCAACTTCGATAAGGCCATTAAGAATCCTTATGCCAAAGAACTAAAAAAACAGATAACGATCAAAGTCTCACCATCCGTTATCGACTACTTCAAGGAAGAAGCGGTCAGAACAGGGATTCCCTATCAGACACTCATCAACATGTACCTGACTGACTGTGTGAAAAACCACAGGACGATAGACATCAAATGGAAAGATGCTTCATAAGAACAAGGGGTGCTCCCTGCCGGGGCACCCCTCTTTTACTGTGGCTGTTACATTGATCTTATCAGAGATTATTGAAGTTGATATGATCTGCCATATCCTCAAGGTCAGCTTTGCTCATGGAGACCGGGCCGTCTTCACCCATCCAGAGCAAGACATTGACCGATACAAAACTCTTGTCGAGGTCTGCCAGGATAACTGCCTTATCATCACTCAATGCAAGATATACTGTTGCTCCGCTTGCGGTCTTATATTCCCACTGATCGTAGTTCCTGATGGAACCTACATTAAGGTATACAGTATCGAAAACGCCCTTTGCAACACGGCCTAACTGGAAATTAAACTTCTTGTACTCGCCGTCAACATGGAAAGTTCCGTCTTTGTAGATGTAACCGCAATAATTGGCATCTTCCATTACCTTGCCAAACTTAGCATCCAGGTCCTTGTTTTCATTGATGGAATCAGGCTTGCTGTTGTGGAGCGTCAGATCGTACTTAGCGGCGATCTGGTCAACCTTGTCAGCCATATCCTGGGAGTATACTCCGTATGCGCCGTACTTGTCGTCCCACTTTGTTGCCTTGTTGCCTACCTGATCCAGGATCTTCCAGTCTGTATCGTATCTGTCCTCAAAGTTTCTCCAATCTTTTGCAGCCTGGTATTCGGGGGAGTCAGAGAATCCCTGCAGGGAGATCGTGTCGCTTGACTTATAAGCATTGTATTCGTAGATGCCTTCAGTATTCCCGGTGTTTGCCGGATCACTTTCATCAGTAACCGGCACTGCAACGATATCCTGACTTGCTGCCGTATCATCGTCTCCATTATTCCCGAAAACTACTCCTTCGAGTCCGCCGTTGATCGCAGCGAAGGATGCGATGCCGACTGCCGTTACGACCGCCGCAGCGATACCTACTGTCAGGACTGTCTTCTTCCAGTTGCGTCTTGTGTTAGTTACAACCATATTTGTGTCATTATGTATTTTCATTTTTGTCAACTCCTTGATCCTTTCAGAGGAGACGACATCAGTTTCTTCCAGATTGACGGAAGAATCTTCTATATTGTCCATAAGGTTATGAATATCGAGTTTCATTAAGGTCGCCCCCTTTAATTTCTTTGATGTTGCTGAGTTGAATCCGAAGTCTATCTCTCCCTCTCCGTAATCTGGTCTTGATCGTGGACTGGTTCATCTTCATCTGTTCTGCGATCACCGACACGCTCTGACAGTAGTAGTAGAACCTCAGGAAGATCTCCTTGTCCGGCTGTGGCAGTGAATACACCGCTTTCCGGATCTCCTGATCCTGATCTTCTTTCTCCAGTCTGTCAAAGAGCGAGTCATCATCTAATATAAGAATGTCCTCGTCCAATGGGAGCTCTGCGACCCTCTCCCGCAATTTCTGCATGGAAAGGCTGCGGGCCACGCGACTCAAATACCCTTTCAGGTTCAGAGGATAGAGTTTGGATGCAGATCTCCAGAGGGTCACGAACACATCAGATACCACTTCTTCGACATCTTCATGGCTCATAGATCCCTTCAGGATGTTATTGACTACAGTCCCGACATACGCACTGTACCTGTCGATAAACCATTCCAGTGCTTCCTCGTCACCTGTCTTAAGTAAAGCCAGAGCTTCTGCTTCTTTCAATCTTTTCACCTCAACATGTTCTTTTGAACGCCGTTCACTTATATAAGTGCAGATATGGGGCGTCAGGTTTCATTATTTTCGAAAAATATTTCAAAAACACGTGAAAACCGTATTATTTTCGCTAGATCATATCCCTTATGACCTTATCTGCAAAGTCAAAGCCTTCTGATGTCAGGAAGATGCGGTCACCTTCTCTTACAAGGAGGCCGGCTTCTGTATTCTTAGATATAGCTTCGCCAAAGACATCAAGAAGGTCTTGGCCGTAGAGTTCATTAAAGCGCGCGATGCTCATGCCCGCATTGGTCCTTAAAGCAAGGAAGGGGTATTCCCTGATCTTCTCTTCTTCCGTCATGATATCTGTCGTTACGATAAGATCAGACTTATCCTTCGCTTTATCAAAGTATTCTCTGACCGCTTCCGCAGTAACTTCATCTGCAGCCATAAGATAATCAGATAGAGATGCCGGATGCGTAAACCTGATATCCTGAAGATAGCCTGCAGCTGCCGCACCGAAAGCGTAGTAATTCCCGCCTGCCCAGTAGTTGAGGTTATGGCGGCTCTCATACCCGGGGCAGGCACTGTTGGAGATCTCATAAGGCATGAGCCCGCCTGAAGCCAGGACTTCCCTCACCCTGTGATACATCTCCCTCTCGGTCTCAGGCGGCACAAGGTCTTCTATCTGATCCCTATAACGCTTCTCGAAAACTGTGCCTTCCTCAAGGGAGAGCGAATAACAGCTCACATGCTTTATCCCGAAGGACAGGAGTTCTTCCGCACTCCTTATGAGGCTGTCCAGGCTTTGTCCCGGGATCCCGCTCATCAAGTCACAGGAAATATTGTCAAAGACTTCCTGCAAGATCCCTATAGCGCGCTTTGCCCCTTCCGAATCGTGGAGCCTGCCTAATGTCCTAAGGACATTATCGTCCAGAGACTGAACGCCCATCGATACGCGGTTGATGCCGGCATCCCTGTATATAGCAGCCTTATCAGCTGTCAGCGAAGACGGATTGACTTCGATCGTGATCTCGGAATCGTCTGATAATCTGAACAGATCTTTTACCGCATCAACAAGTCTTGCAATGTCTTTGGCATCTATGGACGAGGGCGTGCCGCCTCCTATGTAGAGGGTGTCCTGTGAATCATTGTGGTCAGGTCTCACACCGGACTTGGAAAACGCTTCAGCTTCTTTTATAAGCGCATCAACATATGTGGAGGACGCTGATCTGTCTGTTATCGAATAGAAGTCGCAATAGGGGCATTTGCGTTCACAGAAAGGAATGTGTATATAGATGTTCTTACCCATCAGAAATATCTCCTGTGTCAGGCTTTTTCCAGAGAATCTTCGTCGAGAAGGAAATCGATGGCATTTATCTTTCTGTATCCTTTCTCCAACAAATTGAAAGGATCATCATCCATAGTTATGACGATCTTTTTATATCCGTCATCCAATCTGTAAAAAGAACTCAATTCCTGTTTGCTCTTTTCCTGATCTATCATACTGTATGCAACCTGAATATAATAGGTGTCCCTAAGATCTTTTGCGATAAAATCTATTTCCTTTTCTCTATTTTTTCCAATATCTACCGTGTATCCGCGCCTCTTCAACTCAAGGAATACTATATTCTCCAATATATGAGTAACTTCTACCTGTCTGAAATTCATATGAGCATTTCTTAATCCCAGGTCTGAGATATAGTATTTATTGAGTGTCTTCAAGTACTCCTTCCCTTTGATATCATATCGGCAGACCTTATAAAACAGAAACGATTCACATAGATATTCAAGGTAGTTACCTATCGTATCAGGAGTGACAGTTTTGAACCCATTGCTCCTTAAAGTATCTGATATTTTTTTTGCACTTACCAATGAGCCAATGTTCGAACAGAGATAATCATAAACTGCGTTGAAGATAGCGGGATTCCTGAGATGATATTTATCTATAATATCTTTTGAAGCAACAGTAGATTCAAGCATCTTAAGATACTCAAATTTACTCCGTTCATCCTCTTCAGTTACGGTGTACGGAAATCCGCCATATTTCATATACTGATTCAATTTAGATCTTTTTTCTCCTCCGGTATATGAATAAAATTCAGCAAATGAAAGAGGAAAGACTCTGATCTCAATGCTTCTCCCGCGAAGAGCTGTTGAAATGTCTCCCGACAGCATTCTGGCATTAGAACCTGTAACATATACATCACAATTACTGTTTTTCAAACTGTTCAGAAGATCCTCAAACCCGTGTATATACTGTATTTCATCGATCATGATGTAATACCGGATATCACTTTTTCTTTTTGCCGTGATATAAGAATACAAAGCGCTTCCGCTCCGCAATCCCCTGTTTTCTTCATTCTCGAGATTAATCCTGATGATATTATCCCTGGGAACCCCGGTTTTTATCAGATGTTGATAAAAAAGTTCAAATAATAAGACTGATTTCCCGGAACGCCTCACTCCCGTTACAACTTTTATAAGATCTTTGTCTTTGTAACGATCCAGTGTCTTTATATATAAAGGTCTTTCAATATACATAACTCCACCTCCACAAGACCATACTACTCGAAAAATTTTCGTTTTTCAATATTTTTTCGAGTAGTATGAAAAGGGGGCTTCATCTCTTTCAATGTTCTTTCCCATCAGAAAGATCTCCTGTGGATGCTCTTAACGGGAGCGGGATTCTTTATGGCTGCAGTAAGGGCATTGGCAAAGAGCTTAAAGCTCGGAGACCTGTTGTTATCGGGGGACATATAGCAGGAGATGTTATCTGCCCATTTGGCCTTGTAGTTTCCGATGGCAGGATACCCTACTTCTATAACGCTCTTATAAGTATCCGGGCATACGGCCCTGCAGAGGACCTCCCAGGTGCCGCATACGCTGTCCTGCTCGTAGGAGTCGATAACTTTCATGTCCGCCTCAGGGTAAGCCTCCAGGAGGGCTTTACGGTCGCCTAAGAGCCATGCTTCGACTTCCTCTGTGCAAAGGCCAATGACACATCTGATATCAGGAGCATATTCATTCGTAACAGCATAGAGTTCCGAACGGAGCTGGGCGGGATCGTGATTATCCGAATCCATGACAACTGCCAGGATGAGGTCGCCGTCCTTATAGATGCTCTCATAGGCGCGGCACTTGGCGGGAAGCAGGTCCAGGAGACCGCTTGCAAACTTGCCGGGCTTTGCCTTCATGTCAGAGGGGAGCTTGCCGCAGCCCCTGTGGGGGCGGACTTCGACTTGAGGCTGACTTCCTTCTATCTCCTTGCGG
>JAGAAI010000044.1 GCA_017615325.1 Clostridiales bacterium | reverse complement strand
TTTGCCAAGATATTCGAGATGTTAAAGGACGTTCCCGAGGAAGCAAGAACTGCCAAGTTCTGCTGCGCCATTGCAGTCGTAGCGCCTGATGGCGAATCATTTACGGTCAGGGGAGAGGTTTGCGGTGTGCTTCACGAGACCCCCGCCGGAGAGAACGGTTTCGGCTACGATCCTATCTTCTATGTATCCGAATTTGGCATGACAACAGCCCAGATGGACCCGGAAGTAAAGAACAGTATTTCCCACAGGGGAAAAGCCTTAAGGGCCATGGTTGAAAAACTGACTGATAAATGTTAATATTTTCGGGCACGCACATTTGTCCGTGACTCAAATACAAACGGAGATCTTCAAAGTGACCGGGAATCAGCAGGAATATTATCTTGTATCCAAGAATGCAATGCCTGAAGTCTTTCTGAAGGTTATTGAAGTCAAGCAGCGCCTTAATACCGGGGAATTCAATTCCGTTAATGAGGCTGTGCGCAATGTCGGTATTTCCAGAAGTGCTTACTACAAGTACAAGGATTCCGTCCTGCCTTTCTATGAAGCAACCAACGGCAAGAAAGTCACGGTTCTGATCTCTGTTGAGAATTTCAGGGGTATCCTGGCTTCGGTAATAGGTAAGATATCTACTTCCAGAGCCAATATATTGACTATCAACCAGAATATCCCCATCAACGGAGTTGCGGATATATCCATATCTTTCGATACGGATTCGATGTTAGGCACCGTCGAGGACATCTTAAATGATATCTCCCGTGTCGCAGGCGTCCGCAAATGTGTGATCTTAAGTCGTGAGTAAGGAGTAAACAAATGATCAATATAGCAATATTGGGCTTTGGCGTAGTTGGTTCAGGTACATGTGAAGTGCTTTCCAAGAACGCTGACATCATAAAGAAGAGAATAGGTGAGGAGATCTACGTCAAGAAGATCCTGGACCTCAGGGACTTCCCGGACAGCCCTTATAAGGATCGTGTAACACATGATGCAGATGAGGTCTTTGGTGATCCCGATATCAAGGTTGCCGTAGAGACGATCGGCGGTGCAAGTGTTGCTTATGAATTTACCAAGAGAGCTTTAAGCGCCGGTATCAGCGTAGTAACGAGCAACAAGGAACTCGTATCTACCCACGGTCCCGAGCTCATCAAGCTTGCTAAAGACAACAACTGCGTCTATCTCTTCGAAGCTGCGGTTGGCGGCGGTATCCCGATCATAAGGCCTCTTTATAAGTGCCTTGCAGCCAACAATATCCTTAAGATAGCAGGCATCGTAAACGGTACTACCAACTATATCCTGTCTTCCATGAAGAACGAAGGCATCTCTTACGAGGATGCATTGAAGGAAGCACAGAAGAAGGGTTATGCCGAGGCAGATCCTACTGCAGACTGTGAAGGTATCGACGCCCAGCGCAAGATAGCGATCCTGTCGACGATAGCCATGGATGGTAAATACTGCAACCCCGAATCTGTTCATGCTGAAGGCATCTCCAAACTTACGACCGATGATATTGCACTTGCCAAGGCATTAGGTTGTGAATTGAAGCTTATCGCATTCTTCAGGAACAACGGCGACAGTAGCGCTTCAGCATATGTTGCACCTCACTTCGTATCCCGTGAATGCATGCTCGCAGATGTCGAGGGAGTATTCAATGCAGTCCTTGTTGAGGGCGACTACTTAGGCGAAGCTGTCTTCTACGGAAGAGGAGCAGGTTCCTATCCTACGGCTTCCGCTGTTGCAGGCGACGTTATCGAGGCCTGCTGCAAGGGATCTGTTGATATGTCCCTTCGTGCATGGGACGATTCCGTATCTGTCTTTAAGGACTACGACGATATCAAGTCTGACTTCATCGTTTATTCCAAGACAGAAGATGTTGCTTCCGTATTTGCTGATGCAAAGGTTCTTGAAGCAGAAGGCATCAAGGCTGTAATCGTAAGCGCTGTCTCTGAGAAAGAACTTGCAGATAAGATTGCAGGGAAGAGCGGTATCGGATATAAGCACTATCTTAAGTGATCTGACCCGTATTTGTACTTGGAATCTTGAAATCCGGACTTTTCAAGTACACTCATTGAAAAGAATAAGAGGCTTTCTGCATTAACTGCATGAAAGCCTCTTATGTTTTATTGATAAGCAAATTATACTATCTGATTGTCGTTATAAGTCTTGTAGAGAATTGCAAGATCCTTCATTAGCTTGTTCATCCTGATCTGGTTCTCTGAAGTTTGTGCGAAGTTGCCGTCTGCAATTGACTTCTTGATCTGTGAGAATACGCAGAGAGTGTCTTCTGTATCTTTGCCGAGTTCCTTCTTGATGTCGTTGATCTGATCCCAGAGTTTCTCATCGTAGGGAGTAACAGTTTCAGAATAGATCTTGGATACTCGTCTTATTGTCGAAAGGTTTGCAGGGATGATCTTTTCGATAAGTTCCATCTCCCAGCGCTCGAGCATTGCCATAGCATATGACTTAAGTACAAGTTCGCTGAATACGTCTCCGCGGCAGAGGAGGGTCTCGACCTTGGGATCGTCCTTCAATACCTGCATGGAATCGAAAACGGTGTAGGAAGGCTTGCCGAAGAGGCGGTCGCGTTCTTCCTCGTCCATATCCTCGAAAATGTCATCTTCACATCTGTAGAGTTTGTCTGTCTCAAGATACTTGCCGGGTGTGCCGTAAGGCTTGCAGAATTCTTCTTCGAGTTCCTTGCGGGACAACTTTGCGTCAGCTACGAATTCAAGGCCGTCCAGCATGCACTGGTAGATGGCTGCAACACAAAGATATGTGTTTGTATGCGGGTTGGGAGCACGGAGCTCGAATCTTGTTGCATATGTATTGCCGATCGTACGGACGAGACCTAAAAGAACGGATCTGTTACGGGAAGGAGTTGTAACATCCATACCGATTGAAGCAACCGCATGGGTAGGAGCTTCGAATCCGGGTGTAAGTCTTGCGAAAGCATCTGTTGATGCTGATACGAAGGGGTTGATGATGGAATAGTTCTTCATGATGCCCATCAGGCACCCCCAGCCGATCGTTGAAAGATAATCCTTTGTAAGATCTTCGGGTGAGAATAGGTTGATCTTCTTGCCGTTCTTGAGGTGGGCAACTGCATTTACATGTGTATGTTCACCGGAACCTGCAACACCATTTAAGGGTTTTGCATCGAAGCTTACGTCAAGGCCGTGGAGACGGAAGATCTCCTTGATGAGGATCCTTGCGATAAGTTCGTAGTCAGCGCCCTGGAGAGCATCGGAATACTTCCAGTCAACTTCGAGCTGCTCCATGATGAGGTGGTAGTCACCGGAAGAATTGATGGAGGCTTTGACGCCGCCGACTTCCTTATGACCCATCTCGGGATTGAAGCCGTAGAGTTCAAGGATCATTATGACCTGCTCCAAGGCAGTTCTAACGACACCCTTGGTGCGCTTCCAGTAGGATTCCTTAAGTTCCTGGGATATTGAGAGCTGCTCGGTCGTGATGACCTCGTCAGGTGAATTTACCCAGAACTCAAGCTCTGTGGCGACAATAAGGTTAACAGACTCAAGGTCATCTAATGAGAATCCTAACTCCTCACAGAGGGCGGGATCCTTCTCGAATAGCTTGATTATCTCTTTCTCGAAGAAATCTGCACTTTTCTTAAGGACTGATCTTGAACATACAAAGTCGTCGTTATGCTTAAGGAATGAAGGGATCCTTAAGGTTCCGACGGGCTTGTTTGTCTCGGGGTCTATATGTTCGTAGTTATAATCTACATACCAGATAACGTCGGGGTCGGGGATAAGGTCGACCTTACCGTCGTTAAGTGTGGCGATACCGGGAAGTACAACGGAGGAGCCGTCTGTCTGGACAGCGTGGCCTTCAAGGTATTTATCGGGATTCTGGATGAAGTCAGAGATTGGGATCTTCTCATCCGTATCGTTGCCGGACAGGTCAACGCCTGCCAATGATACGAACTTAATGGCCGGATTATCTTCCAGGATCTTCTTGATGTCTTCTGTTGAATGTTTATCTGTCGGTATTACGTAGAGCAGATCAGGATAAACGTGAAAATCAGTCATAATATACCTCCGCCTATTTATAACTGGAGTTATTCTATCACATTGTATATAATTGTTTATGTTTATTTAAGAACAGAATTTTTGAGCAATGGAGTAGTTTTTCGGGCGATATGAACATTATCCCTCTGGATTTTAAGAATGCGGTCAACCTTGAGCACGGCAGTTACGTCTGGCCTTCAAGGATCCTTTTCCTTGTTCTTTTGCTCCTGAATCTGGCATTTAACTTCAATCCTTATGCAAGTTCTGACTTTAATCCTTTGATCAATTATCTTTATTCAGGGACAGAAGATTATTCGGAGACTCTTAATCTTCCCGTTACTGATGGGAATATCATTTTCCTTTTGACCCTTTTGGCTCTTGGTATTGTTACGGTCATCATTGTCGGGATATTCTCAGGTCATTATGCCAACAGACTCTTCATCTCGAAGATCGGGAATGTGGACAAGATAAAGGATCGTATCCCTGTTAGGAAATACATCGTATGGACAATATTTGTCATCCTTGCTGCTGTCCCGTTCGCTTTTTCAGTAGCTTATTCATTCATCCTGGTGATCGTTGCCATGCCCGTCATGGTGCTCCTGCCTTCGTTCTATCTTAACGACGACTGCAATATCTTCAGGTCCATAGGCAGGACTATCAGGCATCTTAGAAGATCCTATCTCCGCACCATGAACGTGATAATCCTTATTTATCTGAGCTATTATCTGATCGATATCGTGTCTACGATGCTGATCTATCAGTTCAGTTCGCCAGCCGCCTACGTGATCTCCTCGTTCGCTGCCGCCTGGTGCTGGACTGCGCTTGGCAGGTATGCCGGAGCCAGATACAGTGTTCTTAAGTACATGAAGGGGGCATCTCCTTTTCAAACCCCACATGAAGACAGCAGTATCTGACTTGATTTTTGTCATTTCGCTTAAAGCTTGATTATTGTTTTTTCGAGCCCTTTTTATTATTATTAGTTAGTTAATCGAAAATATGCTTTATATGCGGAGGAATTTACATGGACGTTAATAAGATCGCGATCGACAAACATTTGGAGTGGGGCGGCAAGATAGAGGTTATCTCACGTGCCCCCGTAGGCAGCAAGGAAGAGCTTTCCATTGCCTATACACCCGGTGTTGCAGCTCCCTGTCTTGAGATCCAGAAGGATGTCGACCTTTCTTATGTTTATACAAGAAGATCCAACCTCGTAGCTGTTGTAACAGATGGTACTGCAGTACTTGGTCTTGGCGATATCGGACCTGAGGCCGGTATGCCCGTCATGGAAGGCAAGTGCGCGCTATTCAAGGCTTTCGGCGGTGTCGATGCTTTCCCTATCTGCATCAGATCCAAGGATGTTGACGAGATCGTTAAGACCGTTGCACTTATCGCAGGTTCCTTTGGCGGCATCAACCTCGAGGATATCTCTGCACCGAGATGCTTTGAGATCGAGAAGAAGCTCAAGGAGATCTGTGACATCCCGATCTTCCACGACGACCAGCACGGTACAGCCGTTATCTCTCTTGCCGCTTTGACAAATGCTCTTAAGATCGTCGGCAAGAACATAGACGAGATCTCTGTTGTCATCAACGGAGCAGGAGCTGCCGCTACAGCTATCACCAAGCTTCTCGTATCCCGCGGTCTTAAGAACGTTGTTCTCTGTGACCGTAAGGGCGCTATCTACGAGGGCCGCGACAACCTGAATTCAGCAAAGGAAGAGATCGCAAAGATCACAAACCGTGACAAGAAGCAGGGAAGCCTTGCTGATGTTATCGTCGGCGCTGACGTTTTCATCGGTGTTTCCGCTCCCGGCGTTCTTACGGCAGATATGGTTGCCACAATGGCTAAAGACCCCATCGTCTTCGCCTGCGCCAACCCCACACCCGAGATCCTGCCTGACGAGGCCAAGAAGGCCGGTGTTGCAGTTATGGCAACAGGCAGATCCGATTATCCTAACCAGGTCAATAACGTTCTTGCATTCCCGGGCATCTTCAGAGGTGCGCTCGATGTAAGGGCATCTGATATCAATGACGAGATGAAGATCGCAGCAGCAGAAGCCATTGCAGGCATCGTCTCCGATGAGGAACTCAATCCCGAATACATCCTTCCCGATGCATTCGACGAGAGAGTAGGTAAGGCAGTAGCCGCAGCAGTCGCCGAAGCAGCACGCAAGTCAGGTGTTGCAAGGATCTGAAAGAACTATAAGAAAGGCAAGGTAATACTATGATCGACGATATCGAATTGTTAAACGTGCTCGAAAACAACGCAAGGCTGTCTTCAGCAGAACTTGCCGTTATGTTAGGTTCCACGGAGGCTGAGGTTGAGGCCGAGATTGCAAAGCTTAAGGAAGATAAGATCATCCTGGGTCACTCCACGATAATCAACTGGGAGAAGATCATGCCCTACAACTGCATCGGCATGATCGAGGTCAGGATCACGCCCATCAAGAACAAGGGCTACGACCAGATCGCAAACATCCTTTCCAAGTACGATAAGGTAACGGCTTGCTACCTTATGTCCGGCGGATTTGATCTCATGATCATCTATGAGGACAAGACCTTGAGAGACATCGCTAACTTCGTTAACGAGAAGATAGCTACCCAGGAAGGCGTGCTTTCTACAACTACACATTTCATCCTTAAGAAATACAAGGCGAACGGAATCGTTTTCGAATCGCCCGACGATGATGACAGGCAGGCGGTCGTATTATGAGTTTTGATTACGAATCCAAGATATCAGACTGCGTAAAGCAGGTACCGCCTTCGGCAATAAGAAGGTTTTTCGACCTGGCTTCCGAGATGAAGGGAAGAGTCATATCACTTTCGATCGGTGAGCCTGACTTTGTTACGCCCTGGGACATCAGGGAAGCCGGTATCGATTCGCTTGTTGACGGCTATACTCATTACTCGCCCAACTCGGGTTACAGCAAGTCCAAAGAGGCTATTGCTGAATACATCAAGAGAAGATACGGCATGACCTATTCTTCCGACGGAGAGATCCTTATCACCGTCGGCGGAAGTGAAGGCCTCGATCTTGCTGCAAGAGCTCTCATCAACCCCGGTGATGAAGTCATCATCGTAGAGCCCTGCTTCGTTGCATACAAGGCAACGGTCATGTTCGCCCACGGTGTTCCCGTAACGGTCTCCACGAAGCCTGAGAATTCCTATAAGCTCATGCCCGAGGAACTCGAAGATGCGATAACCGATAAGACCAAGTATATTATCTTAGGTTACCCTTCGAATCCTACTGGCGCCGTAATGACACTTGAAGATCTTGCCAAGATCAAGGACGTGCTCTTAAAGCATCCTGACATCATAGTCATCTCCGATGAACTTTACAGCGAACTCAACTATATCGACGGAAAGCCCGTATCGCTCGCTCAGTTCTCCGAGATCGCAGACAGAGTAGTCGTTATCAACGGCTTTTCCAAGGCCTTCGCCATGACCGGCTTCAGGATCGGTTATCTCCTGGGTCCCAAGGAACTTATCGCTCCCATGAACAAGATCCATCAGTACTGCATCATGTGCTCTCCTTCGATGGCCCAGTATGCCATCATCGAAGCTGCGCTCAACGGCGATGCTCATGTTGAAGAGATGAGGCAGGAATACAACCGCAGAAGAAGAGTTATCTTAAAGGGCCTGGAAGATGCAGGACTTGAGTGCTTCGAACCCTTCGGCGCATTCTATGCATTCCCTTCGATCAAGAGCACGGGGCTTACATCACAGGAATTCTGTGAGAGATTCCTTATGGAGAAGGGTGTTGCGATAGTTCCCGGCAATGCTTTCGGTGACTGCGGTGAAGGATTTGTACGTATAAGTTATGCTGCTTCGATGGAGAATATCCAGGAAGCCATGAGAAGACTCGCCGAGTTTACGGGCGAATTGAAAGCAGGTAAGGATTAATGCTGGAATTTGACAACATAAGACTTGAACTCGAGGGCTACGAAGAGCCTGTTGCTAAGCTCCGCGATGCACTCCACATCGATGTAGTATCGACAGAGATCTCGGAATTGGAAGCACGCACACAGGAGCCCGATTTCTGGAACGACGTTGAGAAGGCTCAGGCCTTGCAGACAAAGCTCCGCCGCGCCCAGATGCGGGTGGATTCATTTCATCAGTTAGTTACTGACAGGGAAGACCTGCTTGCTTTATGTGAGCTTGCCAACGAGGAAGAAGATATCGATTCTCTCCCTGAATTGGAGGAAGGTCTTGCAACCTTCAAGGATGAATTCGAGAAGATGCGTCTTGAGACGCTCCTTACCGGTGAATACGATAAGAATAATGCGATCATCACACTTCATGCCGGTGCAGGCGGAACAGAGGCCATGGACTGGGTTTCCATGCTCTACAGAATGTATCTGCGCTGGTCTGAGATCCATAATTATGAAGTCAAGATCTTAGAATACCTTGACGGTGAAGAAGCCGGCATCAAGAGCTGTTCCATGATGATCTCCGGCGAGAATGCCTACGGCTTCTTAAGATCCGAGATCGGCGTCCACAGACTCGTCAGGATCTCGCCATTTGACGCTTCCGGCAGAAGACATACATCTTTTGCTTCCTGTGAAGTCATGCCTGAATTAGATGACACTATCGATATCAAGATCGACATGAACGATGTCAGAGTCGATACCTACAGAGCATCCGGTAAGGGCGGTCAGCACATCAACAAGACAGACTCTGCTGTTCGTATGACGCACAACCCCACAGGCGTTGTTGTTGCCTGCCAGTCTGAGCGTTCCCAGGTCCAGAACAAGGAAACTTGTTTGAAGATGCTGAAAGCCAAGCTTTTCGCGCTTGCAAGAGCCGCCCAGATGGAGAAGATCGAAGACCTCAAAGGCAACCAGATGGAGATCGCCTGGGGCTCCCAGATCAGATCCTATGTATTCTGCCCCTACACCATGGTCAAGGATCACAGGACAGGTTACGAGGAAGTTGATGTCGATGCTGTCATGGACGGCAAGCTCGACGGCTTCATCAATGCATTCCTGTCAGGGATGAAGATCGAAAAATAATTCGCTCACAACAACACGTTTGCAAAGGTCCTCCGCGCTTCGCTTGTGCGGAAAATGCAAACGTGTTATTGTTCGCTCGGTCTGCGGAACTTGCAGCGCGGAACGGTGTTCGCTCTGCCAATCGTAAACAGCAGGCGTGTTTTGTTCGCTCAACGGTGCGGAAACAGCAGGCGTGTTTTTATTTGCTCGGCGGTGCGGAAGTCGCCGCATGATGTTTGCAGCGACCGTGAAGGTTGCTCCGATCTTGCGATTGTTACCAAATGTGCCGTTAACTGATACCACCCGGTAACAATAATCATGGTAAATGGTAATTTCTAAGCAAAAAATACCATTTTTGGATAAAACTGATACCACATGGTAACAAAATGCAAGGCATTTGGTAACAGCAACTCAACAGGCAACGATCTTAAAAGATGCCTGTAACCGGCATAAAAGTTGCCTAAACAGGCAACAAAAAACGCACTTTACAGGCAACATTTGATTAAGCCTGACCAACATATAATTATAATATTCTAAAATAATGGTATGATATTAGCGGATAAATAGATTCACGGAGGTTATTATCATGCCTGCAAAAAAGAAGACAGCCGCAAAGGCTAAAGTCTCAAAGACAACAAAAACAACCAAGTCTGCTAAGAAGGTAGATCCAGTAGCAGAATTTCCCAATCTTTACATGACTTCATCCATGGATGATATCGAAGCTGCAATGAACTTCGCCGAGGATTATAAGGCCTTTATCGATATCTCCAAGACAGAAAGAGAGTTCGTTAAGACTGCTAAGGAAGCATGCGAGTCATTAGGCTTCAAGGATATCGCTACTGTAAGCAAACTCAAGGCCGGTGACAAGGTCTATGCATCTGTTAAGGACAGAGGCTTCGTATGTGCCGTTATCGGCAAGAAGCCCGTAAGCGAAGGCTTCAACATCCTCGGAGCACACATTGATTCGCCCAGACTCGATCTTAAGCCTAATCCCGTTTTTGAAGATGCCGAGACTGTTTACTTCAAGACCCACTACTATGGCGGCATCAAGAAGTATCAGTGGACAACGATCCCTCTCGCGCTTCACGGAACTATCTATACTGTTGACGGCAAAGAGATCGACATCACGATCGGTGAGAAGGACACGGATCCCGTATTCTATATCACGGATCTCCTGCCTCATCTTGGCCGTGAGCAGATGAAGCAGAATGCTGAGGAATTCATTCCTGCAGAGGACCTCAATATCGTTATCGGCGGTATCCCTCTTAAGGGCAAGGACGATGACAAGATCAAGGAGCCCTATAAGGCTGCAATCCTTAAGTACCTTTACGATGAGTACGGTATCGTGGAGAAAGACTTCGTATCAGGTGAGCTCGAGATCGTTCCTGCTGCTAAGGCAAGAGACCTGGGCCTTGACCGCGCATATATAGCTGCATACGGACACGACGATAAGTGCTGCGCATATCCCGCGCTGATGGCTGTTCTTGCAATGGACAGACCTGACCGTACATGTGTTGCTTTCCTCACTGATAAGGAGGAGATCGGATCTTATTCCAACTCCGGTGCCCAGTCTGTTATCTATGAGAACTTCCTCATGGAACTTCTTGCCAAGAACCTTGGCGGCATAGATAAGTTCAATATGCTCACATACCGTAAGGCTCTGGAGAATACAAAGATGCTCTCGACAGATGTTACAACCGGGTTTGATCCCAAGTATGCTTCTGTTTTCGAGAAGAACAATACGGCATTCCTGTCTCACGGTCTTAAGATCGAGAAGTACACGGGTGCAAGAGGAAAGTCAGGCACCAACGAAGCAACGGGTGAGTTCGTATCCCAGATCACCAAGATCTTCAAAGATAATTCGATCCCCTGGCAGACAGGTGAGCTCGGTAAGATCGATGCAGGCGGCGGCGGAACCATCTCCTGCTATATGGCAAAGATGGGCATGGATGTAGTTGACCTTGGCATCCCCGTATGGTCTATGCATGCACCTATCGAAGTAATCTCCAAGATCGATCTTTATTTCCTCTATCTTGGTTACAAGGCATTTATCGAAAACATAGGATAATTACATGGGTAAGAGAACCATTGAACGCAAAAACGCCATAAGGTCTTCTATCGGAAGGATCTTTTTCTACGCGCTTGCAGTACTTGTTCAATGGGCTCTTATCGTCCTGCTCGTAACATACTTCGGTAACCGCTATCCGATCATTGCGGCTGTAGTAAGGGGAGCTGCTGTTTTCTTCGCCCTTTACGTCAACTCCAGGGACAATGTATCCACCATGAAGATGGTCTGGATCATAGTGCTCCTCGTATTCCCGATCTTCGGGCTGATATTGTATTTTACCTTCAGGTTCAACCGGTCCAAGAGGCTGATGCAGAAGAAACTTATTACGGTGGACGAGGATATATTCCCATTGCTTGATAAGACGGGAAAGGTTAACAGGGAAGACCTTGATATTCCGGAACTGGACAGGTCCAACATCAAGTATCTTAACGATACATGCAGGTTCCCGACTTATAGGGACACAAAGCTCAAGTATTTCGGCAATCAGAATGACTGCTACGATGCCATGCTCGAAGATATCGCCAAAGCTCATGACTATATCTACATGGAGTATCATGCGATCGAAGACAGGGAGTCCTTTGCAAGACTTCACGAGATCCTGATCGACAGGGCTAAGGCCGGCGTTGATGTAAGGATCCTCTATGATGATATCGGAAGTTATGTCTTTATCAGCAAGTCCTTCATTGATATGCTCCAGACAGAAGGCATAAAGTGTAATGTCTTCAATACTGCAATACCATTCTTTACGGCTTTTGTTAATAACCGTGACCACAGGAAGATAACTGTTGTAGACGGCAAGGTTGCCTATACGGGCGGATTCAATATCGCAGACGAGTATTTCAACATCACAAGTCCCTACGGCCGCTGGAAGGATAACGGCATCAGACTGGAAGGACCTTCAGTTATGAGCCTTGAGGCCCAGTTCATAGAGATGTGGAACTTCGCAGACCTTAGATACAAGCGTGACGGCAAGATGGAGTTTACTCCGCGTATTCATAAATTTGAACCTTGTGACAGCATAGTTACTCCCTATGCCGACAGCCCTATCGATGAAGAACCCGTAGGCGAGAATGTATATATCAACATAATCAACCGTTCGACAGAATACTGCTGGTTCATGACGCCTTACCTTGTCCTGTCAGATGAGATGAAGAGGGTGCTCATAAACGCCCGTAAGAGAGGCGTTGACGTTAGGATAATTACACCCGGTATCCCTGATAAGAGAACGATCTATGCTCTTACCAGGTCTTACTACTATCCTCTCTGCCAGGAGGGGATAAAGATCTACGAATATACACCGGGCTTCCTTCATTCGAAGCTCTGTCTGTCAGACGACCATTCGGCTGTGGTGGGAACCATCAATCTTGATTTCCGCAGCTTCTACCATCACTTCGAGAATGCCGTCTATATATTGGACGATGATTGCTTCGATGATATCAAAAAGGACTTTTATGATACTTTCGAACAGTCAGATGAGGTCACGGAACAATATGCTGCCGAACCGAATTTCTTCAAGGGTTTGGCGAAGTCAATATTAAGGCTTATCGCACCGATTGCCTGATACCAGAAAGGAATAGAAGATGAACATCAGATATAAAAACTGCAGGATCCTGACATCAGACCTTAAGGTCCTTGATGATGCCGAACTCATTACCGTAAACGATAAGATCTTCTATTCAGGATCTGCCGATAAAGCGGTTGAAATAGCCGGCGGCATGACGTTTGACCGCGAGATCGACTGTAACAACGATCTTCTGATGCCGGGCCTTAAGAATGCTCACACTCATTCAGCAATGACCTTCTCAAGATCGCTTGCTGATGAATATTGCCTTGACGACTGGCTTCACAAGGCGATCTTCCCGAGGGAAGCAAAGCTTATTCCTGAACACGTCTACTGGTTCGCAAAACTTGCTTATGCAGAATATCTTGCAGGCGGCATCACGGCTTGTTTCGATATGTATTTTCACAGGGAAGCCAATGCCAAAGCAGCTGTTGAGACCGGTTTCAGGCATGTGTTCTGCGGAGCCGCAAACGATTTTGGCGGATTCGATACACTGGAAACTTACTACAATGACCTGAATTCTTTTGATCCGCTTGTTTCATTTATCTTAGGTTTCCATGCTGAATATACGACCTGCGAAGACAATCTTAAGTTTATGTCAGAACTGGCACATAAGTATGAAGCCCCTGTATTTACACATATATCCGAGACAGCTGCAGAAGTTGAAGGATGTAAGGAGCGTTACGGTGTAACGCCTGCCGTCCTTTTCGACAGGCTCGGTATATTTGACTACGGCGGAGGCGGATTCCACTGCGTCTGGTTTACCGATGAGGACAGGAAGATATTTAAGGACAAGGGACTCTATTCTGTCTTTAATGCCTGTTCCAACTTGAAACTTGCCAGCGGAATAACTTCTGTCCATAAGTTTATTTCCGAAGGCATGAAGATCGCTATCGGAACTGACGGTGCAGGAAGCAACAATGCGCTTGATATGTTCCGAGAGATGTATCTTGATACGGTCCTTTCAAATGTTGAGACTAATAACGCTGCTGCAGTAGATCCCGCTGTTATCCTTAAAGCAGCCACATCAGGCGGCGCATCCTGTATGGGACTTGATGATTGTGTCAGCCTTGATGCCGGCATGAAAGCCGACTTCATCAGGATCGATATGCATCATCCCGCTTCGCTCCCTGAAAACAATATAGTCAAGAACCTCGTGTACAGCGGCAATCCCGGACTTGTAAAGATGACTGTCATTGACGGAAAGATCCTCTACGAGAACGGGGAATATACCACGCTTGATATCGAAGAGATAAGAAAAGTCACAAAGGAAATGGTAAAGGATCTGGCTATTTAAATGAGAACCCTCAAGCCCTACATCAGGAACTATATAAAGCAGTGTATCTTAAGTCCCTTGTTTAAGTTGCTCGAGGCCTGCTTTGAACTGATCGTTCCTCTTGTAGTCAAGGGCATCATTGATGTGGGTATCCCCAACAAAGACAGCTCTTATATCATTTGGAGTGTCGTAGTGCTCTGTATATTTGCACTCGCAGGCATTTGCTTTGCCATAACAGCACAATACTTTGCATCATATGCGGCAGCAGGAATTACCGCAGACCTGAGGGCTGATCTTTTCAATAAGGTAACGAGGCTTCAGGAGAAGGATTACGACAGGCTCGGCGCATCTTCTCTCATAACATCTCTTACATCAGATGTTAATCAGATAGCATCAGGCATCAATATGGTCTTAAGGCTGCTTTTGAGGTCGCCTCTGATAGTTATCGGAGCTACGATAATGGCGTTTACTGTCAGCGTTAAACTTGCGCTGATATTTATCATTGTTGACTTGATCCTTTTTACGGTCGTTTACCTTAACATGAAAAGATCTGTTCCTTCTTTCCGCAAGACCCGTGAAGGTTTGGATGAGATGGTTGATGAGACTTCCAACGGTATCTCCGGAGTGAGGGTTATTAGAGGTTTTAACAGAACTCATGATATCGAGCAGGGATTTGTCGCAAAGAGCGCAGAACTTAATTCTGATCAGAAGAAGGCAGCTGCCATATCCGCGATATTATCGCCCCTTACTTATCTTGTTATAAACCTTGCTGTCTGTCTGCTCATTGGCCTTGGGACATTGGATTTTAAGACCGGCGCTCTTACGGCAGGTGCCGTTACCGCACTCTATAACTATATGTCCCAGATCCTGGTTGAACTCATAAAGGGAGCCAATGTAATCGTTCTTCTCAATAAAGCAACTGCATGCCTTGAGAGAGTCAGGAAGATTCTTGATATCAATACTGAAGGAAAAATAGATTCTGTCGAATTACCGAACAGGGACTGTCCTCATGAGATAAGATTCGATGACGTTACATTTTCTTACCCGGGTTCATCCGAGCCTGCCGTCGAAAATATATCTTTCGAGATAAGCCCTTCGTCATCTCTTGGAATCATCGGAATGACGGGCTCCGGTAAATCGACTATAGCAAAGCTCATGGCTGGTCTTTATCAGCCTGATTCAGGTTCGGTGACCATAGACGGCCTGGATATCAATACTATCGACAGGGATTGTCTTTCTGAAGAACTTGCCATGTCGCTTCAGAAGACGTCTATGTTTACTGCTTCTATCCGTGATAACATCACGCTGTCCCGTCCCGGTATCAAAGACGGAGACATTACTGAGGCCTGCGTTATTTCTGTTACTGATGAGATAGCAGAAGGCAGGGAAGACGGGCTCGACTGCATGATCCATGCGTCAGGGACAGATCTTTCGGGAGGCCAGAAGCAGAGGATAGGGATCGCAAGGACATTAGCAGGGAAGCCCGGAGTCGTTATACTTGACGATTCGACGTCTGCTTTAGATTCGATCACGGAGAAGAAGGTCATCAACAATATCCTGGATATGGAAGACCGTCCTACCTTAATACTGATATCGCAGAAGATAAGGACGGTTAAGCGTTGTGATAAGATCCTCTTTATCGAGGACGGCAAGGCGCTTTTCTGTCTTCCTCACGATAAGCTTTACGAGATATCCGACAGTTACAGGCGTCTATGCAGCCTGCAAAGAGAGGCGGTGTAAGTTATGAACATGACTTTGATTAAGCGCCTCTTAGGGTATTCATCAAGGAAGGGATTACTGGTCTTATCTTTCCTTTTTGCTGCATTCTATGCAGTATCGACTGTGCTTATCCCGTATTTTGCTGGACGTGCGATCGATTCGCTTGATGAAGATTACAGGGTGATCATTTACTTTGTTATTCTCATCGCCATATGTGCCGCTGTATCTTCGATATCATCATATCTGCTGCTTCGCGTCAATAACGCCTTCTCATATGATGTTACAAAGGGACTCAGAAATGATATGTTTGCCAAGGTCGGCAAACTCCGCATGGCATCACTTGACAGGACTGATCCCGGAAAACTGCAGAGTCTGATAATCAATGACTGTGAGACTGTAGGAGACGGGCTGATCTTATTCCTGAACCAGTTCGTATCAGGAATAGTAACCATACTTGTCACTATGATCATCATGTTCCTGATAGACTTCAGGATCGCTCTCTTCGTGCTCCTGTGTGTGCCTTTAACCTTCTTTGTATCCTACATCATCGCAAAGAGGACATTCGGTTCTTTTAAGAAACAGTCTGAAGTCAGATCCAAACAGACATCGTATATATCCGAGACATGTGATAACTTCACGACATTAAGAGCCTTTAACGGATTTGCAAACAGAAGGGAAGAGTTCGGCAAGATCAATGAAGACTATAAGAAGATCTCGATCAAGGCCGTGTTCCTGTCATCGATCACAAATCCTTCGACAAGGTTCGTTAACTCGGTGATCTATTCCGGTGTTGCCCTTATAGGAGCACTCCTCTGCCTCGGCTCTGCTCTTACCGCAGGACTTCTGGTATCACTCCTGGCATATTCCAATCAGTTCATGAAACCTTTTAATGACCTGTCGGCAGTATATACGGAACTTACCAACACATTTGCCTGTCTTGGCAAGATGATAGAACTCATCGACAATAAGGACGTTATTCCCGAAGAAGGAAGCATGACTCCTCTTAGAAGCGAAAACGGGGAAGAGGGGATAAGCATTGAATTCAAGGACGTCACATTCTCTTATGTTCCCGGCAAACCGGTTCTTAAGAATATCTCGTTTAAGGTTCCGGCAGGAGCCAAGGCTGCGATAGTAGGGCCTACGGGCTGCGGCAAGACAACACTTATCAATCTGCTCATGCGTTTCTATGAGCCTGATTCAGGGCAGATCCTGATCAACGGCAGACCCATAAGTGAGATCCCGAGAGATTCTTTGCGCGGACTTATCGGTTTTGTACTGCAGGATACCTGGATCAGGAATGGTACAGTCATGGAGAATATCAAGTTCTCCCGTCCTGACATGACTGATGAAGAGGCTGTTAAGGGTGCTGATATCACGGGAGCTTCCTCTTTTATCAAGCGATTGCCGTCTAAGTTCGACGAGAATATAAGCAATATGAGAAGCGATATCTCTGAAGGTCAGAAGCAGCTCCTCTCCATAACGCGTGCCATGAATTCGGATCCGGATGTAATGATCCTGGATGAGGCTACTTCTTCAGTCGATGTCCTTACCGAGGTCCGCATACAGAAAGCCGTTAAGGAACTGCTTTCCGGCAGGACGGGCATCATCATCGCACACAGGCTCTCAACCATAATAGATTGCGATATAATAGCAGTGCTCGATAATGGAGAACTTGCCGAGATCGGAACACATGAGGAGCTGATCGGCAAAGGCGGGTTCTACTCTGAACTATACGAATCTTATGTATAAATACAAGGGAGATAAATGAATGTCAGACAACAAGAAACTTAATGAGTTTACCCGAGACATCAAGGGGAGGAAGTGTGCCGTGATAGGTGTCGGCATCTCCAACAGGCCTCTCATTACCTGGCTTGCAGGGCTCGGTGCCAAGGTAGTCGCTTTCGATAAGCTCGGAGCGGATGACCCTGTCATGAGCAAGACCATTGCTGACTTTAAGGAAGCAGGTGTTGAACTTGAGTATTCGATCGGTGAAGGATATCTTGAGAGATTGAAGACGGATCTTTTTGATTATGTATTCAAGACTCCAAAGATGAGATTTGAGACAGAAGAACTTCTTGCCGCCAAGGACAAAGGGGCGATCCTTACAACAGAGATGGAACTCTTTATGTCACTCTGTCCTGCAAAGATCTTCGGCATCACAGGTTCTGACGGCAAGACGACAACGACCACTCTGGTATCTGAGATGCTTAAGAAAGCCGGATACAAGGTCTGGCTCGGCGGCAACATCGGCACACCTCTTCTGGATCAGATAGCCAATATCACTCCTGATGATATGGTCGTGCTCGAATTATCTTCATTTCAGCTCCTGGGTATGCGTAAGTCCTGCGATGTTGCGATCGTAACAAACATCACGCCCAATCACCTGGATTTCCATACCGATTATCAGGAATATATAGACGCGAAAACAAACATCTTCCGCTATCAGGGCCCTGCGGGAAGGCTTGTCCTCAACGCAGGCTGTGACCTTACATTCGACATGCGCATGATATCTTCGGGTAAGGTTGTTATGTTCACAGCTTCTGATGAGGCTAAGACGAGAGATAATGTATCTTACTACGACGGCTATTTTGTTGAAGACGGCAAGCTTATATCTGTTATTGACGGCGTTAAGACAGAGATAATGTCAGCTGACGATATCTTTATCCCCGGTTACCACAACGTTGAGAATTATCTTGCAGCATCCGCAGCTGTTGAAGGCTATGTCACAAAAGAAGATATCCTCGCTGTTGCAAAAGAATTCCCCGGTGTCCCTCACAGGATAGAGTTCGTAAGGGAAATAGACGGAGTTAAGTGGTATAACTCTTCGATCGATACTTCTCCCAACCGTGCGATCAACACCATGAAGGCTTTGGCAGGCCGCAATATGAAGGGAGTCCTGATCTGCGGCGGAGCCGATAAGAAATGCATATACGACGGTTTGGGAGACGCGATCCTTAATGTCTCCGACAGGATCCTGATCTACGGGACAAACGCTCCTTTTGTTAAGGATATCCTGGCAAAGGAAGCCTGTGGCAGGGAATATCAGCTCATTGAATTTGAAGGGGATGACAAGGATGTATATGAATTCCCCGAGACCCGTGATAATGTGGTAAACACATATAAGGACATGATCGCTAAAGCCAGGGATCTGGCTAAGCCCGGTGAGATCGTCATCATGTCATCCATTGGAACGTCATACGACCACTTCAGGCATTTCGAGCACAGGGGTGATATGTTCCGTGATCTTGTAAACGGTCTTTAAGACAGAAAGGAGCCTCTTATGAATAACAACAGGGCATATTTGAAGATTTCCGTGATCTGCTCGGTCATGCTGGTCTTGTTACTGTCGGCTGTTATCTTCAGCGACAGGACTTCTCATGCAGATGTCAGGCGGCAGCCTGCTTATGCCGTATCTCATGAGGATGCATCTTTATCAAAGGAAGCGGCACCTACAGGTTTTGCTCTTCCAACAGGCTTTGCATTGCCTACCGGTTTTGCTCTGCCCACAGGATTTGCCTTGCCAACGGGTTTTGCATTACCGACTGGTTTTGCCTTACCTACCGGCATCCCTGCTCTGCCAACCGGCATTCCTGCACTGCCTACAGGTTTTCCGTCACTGCCGACTAAGGCTCCGTCTTTGTCTCCTACTGCCGCGCCTACTGTTGCCGATATAAGCGTTGCCCTTGATAAGAGCAAGGTCAAGATGGTCTGTGGCGACAGCCTTGCTTTGAAAGTTACAGTTAAGGGAACAGATCTTCGCAGATATTGGATTTCTTCCGCTTCCGGCATAGTATCAGTCGATCAGAAAGGAAATCTTACCGCCAAAAAGGCAGGAACTGCCACTATTACTGTTTATTGCGCAGGGAAGAGCGCAGTATGTACGGTTAATGTTCTTTATAAAGACGTAACTGACAGCAAAGATTTCTGGTATGTTCCTACTTACTATCTTACTGATCTAGGAGTTGTAAAGGGATATAATGACCAGACAAAATTTAAACCTGCAAAAGAGTGTACCCGAGCCCAGATGGTCACCTTTATCTGGCGACTGGCAGGACAGCCCTTGCCTAAATCAGCCACTTGCAAGTTTACTGATGTTTATCTTACGGATTACTATTATGCGGCCTGTATCTGGGGAAATGAGAACAGGATCGTAGAAGGCTATAAGGACAATACCTTCAGACCTAACATAGTATGTGCAAGACGTCATGCCGTAACCTTCCTCTGGAGACTTGCAGGTCAGCCGGAACCTGTCTCTAAGACCAACAAATTCTCTGATGTAAAGAAAAAAGACTATTTCTATAAGGCAACACTTTGGGCATCTGAGAAAAAGATCCTTGTAGGTTATGAAGACGGCACTTTCCGCCCTGATGCCAATTGCCTGAGACGTCAGATGGTAACATTGCTCTATAAGTACGACAAATTTAGTAAAGAGTAATAAAGAATGGTACTTTTGGGTGATTTACAGAAAAACTGATTTGTTTATAATCAGATTATCAAAGGGGGCTTCTGATGTATTCAGGGTGTCGAAAAACAAGATCGGAGAACAAGTAATATGTTAAGTAAATTTTCTTTCAGGATCCTATTAATGTCGGCCCTGTGCCTTGCTGTTGTTGCAGGTTCTGTTTCCTTTATGGGTCGTGAATCTGTATCAGCCGATACCAAGGTTGAGATCAATACCACGACTTTCCCGGATGAAACGTTCAGGAATTATGTGCTTGAAACTTATGACAATTATATGCCGTATGGGAGCCTTGATGAAGAAGAAATAAAATATGCAACACAAGTTTGGATCACGGATAAGAAAGACCTTAAGAGCTTGAAAGGGATCGAATACCTGACAAATCTAGAAATGATTTATGCCTACGGCTGCGGTATAGGTTCTGTCGATCTGTCCCAAAATACTAATCTTAAAGTTCTTTCCCTTTCTGATAACAATCTCAAATCATTGAATGTAAAACCACTTACTAAATTGAGAGAGCTGTTTGTAAGAGGAAATCAGATCTCCAGTTTGGATCTGTCCAATAATCCTGATATCATGTGGCTTGATGTTAGTGATACTAATATCAGTTCGATAGATCTTTCCAATTTTTCTGAACTAACTGAATTCAGATGTGAGGGCTGTAAATCACTTACTTCAATTGATGTTTCCCATAACTCCAAACTGCAATTGTTGTTATGCAGCGGATGCAGTTTGAAAACAATTAAATTCGGCTCGCATCCGGATCTTAATACTTTATCATGCGGACAGAATGAACTTACCAGTCTGGATATATCTTCATTCTCAAAGCTTCATAGCTTATATTGCATTGATAACAAGATAAGCACTTTTAAAATGGGAAGTCATCCTGAACTCCTGGACCTTTTATGTTGGAATAATAAGATCAGCAAATTGGATGTCAGCAGTTGCTCAAAACTTATCAGGTTAGATTTTTCGAATAATCAGATAAAGTCTATAAATGTTAATAATTGTGCAGAACTTTCGGAGTGTATTGCCAGAGGGAATCCGTTAAAGTCATTATCTATAGACAAATGCTATAAGTTGGCTCAACTTGATGTGGTTAATACTGAACTTACGACCTTGGTATGTCCCCCAAGTGAAAAACTCTTCTCTCTTATGACATATCCCAGTAAGATAACCAAGATCAATATCAGCGGATGTAAGATGCTTATAGATGCATATAAAGATCACTCAGCAAATGATTACGACAGTTATTACAGTCACGATATGTTTGATGGATCCAATTCCGGATATTTTACTTATGGAAAGAATGTAAAGATCTTAACCAATGGTAATATTGAGCCTACAGATACTCCGACGCCTACTCCGACTCCTGTAGCAGACATATCGGATAATACATCTGAGATTACTGTTCCCGCAGGCACCAAGGTGAGGATCGATGCCTCCGTTCTGGGATCTAAGCCCTATAACTGGTCTTCATCTGATAAGACCATCGCTACAGTTGATTCCAACGGTTATGTTACCGGCAAAAAAGCAGGAACAGTTACCATTACTGTAACCAAGGGGGAAAAGAAACTTACATGTAAGGTTACAGTAAAGGGTAATGCATCCCCGACAGCGACACCTGCTGCCGATAAGAATACAACAACGACTGCATCTTCTGCGATCCCCGTAGTGTGCGGCAAGGCGATCGTTATCAATCCTGCTGCTGTTTTGGGCAAAGGAACCTATTCCTTTAAGTCCTCTGATACTAAGATCGCCACGGTCGATTCATCTGGCAAGGTATCAGCTAAGATGGCAGGCTCCGTCTCCATTACCGTTACTCTCGGCAAAAAGAAATTTATACAGCCCGTAACAGTGCTTTATAAAGATGTAACGAATACCAAAGATTTCTGGTATGCACCTACAAATTATCTTACTGCAAAGAATGTCGTTAAGGGTTACGACAAGCAGACTAATTTCAAGCCTGCCAACGATTGTACAAGAGCACAGATGGTAACATTCCTCTGGAGACTTGCAGGAACGCCTGCCCCTAAGTCAACGACTACGAACTTTAAAGATATCAAGAGCACTGACTATTTCTTCAAGCCTGTTCTCTGGGCGGTCGAAAAGGGTATAACCACCGGTGTATCCAAGACCAAGTTCAACCCTCAGGGTGTCTGTACAAGAGCGCAGACCGTAACCTTCCTTTGGAGAATGGCCAAGAAACCTGATCCTAAGTCAACAACGAACAAGTTCAAGGATGTAAAGAAGACGGATTACTTCTACAAGGCTACCCTCTGGGCATCTGAGAAGAAGATCCTGGCAGGATACTCTGACGGAACCTTCAAGCCTCAGGGCAAGTGCTTGAGACGCCAGATGGTAACCTTCCTCTACAAGTACGATAAGTACGTTAACGGGAAGGGCTGATCTTCAAACTGAGATCAATACTGTAATGAACGGCTGCCTTATGGCAGCCGTTCTTATCTGTCATTACGGGCAAAGTGTTGACTTAGCATGTTTTGTCTGATAGATTATTGACAATTGAATAATCAACAAAGGCGTTTATGAGGAATAGTACCTTTTGTGAAGTTTTTCGCAGAGAAGAGTCGGTTGGTGTGAGACTTAAAAACAAGCTTAAGGGAACTCGCCTCGGAGCTGTCCTTCTGAACTTTAAGGATAGTAAGAGGGAACGTATCGATCTTACGTTACAAGGATCAGGATAAAGTCAGGATGGCTTTGTCTGGTGAGTGCATTCCCTTGAGGAATGAAGTAGAGTGGTACCGCGAATGACCCTTCGTCTCTATGGAGATGAAGGGTCTTTTTGTATTTGGAGGTACTGATATGAACAACATGAATTACGGAAGGTATAAGGCCCTGCCAGCGGTTGATATCCCTGACCGCAATTGGCCTTCAAATTCCATCAGCAAGGCGCCGGAGTGGTGTTCCGTCGATCTTCGTGACGGCAACCAGGCTCTGGAAGTTCCCATGACGCTCGAACAGAAGGCTGATTTCTTCAAGTTCCTTGTAGATATCGGTTTTAAGACGATCGAGATCGGATTCCCTGCTGCATCTGATACGGACTACAATTTCTGCCGTTATCTTATCGATAACGCTCTGATCCCGGATGATGTAGCTATTCAGGTCTTAACCCAGTCCAGGTCTCATATAATCGAGAAGACCATGGAGGCTTTGTCCGGCTGTAAGAAGGCTGTTGTTCATCTTTATAATTCAACGAGCACTTTACAAAGGGATGTGGTTTTTGGCTTTGGCTGCAAGGAGTGTATAGATCTTGCAGTAGAAGGCGCTCAAATGATCGCTGAGCATATATCGCGTGATGATTCGGGAACGGAGTTTATACTGGAGTACTCGCCCGAGAGTTTCTCTTCGACCGAGCCTGAGTTTGCAGTCGAGATCTGTGATGCCGTTTTGGATGTCTGGAAGCCGACTCCTGATAAGAAGGTCATCATCAATCTGCCTGAGACGGTTGAATACCAGTCCCCGAATGTTTATGCTGACAGGGTCGAGTATTTCTGCAGGAACACAAGATACCGCGATTCGATCATAGTATCGCTGCATACCCACAACGACAGAGGCTGTGCCGTTGCATCTTCCGAGTTAGGCCTCATGGCGGGAGCTGACAGGGTAGAGGGCACTCTTTTCGGAAATGGCGAGAGGACCGGCAATGTGGATATCATTACTCTTGCTATCAATATGATGATGACCGGAGTAGATCCCAAACTCGATCTGACTGATATGAATAAGATCATAGATTTTTACGAAGAATGTACAGGTATGACTGTCGAGCCCCGCCATCCCTGGGCAGGCAAGCTCGTATTCACGGCTTTCTCCGGTTCGCATCAGGATGCCATCAACAAGGGTATCAAGAAGATGGAAGAGCTGAAGTCCGCTATCTGGGCTGTTCCTTATCTGCCGATAGATCCTGCTGATGTAGGCCGCGATTACGAACCGATCATAAGGATCAATGCCCAGTCCGGAAGAGGCGGCGTCTTCTATGTCCTGGATCATTTCTTCGGTATACAGCTGCCTAAGGCTTTCCAGAGGGATTTCTTAAAGTATGTCAAGCACGAGAGTGACTCTAACCATATGGAACTTTTGCCCCAGCAGGTCTTCGATCTGTTCGACGATGAATATATCAACGTAATGGAGCCATACTGGGTACTGTCTTTCGCCGAGACGATCCTCTCGGAAGGAGAGTCAGAAGTTACGGCTGTCATCACTGACAACAGGGTGGAGAAGACCATAACCGGCAAAGGCAACGGTCTCCTTGCCGGCTTCGTAGCAGCGTTCAGTGATTATACGGGCGTAAAGTTCTCTATCGAAAACTATAGCCAGCACGCCATGAAGAGCGGCTCGGATTCAGCTGCTATTTCCTACATTGAGATCAAGACGGATAAGTCCGACAAGATCTATCTTGGCGCAGGTGTATCAAGTTCAGTCACCAAGTCGTCCGTAAGGGCGATCGTATCAGCCTTTAACAGGATGATGGCCGAAGAACAAGCTGCTCTTTAAGTTATAGCATCCTTATAGTATCCGACTCTTTCGCCTGTCTTTGCATCCAGGTAAATGGTCGAGCCTTCTAAGATGTTCATGCTTTCATGTCTGTAGCGGTAAGTGAGCTTTACGTGTTCATTTGCATTTCCCATAAAGAGGTAACACATGTCCTTGTATAAGTATTCGTTCTTGTCGTTGTTTTCCTTCTGATAGATCGATAGGATCTCTTCCGGATCTTTGGTGTTCTCGCAGCTTTCAAAACTTGCGGTCACTATCTCGGATCTGCCTTCGCATATCGTACCGTCAGTGAAAGCTATGACATAAAATTCAGCGTTCTCTACAGCTATCCCGCCGCAGCAGACCAGGAACTCATACCACATATATGCACCCGGGTCGTCATCTGAGGTGTCAACAAGCTTAAAAGACATATCAGGGTAGGGAAGATCTACGCTGTCCACAAGGTAGCCCCAGGCCTGATCTTTATTATATATAACACTGTCAGATCGTCTTATCTCCCGGGGCCTTTCGTCCGGGGTCTCAGATATGGAGTGTCCGTGGTTATCGTTCAGGATGTTAAAGGAAATTGAAGTAGCATCGCTTTCTCCTTCTGCATCTATATCAATTGATGCAGAAGAAGTCTTTTCGGATGCTTTTTCTGTTGTTGTAGTCTCGCTCTCTTTGATATTGCCCGTACATCCGAATAGAGCACAAGATAAGATCGAGAGCGATATGGTAATTAGTATCTGTTTTTTGAGCATAGTTTTCCCCTTGGATAGATAGTTATACCATATATACAAGGTTACTAAAGGAAATGTTGCAGATCAGAGCATTTTTGATCTGCCCCTTTAAGTATCGCCTCTTCTCTTGATCAGCATGTGCCTGAAGATGAGAAGGGAGATGATAAGTACAAGGATAAGGCCGGCAACGACTGCGGCCGTGATCAGGATGTTCCTTATGGGGGTAAGAGTAGATTTCTTCTCGGGGTTGATCTCAACAACACCTGACTTGCGGCGTACGTTGATCTTGATGTTGCCTACGACATATGTCTTATCTGAATAAACCTTGCAAAGAGGGATATTAAGTTCCTGTTCACCCTTGGATGTGTCGATGACTACATCTGCAAGTTCGACCTTGTTGGAAGATCCCATCTGGGCTCTGGCTGTCGTGATCGTGAGATGATCAATGTATGCAGTATTTTCTTCAGAAAGATAGAGGTCTGTTGACTGCAGGAGATTCTCAAGCTGCTGATTTGTCTCGTTGACCAGGGCCGTAAATTCCGAAGGGTCGATCGCAACTGTAGTGAAGTTGGAATAACCGTAATCGAAAAGCTTGATAAGATCAGAATATCTGGATGTAGCAGAAGTAGAGTTAAGAACAACACCGATAAGCGTTCTCTCGTTCTTTCTTGCTGCTGCACAGAGCGTATATCCTGCCGAGTCGGTATAACCGGTCTTGCCGCCGATGTAGTAATCGTAACTGTATTCTGTTGTGCATACGAACCTGTTGGCATTCGTAAGTTCGCGGGGTTCGCTGTACTTGTTCGTGGCAGGGATCGTATATGACAAGGTCTTTGCTATCTTGGAGTAATCTGTCTTTGTAATTGCTTCCTCCAGGATAAGGGCCAGATCGTATGCCGACACGAGGTTGGTGGGCTTTGCTTCTCCGAATGAGGATGTGAATGTGGTGTTTATGCAGCCTAATTCCTTAGCTTTGGCATTCATCTTCTTGCAGAATTCCTCTTCGCTTCCGCCCATGTGCATTCCCAATACCAGGGCGGCGTCGTTTGCTGACTTTAATACGGAAGCATATACAAGGTCTTTAACGGAGATCTCTTCGTTCTCCTGGAGACCGAGTTTGACATAGCCTTTTTCGATAAGAGATATCCTGGCTGCCATATCGGCATTGACCGTAACAGTCTCGGACATGTCGAGGTTTTCAAGGGCTAAGAGAACGGTCATGACCTTGGTGGTCGAAGCTGGTTCCATCCTGTCGTTGTAATTGTGACCGGCTATAACGGCACCGGAATCAGCATCGTAGAGGATATATGCCGAGGATGTTATCTGGGGTAATTCCTTCTGATCCTCGTTAAGGAGGTCGGTCCTCTGCATCTCGGCCGTGATCAGGGTCTTGGGCGGTTCCGTCGATTCGGTCGTGGCATCGGGATCGTTGATTATTGCAGAAGGTTTGGTATCTTCGGATGAAGTGTTGTCAGTAGAAGCCGTCTGTTCGGCTGAGGTCGAAGATGTCTCGTCCGGGTCAGCATGTACCGCGCCACAGAACGATAAGAGGATAACGCCGGCCATAATGGCTGCGACGCTCCTGTTTGCTATGTTCTTAAGTTTAGTAATAACCATATTAAGCATTATATATTATTTTTTTTATTTAAGATTACAAACATATTGCAATATCTTGTATAATATCAAAGTTAATGAAACGAGGAATAATATGGCAATTCATACAATTGATGATAATGAGATCGAGAGAATAAAGCTCGCATCTTCAGACCTTAAAGAATATTTTGAATCCAGATCTTCCGAATTGGGGAGATCTTTGACATACAATCTAATCACTTACGGCTGCCAGCTTAACGAGTCTGACAGTGAGAAACTTGCCGGCATGCTGGAGAAGATGGGGCTTATCCCGATAGAAAGGACTCAGTCCGGAGACTCTCTTGTCCCGGCTGATGTTATAGTCATGAACACATGTGCCATAAGGGAGAATGCCGAGGACAGGCTATTCGGCAACTTAGGCGTATTTAAGAAGTTCAAGAAAGACAAGACGGTACAGTTTATAGCCGTATGCGGCTGCATGATGAAGATCGATAAGAATGTTGAGAAGATAAAGACCTCTTTCCCATACGTAGATCTCGTATTTGACCCCCAGCAGCTTCACAGATTCCCTGAACTCATGAGGGATTCCATGAATATCAAGCGCCAGAAGATAGACATAGCTGAATTTGACTATCTGGTCGAAGATGAATATCTTCCCATCAAGAGAGAGCGTAAGTTCCGGGCTCTCCTGCCTATTATGTACGGCTGCAATAACTTCTGTACATATTGCGTTGTCCCTTATACCAGGGGCCGCGAGAGGTCAAGGAACTTTGATTCCATTAGGGAAGAGCTCAAAGCACTGGCAGATGCCGGATACAGGGAAGTAATGCTCTTAGGTCAGAACGTCAATTCCTATAAAGGTGTTGATAATGAAGGCCGTTCCTACGGATTTGTCGACGTGCTCGACGCCGCTTCGCAGTTTAAGGAATTTTCGAGGGTCAGGTTCATGTCGTCCCACCCTAAGGACCTGTCTCAGGATGTTTTGAGCCTTATGGGCGAACGGGACAATATCGAGAAGCATCTGCATCTGGCATTGCAGTCAGGCTCCGACAGGCTCCTCCGCAAGATGAACAGACCCTACGACATAAAGACTTTCCTTGATATAGCAGATTCCTTCAGGACCAAAGTTCCCGGCGGAAGCCTTACGACTGACATTATCGTCGGATTCCCGGGAGAAACGGAAGAAGACTTTGAGTTGACTCTGGAAGCTGTAAGGAAGGCAGCTTTCGATGCTGCATTCACATTTGAGTTCTCGGCAAGGCCCGGAACACCTGCTTATGATTATGAGGATCAGATCCCCAAAGAAGTCGTATCCGAGCGCTTTGCAAGGCTTCTTGAGATACAGAACGATCTTGCTTTTAAGTCCAATTCGGCACTTATAGGAAAGACTTTGGAAGTCCTTACGGAAGGCATCAGCAAGGGCGATGACAAGATATATTCCGGAAGGACCATGACCAATCACCTGGTCAATTTCCGCGCAGATGATGAGTTCATGAAGAAGGCCGGCATCAGGGATGATGACGATCTTGAAGGCGCGCTGATCCCCGTCAGGATCGACCGGGCAAGACCTTATTCCGTGGATGGTGTGATGGCGGGGGATATCATAAGATGAGTAATGACTTAAGACTTAAAGATATAAGCTACGATGAATTGTCTCCCATGATGCAGCTCTATGCTGATCTTAAGAGCAAGATGACAGATACGATCATCTTCTACAGGTTAGGCGATTTCTATGAGATGTTCTTCGATGATGCGATCTATGTTGCACCGAAGCTCGAGCTTGCCCTGACCCAGCGTGACTGCGGTAGCAACAAGCGCGCGCCTATGTGCGGCGTTCCTCATCATGCATATCTCAACTACGCGAACAGGCTTGTTGCCATGGGCGACAAGGTTGCGATTTGCGAGCAGTTAGAAGACCCGGCAACCGCCAAAGGACTCGTTAAGAGGGGAATCGTCAAGATCATGACGCCCGGCACCATGACGGATGCTTCAGGTCTGGATGAGCACAAGAACAACTATCTCATGAGCGTTATGTGCGTAGGTTCCCAGTTCGGTATCGCCGTTGCCGATATATCAACAGGTGAGTTCAACGCAACCCAGCTTACGTCCTCCGATAACGGCGAGCACTTTATGAACCTCGTATCACGCTACATGCCTTCAGAGATCATTCATAATGAAGCATTTGCCGAGACGGCTGAATATAAGACCCTTGTAACTGCAACCGATATCTCATTTACTTTGAGGAACGAAAGGGATTTCTCAGCGCAGGAATTCAAGGATTCCAAGATAATAGTATCTGACAGCATCCATTTCCCGGATCCCGGAATGATGTTCGATGCCTGCAATGCGCTTGTTCTTTATGCAAGACATACCCAGACCTGTAACGTTGACCACATGACGACAGTTACCGTCTTCAAGATCTCGGATACGATGGAACTTGATAAGGCCACGAGGACGAATCTTGAGATCACGTCGACCATCCGCGGCAATACCAGGAAAGGCTCGCTCCTTTCTGTTGTTGATAAGACAAAGACAGCTATGGGCTCAAGGCTTCTGCGCAAGTGGCTCGAAGAACCGCTCATAAGCGTCAAGGCCATCAATAAGAGACTTGATGCGGTTAATGAGATCTACGATAACTATATCTCGAGAATGGAGATCACGGAAGGGCTTACAGGTCTTTACGATATCGAGAGGCTTGCAGCCAAAGTGTCGCTCGGAACATCCAATGCAAGAGACCTTATATCACTCCGTAATTCATTGGGCAAGCTCCCGTTCCTTGCAAAGTGCCTGGAACCCTACAGCAAGGGCGTTTTCAAGGATATAAAACGCGATCTTGATACCATGGAAGATATATGTGATCTTCTCGAAAGGTCCATAGCCGACGATCCGCCCGTAACCATAACCGACGGTGATATCATCCGAGAAGGTTATTCCAAGGAAAGAGACGAACTCTACGAGATCGCGACCAATGCAAAAGGCTTCATCATGCAGAAGGAAGCAGGAGAGAGGGAGAGGACCGGAATAAAGACTCTTAAGATCGGATATAACAAGGTCTTCGGATACTATATCGAAGTGCCGAGATCCCAGAGCGAGAACGTACCGGCTGAATATATCCGCAAGCAGACTCTTGCAAATAACGAACGTTATATAACACCTGACATCAAGGAACTTGAAGACAAGATCGTCGGAGCTTCCGTAAAACGAGTTGTCTTGGAACACGAACTCTTCGTTGAGATCAGGAATAAGGTCAAGGATGCATCAGACAGGCTCTTTGCAACCGCCAGGGCAATTGCGCAGCTTGACGTTATCTCATCTCTTGCAAATCTTGCTTCATCCGAGAATTATGTAAGACCAGTCGTTGACGATTCAGAGGACATAATCATTGAAGAAGGACGTCACCCTGTTGTCGAGAAGATGATCAGGGATACATCAGGATTTGTTCCCAACGACACGGTTATCGATGAAGAGAAGAGACTCTGCATACTGACTGGTCCTAATATGTCCGGTAAGTCCACATATATGCGCCAGATCGCGCTTATCGTCCTTCTTGCCCAGATCGGATCTTACGTTCCTGCGAAGTCGGCGAGGATCGGACTTGTGGACCATATATTCACCAGGATAGGTGCATCTGACGATATATCAGTCGGCCAGTCAACCTTCATGGTCGAGATGAGCGAAGTGTCTTATATCCTTAAGAATGCCACAAGAAAGAGCCTTCTGCTCCTTGATGAAGTCGGAAGAGGCACTTCCACATACGACGGCCTCTCTATTGCCTGGGCTGTTACCGAATACATAATCGACCCTAATATACTCTATGCAAGGACTGTTTTCGCGACACATTACCACGAATTAAACCAGCTGTCTGTTATGCACCGGGGCATTTTCAACTGTCATGTCGAAGTTGCTGAGGATAACGACTCGGTCGTATTCCTGCATAAGATCCTGGACGGCGGCACATCCGACAGTTACGGTATTGAAGTTGCCAAGCTCGCAGGCATCCCTGACGGAGTCCTTGAGAGGAGCCGCTCTATCCTGTCAGAACTTGAGAGGATAGGTGACTTTAAGGTCTTAAGAGGTCATAAGCAGGACAGCGAAGGCAATAACGAACTCGTCGATTCGATAATGCCCGGGCAGGATTCCTTTTTTAATCCCGAGAATGTCGTATACCGCAAGGAAGACAAGATCAGGCAGACTATCAGGAATATCGATATATCAAAGTTAACTCCGATCGAAGCGATCAACATCCTTTACGATCTGTCCCAGCAGGTAGCAGAGGAGGGCGAAGAATGAGCGTGATCAAGATCTTGGATCAGGAGACGGCAAATGCTATCAAGGCCGGAGAAGTTATCGAGAGACCTGTTTCCGTTGTGAAAGAGCTTTTCGATAACAGCGTTGATGCAGGCGCTGACAAGGTCAGGATCGAGATATCAGGCGGCGGCATTGAACTCATCAGAGTTACCGATAACGGCTGCGGGATGACTCCCGAAGATGCCAAGCTCGCGTTTTTGCTGCATGCTACCTCCAAACTTACGAGATACGAAGACATCTTCAGCCTTGCAACTCAGGGCTTTAGGGGTGAGGCATTAGCTTCGATCGCATCATGCAGCGGTAAGGTTACCCTGATAACTTCTGTTGACAGAGCCGTAACAGGCAGCAAGATCGTTTATGAAGACGGCATATTCCGGTCTGAAAGCCCTGCATCCTGTGATTCAGGTACTGTGATCGAGATCAGGGATCTTTTTAAGAATGTGCCTGCCCGCTATAAGTTCCTTAAGAAAGATTCTACTGAGGGTATGTATATAGCATCGGTCGTCGAGAAACTTGCGATCGCCAATCCCCATGTCAGCGTTAAGCTCATAAAAGACGGCAAGACCGTTCTTGAGACCCCGGGTACAGGTTCTGTCAGAGATGCCGTGTATTCCGTTTACGGTGCTGAATTCTGCAATGCAATGCTCGATATCGACAGCGAGTCGGAAGGCTATAAGATCAAAGGCTTTGCAGGGAAGACATCATTCGTCAAGAACAACAGGAAGATGCAGCTGGTCTTTGTAAATGACCGCCCCGTTAAGAGCTCTACTGTGTCAGCCGCCATAGATGAAGCCTACCGCAATTACGTCATGAAGAATAAGTTCCCTGTATGTGTTCTCATGATCTACTGCAATAACGGTCTCGTTGATGTCAATGTTCATCCTCAGAAAGCAGAAGTCAAGTTTGCAAATGACTCGGATGTCTTCAGGCTCGTATATCATGCCATAAGGGATGCTATAACTTTAGGAAGCTCATCGAGAGAGGATTTCTTTGATCCCGCTCCCGAGACAGTTCCTGATGAACCCCAGGGCATTCAGCTTACCATGCCTGTCGGCCGTGTCGAAAGACAGGCTGAAGCAGCAGTTCCCGTATCGCATAAACTTGCACCTGACAATATGCGAAAACGGGAGGAGCCGAAGGCTGATAAGGACGATATAAAAAGATCCAATGAACTGCTTGAGATCCTGTCGGGCTTTAAGCCGTCATTTGATAATGGCGAAGAAGAGAAGATCTCTCCCGTTGACACTGCAGCAAAAGAGCAGGTCCTGGCGGAAGAAGTTGTAAGAAAGCCTTCTTCCGATATAGAGGAACTCGTTAATTCGGAATATGTCGGGATATTGTTCCTGACTTATATAATCATGCAGAATGAGAATAATGTATTTTTCGTGGATCAGCACGCGGCACACGAAAGAGTCATGTATGAAAAATACATGGCCAAGTTCTCATCCGGAAAGAAGACGGAATCCGAGTTGCTTCTTGTACCTCAGATAATCAATGTCTCAGCATCTGACTATATGTTTATTTCTGATAACCTAGACAGGTTCAGTGAATACGGCTTTGATATTGAACTTACCGACGGCAGGCAGATCGCTTTGAGAGCGGTTCCCATGCAGGGCAGGAAAGACAATGTTGAAGGAATGTTTGCCGATATCATGGCCGACATGAAGCGTGATCTTCCGGCACCCGGGAATATCTGGTACAGCCTTGTCCAGACTACGGCCTGCAAGGCTGCTATCCGGGCAGGCGATGTTATCACAAAAGAAGAGGCATTAAGCCTTATCGACAGTCTTCTTAAACTTAATGATCCTTATCACTGTGCGCATGGCAGACCGACATTCTTTAAGATATCGAAGACTGATTTTGAGAAGAACTTCAGAAGGATAGTGTGACCGATATGAAGGACCTGTCTGATTACATCAAAGGATATGACTATATCCCGATCATAACCGGTCCTACTGCATCAGGAAAGAGCAGCCTGGCACTTGACCTCTGCAAAAAGACGGGCGGGGAACTCGTGTCCTGTGATTCCATGCAGATCTATAAGACTTTGGATGTCGGAACAGCCAAGGATTCCATAGAGGAAAGATCGCAAGTCTTACACCATATGACCGATATCGTTGATCCGGGCACTGATTTTTCGGTCAAGGATTACCTGGATAAAGCGCTTGCTGCAGTAAAAGACATCCTGGAAAGAGGGAAACTGCCCGTATTCTGCGGCGGTACAGGCCAATATGTATCGGCTCTTTATTACGGATTGGATTACGGGGATTCCGAGATAGCGGAAGAGATCACGGCAAGACTTGCTTCCGAACTTGAAGAGATCGGCTCTGACGCTTTATATGAGAGGCTTAAGAAGATAGACCCTGATGCTGCCGCCAAGATCCATCCGAATAATACAAGAAGGCTCTTAAGAGCGCTTGCGGTATTTGAAGCAACAGGGAAGACCTTTACTCAGAAGAACCTTGAATCAAAAGTAAAGGGATCAGAATATCCCTTTAAAGTCTTCTATATTGACCTTGACAGGCAGTTCCTCTATGACAGGATCAACAAAAGGGTGGATATCATGTTTGAAGAAGGCCTGGAAGAAGAAGCCAAGAAGCTGTATTCATCTGATGCAAAACGGCCGTCCACCTGCTTTCAGGCTATCGGATATAAAGAATTCGAAGATTATTTTGACGGAAATATCCCGATAGAAGAAGTCAGGGATAAGATCAAACTCAACAGCAGGCATTATGCCAAGAGGCAGATGACCTGGTTCCGTGCCATGCCGGAGATCGTCAGGATCCCTTACGGGACAAAAGCAGATCAGGTAATAGAAGAGATCGTTTCCAAGTAATCAATAAATATCAAATGCAAAAGAAATGGCTGACTCATTTTGAATGAGGCAGCCGTTTCTAGTTTATTCGTTCTTAAAATTCAGATCAAGGGAGGTGATAAAGTCAGGATATGGAATACCTATGTAAACCGACAACTTTGCCTAATATCCTGCAGCCTTCCTTATTAAACGGAATGGGAGAATATTGTTCGTTCTCAGGGAAGAGATAGGGCTGACCATTGAGTTTGCCGAATCTCTTAACTGTTGCTTCATCATCTATAAGAGCAGCAACGATATCACCTTCATCGCAGGAATTCTGCTTCCTTACGATGATGTAGTCGCCGTCCAGGATGTGGGCGTCGATCATACTGTTGCCTCTGACCTTCAGCATAAAACAGTCATTATTGCCGATGATCGATCTGTTGATATAGAAAGATTCGGAATAATCTTCACTTGCAAGGATAGGCTCACCGGCAGTGATCTTGCCCAGACAATAAACCCTGGCACAGTCATCTCTGATCGGAGTTATGTCGGCAGAAGCATGCTTATCCATATCTTTAATTATGATAGCGCGTCTCATGCCGGGGCGGTATTCGATGATACCTGCTTCGTCAAGCTTCTTGAGATATGTATGGACAGATGAAGTGGATTTAAGTCCAACACCCGTACAAATATCACGGACAGAAGGGGAGATGGCGTTCTTGCTGATGTATTCCCTTATGTATGCGTAGACTCTCTCAAGAGTCCTCTGTGATTTTGTCTCGTTCTGTGCCATTTGTTCACCTCCGAACATATTTTCTTTTGATGATTTTACAACAATTGATCCGGCTTGTCAAACTTATGTTCTTTTAAAAATACTAGAGATTGTTTTTTCAGGAGGTTAGATATGAAAAAATATACTGTAGTAAAACCCCTGTCCCGGGGTGATAAGACCCGAGTGGACAGCAGGATGAGGACCTTGGTATCAAGGCTTAAACACATGAAGGCTGATATAGAGATGCAGGGAGACCTGAAGGACCTGATCGACAGATCCGGATTTTATGTTGACGACGATCTTATCAACATGTATTCGTCAAACTATTCTCCGGTAAAGGTATCAGATCCTGTATATAAAGGTAAGGGCGAGTGTGATATGACTTCTATCTTCCTTGATTACAGCACAGGTTTTGATGACTTCATAGAATACATCGATACTGAATACAGACGGCTTATAAAGACTTCGTCTGCTGCTGTGACCCTTTATTCGAATGTCATCTCTCTTCCTAACGTATACGCCAAGCTCTTGTTGCTGACCTTCTATTACGAAGAACCTGTTGATACGATAATAAATATGCTCTTTATATCGAGAGCTTCGTATTACAGGTACAAGAAGGAAGCTATCACCTTGCTGGCATATAAGGAACTCGGCATCAAATACAAGGAAACGGAACACAAAAGATAGCCGGTTTAAACGCCGGATCAAAAGGTTGTAAGATCAAATGCCGGAGACGATATGGTACAGTCAGATCGGCTTGTACGATCTAAAAGAGAAGGAGGCTGTCTTGATAAGGCAGCCTCTTCATCATAAAGAAATATATATTCACCGCATTTATTGTATAATACTCTATGACAAAGTAAACAAAGGTGGCAGGATGAGAGCTTCTAGCGAGTTAAGAGAGTCCCGGAATACAAAAGGAGGATTTGCTGATGATATCAGCATTTTCTTCACGGCTTCTGCCCGTGCAACCCTCAGATACCTGAAGAATGTTCCCTCGAAGATCAGGAATTACTTCGTCCGTAAGATCAACGAGCGCCGCAACAGGCCTCCCCGTAAGGATATCAACAAAGTATATGTCCTTGTAGGCTATACGACCCGTAAACATGTAGACGATAAGTTCAACGCCGAGAGGCACATGATCATCTTGAGAAGAGGCCTTCTCATAATCATCTTTGTCCTGCTCCTGTTCATCATCCTCAACAGGGTCCTTAATATAGTAAAATTCGACGACATGAAGCAGATGTTCGGCATGTCCGGCTGGGAAGAGGTGACTGCAAGCGATCCTTTCCATGTCGCAGATGCAGATCCTACTGATCCTTCAGATATTGCCGAATCAGTCGCAACTGCCGTCCAGGGTCAAAAATAGTTATTATTTTTTTATCAAATCTGAAAGATTTATTTCCCGAAAATTCATTTTCGATTATCCTGTTGCAGATTCAAAATTATTTGGTATATTAAATAGCGTAATTATAGGAGGCGTATGTTTTTGTGGCTTCGCGTATTTGCAAGATTTGCAAACTGAACTTGCAAAAACAGACCGGGATCTCCAAATTTGAAAAAACGAAAGGCGGTAATTATGGATTACACAATTGACAACGAGTACCTTAACGGTCTTATGCAGAAGGTTATCGCAAAGAACCCTTCAGAGAACGAATTCCACCAGGCAGTTTTCGAGTTCCTCGAATCAGTAAAGTATGCTCTGCCTACACATCCTGAGCTCATCGACAAGCAGATCCTCGAGAGGATCGTAGAGCCTGAGCGTCAGATCATGTTCCGTGTAGCTTGGGTTGACGATAACGGCAAGATCCAGGTTAACCGTGGTTACAGGATCCAGTTCAACAGCGCTATCGGACCTTACAAGGGCGGTTTGAGACTTCATCCTTCCGTTAACCTCGGCATCATCAAGTTCCTGGGCTTCGAGCAGATCTTCAAGAATTCCCTCACAGGTCTTCCCATCGGCGGCGGTAAGGGCGGTTCCGACTTCGATCCTAAGGGCAAGTCCGACAACGAAGTCATGGCTTTCTGCCAGAGCTTCATGAGAGAGCTCTACAGACACATCGGTCCTGACGTTGACGTACCTGCAGGTGATATCGGTACAGGCGCACGTGAGATCGGTTTCCTCTTCGGTCAGTACAAGAAGATCGTTAACGAATATACAGGCGTTCTTACAGGTAAGGGCCTCACATGGGGTGGTTCCCTTGCAAGAACAGAGGCTACAGGTTACGGCCTTTGCTACTTCGTAAACTGCATGCTCCAGAAGAAGATGAATACATCTTTCGAAGGCAAGACAGTTGTTATCTCCGGTTCCGGTAACGTTGCCATCTATGCAAACGAGAAGGCAACACAGCTCGGCGCTAAGGTCGTTGCAATGTCTGACTCCAACGGATATATCTACGACGAGAACGGTATCAACCTCGACGTTATCAAGAGACTTAAGGAAGTTGAGAGAAAGAGGATCTCCGAGTACGTTAACGAAGTTCCTACAGCTAAGTACACAGCTGACGAGAACGGCTCCAAGGGTATCTGGACGATCCCTTGCGACATCGCTCTTCCTTGCGCTACACAGAACGAGCTTAACTTGGAGTCTGCTAAGACGCTCGTTGCTAACGGCTGTAAGGTAGTCGGTGAGGGCGCTAACATGCCTACAACACCTGACGCTACAGAGTACCTGCTTTCTAACGGCATCTACTTCACACCCGGTAAGGCTTCCAACGCCGGCGGTGTTGCTACATCCGCACTCGAGATGTGCCAGAACAGCGCAAGACTTTCCTGGACATTCGAAGAAGTTGACGCTAAGCTCAAGGGCATCATGGAGAACATCTTCGAGAACTGCGATAAGACAGCAGAAGAAGTCGGCTGCCCCAACAACTATGTTGTCGGCGCTAACATCGCAGGCTTGCTCAAGGTTGCATCCGCTATGGAAGCACAGGGCTGCATCTGATAAAGAATTCATAACAAACGCCATTGTTGCATCAGGGCCGTTCCTTAGGGAGCGGTCCTGTTGTTTTGTGTTGAGAAGCAATTAACCTGAAGCAGAGATTGGATCTGAGTGGATCATCCTCACAAAAAGGCCTTTTTATCCTCAAATAATGAGGATAAAACCCCGATTTTGTGTGATTTCACATAAAATGGCCTGTTTTTCCTCACGTTGTGAGGACGTGTCATGAGATAGTAACATTCAGTGGTTGATAAGATGATTTATTCAAGTATCTTGGAATGTTGACCGGATCACAAAGTAAGATCAGAAACTGAAAGAGGCTATCCCGATTGAGACAGCCTCGTCATAGACAAGTATCAGATTGTCAGTATTGGATCACTTCTCCCACTTGATCTTGGAGTAGTTACCCTTGGATCCTATTGCCACGTAAGACTTACCGCGGTTGACTTCGACTTCTTCGCCGGCGTCATTATATATCTTGATCTGTTCGTTGGAAGCCTTCTTTGTCCACTTAACATGGATCTTCTTGCCGTTGGAGAGGTAATAGCCTTCGCCGCCTTCTGAAAGATAGACATTGGTCCTGTTGTCTGTGTTGGCAGGGCCTGTCCTTGCGAAAAGGATGAAGACGTTCTTAACGGCTACCTGCTTGCCGTTGGTCTCGTCGATCTGCTTCTTGCCATACTGTGAATGGTAGTAGAGACCGTCTTCGGGATTATACTCGAAAACACAGTTTGTCATGTAGGAAGACAATACAGCCTTTACGTATGTACATTCTTCGCCTGCGGCAATATCCTTGGAATTGTCGGGAACGAACTTATAGAGGAAAGGAGCATTGCCTTCGAACTTGATCTTCTTGGCCTCGATAGCTTCTTTTACGTGAACACCGTCAGTTACTGCAGTATGCTCGATAGCTCTCTTGGAAGCCCATGTTCTGTCACGCCAGAAATAAGTGCCCTTAGGGAGCTTGATGTAACCGTCGTAATCGCTGGAACTCATCTTGCCTGTGCAGAGGTAGTTGCCGTCGATGTGCGTGATCTTGTTCTGCGAGAAGTACTTAACGGCACGTGGCTCTCTTCCGAAGTGGATGTAGATGGAGTTGTTGCCGTTAGCAAGGTCAGCAGATACGATACGGCCGCTTCTTAATGATCCGATCTCGGGCATATCCTTGATATCGGAGTAAACACAGAGAAGTCTTGTAACTCCGCCTTCGGTGATGTACTCGTAGATGACATCAGGAGTAGATACGCCTCTCTGAGGGATTGCAGCCTGAACGTTGCTGACTACGATGCCTACGGATCTTTTGCCTTCATTAGCCTTATCCATGTCCTGGATGCCGGTCAAAGGGTTGACCGCAAAATCGATGGAAGGGTCATAAAGCCCGTCAACAGGCTGGGTTGAAGGGGCAGAAGACTCGTCGGAACTTTCAGAAGAAGCGGGAACTGCTTCATCCGATACAGTAGCAGATGTTGTAGTGGATTCAACGACGATCTCACTTGATCCTTCAGGTTCCTTACTGTTACATGCTGCAAGAGTAGCAAGAGATGCCGTGACGAGCAGCATGGAAACCATTTTCTTTACCATAAAAATTTCTCCTTACGTTTAAGGTATATTCAGATTATATCATTAGGTTTTTTTGAGAAATTTGGCAATTATTTGTCATTTGCATTTATTGTGGATTTTGCCGAGATTAAGCCTCTTTTTATTTTATTATTAAGTGCTATAATACTATGGCTTGAATTATGGCTTTCGAGCAGGTGAGTAAAAATGAAGAAAAAAGAGATGGAAAATTACGTGGAGTATCAGGAGGAAATGGCTCCTGATACCGGCAAAAAGAAAAAGAAGAAGGGATTCTGGACGATATTGGTCCGTGTCCTTCTGGCTATGATAGGCCTGTTGATAGGATGTGTACTTTATTTCCTCTATACATTCGGCGGTACATATGTGCCTGTTGATATAGTATCGAAGCAGGATTATCTTACGATCGATCTTTCGGGTGATAAGAGCACGTCAGACGGAGATGTTACGTCTTCCTGGGCTGACGGCGGACACACTCCGCTCTATTATGATTCCAAGCACCCTATAATCAAGGTGGATCAGAAGGATCCCGATATCGAGAACATCCTTGTTTTCGGCGTTGACGCCAGAACTGTTAAGGATTACAAGGGCAGATCAGACTCCATGATCGTTGTTTCTATCAACAAGAGGACTCAGTCGATCAAGCTTATCTCTCTCATGAGAGATACCGGCGTATATATTGGAGATACTGATGATACAGCCAAGGCCAAGCTTGATAAGCTGAATCACGCTTATCATTACGGCGGTGTAGGTCTCATGATCAACACGATCAACAGGAGTTTTGATCTTGATATCCAGAGATTCGTAATGCTTGATTTCGGCAGTGCGGCTGATGTTATAGATTTAGTTGGCGGCGTTGAGATCGATGTCTCTGCAGATGAGGTAAAATATGCCAACCACTTCATCGAAGAAGACAATAAGCTCAATGGTTCCAATTCGCCTTTGCTTACATCGAGCGGCAAGCAGACATTAGACGGTATTCAGGCTGTATCCTGGGCCAGGATCAGATATCTGGATTCTGATTTTGTCAGGACTTCAAGACAGAGGACTATCGCAAACGCACTTATTAAGAAAGTGTCCACGATGAGTTATTTCAAGAAGATCCAGCTTCTTAATGCCTCTGCCGGCATGTTCGAGACCAACATGACTTCAATGGATCTTATGAGAGTCGGCATGTCCGCAATAGGATATACGGATAACATGAGCGAATACCGCGTTCCTGCCGACAACCTCTATAAGGTTCAGAAAAATCCATGGATGATGATAGTCGACTTTGACAAACAAAATAAGCTTTTGAAAGATTATATGCAAGGAGATAAAAAATGAGCAAAACGGTATCAACGTGTATATGTGAGACTAACCTTATAAAGGATCAGCCTCAGGAGAATGTATTCTTCCTCACTTTGTCACGTAAGATCGAGGATTTCCCCAATGAATTCCTCCGCACGGCAAGATCCACTTCTCCGATCCAGATCTGTGCGATCTTCTCGACGATCGGTCCCGATAATCTTGGTGCTATCCTTAATATCGAATTAAATAAGGAATTGGAGAAGATAGTAGCTGATTTTTCTAACCAGACGATCCTCGACTTCGAAGCCTTCTCCAATAGAGTAGTTAACACATTGAATGTCTTTGTCTGCAATTTCTCCGCCAATAAGGGTGTTGCACTTAAGACTTCCATGACAATGCTCGTTATCGAAGGCGATATCCTGAGGGTGATCCATCTCGGTATCACCAAGGCCGTGCTCCTTCGCGAAAATCAGATCCTTGCACTTACCGAGGAAGCAACGGTAGCTCACAGATATCTTAAGATGGGCGCTATCACGGCTGAAGATGAGAAGACGCATCCCGAGAACATGAACCTCACCCAGTATCTGGGCAAGATGCCTCAGGACGGACAGCTTATTCCTGATAAGAACGTTAATATCAAGCTCAAGGACGGAGACGAGCTCTTCCTTATGGGCCTAGGCGTATCCCGCAAGATGCCTTCCCAGCTCCGTAACAGCGCAGTCATCAAGAGGATACCGATCGAAGATAAGGTCAAGGAGATCATGAATTCCGCGATCAATTACGGCATTAAGTCCGGACTTACCCTTATCGGTATGCAGGTCGAATCCACATTTATCCTGCCCGGCGATGCGGTGATCCACTCAAGCCTTGCAAGTGATGCTACTGTAGCTCCCATCAAGGATCAGGATCCTTCAAATGAATTCATCGATTTCTCCAAGCCTGAACAGAGCCAGCCCGCAAGAGCAAGGAACAGGGCGCAATCCGAAGTCAATGACGATACCAAGCCCGTATCCAAACCTTCTTCAAAGGCTGTAAGGGAAGCAGAAGAAGCAGATTATCCTGTTAAGAAGTCCAGAAAGAAGAATGACCTTAACGTAGCAGAAGATGACGGAACAAGGAAATTCGTACCCGGCGGTGCGGATTACGAAGAAGGTATCGAGGAGCAGATGATCGATGCTGAAGAACTCAATGCAGTTACCAGTAAGCAGAAGGCACTGTCGATCCTTATTCCTGTCCTTATCCTCATCGTATGTATTCTCCTGGGATTCGGTATCACATTCCTTGTTTTCCATGTAAGGGATCTGTTGGATTCCAACACTACACAGGCTACTACAACTGAGACGGGTAACCAGGTCCTTTACATTACGTCAGACCAGACCCCGGTATATTCACAGGCTGCTCTTGACAGCACCATCATCGAGAAGTTAGACCGCGGTGATACGGTCACACTGGTAGGAGTCGAGGACAAGTTCTCGATCGTTCTTACCGCCAATAACATTACGGGTTATGTGCTAACAGCCCAGCTCTCCGATGAAGATCCCACATACTACGACGAGACTTCAGAGATGGAGAACGATCCTACGCCTACACCTACAGAAGAGACCACGGAATCCACTACTGAGGAGACTACAACGACGTCCAAGGCTACTTCTCAGGCTACGACAACAACATCAGATACAACAACGACAACAACTACAACATCTGATACTACAACGACAACGACCACTACAACTACTTCATCTGACACAACATCCACAACAACGACTACAGCTGAGCCTTCTGACACAACTACTCCGGAGCCTTCCGACAAGACTTCAAAGAGCAGTGAAGAGCCTTCATCTTCATCTTCTGAGAAGCCCAGCGACAAGCCGAGCGAGGAACCTACCAGTAAAGCCACAGATAAGCCTAAGGATACTCAGGCCGAAAAGCCTGCATCTTCCGAGAAGCCCGCTGATACTGATAACGGCGGTGACAACGGCGGAGATCAGGGCGGAGAAAACTAATTAATTGGAGATCTAAGTATATGGTTAAGAAGATCACAAAGGACATGCTGATATCTGAAGTGGTGGCGATAGACCCCATGAACATCTCTTATATCCTGATGGATTGGGGAATGCACTGCATCAACTGTATCGCCGCTGCAGGTGAGACCTTGGAGCAGGCTATGTATGTACATGGCTACGACGATTCCAATGTTGAGGAACTTATCAATGAGCTCAATGAATACCTTGAGACACAGAGAACTGACCCTTCTTATCTTGATGAGATCTTCGATAAGAATGTAGAGTCTGATTCAGTTACGAAAGTTTCCGCTGATTCAGAACCTTCCGTTAACGGAGAAGACAATAAGGAAGAATAAGATGGATATCCGTACCGTCAAGACCAACAGAGACCTTAAGAATGCCTATCTTGAACTGTCAGCCCAAATGCTGCCTTCCAAGATAACTGTTGCTGAGTTAAGCAAGGCTGCTCTTGTTAACAAGACGACTTTCTACAGACACTACAAGGACATTGAAGAGTTTGCAGATCTTGTCGAGCAGGAGGCATTCGACGGTTTTATCCAGGGCCTTAACGATTCGGACAAATTACTTACGGATCCCAAATCGTTCTTAACATCCCTTATGGGGCATATGTTTGCCAACGAATCTGATCTTCTTGTCTTCAGAGGCAAGCAGGACAGCCTTCTGGCAAAACTTGCAAACTTCCTGTCTGATAGATATATAGAAGAGACTTCGTCTATAACGAAGATCAATGAGATCACGTTCATCATCGGCGGGCTTATCAATTCATTGGGTTCATTCATCTATACTACGGACAGGTCTGTCGAATCTCAGGCTAAGTTTATAAAGGACAATTCAGAGATAATCTCAAAGATCACCAACAATAACGAGACTAAGGAGCAGATACAGCCCAGGCAGCCGCAAAGACCGTATTTCTCCGATAAGTCGTTTTGGAAGTAATAAGGGAGGGTATTATGATAAAGAAGATCTTAAGTATATTGCTCGTTTTTGCATTTCTGGTCGGAGCTTGTGCTTGTTCCGGTGCCAGATCCTCTGATGAAACTATGTCCAGACCTTCGGATGAATCTGACCAGTATGTCGGACAGAAAGCCACAGTTGCCATAGAAGTTGCCGATTACGGTACTATAACTGTTGAACTGGAACCCGACAAAGCTCCCGGTACATGTGCTAACTTCCTGAAACTCGTAAATCAGGGTTTCTATAACGGATTAACTTTCCACAGGATCATCAAAGGTTTCATGATCCAGGGCGGAGACCCGGAAGGTACCGGTATGGGCGGTTCTGACAAGAATATCTATGGTGAGTTCAAATCTAACGGATTCAAGGATAACGATATAGAACATGTAAGAGGTGTTATCTCAATGGCAAGGACCGGCGGAGATATGAACTCTGCAAGTTCCCAGTTCTTTATAGTTCATGAGGATTCACCTCATCTTAACGGCGATTATGCTGCTTTCGGACATGTCGTATCCGGCATGGATGTAGTCGATAAGATCGCAGAGTCAGTTCCTGTTCAGGACGATAACGGTACTGTCTCGAAAGCGGATCAGCCGGTTATCACCAAGGTTTATGTAGTTGGATAAACATAAAGAGTTTTATCTCAAAGGCCCCGTGTTACTAAGAATGCGAGGCCTTTTTTATTGCCGGCTATATTAATTGTATCTTTTTCAAAAATGGTACAAATGGGTGATATGCATTGCCGGCTGTTATTTATATAATAAAATTGCTTAATTCTAATCTAGGGGGTCATTTTATGAGAAAGACAAAATTATTGACCGGTGTTTCGATGCTGGCATTGGCTATGACCATTGCGGTCGGTATATCGGCTTCACCGGCTAAGACTGTCAAAGCTGCCGGCGATGTAGAGATCAACGAGACGAATTTTCCGGATGAGTTTTTCAGAAGTTGGATCCAAAGACAGGAATATGGAAAAGACGGTGTTCTTACTGCAGATGAAATCTCAGATATAAAAGAAATAGAGATTTTTGAAATTGATGTATCGAGTTTACAAGGTATTGAATTCTTTACTTCACTTGAAAAATTGCAATGTCTACAAACTGATTTGTCCAGTCTTGATTTGAGTAAGAATACCATGTTGAAAAAATTGGATTGTGGTTACAACGAATTGACTAGCCTTAATATCAGTGAGAATTCTGCACTCGAAGAACTGTATTGCAATGATAACAAGTTGACCAGTATCGATGTCAGTAATAATTCTGCACTTATATATTTGGATTGCAGTAATTATAAATTTTTAAGGGAAGGCAATAACCAGTTTAAAAGTCTGGATATAAGCAATAATATCAACCTTAAAGGTTTGTCTTGTGTTGATGTTAACTTATCTGGTCTGAATGTTAGCAGTAATATTAATCTGTCAAGTTTACATTGTAATAATAATCAACTTACCAGTCTTGATGTAAGTAAAAATAAAGAACTTGCATCACTTGTTTGTTCCGATAATAAACTGAAGTCATTAGATGTCAGTAAGAATGATAAACTTAGCGTACTAACTTGTTCTAATAACAATCTTGAGAAATTGAATATTGGCATCAAAGAGTCACTGGATATGTTTAACTGCAAAAATAACGATCTAAATGAAGTTGATGTCTCCAGGTGTCCCCAATTAATAAAATTATACATGCATGGATTGAGAAAAGATGTATATGATGGAATTTACTATGTAAATAATGACTATTATGCTGATCCGGATTATAAAGTATATTTCGATGATTATATTAGTCCGACTTACTTGCAGATTTATAATGCATTAGGTACCGGTAAGCTTACTTCCTGTTTAGTATTCGACAGTAATGCTGATCTGGTTTATGAAACTGATTATCTGCAGCTGAATAAGAGTAATGTCAGTGTTGTTTGTGGCAAAACTATCACTTTAAAAGCCACTCTCAAAGATGATTCTGCAAAAGCAAAATGGATCTCTTCGGATAAATCAATAGCAAAAGTAAGTGATAATGGAAAAATCACAGCAAAGAAAGCCGGAACTGTATGTGTTACTGTAACCGCCGATGGTGCACTTAAAGAATGTATAGTAACAGTACTTTATAAGGATGTAACGAACAGTAAGGATTTTTGGTTCAAACCCACTAATTATCTTACTGCTGCAGGTGTTGTAAAGGGTTACGACAAACAGACGAAGTTTAAGCCTGCAAACGAATGCACAAGGGCACAGATGGTAACTTTCCTATATAGACTTGCTGGAGCATATTTCAATGGCAGTGGCCATACTGAATTTACCGATGTAAAGTCGACTGATTATTTCTGCGATGCAGTATATTGGGCATTGAATAACGGCATAACAACCGGCGTATCCAAGACCAAGTTTGACCCTCAGAGAGTTTGTACCCGAGCCCAGACTGTAACTTTCCTCTGGAGAATGGCTGATAAGCCTGAACCTGATGCTAAGACTTGCAAGTTCTCGGATGTAAAAGAGAAGGATTACTTCTATAAGCCTGTAATCTGGGCATCTGAGAAGAAGATAGTTGCAGGATACAAAGACGGAACATTCAAACCACAGGGCAAGTGCTTAAGACGCCAGATGGTAACGTTCCTTTATAAGTACGATAAGTACATAAACGGTAAAGGATAATCAATTGCTATTTAATTGAAAAGACCCCGTGATCTTTTAATCGCGGGGTCTTGTTTTTGTTTTGTTTGTATGAATTAATATCTGAACAGTTCTTTGTAGAGAACTCTCTCTGCGTAATCGCAGTAGGACTCAGATACACCGAACATCATGGAGATCTCGGATGCGCCCTGGTCAACGATCCTTAAGTTGATACCTGCGTTGGAAAGGGCGGTAGCGGCTCTTGCCATGATACCGACAGAATTTGCCATTGCTTCGCCGACGATCATGACGATGGCAAGGTCTCTTTCGATGTTCATAGAATCAACACTGAGTTCGTTGTTGATCCTGTCAACGATCTTGGCTTCTTTCTCGGGTGTGAACTGCTTCTTGGTAACGATAACTGTTATCGTATCGATTCCTGAAGGAATGTGCTCGATGGAGACGCCTTCTTCTTCGAAGATACGGAAGATAGACGCAAGGAAACCGACCTGCCTGTTCATGAGATACTTGTTGATCGTTATCGTGCAGAAGCCCTTTTTGCCGGCAATGCCCGTTATGAGAGACTCGAAGTGGGTCCTGTTGCGGACGATCATGGTGCCGGGAGCCTGAGGGTTATTGGTGTTCTTGATGTTGATCGGGATGTTGCGGATGAAAACAGGGTAGAGGGCTTCCTCGTGAAGGACCGTAAATCCTGCGTATGAAAGCTCTCTCATCTCGTTATAAGTGATCTCCTTGATAGGGAAGGGGTTCTGTACGAGATTGGGATTGACCGCAAATACGTTATCAACATCAGTCCAGTTCTCATAGACATCTGCATTGACAGCTGCTGCGAGTATGGAGCCTGTGATATCGGATCCGCCACGGGAGAACGTGATGATCCTTCCTTCCTTGGAATAGCCGTAGAAACCGGGGAAGACCTTTATCGTATCTTCGTCTTCAGCAAGCTTTGCGAGGTTCTTGTATGTCTCGGGCAGGATAACTGCTTTGCCCATCTTGTCGTGTTCAAGGAAAAGACCGCATTCTGCAGGATCACAGTAAACTGCCTTGTGTCCTAAAGTGTTGATATATGCGGCGACGACCTTTGCGGATGAATCCTCACCCATAGCCTTAACGGAGTCAAGGAGCTCGTTGTCTGTCTTGTATTCAGCGTTAACGATGCGGGAGATCTTCTCTTTGATCTCGGGGACGACATCGGAGACCTTGAGCTTCTCAGCTATATCGGAGAAACGGGAGATCACCTTGTTCAATGCTTCCTCGGAATCACCGCCTTCCAACTTTGTGTTGACGACGTTGATCAGAAGATCGGTTACCTTTATGTCATTAGAGAATCTCTTTCCGGGCGCGGAAACAACTACGATGTTTCTCGCTGGATCAGACAAGACTATATCGCATACCTTCATTATCTGCGGTGCATCAGCCAGGGAAGAACCGCCGAACTTGGTTACTTTCATTCTATTGACCTCCAAAGTCTCTGATACTATAACTTGAATATAATATCATAAAGGATTGTAATATATTTACTTTTTCGATGACAAAAGATAGAATTTTTAAGTAAAAATCCGAGATAAAGGCGGTCAGAATGAATATATTCAAGGCAATGGTACCCGATAAAGTCATAAGATCACTTGATGATCTTGATCTGGGCGAGCTCAAAGCCCGTGGCATCGATTGCCTTTTGCTTGATTTTGATAATACTTTGGGTCCTGATCATGCAACTGAACCGACCGAGTTCTCTTATAAGATGGTAAAGAAAGCCCGGGATATGGGTTTTGACATGTGTCTGGTATCGAATGCCAAGAGCGGAAGGTCGGAAGGGATCGCGAAGAAACTTGACATACCTTGCGTAACATACGCTCATAAACCCAGACCCGACGGAGTAAACAGGGCTTTGGCTCTTCTAGGCAAGGACAAGTCAAAGGCAGCCATGGTCGGGGATCAGGTCTTTACAGACGTTATTGCAGGGCGCTATGCAGGTGTTTATACGATCTTCAGCGAGAAATATGAGAAGCGTGAGATCTGGTACATAGTGTTAAAAAGGCCGTTTGAGAAGCTCGTAAGACTCATTGCGGGATTTTAAGGCTTGTCAAGGTGGCTCTTTTTCTGTAAAATCTATTAGATATTTAAATAAGAAGGAGTTTATTTATGATCAGTGCAGGTGATTTCAGAAACAATATGTGTTTCGAGATGGACGGTCAGGTCTATCAGGTTGTTGAATTTCAGCATGTTAAGCCCGGTAAAGGCGCAGCATTCGTAAGAACCAAGTATAAGAACGTAAAGACAGGTTCTGTTGTTGAGAGAAGCTTTAACCCTAACGAGAAGTTTGAGCAGGCTCAGCTTGACAGAAGAGATATGCAGTATCTCTATTCCGATGGTGACCTTTATTACTTCATGGATCAGGAGTCCTATGATCAGATGCCTATACATGCAGAGGCTATCGGTGAGGCTATCAAGTTCTTAAAGGAAGAGATGATCTGTAAGGTATTGTCTTACAAGGGTGAGATCTTCTCTGTTGAGCTTCCTATCACAGTTGAGCTCGAGATCGTTGAGTGCGAGCCCGGTGTAAGAGGCGATACGGCAAACAACGTTACTAAGTATGCAACCCTTGAGACCGGTGCGGTCATCAAGGTCCCGCTCTTCGTTAACCAGAACGAGTTCGTTCGTGTTGACACAAGAACCGGTGAATATCTGGAGCGTGCATAATTAACACGTTCCACCGGTCCTCAGATGTTGAGGACATTGTATCTTGAGGCTTTTATCTTATGAGTGATCTTAGAGAATCCATTAAGGGCGATCTTACAATGACCCAAGGGTTCGTCGCCCAATATGCGGCAGATGCTGCTTTGCAGATAGAAGGAGTTGTAAAACTCGTTCCGTCATTTGCTGTCGCGCTCAAGGAGAAAGCCGGAGTAGTACATGAAGGCAAGGGAGTCAGAGCTGTTTTCGATGAGAACGGTTCTGACTCCGTTTATATTACGGTTTATCCCGTGATAGAGTTCGGAAAGATCATACCCGAGGTGGCATGGTCGATACAGGAACAGGTCAAATCCGACGTTGAGAGATTTACAGGTCTTAATGTCGAGAGTGTGGACGTATATGTCTGCGGCGTTTCCGATACCGGGAGCGGGATTGGCTAAAAGGCCAGGGAGGAAGCTTAATGAATCGGTTTATCAGGATACTGATGTTTATCTATTCGGTGTTGATCGCAATTATATCTGTCATCTTGCTTTATGCTTTGGTAGATGACCGTATCTTTGCCGAGCTCTTGTTACCCTTGCAATCCATAGCCAGAGGTCCAGTCAGCAGATATGTTTATCTTGCTGTATTGCTCCTGTTCTTTATAACATCCGTTATATCCATCACGAATCAGATATCTCTAGGCAGGATCAACAGGACGAGACTCCGCAAGACTGATATCGGTTCAGTAGACATTGGTCCTGACGCGATCGAGAGTATTGCATTGAACTCGGCAAAGTCTGCCCAGGTCGGAATAAAGAGCGCAAAGTGCCATGTGGCTCCCGGTAAGAACGGTGCGATCAAACTCTCGATTACATGTGTTCTCTATTCCAATGTTGAGATCCCTTCTTCGATGACAAAGGTTCAGGAGAAGGTTAAGAAAGACATTGAGCGTTATACGGGTATCATCGTTGACGAGGTATTCGTTAAGGTATCAAGAGTCGAGGCAGCCACCGCAAAAGTAGAGAGCAGATAATATGGAACGATTCTTATCTAAGCTTTTCGAGAAGATGAAGAACGTGAAGGCCGGTTATATGGCGGCTTTCATCTTCTTTGTTGTCGCGATACTTTTGTGCATATTCGGATTTTTCAAGACTTTGTTCATTGTGCTCTTTACATTGATCGGCTTCTTTGTAGGAGCTTTCCTGTTCTCAGATAAATCAAAGTTTAAGGATTATCTTGACAGAATATTACCTCCGGGGAGGTTCAGATAATAATGGTAGAAACAGAGATTACGAGGATCACGACCCGTAAACATATCTTATTTTTCTTGTTTCAGACGAATTTCAGAGATGAGCCCTATGGCTCATATTTAGGACTCTACAGGAAGATGAATCCTGAACTGGAGTCTGATATCGATTATTTCCTTAAGGTCGTTAACGGCATCGCTTCAGACAGAAGGGCTGTTGACAGCCTTTATGAGAAATTTCTCCGCAACTGGGAGGTTGACAGACTTCCCGTAGTTGACAGGGTCATCCTTGAGATCGCAACTTTCGAGATCGTCAATTGTGATGATATCCCTGTATCCGTATCCATAAATGAAGCCGTAAGACTTGCAAAAGAGTATGCAGGCGACGGTGCATCTTCTTACATCAACGGTGTTTTGAGCAGCTTCGAGAAGAGTTTGTGATATGTGGAGATTTGACAGCGTATCTGCGCTTGGCAACTATATAAAAGACCGTGTTTCCGGCGATCCGACATTATCTTCCGTTGAAGTAACGGGTGAGATATCAAAGATCGTCGTATATACTTCGGGGCATGCTTACTTCGTCCTTAAAGATGAGGAATCCGTCATTAATTCCGTCATGTTCCGCTCTAGTTACATGAATCTTGATTTCATCCCTGAAGACGGACAGATGGTGACAGTTAAGGGCAGGATAGATTATTATGCTGCCAACGGCAAATTGCAGCTGATATGTAATTCGATGTCTCTTGCCGGGACCGGCAATCTCTTCGAACAGTATAAGAAGCTTTATGCCAAGCTCGAGAAGGAAGGGCTTTTTTTGCAGTCGGCAAAGAAGACCCTGCCTATACTGCCGCAAAGGATCGGAGTTATTACATCTCCCCTGGGTGCCGTTATTCACGATATCGTCAATACATTGAGGAGACGTAATCCTCATTTTGAATTAGTTGTTTATCCTTCAGCCGTATCAGGCTCCGCCTGTCCGCCTGACGTTATCAACGGTCTTAAATACTTCCAGGACAAAGATCCGGTTGACGTTATAATCATCGCAAGAGGCGGCGGCTCATATGAGGACCTCTACGGCTTTAATGATGAGGGAATGGCAAGAGCAGTCTATTCCTGCACTATTCCTGTCGTATCCGGCATAGGGCACGATAATGACTATACGATATTAGACTATGTTGCAGACATCAGGGCTCATACACCTACAGCAGCTGCCGAGATCGTTATGCCAAAACTGGAAGACCTTGTCAATGACATCGAGAACAACAGGGGCGCAATGGATATCGCGATCTCCAACATGATCTCTTCCAGGAGAAAAGATCTCGACATGCTTAAGAACCATAAGGCGCTCTATTCTCCTGTAGCTTATGTGAATAATCAGAAGGCTGAATTGTCTGATCAGATCAATCAGTTGAATTCTGCCATGAATATAAGGGTTAAGAACGCCAGGGGAGATTACAACTCCATATATTCTTCGCTTATTGCCCTGGGCCCCATGAACGTGCTTAAACGAGGATATTCCATAGTAACCCGAGACCATGTTGCTATTGATTCTGTTGATAAACTGACTATAGATGAAGATGTTACTGTAATGATGAGTGACGGTCAGATCGTAACTAAGATCAAGACCATCACTAAGAATGCTGATCAAGATCGGGAAGGATAAAGATATGGCTGATAATGAGATGACATACGAGCAGGCGATCGCGGAACTCCGTGATATCGTAAAGCAGCTTAATGAGGGCAAGGCCAGCCTTGATGATTCCATCAAGCTCTATAACAGGGGCATTGAACTTTCCAAGTTCTGCACCGGTAAGCTTGATGAAGCAGAGCAGAAGATCCTGCTCTATAACAAGGATCAGGGAACGACAGAACCCTTCGATGTCGAGTGATTACCGGAATTATGGATAACAAGGATCGTTTAACAGAACTTTTCGATAAGACATCAGAGTGGATAACGCCTTCTTTGGAAGGTTCGTTTCCGCAGGAATTATCGGATGACATTACCGTCAAGGCTGCTGACTACAGTTTAATGGCCGGCGGTAAGAGGATCAGGCCGATGATGATCTATATGACGTCCTGTATGCTGGGTCTTGATGAAGAGAGATTCGATATCGCCAGGAGATTTGCAGTTGCCCTTGAGATGATCCACACTTATTCATTGATCCATGACGACCTTCCGGCCATGGATAACGATGACTTAAGACGCGGCAAGCCGACCTGTCATAAGGCTTTCGGTGAAGGGATAGCCATTCTTGCCGGTGATGCTCTTATGAACAGGGCTTATGAGATCTTGTTTGATATCCTGACAGAGTATCCTCAATATGCTTTCGCTGCATCCAATATGGCAAGGCTTGCAGGAATCTGCGGCATGATCGGCGGGCAGAGCATTGACCTTGCTTCTGAAGAGACAGATATAGAACTTGAGAAACTTTACGAACTTCAGGAGAAGAAGACGGGCGCTCTGATCGAATGTGCTATTACAACGCCATACTATCTGATCGGATCCTATAACGATGAAGTTGCCGTGATCCTTCGTAAACTAGCGTCACATATGGGACTTATGTTCCAGATCAAGGATGACATCCTTGATGAGACTTCAACTGCTGAAGTCTTGGGCAAGAATACGGGGAAGGACTTAAGGGATGAGAAGGCTACTTTCGTAACTTTGCTGGGACTTTCCGGTGCCGGCGATAAGCTTAAGGAAGAATATGAGAGCGCCCTGACTTTGTGTTCTGCTCTTAAGGAAAAAGGTTATGACAGCGATGATTACAAAGTCCTTATAGACTTCTTTTATAGCAGGGAGAAATAATGGATTATAAGTATCTGTCAAATGATCTCGATATTGAAAAGTTAAAGAGTCTTACTGCTGATGAAAGACTCGTGCTTTGCAGTGAGATCCGCGACAAGATAATCAATACAGTATCTGTTAATGGCGGTCACCTTGCTTCTAACCTTGGTGCTGTTGAACTTACAGTTGCACTGCTTTCGGTATTTGATTACAGGAAAGATAAGATCGTTTTTGACGTAGGCCATCAGAGTTATCCATATAAACTTCTGACCGGACGCTTCGATGAATTCGATACATTAAGGCAGGAGGGCGGTATATCGGGTTTCCCCAGGATCTCCGAAAGTCCCTATGACGCTTTCGATACAGGACACAGTTCGACATCTGTATCTGCAGCCGTTGGTCTTGCCAGAGCACGTGATCTTATGGGAGCCGACAATTATGTAGTAGCCGTTATAGGTGACGGCGCCCTCAACGGCGGTCTTGCCTATGAAGCGATTAATGACATTGGTCACAATAAGTCCAGAATGCTCATCATATTGAACGATAACGAGATGAGTATTGATAAGAATGTCGGCGGCCTGTCGCATCACCTGGCTAATATTCGCGTTAACAGCGGCTATCTGTCGGCTAAGAAGACGACAGAATCCTTCTTAAGAAAGCAGCTTCCTGTCTTAGGTAAACCTTTGATCAAGTTCATTATCGCGATCAAGGATTTCTTCAGGTTTATCGTATACAGGAAAAAACCTACGATCTTTGAGGAACTGGGACTTCTTTATTACGGTATCGTTGACGGCAATGATACTGAAGCTCTCATAAAGAGCATATCCGCAGTTAAAGATCTGCAGGCGCCTGTCCTGCTTCATATCGTAACCAAGAAAGGCAAAGGCTATAAGCCTGCCGAAGATACGCCTTCCGATTTCCACGGGGTATCCGGATTTGACGTTGAGACAGGTAAGATCAATGCCGGATCAAGGTCATTCACATCCGTATTCGGCAACAAGATGATAGAGCTTGCCATGAAGGACAAGAAGATAGCTGTTATCTGTGCTGCCATGGCGCAGGGAACGGGGCTTAACGATTATTCATTCAAGTTCCCGGAAAGGTTCTTTGACTGCGGCATCGCTGAAGAACATTGCGTTACGATGGCAGCAGGTCTTGCCCTGTCAGGATATAAGCCCGTTGTAGCTATCTATTCAACCTTTATTCAGAGAGCATATGATGAGATCATCCACGATGTCTGCTATATGAACCTTCATGTTGTTTTCGCCATGGACAGAGCCGGGTTCGTCGGAAACGACGGCCATACTCATCATGGCCTTTATGACCTCAACATGTTCTGTTCTATGCCTAACATGACCGTTATTGCCCCCAGGGATTACAAATCTCTCCAAAGAGCCCTGGAATACGCAACGGAGAAAGTGACAGGCCCCTGTGCAGTTAGATATCCCCGTGGCAGCGAAGCTGTAAATACATATGATGATAAGACCTTAAATCACGCTGTCATGAGCGAAGATCATTCTGATATCACAAAGCCTTTTATTGCATCCGATTCTGGATCTGATTACTGCATTATCTCGATTGGCGCGATCTATAATGAAGCATGCGGTGCCTGTTCGATCTTGGAGAAGGACGGAATATCCGGCAAGCATATAAACCTTACTGTCGTTAAGCCGCTTGATGAAGAACTTCTGAAATCTCTTGTTTCCGGCATCAAATATGTCTTTACGATCGAAGAAGGAATTAAGACAGGTGGTGTAGGTTCTTATCTGGCATCTGTTCTTTCCGAAGATCATGATGTAGTTAACTTTGCCGTTGAAGATCCCATTATAAGGGCTGCATCCCAGGCAAGACAGAGGCAGCTGTCAGGCATAGACAGCGTATCGGTTGCAGACAAGATCAGAAAGACTCTGGGAAGATAGGATATCCTAAGAATACTATTTTCGGGTCTGATGTGATAAACTTCAATAGATAATATCCAATAAAGGAAGATCATTATGAAATACGGTATCGTATCCAACATCAAAAGAGACGAAGGTCTTAAAGTTGCTGCCCGTACCAAGGCTCTTATCGAGTCATTGGGATTTGAAGCCGTGATGGATCCTGCAGAGGACGATGATTCCATCGGCATGATCATATCGGTAGGCGGAGACGGTACTTTCTTAAGCGTTATACACAGGTTCATTAATACCGGGTGTTCTTTTATCGGTATCAACAAGGGTTCCGTAGGCTTCCTGACATCTATCAATGAAGATGATCTTGAACGGGATATCCCTAAGCTCGTTAAGGGGGAATATGAACTTATCGAGCGCAATCTGCTCGGGGTTACGGTTTTTGACAAAGACGGCAATCTGAAGGCTAAAGACTTCTGTCTTAACGATATCATCGTATGCCGCGGAGACTGGCCCCATGTCACTAATCTTGATCTGTCCATAGACGGCAATAAGATCGAGACTTTCAGAGGTGACGGCATAGTCGTTGCAACTGCGACCGGGTCTACTGCATATTCTCTTGCAGCAGGCGGCCCCATCATGATGCCTTATATGGAAGATATAATCGTAACGCCTGTATGCTCAAATACTTTCTATGGTTATTCATACATTACCGGTAAGGATTCAGTTATTGAGATCGGCCTCGGCAACTTTGAGTCTGCGCCCCTGATCACGCCCGACGGCAGGCATTTTACCGACCTTGCCTGCGGTGACACCATTAAGATCACCGGTGATGACAGGTGCTGTAAGACGGTAAGCTTCGATAAGAACAGTTTCTTCAAGGATGTTAAGAAGAAGATCCTCCAAAGAGGCAGTTTCTATGAATAAGTCCAAGAGCGCCAGGAAGGATCTCATAACCGAGCTCATAATGACCCGCAAGATCGCGACTCAGGAAGAACTGACGCGGCTTGTAAGGGAAGCGGGCTTTGATGCGACTCAGGCTACCATAAGCCGTGACATCAAGGAATTAGGGATCGTTAAGCAGACCCTGCAGGACGGGTCGACAGGTTATGCCATTACTGATAAGTTCATAACCACAGCTCCTGACAGGCTCCTGTCGGTGCTTTCCAATTCTCTTACGGGAATATCTGTTGCTATGAATATCCTTGTTATAAAGACCCTGCCCGGAATGGCTCAGGCTGCTGCTTCAGCTCTGGATTCACTTAACCATCCCGAGATAGTCGGCACCATAGCCGGTGACGATACGATCTTTGCAGCTACAAGAAGCGAAGCTGCGGCAACTGATCTTTCCAAGAAGATAAAGGAGATCACGGGCTTTGCTGATAAGACTTGAGATCACTGATTTTGCAGTTATATCCAATGTTGTTTTCGAACCGGACAAAGGCCTCAATGTAATTACGGGTGAGACCGGTGCCGGTAAATCTCTCCTTGTCGATGCCATAGATCTTATTATGGGCGGAAAATCGTCTAAAAATCTTATTAGGGCAGGTAAGGAGAAGGCTTTTGTAGAAGCAGTTTTCGATATTTCATCTGAAGCAGATCCTGAGTTTTTGAAGACTCTTTCGGATTCTGACGTTGATATAGAAGAGGACGGACTCCTTATCATCAGCCGCACCGTATACGATAACGGCAGGACTATTGCCAGGATAAACGGAAATACGGTCAATATATCGCTTTTAAGGGATATTACGTCATATCTTGTTGAGATACATGGTCAATACGATACACAGAAGATCTTTGACGATAAATACCATGTTGAACTGCTTGACCGGTTCGCAGGGGACAAGGCTCTGAAAGTCTTAAAAGAATATCAGGATCTTCTTGAACAGTATAAGACTACGGTACATGACCTCAAGCTTCTTAAAGGTTCTCCAGAAAAGCTCAAGCAGAGAAGGGAATACCTGGAGTTTGTCGTAAATGAGATAGATAAGGCTTCTTTTGCAGACGGGGAAGAAGAGACCCTCTTTGCTGACAAGAAAAGGATGGAGCAGTATAAGAACTTTGCCGAAGACTTAACCCGTGCCATGGATCTTGCACAGGGGGCATCTGATAACTCGGCTCAAAGCTCATCCATCATTACTAAGATCGCATCCAAAGACGAAGACTTCAAGGACCTTGCAGAACGATTCGAGAGTATCTATCTCGATCTGAAGTCTGTATCAGATGATATATCCCGCAAGTGCTCGGAACTTGATGTCGATCAGAATAAGATCGACGAGATCAATTCCAGGATAAGTCTTCTCTTTGACCTTAAATCCAAATACGGCAACAGCATTGCCGAGATAAATTCTTTTAAGGATAAGTGCTCGCAGGAATTAACCAACCTTGATGACGATAAGGAAAGGTATGCCAAGCTTCGTAATGATCTGTCTGCTCTGGAAAAGAAACTCATTGATCTTGCTAAGAACTTATCTGATATAAGGCATAAAGCTTCCTCAAAACTTGAGAAGGCGATCGTAAGTGAACTTAATGATCTTGAGATCCCCAAGGCTCAGTTTGTAGTTGAGTTTGAAGAGCGCACCCGTGATAAGTTCTTCTCATCCCACGGTACGGAAGATATATCTTTTCTTTTCTCCGCTAATCCGGGCCTTCCTCCGAGACCTTTGTCCGCAACGGCATCAGGCGGTGAAGCATCCAGGATTATGCTTGCTGTAAAGAACATACTGACTTCTGCAGACAGCACGCCTACGCTTATCTTTGATGAGATAGACACGGGAATATCGGGCAAGGCTGCCAATGGGATCGCTGATAAACTTAAGTCGATATCAGGTCTGCATCAGGTCCTCTGCGTTACTCATACGCCTCAGATAGCAGCTTGCGCTGATAATAACTTCATTGCGGGGAAGAAGTTCTTAAAGAACAATACCAGTACGGAGCTTGTTAAGGCTGATGCTGATCTTAAGGTAAGGGAAGTATCCAGGATGCTCTCAGGTTCCGATGATGCTGAATCAATGAGCCTCGCTCAAAAACTCATCGATTCTTACAAGTGACTTTTCTGAAAAGAGGTTTCTGATGTCTTCCGGAAGGGGACTTATGAAGGTCCGATCTTCTGTGGAATCATTTAATCTGTCGCTAAACTTCAGATAGTAAGCGTGCAGCGCAACCCTGCCGGCTTTAGAGTCAAGTCCTGATGTATCTCCCCAGATCTCTAAAGATCTTTCATCTGCAGGATTATCAATGGAATTAGGTCCGTATAGACCGTCGCCTATGAGCGGGTGACCCTGTGACAGGGAATGGACCCTTATCTGATGGCACCTGCCTGTCAGGAGATGAAATTCCACAAGGGATATATTGTTGATATCGTCTGTCACTACTGTCTTATATTCAGTTATGCATTCTCTTCCTTCAGGATTAACTTCTCTTATCATCACTGAATCAGGGCGCCTTGCTATGGGCAGATCTATAACACCTTCGGCCGGATCCATAACTCCATATACAGCTGCCAGATACCTTTTCTCGAACATACCGTACTTTTGCATCGTATTGTGGGCATAGCCGTTGGTTGCGATCATGATGAGCCCTGATGTCTCGCGGTCAAGTCTCATGACCGGATGAAGGGGCTTATCTGCATGAAGCAATGTGATAAGGGAATCGTCAAGGTGCCCGTGGGTAGGGTGGGTGACCATGCCTGAAGGTTTATTGACTATTATGTAATCCGGACACTGATAGATGATATCAAGGCTCTTTTCTGGATCCATTCTGGCATCATCGCTGTATTCGATATGGACTTTATCTCCGGTATGGACGATGTATTTTATGATCTGATGACATCCGTTGACCTCGACAATGCCGTAAAGCTTTGCCTTCTTGATCATGGTGGAACTCATGAAGAGCATGCCGGACATAACCGACCTTAAAGGTAGCCCGTCGTATTCACTTGTAACGATAATGTCTTGCTTCATTAAAATGCCCTAAAACACTGGTGTTTTTAACTGTCATCATGCATTTTATCACGGTATTTATGCATTTGACATTGTTTATATTTATTTATACAATATCAAATGGCTTGTCAGAGCCATTAATCAATTGATCTTTGACAACTAAATATTGGAGGTGAGTACCGACGTGGATTATTCTTTAATAATCAATCTTATCGTTGCTTGTGTTGCACTGATAGTCGGCATTCTTCTCGGATGGATTATAACTTTTCTTTTTTTCAAAAAAGGTTTATCTAAGAAACAGCAGGAATTAGAAGAGAATGCTGTAAAGCAGTCCGAAGAGAATGACAAGCTTGTGGAGAATGCCCGCAAGCAAGCCGAGAGCGACAAGCGCGAGTTATTGTTGCAGGCCAAGGAAGAGATCACTAAGGCTAAATCCGAATTGGAGAAAGATGCCCGTGAAAGAAAGAGTGAGATCACAAAGGAACGCAACAGACTTGAACAAAAGGAAGAGAATATCAACCGGATTCAAGCAAACACCGAACGCAAACAAGAGGAGATCGACCGTAAGTTGGCATCTATTTCCGAACACGAACTTCGCGTGAAGGACCTGGAAGCCCGTAAGCAGGTTGAATTGGAGAAGGTCTCAGGACTTTCTATTGCAGATGCAAGGACTCTTGTTATGGAAGCAGCTGAGCGTGAATACAGCCATGACATGGCTACGATGCTCAAGCAGATGGTGGAGAAGACAAAAGCAGAGGCGGACAGAGTAAGTAAGGACATCATCGTATCATGTATACAGAGATATGCGTCCGACTATGTTTCTGAAGTAACCGTGTCAGTAGTTAATCTGCCGAACGACGAGATGAAGGGCCGTATCATTGGTCGTGAAGGACGTAATATCCGTGCTATAGAGACTATCACGGGCGTTGACCTTATCATCGACGATACGCCGGAAGCTATCATCATATCGTCATTTGATCCTATACGCCGTGAGATCGCAAGACTGGCGATCGAGAAACTTGTTGTAGACGGCAGGATCCATCCGGCAAGGATCGAAGAGATGGTTAACAAAGCAAAGAAAGAGATCTCCCAGGTAATCAAGCAGGAAGGCGAGAAGGCCGCATACGATACAGGTGTCATCAATCTGCACCCTGAACTTATCAAGACCTTAGGTCGTTTGAAGTATCGTACCAGCTTCGGACAGAATGTATTGCAGCATTCTATTGAAGTTTCATTGATCGCAGGCATGATGGCTTCCGAATTGGGACTCGATGTCAACTTCGCAAAGAGAGCGGGTTTGCTTCACGATATCGGTAAGGCAGTCGATTTTGAACAGGAAGGATCACATGTTCAGTTAGGTGTCGACATTGCCAAGAAATACCACGAATCACAGGAGATCATCAATGCTGTTGAGGCACATCACGGCGATGTGGACCCTCAGACCCCCGTTGCTGTTCTTATTGCAGCTGCTGATGCCATTTCAGCTGCAAGACCCGGAGCCAGAAGAGAGAACCTTGAGACTTATATCAAGCGTATCGAGAAGCTCGAAGAGATCGCATCTGATTTTGAAGGTGTTGAGAAGTGTTTTGCAATTCAGGCGGGCAGAGAGATCAGAGTCATCGTTGAACCTGACAAGGTATCTGATGACGATATGACATTGATAGCACACAAGATCTGTAAGCGCATCGAGGATGAGTTGGATTATCCCGGTGAGATCAAAGTTAACATGATCCGTGAGACAAGGGTATCTGATTTCGCTAAGTAACGCAGGTAACGATCGATGAATACGATTCATCAAAAAATCGGTTTAAGTTAAGAGATTAACCACCAATGAGAAAAGGCTGTTCCAATGGGACAGCCTTTATCTTTGCCCTTATTTATGGTATTATTTGACGGATTTTCTTAAAGGATAAAGGAGGTTTTTTATGCGGATATTGTTTGTCGGCGACATCGTCGGACAATCCGGCAGAAGTGCTTTTGCAACTTGCTTTCCGGAAATTAAGTCTGCATATAAGCCTGACTTTGTCGTTGTCAATGCCGAGAACTCCGCGGCAGGCCTCGGGATCACATCCAAGATAGCTAAAGAACTTTTCGATATGGGTGTTGACGTTATTACTTTGGGAAATCACACTTTCTCGAACAGGGATTTCATTGGTCATATCAAAGAGTTTGACAGGATCGCACGTCCTGCCAATGTCAGTCCCGAGTGGCCCGGGAAGGATTACTGTATAGTATCTTCCGGTTCAAAGAAGATCGCCGTCATTAACCTGATGGGGCAGATCGAAGCCGGCATTTATTGTGATAATCCTTTCCTTTGCGCAGACAAGCTAATTGATAAGATCAATAAAGAAGATAAAGTTGACGGTATCCTTGTGGATTTCCATGCTGAGATGACTTCTGAAAAGATGGCGATGGGTTACTATCTTGACGGAAAAGTAACGGCCGTAGTAGGAACACATACCCACGTGCAGACCGCTGATGAGGAAGTGCTTTCCGGTGGGACAGCATACATAACTGATGCCGGCATGTGCGGGGCAACTGATTCCATACTTGGCATGGACATCGACGCATCGCTTATGCGCCTTGTTAAAAAGATTCCTGCAAGATATGAACCGGCAAAGGGCCCCGGGTTCATATCCGGTGTTGTAATAGATGCTGATGACAACGGAAATGCAACCAATATAAAGAGGTTCCGTGAATTTGAATAAGGGAGAGAAAGATGGAAGATAAGAAGAAAAAGATGATCATTATGTCATTGATCTGGACGATAGCGGCTATTGTGCTTATTGTTGTCGATGCCGTAACCAAATATGCGATAAAGACCAACATTGAGTATGCTCAAAAGGTTGAAGTCATACCCGGTTTTTTCTATCTGCATCATGTAAGAAATACAGGCAGCGCCTTCAGTTTCCTGGCAGATCAGTCCTGGGGCATATATGTTCTTACCGGATTTTCCCTTATCGTTGGTCTTGCGATCTTTGTTCTTTTGATCTATACATCCGCCAACGGTTATAAGTTCATCAGCTTTGCATTAACTCTTCTTGTTGCCGGTGCATTCGGCAATCTTATTGACAGGATAAGACTCGGTTATGTTGTCGACTTCTTAAGATTTGACTTCGGCTCTTACACTTTCCCGATCTTTAACTTTGCCGATATCTGTGCCGTCTGCGGTACGATAATAATCATAGCAACCGGTATTTTCGCGAATAAGTATTTTGATGGTTACTTATCATCTATCAGGAAGAAAGAGCAATGATCAAAGATTATATAGTTCCCGAAGAATATAGAGACGTAAGATTGGACCTGTTCATAAGCCTTATGGACGATTCATATTCGCGTTCTTACTACAAGAACCTGATAGATAAGGGTAATGTCACGATCGACGGAGTGGCTGCATTTAAGTCCGGGATCAAGCTTATCCCGGGCATGAAAATCGCCGTTATGATCCCGGATCCTGTCGAGACCGATAATGAAGCCCAGGAGATCCCTCTGGATATCGTATATGAAGATGATGACCTCATTGTCCTGAATAAGCCCCAGGGTCTTGTAGTACACCCCGGTGCAGGTCATAAGGACATGACTCTTGTCAATGCTTTGATAGCTCATTGCGGAGATAATCTGTCCGATATTAACGGAGTCATAAGACCCGGTATTGTTCACCGTATCGATAAGGATACTTCAGGTCTCATGATGGTCGTTAAGAACAATGAGACTCACATAGCTATAGCTGACATGATGACTCGACATGAGGTGGTCCGTGAATACAGGGCGATCGTCGCAGGCGTAGTCGGACCTGACAACGGTACGGTTGATGCGCCAATAGCAAGAGCTTCAGGCGACAGAAGGAAGATGACCGTTAAGGCAGAAGGCAAGCCTTCGGTTACTCACTTTACTGTGATCGGTAGATATGCAGAAGCTACAGATCTGAGGCTCAAGCTGGAGACCGGAAGGACCCACCAGATCAGGGTCCACATGAATTATATAGGACATCCCGTAGTAGGGGATCCTGTATACGGATCCCGTAAAAACCGCTTCGGGCTTGAAGGACAGGCTCTTCACAGTGAATCAATAGAATTCGTTCATCCCAGGACCGGTGAGACAATGCGCTTTACATGTGATGTTCCGGATTACTATTCCGAACTCCTGGGAAGGCTTACAAAGCTTTAATTTCCTTTGTAGACTTTCGTTTTTTTATATTATAATTAATGCAGTATATGCATTGTGGGGTTCATTAGTGACAGAAACTATTACTTGTAACAGATCAGGACTGGAAAATATAGCCGGATACTTGAAGAATATTGCAGCTGCCTTTGGCATTACTGCAGATACTGACGGCGATAATATCACGGTCTCCGGTGATTCCTCGCTTGATATCCACAGAGCCCAATCTGTCATTAAGGCTTTGCTTGATTCCGGTGAAACTGAAGAGATCAGCCCCTTTATGGTTGACTATCTTATCGTTCTTGCAAGATCAGGCAAGATCGATGAGTTTATGGAAGTCAGGAATGATGTTTTCTATATAACGCCTACAGGCAATAAGATCACTGCAAGGACATTAGGCCAGAAGTTCTATATAGATGCTCTTGAAAGGTATCCCCTGGTATTGGCTTCGGGCCCAGCTGGCTGCGGCAAGACTTTCCTTGGTGTTGCCTGTGCCGTTAAAGCACTTAAATCCCGCCAGGTATCCCGTATCATATTGACCAGACCTGCGATCGAAGCAGGTGAGAGGCTGGGCTTCCTTCCCGGAGATATCGAAGAAAAGGTCGACCCGTACATGAGACCTATCTATGATGCGCTTCAGCTTCTCCTTGGCAGGGATGGCTTCGACAGATACTATGAGAAGGGTATCATCGAAGTATCTCCTCTTGCTTTCATGAGAGGAAGGAATCTTGATGATTCGTTCGTGCTCCTGGATGAAGCCCAGAATACGACTCCCGAACAGATGAAGATGTTCCTTACAAGGCTTGGGATCAACTGCAAAGCCTGTGTGGCAGGCGACTTTACCCAGGTCGATCTTCCCAAGGGCGGCGTGTCCGGCCTTAAGGATGCCATCAAGGTCTTAAAGAATGTTCCCGATATAGCTATAGTAGAGATGGATAATTCGGATATCGTACGTAATGCGCTGGTTAAGAGGATAGTTGAAGCTTACGATAAAAGAGAAGGGGGAAGGGTCTTAAATGAAGAATAAACCGGGACTTAATAAAATGCTAAGGCTCATAACATATATAACGAATCTGGTCTTATGTACCGTCTTCGTCTTTTTGGGGTCCTTGCCGGAAAGCTATGATTATTCGGTAGGTTCAGTAGCCAATACGGATATATATGCTTCCAAGACTTTTACCGATACATATGAGACCGAGTATCAGGCGATCATAGCCCGCAATTCAGTAGCTTCCATCTTTGTAAGGTCATCCGAGATCTCAGAGAAAAACGTCAAGGATACTACTACTTTCTTTGATCTTACATCACAGATCAGGCAGCAGAAACTGGGCGAAGTTACATCGCTTACAGAGATCAACACATTAAAGAACAATCTGCTTACCTCGATAGGTATCGATGCGCCCGTGTCTGATCTTACCGTTTTCCTTAATCTTTCTGATTCCACTTTCAGCTATATGCGTGATAAGGGTATCTCCATTGCCGAGCTTATCATGGTTGAAGATGTGGATGAATCTCATCTGGAATCAGCCATAGACAGTCAGATAACCAACTTTAAGGATGCCAATCCGTCATACAGTTCCTACGCTAATGCGTTTGGAGAGATCCTTAAGCTTATCATGAAGCCTAACAGCATCTTCGATTCTGATGCTACCAATGAAGCAGCTTCCGTTGCTTATTCGGAAGCTATGGATAACCCTGTGATCGTCGAGAAGGGTACCAAGATCATATCTTCCGGTGAGGTCGTTACCGAGCATATATACAGCATGATGGTCAATCTCGAGCTTATAAGAGAATCCTCTTTTGACATCATCATTCTTGCCAGATCACTGCTTTATACGTTGATCTTATTCCTTGTTGGATACTTTTTTACCAGGACTTTCAGCAACAAAGAGAGGAAGGAGTTTAAGGTTTTCCTGCTCCTTAACATAACTTTTGTTCTTCCTGTTGCGGTCGCTTTCTATGCATCGCAATTCTCAGGACTCCTGGCCTTTGTGCTCTTCTTTACGGTCATATGCGCGACTTATCTGGGCGTGTCGGAGAGTGTTATACTGTCTTATGCCAACCTCCTTATAATGTGGCCGATCTATAACTTCGATATCGAACTCTTATTCGTAATGAGCATTACCATCCTGGTCTGTGCAACCATTGCCGGCAGGAGAGACAGGGCTTATTCATCCGCTCTTATCATTATCCTGCCCTCGGTTATCGCTATATCAGGATCTCTGATATTTAACTTCTTCCATGGTTCTACCAATGCAGAATATATCAACAGCGTCCTTTATGTCTCGATAAGTACTATCTTTTCTCTGATACTTGCCATAGGATTGACTCCTATCTACGAACTCGTAAGCAATTCGGCATCTCCTGTAAGGCTCATCGAGCTGTCCCAGCCCGGACACCCCCTCTTAAAGAGACTTTTCTTCGAGGCTTCGGGAACATATCAGCATTCCCTTATGGTGTCTAATCTCGCTGATGCAGCGGCAGATGCGATCGGTGCAGATTCGCTCCTCTGTAAGGTTGCCTGCTATTACCATGACATAGGCAAACTCGAGAATCCTACATATTTCACTGAGAATCAGACAGATATTGCCAATCCTCATGATTCCATATCAGTCATGGAGAGCGTGAAGATCATCACGAGCCACCCTGAGGAAGGTATCAAGCTGGCCCGCAAGTACAGACTTCCTGAGGCTATCATCAAGATCATCGATGAGCATCACGGAACCACATATCCTGCATATTTCTACCGCAAAGCCTGTGATGAAGCCAAGTCCAACGGCATGGACATGCCGTCTCTTGAGAACTTCAGATATAAAGGCCATATCCCTTCTTCACGTGAGTCCGGTGTCATCATGCTGGCTGATACCTGTGAAGCTGCGATAAGGTCGATGAAGATAGACGATATCAACAAGTGCGAAGAGAAGATAAGGGAACTTGTAAGAGGCAAGATCGACCAGGATCAGCTTATAAATTCCGGACTATCCTTCGATGATATCGAGAAGATAATCATAGCTTTCCGTCAGGTCTATGCGGGAGCGATGCACGAAAGGATACAGTATCCCAAATGATAATTAGAACCTCATCTATAGAAGAATATCTTGACGAATCAGTAAGAACGGAAGTCATAGCTAAGTTAGAAGAACTCAGCAAGGCAGCAGAAAGCGGTAAATATGCTTCTTTTGACTTGTCTTGCGCATACATGACCATAACATTCTGTGATGAAGATACCATAAGGGAAGTCAATCGCGAGCAAAGAGAGATAGACAAGGTAACGGATGTCTTATCTTTCCCTTTCCAGGATGTGAAGGATGGTAAGCTCTTATCGGGAGATCCGGATTATGAATATTCAGAAGACGGTAGCAAAGTACTGCCTTTGGGAGATGTCCTGATATCTGTTCCCGTTGCCGTAAAGCAGGCTGATGAGTACGGACATTCATTAATAAGGGAGATACTCTTCCTTGCAGCACATTCATTCCTGCATCTTACAGGCTACGATCACATGAACGAAAAAGACGAGAAGAAGATGACTGATCTCCAGAAGAAGATCATGGTCGATATAGGTCTTGCAACAGAAGAAGAGATTGAATATGTGAATAACATTCCTGATGTGTTAGCTGACGATATGCCCGAGTTCCCGGCCGGAACACCCTGCAGGCATTGCGGTTACGCAGCTCTCCTGGGAAGGCCTAATTCAGGCAAGTCCACTCTTATCAATTATATAACCGGCATGAAGGTCGCCATCGTATCCCATAAGCCGCAGACGACAAGGACGAGGATACTGTCGATCTACAATACGGAAGACAGCCAGATCATATTCGTTGATACCCCGGGAGTCCATAAGCCTGAGTCCCTTATGGGCGAGATCATGGTAGATAAGTCGTTTAAGAGCGCGTCATCAGCTGATGTCGTCGTCCTTATGGCTGACGGCAGATTTGCTGTTCCCGGCAATATTGAGAAAGAGATAATCTCACGCTGCAAAGAGAACAACAAGAAGGTCATCCTTGCTATCAACAAGTCTGATGAAGTTGCCGGCAACGGCATACTTCCTGTTATCGCCGAATATTCCAAACTCTATGATTTTACCGACATTATCCCAATATCCGCTAAGACCGGAGACAATGTCGAAGAACTTCTAAAGATAATATCCGATAATCTCCCCGAAGGCCCCAGGCTCTATGATTCTCTTTACATGACCGACCAGACCGAACGCGAGATAGCATCTGAGCTTATAAGGGAACAGCTCCTGCACTTTACTAACCAGGAGATCCCTCACGGCGTAGCTGTTGAGATCACCAAGTTCGATGAAAGGTACGAGGGAGGAGAAGCAGATGTCGATGCTGATGAAAGAGATCTTGTCGTTATAGAAGCATCCATTATCTGCGACAAGGATTCCCATAAGTCCATTATCATAGGCAGGAACGGCCGTATGATCAAGAAGATCGGTACTTCCGCAAGGATCAACATAGAGAGGATGTTAGGCTGCAAAGTCTATCTTGAACTCTTTGTCAAAGTCCGCTCCGAATGGAAGAACAACGAGTCTTACTTGAGGGAATTCGGTCTTGCCAAAGATAAAGAAGACTGATCCTATAGCAAGATGAGTACTGTCAACTGCAAAGGGATCATCCTGTCATCGTCTGACTTCAAGGAGAAAGATAAGCTCATATCAGTCCTGACCTCCGACAAAGGCCTTATCCGCGTCTGCGTCAAAGGATCTGCCAAGCAGGGAAGCCGTAATGCAGCTTATACTATCCCTTATATCCTTTGTGAGTTTGAGTTGACTATATCACATGGTTTCTACTATCTTAAAGAAGCCAATATCATCGAAAACAACAGTGATATCTTAAACCATCTGACTTCGATCTTAACTGCAGCTCATATAGCTAACTGCCTTACGGATCTCTCGTTCGATACATTCGATAATGTCCACAAGTACTATGAACTGGCTGTTTATGCCTACTATGCACTAGCAAAACGCCCTGATGATTATCTGCTTATATATTCGGCTTTTAACTGGCGACTTCTTTCATATGCCGGTCATACCATCATATATGACAATTTGGACATAGATCCCGGCAGGACATACTCGATCAGCCTGGAAGACGGTACCCTTACGGAAGGCGCAGGGGAACTTACCGGATCGGACCTGGAAGCATTGAATCATTTTGCGACCTGCGACATAAAGAATCTTTTTACTGCGAAGGCGTCAGATAAAGTCCTTGCCGATCTTAAGACTTTTACGACCGGCTATATGAGTTTCCAGTTCGATAAGGAATATAACTCGCTGGATATCCTGGATAAGACCTGATCATACCTTCCAGTGTTCAGGGTAGAGCATGACATATTCAGGTCTTGATAACCTTGAATCGATGAGCAAAGCAAAGCCGGTATCTTCTTCGGTCCTGATCACGCGGCCTGTTGCCTGTAATACTTTCTCCCAGCCGGGGAATCTGTAAGCGAAAGCATAGCCGTCCCCGAACCTTTCATTGTAGTAATTACATAAGACCTGACGTTCACCTGTGACAGTGGGGATCCCGACTCCGACAATGATAACGCCCTTGAGCCTTTCTCCGACCAGATCGATCCCTTCAGCGAAGTGTCCGCCGAGAACGCAGGCAGCGACCATAAGATCGTTAGAGGGTTTATCGAAGTTTGCAAGGAATGATGTTTTCTCGGCTTCGGTCATCTCAGGGATCTGTTTTATGAGCGTTCGCGGTATTTTGTCTTCACAGGTCTTGGCATCAAAGATCTTTTGGATCTTACTACAAGCCTTATTCATATAGTCAAAAGACGGGAAGAAGATCATATAGTTCCCGAATCTTCCGGATAATTCGTCAGTGATCCTTAAGGCCAGGTCATCCAAAGTATAATTCCTGTCCTTAAATGTTGTGCTGATGGACGTGTCTATCATCAGATCGAGATTCTCCTGAGGGAATGGCGAGGGAAGATCTATATGCCTTACATAGTCTGCATCCTTCCCGATAAGAAGATTGCGGTAATATTCGTAAGGGGAGAGGGTCGCAGAGAAAAAGACCACGGAAAGCTTGTCTTTCACAAGGTCATTGATCATATTGGCAGCATCCAGGCAATCCAGCTTGATGACGATATTCTTATCTTCGAAAATACCGGGTTCACGGCTTAATGTCGTTATATAGGCATCGTTATAATACTGCTCTAAGATAGTCAGGAAGAACCTTGCTTCAAAGAAGAATTCCATTGCGGTCCTCCGGGCCTGCCCTGAAGGCATCTTATCCAATATCGGCATAAGTCTTCGGATCGTTCTCCAGAGTGCGGCATAAAGGTTTCTTGGAGGCAGTCTGGTGCCTTCCCAGTCGTCTGATGACAATATCTCCTTATCTTCGATCTTCTCTAACTGGACCAGCCCGGAACTTCCTGATTCAAAGCAGTGCCTCGCAATATTAAAATAGTTGGAGAGGTTGTTCAACATCTGCTCGGTAGCTGAGTCCGTGCCCTTAAAGTCATTTTGCATCCTGCGGAGAAGGTCGCTCGAGAATTCAGCCGAATACATGTCTCTTGATCTTGAGATCATGTTGTGAGACTCGTCTACTAATACGACTTCCGTTATATCATCGGGATCTTCGCAGATGATCTTGGATCTGGGATCGAATACATGATTATAATCCCCGATCACGATATTGCAGTATTCCCTGGCGTTGAGCATCAGTTCGTGCGGACAGAGCTTATGTCTGGCCGCAATATCTTTTACAAGCTCAGGTTCTATGTCATCGTGGGTCAATATCTCGTTTAAGGCGGGCTTGAGCCTTGCATAGAAGTCTTTGGCAAGAGGGCAGAACTTGTCATCACAATCCCCTAAGAAAGGGCACATGTTTTCTTTGGATTGAGCCAGAAGAGACCTTATAATAAGACCTTTGCTCCTCATATCGTTTACGGCCTTTACGGCTACCTGCCTGGTCTGGATCTTGGCCGTAAGATAATAGATCTTGGAATAGATCCCCGTAACAAGGCCTTTGACGGCAGGGTAGAGGGTGGATATGGTCTTTCCCGTTCCCGTAGGTGCTTCCACAAAGAGCGCCTCCTTGGCTCTTATCGAACGGAGAACGTTCTCCATGAACTCTTTCTGACCGGGTCTTATTCCTTCGTAAGGGAACTTGAGCTCTTTGCAGGTTCTTAACATCGACTGTTTGTAGAAAAAGAGGTCCTTGGCAAAGACCAGGTATTGCGAGCAGATATCTTCCCAGAAAGCGCTCGCTTCCTCGAAATCCATCTCAAAACTCTTCTCATAGGATATAAGAGTAGTAATGGATACATAACGCAAGGTTAGCCTTACGAGAGGACATTCCTCATGGTCAAAGAGATAGATCGCACCATAGAGCTTAAGCTGGGTAAGATGTTCAGTCCTTTCAAGCCTGTCATAACTGTCTTTGGTTGAATTGAAGGACTTTATCTCGATTATGTGAGGGATATCGTCACTGCTTTCGATCAGGCAGTCACAGCGTCCTGATACTGTCAACATGAATTCATCGTCCATGATGTCTTCATAGCTGTGCCTGAACTTGACTTCGCACTCAAAGTCATTGCCGTACTGGCCTGATAAGTCATCAAAGACCTTCCTGTGAAGTCTGGTGCCTTCTATACCGGACACGCTCTGATATCCGCCGCCGGCGAGGTCGCCGGAGCGGGAGACATAGTCTGATAATTGGGTTATTGACACTCTTATCTCTTTCATAGACTGATTATACTATTAGTGGGTTGATATTTTTGCCTTTTTGAGATAACATATCAAAGTCAAATTTGCGGATGTGGTGGAATTGGCAGACGCGCTAGCTTCAGGTGCTAGTGATCGCAAGGTCGTGCAGGTTCAAGTCCTGTCATCCGCACCAAGTTTCACGAACCCCTTGTTCTTGGCATCGAACAGGTCCTCGGTGAGTAAAATCACCTGCGGAACCAGCAGAACAAAGGGGTTCGTTCGTGTTAAAAGGATACTTGATGAATGAACAGCTGTGATACATGTGTATTTGCTTATATTGATGAAGTAACAGGTGAGGCAGTCTGTGACCTTAACCTGGATGAAGATGAGATCATAAGAGCCTCGCAAAGGCAGTATAAAGAGTGCCCCTACTATAAAGACGGGGATGAATATAAGACAGTAAGACATCAGATCTGATATTATTCCCTGTAGATTATGCTAATGATATAATTGTTATTAGCGAGGGGGGATAATTATGAATTCTGAGAATATGCATTATTCTGATTTTATGGCAAAGTCTGTGCCTGTACCTGAGGTGGCTTTCTACAAGCCGGAGCCCGAAGATAAAGGCATGTTAAAAAGTGTCCGTAAAACTCATATCAAGAAAAACATAGGCCTTATGATCTTTATGATCATCTGCTTTTTGGGTTTTTTGTGGTACTTTCTCAGGGCTTTGAGGGAAAGGGTCGATAATCTGTTTGCTGATGTGTTTTCAGTTATCCTGCTTTTTATCCCTTTAGCAATAGCTACTTACTATGTATTGGATGTTTTGGGACCTTTGTGGAGGATCAGGAAGGGTATTGTTATCCATTCGGACAGGGTTATTAATTCAAGGTATACCGGAAATGTAACTTACCAGTATCTTTTCGATATTTATCTGCCTGATTCTGATCAGACCCTGATGAGCTTTCCAGTCGACAAGGAAGTATATGGCGATATAGACCCGGGTGATGGAATTATCCTTGTTAAGAATATCAAGAAGATCAGGGCTTTTGCTGATCCTGACAGGATTGCCGTAATGGATGTTAGCAGGGTAAGATCAGGCGTTGACAGCAATAAGTGATCAGTTCTTTATCTCAACAGTTCCAGCTCCGCCGTTGACGGTAACGATATCACCGGTCTTTAATACCGTCGTGGCATTGCCGCAACCTACAACTGCGGGTATACCGAATTCTCTTGCAACGATAGCGGCATGAGATAAAGGCGCTCCAATATCAGTAATGATCGCAGCCGCCTTGGGGAAGTAGACAGTCCAGCCAATGTTTGTAGCACAGGTGACCAGGATCTCGCCCTCTTCGAGTAATGAAGCATCTGAGATGTCGCTTATAACCCTGACTTTGCCGGTTACTGTGCCTGTTGCTCCAGGGAAACCTTTGACTGCGTTATCAGACAGTTCAGTAGTGTCTTTGCCGAAAGCATAAAAGTCATTACGTCTGCCGGGATCTTCGACCCAGCTGTCAGGATCGAACTTGCCCAGGATTACGTTAGGAAACTGAGGGTATTCCAGGTATCTCTTATAGAGTTTGCGGCGGGGTTCTATCTTCTCTCTGATGGTCTCATCACCTGATAGGAGTTCCAGTATCTCATCCATGTAGAGCATGAAGATCCCGTCGTTTTCGATGTTCAGGACGTCGCCTATACGCAGGAGATACTTACGGAGGGCGCAGAATATCTTAACGCCTTTGTTCCTGACACGTTCGCGGTCTTCGTTGGCTGCTGCGTATTTAGCAAGATCTTTGCGGATCTTCTTGGCTTTTGATGGATATAGTTCGTCGAATTCCTTCAAGGCTTTTTCGAAATTGGCTTCAGATCTTTCCTTCATCTTGCGGACGTTTATACCGGAAGACTTATGTTCTTCGATGAGTTTATCAGGGAAGTCTGGATCTTCGTAAGGGAAGGGCATCATGAGTTCCATCTCATTGGCATGACGGTGACCGCATTCCCTGATGTATTCTTCTTTTGTGATCTTGCCTTCAGCCAGGTCTTCTAACATAAGAAGAGGCTTCATGCTGTCGATTATACCGGTACAACCCGTTAAGAGGCGGTTAGAAAGATCCTCATCACAGATCTTCTCGACTCTGTTCCTTACGCTAAATAGACCTCCTATGTTAACACCCTTAAAGATCTGAGCCAGTGAAGCCATGATGTATGGGAGCATCTCATTATCCCAGAATGGTCTGAGTTCTTCTCTGGATGTAAGTCTATCTATCTTTGCCGATATTGTGTCAGTATATTCCAGGCCCATACCCTTGGCCTTTTTCTTCGGCCTTAAAAGGCTTATGACCTTGCTTACTGTTGATCTGCCTTTGATGGGGAAGACAGGTACCGTAACGCCTTCGGGAAGTTTGCCGACGATATCCTTGATCGCTTTATAAGCAGTTTCTTTTGAGAATCCGAGAGACACTATGCAGGATGCTACTATGCTGACATTAAGATATGCCTGCCCGTAAATGTTGTCTATAAAATGAGGCATTGCAACACTGTCACAGATCTTCTCCTGGATGCTGTAGGTAACAGGGGAGACAGGCATGCCGAATATCTCGCCGACATTTGTCCTGGTAAGAAGATATTCTCCTGCATAAGATCCGTTAAGTCTGTACAGGTCTTCGTTGCCCCTGGAGATCGTCGTTACAGGCCTTGCCTGTAGAATATATACTTTGCCTTCTGATACGGCCCACTCTATGTCAACGGCGCAGCCCCAAAGATCCCTGATCTTCTTGCAGCAACGGTAGAGCTTTTTTGCGTAAGGCGCAAATTCAGGATCTCCTTCGTATGAATATTTCATTGCATCAAAAAAGAACTCTTTG
>JAGAAI010000043.1 GCA_017615325.1 Clostridiales bacterium | reverse complement strand
AGACTATTCGAGTTCGATCGTCGAGGGCGGTTTGCCTGTGCAGTCGTAGAAGACGCGGCTGATGCCTTTTACTTCGTTGACGATCCTGGTTGTTACTTTGCCTAAGAGCGACCAGGGAAGTTCTGCTGATTCTGCGGTCATGAAGTCTGTGGTCGTTACTGCCCTTAAGACACATGCGTAGACGTATGTTCTCTCGTCGCCCATGCAGCCTACGGAGCGCATGTTCGTCAATGCTGCAAAGTACTGGTTGGCATACTTGTCAAAGCCTGCAAGAGCCATCTCCTGTCTGAAGATCGCGTCTGCGTCCTGGACCATCCTTACCTTCTCTGCCGTGATCTCACCTACGATCCTGACTGCAAGTCCGGGACCCGGGAAGGGCTGACGGAATACGAGGTTTTCGGGGATGCCAAGCTCAAGGCCTGCCTTTCTTACTTCGTCTTTGAAGAGGAGTCTTAAGGGTTCGATTATCTCTTTGAAATCAACATAGTCAGGGAGTCCGCCTACGTTGTGGTGGGACTTGATGACCGCGCTCTTTCCGAGGCCTGATTCGATGACATCAGGATAGATGGTGCCCTGTACGAGGAAGTCGACCGTGCCGATCTTCTTTGCTTCTTCTTCGAATACTCTGATGAATTCCTCACCGATTATCTTTCTCTTCTGCTCAGGATCAGAAACGCCTGCGAGCTTGCCTAAGAAACGGTCCTGTGCATTGACTCTTATGAAGTTAAGTTCGTAGGATCCTGAGGGACCGAATACTGCTTCGACCTCGTCTCCCTCGTTCTTTCTTAAGAGTCCGTGATCTACGAAAACACATGTCAGCTGCTTGCCTACTGCCTTGGAGAGGAGTACTGCGGCAACTGAAGAATCGACACCGCCTGACAGGGCGCAGAGAACGCGTCCGGATCCGACCTTCTCGCGTATCTCCTTGATGGATGTCTCAACGAAGGAATCCATCTTCCAGTCGCACTTGCATCCGCAGACTTTCTTGACGAAGTTGCCTAACATCGTCATGCCTTCTGCCGTGTGGGCAACCTCGGGATGGAACTGAACGAAATAGAGTTTCTTCTCGGGGCAGCTTGCAGCTGCAAAGGGACATACATTAGTTGATGCCGTAACGGTGAAGCCTTCGGGAGCCTGGGCGATATAGTCCGTGTGGCTCATCCAGCAGACTGTTTTGGGGCTGACTCCGCGGAAGAGGATGTCATCTCCTTTTACGATGTTGACCTCGGTATGTCCGTATTCACTTACGGGAGCTGTCTCAACCTTACCACCAAGGAGATAGGTCATGAGCTGGGCGCCGTAGCAGATACCCAGGATCGGGATGCCGAGTTCGAAGAGTTTGGGATCGTATCTGGGGCTGCCGTCCTTATAGACTGAGTTGGGGCCGCCTGTTAAGATGATGCCCGTGGGCTCCATCTCGATAAGCTTTTCGATAGGTGTGTCCGAAGAGAGGACCTCACTATATACCGAGAGCTCTCTTACACGTCTTGCGATCAGCTGATTGTACTGTCCACCGAAGTCGAGGACGATGATCTTTTCTTTGCTCATATTTTTATCTCCATCTTTTTAGTTATTTCCTTTATCCTGTAGCGATTGTCCGTAGGCCCAGAGTACCGCCTCATCGTAGTATGTCTTAGTGATCTTATCGGCGCGGTCCCTGTCGATAAGGCCTTTTTTGACAAATATCTCTACTGCTTCCTTAAGCTCGCTGTCGAATGTGTCACTGCTATTGTATATCACATCGTAAATAAGATTAACCTGTCTTTTTTGCAGAAATTCACCCCTGTTCTTATCGGGAACCAGCCTGCCGCTGTCAACAGGGATCGTGAAGTCAACATTGACTGTCCTCTTTTCGACCGTAGCGCAGACCTTTGTTGCTTCTTTACAGATTGCTTCGTACGTATAGTCGTTGGATATGTCTCTGGCATGGCCCGTAAAAAGGTTATTCTCATCTTCGTAATCTATTAGCGAAGCGATGACAGATGCGATACCGGCAACGTTCATGTCGTGTGAATCTAAAACCTTTGAAGCGATCAGCCTTGAATCGGGAACTTTGGCCTGAACTGATACGAGCACTTCTTCCCCCGCTTCATTAACTTCGTAACTATATGTTGTGTTCGAGAAAAAAGCCTTTATGAACTCCAGCTGGGCATCGTGGGGAGCGCCATCGTTATCTTCGACCCATTGGTCATTGTAGTAGAGCTCTGACTGGGCGCTGAAGATATCCGTATCGATCCAGGGATCGTAACTTGTGATCATGTAGAGCTTATCGATGTCTCCTGATGCAAGGGAAGTCATCATTTCATCTACGAGCTTGCCGGCCTTATTGTAGCGGGAGTCCTTAAGGAACGTTCCAACATCGTCAAAGATCTTATCCAGGAATGCGCCTGCTTCTCTGGCGGTATCCTGATCGACGACCCATTTCCCGTCATCTTTTATAAGGTTCAGATCCAGAGAAGTCTTCTCAGTTGCTTCAGCGTGGTTTAAGGTCTTGATAGCATCAGGATAATCTTCGGCTCCGCCGTAATAAGGAAGAGAGAATGTTACCTTCGTCAGATATGAGCCGTCCTCTGCCTTAACGGGCTCAGCTACTTCATACTCTGACTTATCGAGGACCGTCGCACCCAGAAGGTATCTTTGTGTTGTCCGGTATTTCATCTCGGGTTCCAAGCCCTCAAAGATATCAAGACCTTCCTCGGTAAACCTCTTTAGATTCCTTGTATTTAAGTGGAGAAGCGCCTTTGAATAGTTTTTTGCCGCGTCAGTAACCTGCGGGGCATCCCCTCCCAGACTGCATCCTGACGCCATAGCCATTGTCAGTATGAGGATCGTGCTTACCGCTTTAGTGATTACCTTACGCATCTTCTGTAGGATTTATCTCCTGATGATCTCTTCTCTTACAGGTCCTGTGGAGACGATGGAGATGTGTACGCCGATCTCTTTTTCGATGAACTCAACGTAGTCCTGAGCCTCCTTGGGGAGCTTGTCGTAGTCGGTGAGTCCCCTGATCTCGCCCTTGCCCTTCCAGGAAGGTAAGTATTCAATCACGGGCTTGCATCTGTCGAGGTCCGTCGGGTTCGGGAAGTCCTTGATCACCTTGCCGTCGAGCTCGTAGCCTGTGCAGACGGGGATCTTATCCAGATAACCCAGGACGTCGAGGTTTGTGAGAGCAACATCTGTTCCGCCCTGGAGCCTTACGCCGTAGCGTGTGGCTACACAGTCAAACCAGCCTACTCTTCTGGGGCGCCCTGTCGTTGCGCCGTACTCACCCTTGTCGCCGCCGCGGTCACGGAGTTCCTTGGCAACGTCTTCGTCAAGGATCTCGGAGACGAAAGCGCCGCCGCCGACTGCAGAAGAATATGCCTTGGTAACGACCACGATCTTCTTGATCTCATAAGGCGGGATACCTGCGCCAACACAGCCGTAGCCGGCGAGTGTCGAAGAGGATGTGACCATGGGGTAGATGCCCATGTCAGGATCCTTCATGGTACCGAGCTGGCCTTCGAGAAGAATCTTCTTTCCTTCCTTCAGTGCCTCGTAGAGGTAGGCCTGAGTGTTGGTAACGAAAGGCTTGATGAGTCTTCCCTGCTCCAACATCTCAGCTAAGAGCTCATCCTTATCGATAGGGTCCTTGTGGTAGAGGTTTACGAGGAGGGCGTTCTTGATCTCAAGCACGCGCTCTATCTTCTCTGAGAGTGTCTTCTCATCGAAAAGCTCGGAAACCTGGAAACCGATCTTGGCATATTTATCGGAGAAGAAAGGAGCGATACCGGACTTGGTGGAACCGAAAGCCTTGCCGCCAAGTCTCTCTTCTTCGAACTTATCGAAATCAACATGGTAAGGCATAACGACCTGAACCCTGTCGGATACCAGGAGCTGGGGGTTAAGGCCCTTGCCCTTGATGTCGTTATACTCGTTGATGAACTTACGGATATCGAGAGCAACACCGTTGCCGATGATGTTGACTATATTCTCATGGCAGACACCTGAAGGCATCAGGTGAAGTGCGAACCTTCCGTGATCGTTGATGATCGTGTGACCTGCGTTAGCTCCGCCCTGGAATCTTATAACAACATCTGATTCGTTAGCGAGCAGGTCTGTTATCTTGCCTTTGCCCTCGTCGCCCCAATTGGCGCCGACTATTGCGGTTACCATATATAAATCCCTCCGGAAGGTAAAAAATTAACAAAGCAATTATATAACATAATCAGTCTTCCTGCGACATATGACATATTACAAGTCTTCTGGCGCCTTCTCCATATCCCTGTTCGCCATTTGCACAAGTGACGAGAGTTAACTGAACGGAGTCCGTTATGTCCCCTTCTATGTAATCCATTAAGTCTTTTGCGTTGACTATCTTAACCTTGTCCACGGTAAAGAGAAGCTCGTGACCTTCGGCGCTGATGAATACTACGCCGTCCCCTTCCTTTACTTCCTTGAGCCTGTAGAACATGGTGTTCGTATGCCGGTTTCTGTGTCCCAATATGGTCGAGTTCCCGGCTTCCCCGGGCTTTACGGAGTCTTCGTATATACCCAGTCCGTATCTTAGGGCTATCCTGGAACTCTCGGTCCAGACGGGAAGTTCCAGGTCTATCTTATCTATCTTGAGGATACCGGCGCATGACAGGACAACTTTCTTAGGAAGATTCTTCTCGTTGTCCTCGACCTGCCTCTTCAGGGCAAGGATATCTTCTTCATCCTCGCCGTAGTAGTCGTAGCTCTCCCCTGCCACTTCGTTCCCGTCTCTGGGAACAACGTAGGTTATGACAGTATCTTCTTCCATTGTCAGTTTGGATCCCTCGGTGATCCCGGATTCAATGACTTCAAGGGCATCGGATGTTATCTGCTGCCTTCTCCAGCTTCTGATCGGGTCGATAAGAAGGCATATAATTCCGGTAAGGATGAGTATGACGGCAACTATCAGGAGAATAGTATTGATCCCCCTGTTTTTGTCCCTTTTGGCCTTCTTTCCGTCTTCAATAAACTTCATAGTGGAAATAAAAGAGCTCCGTCGCAAAAATACGGTAACATTATAGTCCATATCCGTGATATTATGTACATACTTTTCGCTATGAGGAAGCAGGTCACCTATCATGAACAAGAACTTATGGGAAGACACCAAAGAACTTCTTAAGTATGATAACCGGATCAATAAGGTAACTCTGGACAGCATCATAGGCAAGCTCAAGGTGGAACATGAGAGTTCCTCCGTGCTCGTGCTCGCAGCAAGAGACGAGTATTCGCTGAGCCTTCTCAAAGGTCAGGAATTGGGTGACATTATCCAGGGAGCTTTAAGGACTGTATCCGGCAATAAGAGCATAAACGTAAAGTTCGTGATGGAAGGCGACCAGAATGCCGTTAACGCAACTGTTGTCTCAGACCAGGCTGCTTCAAGAAGGGCTTCCCAGTCTTCACCCATGGAACTTAATGAAGAGTTCACTTTCGCAAACTTCGTAGTCGGCGACTGCAACAGGTTCGCATATGCTTCAGCCGTTTCCGTAGCCAAGAATCCCGGCCAGAAGCAGCGTAATCCCCTTTATCTCTGGGGTAATTCAGGTCTTGGCAAGACTCACCTGATGAAGGCAATAGGATATGAAGCATCCTGCCTCTACCCTTCCAAAAACATCCTATATACTACCTGTGAAGCTTTCACAAATGCTTTCGTTGCATGCATGAACAACAAGAATTACGAGGCATTCCGTAACGTATACAGATCGGTAGACGTCCTCTTAATAGACGATATCCAGTTCCTTATAGGCAAGGAAGGTACTCAGACAGAGTTCTTCAATACATTCGAGGAACTGATAAGTCAGGGCAAGCAGATCGTTATCACGAGCGATAAGGCTCCGAACAACCTGAAAGAGCTTGATAACAGGCTTACTTCAAGATTCCAGAACGGCATCATGATGGATATCCAGCCCCCGGATTTTGAGACGAGAAAAGCCATCTTCCTTTCTAAATGCAATTCAGCAGGTCTTACTTTCGACGATGAGATCGTAAACTATGTCTGCGAAAACATAACGGTCAACATAAGGCAGCTTAACGGCGCCTTTAATACACTGTCTTCATTTACTTCCCTTACCGAGGACGGCACGATAGACCTTGATACTACAAAGAAGATCCTCTCCCCTCTTATCTCTCCTGTTACCGAAAAGTATATTACTCCGGAGATGATAATAAAGGCTGTATCCAAGTACTACGGCATGACTCCTGAGACACTTACATCCCAGCTTAGAAGAGCAGATGTCACTGAGGCCAGAAATATTGCAATGTATCTTTGCCGTGACCATCTCCAGATGACATTAGACAGGATAGGCGAGATCTTCGGAGGAAGAAAGCATTCAACCGTTCTCCACAGTTGTGATAACGTTACGAACAATCCTTCACTGATGCAGACAGCTTCTGACATCATGAAGAGAATGACTGAAGGATGACTTTCTACATTTTTTGTCGATAAGTTCATAACTTTCAGGTAGACGGATTGTTCAAAGTTTGGGTGTGTCATTAACCTTCCGGTTATCAACGTTTATAACTCAGAATTTAACACAGTTACAAACATAACAATTTGCAGTATTTAAAGGCATTTTGGGACTTATTGACATTTCTACACCCATATGACTTATAAAGACTACGTGAACATATAAAAGATCCATAAAAAGCGGAAAAATCTCAAAGTCTCAATCTGGACTTCGGGTATTTATTTCGAGTGATTTTTATTATATAATTCTCCTTGTAATATATTTGTAACAGGAAGGATAGCATATGAAGTTCTCATGTAGTAAAGATACTCTTTCTGATGCTGTATCAACAGTACAAAGAGCAGTAAGCAGCAATTCAACAGTACCGATCTTAAGCGGTATTTTAATAGAAACAACAGACAACGGGATCAAGCTTACGGGTTATGACCTCCAGACAGGCATCGAAGCATTCATCGATGCTGACGTTAAAGAGAAAGGTTCGGTTGTAGTATTGTCCAAGTTCTTCGGAGACCTGGTCAAGAAGCTTCCTGATGAGATGGTTGATATCGAGACGGATTCCAACTTCTCACTGAAGGTATCCTGCGCTAATTCCAAGTTCAAGATCAACGGTCTTGATTCAGAGCCTTTCCCTAAGATCCCTGTTATCGATAATGCAGACAGCAAGCTTGTCGTATCACAGAAGATATTGAAGGACATGATCAATCACACAAACTTTGCAGTATCCAAGGATGCAGCAAGAAGAGTTCTTACAGGAAGCAACCTTACATCTGACGGACACATCATGTCCCTGGTATCTGTTGACGGATTCAGGATGGCTGTCAACAGAGCTGATATGGGTCAGGACTTCCCTGTCATCAACTACATCGTTCCCGGTAAGACACTTAGTGAGATTGCCAAGATCTTAAGTGATGAGGAAGATTCTGAGATCGTGATCTACATGTCTTCCCAACATCTCCTTTTCGATATGGGTGATGTAAGGATCATCTCAAGATTGATCGATGGTGACTTCATCAATGTGGATTCCATCATCTCGAAGAATCCCACATCTGTTGTTACATGTGATTGTAAGGCAGTCCTCTCTGCTTGTGACAGAGCTGCTCTTATCATAATGAATACAGAGAAGTCACAGTCACCCGTTCAGCTCCACAGCGACGGCAGTGACATCATCGTATCTGCAAGAACAGAGAACGGTATCATGGATGAGCCTATCGATGCCGAGATCGAAGGTGCTTCTTTCGATATCGACTTCAATGTTAAGTTCCTCCTTGATGCTTTAAAGAACGTAACCTGCGATAAGATAAGGATCGAGTTCTCAGGTAACCAGGGACCATGTCTTATAAAGCCTGTTGAAGGCGAGGAATTCATATATCTGATCCTTCCCGTTAGAAGATAATGAAGATAACAAGGATTGTCCTGGAAGATTACAGAAACTACGGAAGGCTCGACATGACGGTCGGGCCTTCTGTTAATATTCTCTATGGCAATAATGCCCAGGGCAAGACTAATCTCATCGATGCCGTCTGTTACGGGACAGGACTTGAATCCTGCCGTAACTCAGGTGACAAAGAGATGGTCATGTTCGGCAAGGACGGTTATAAGATCGGGATATTCGCCGAAGATGACGACCATTCTCCCGTCTCCACAAGGGTGGAATACAGCCTTCAGAGTGATAAGAAGGATCTTTATGTAGATAACATCAAAGTTGCCCGCGCATCCGAATTTATCAATATCTGTAACACTGTTATATTCACTCCCGAGGACCTTAAGATCGTCAAGAGCATGCCTGTTAACAGGAGAAGGTTTATCAATTCCCTGATAACCAAGGTCTCCCCTACTTACCTTAACCATCTCTATACGATCCAGAGGCTCTCAGGACAGAAAAACAACTTCTTAAAGAAGCTCAAGTTCGATCAGTCCTATAAAGGAACCGGTGAGATGGAACTTAATATGCTGGATTATTCCATAGCAGACACATCAGCCGACATAATACTTGCAAGATACAGGTTTATCCTTCTCCTCTCACAGTATGCACAGGCAGATCACAGGCTTATATCAGACAGCAAGGAAGACCTTAAGATCACATATAACACCATAACGGGCTGTATAGACCTTCTGAAGGCTTTCCTCGTCGAAAACGATAATCTAACCGTATATATGTCATACGGCCTCTCTGAGGGCGATTATGCGAAGATTAAGGCTATCCTGTCTGAATATATCCTGGGAAAGCTCCAGAATGCCCGTAAAACGGATAAGGAACATGGCTATTCATCCGTAGGGACCCATAAGGATGACCTTACTATCCTGATCAATGACATGCCGGCCAAGGATTATGCGTCCCAGGGCCAGCAAAGATCTGCCGCTCTGTCCCTTAAAGCTGCTGAACTTGTGATTGTAAAGCAGTTTGTCTCTTCTACCCCGATATTGCTGCTCGATGATGTCTTCTCTGAACTTGACTCCAGAAGAAGACAGAGGATCGTAGAACTCATGAAAGGCGCCCAGATCTTCATCACCTGTACCGATAAAGAGAGCAGCGGAAAGCTTTTCGACAGCAATGTGACCTACTTTCACGTTGAAAACGGGAATATTGCCGAAGATAATTGAGAAAAATCCCATATATAATACTTGTAATAAGCATATTATGGTATAATGTGCTTTGGTGATCATATGTACGTTCATATTGAAGATGACAAGTCCATACCTTTGAAGCAGGTTTCCGCCGTGGTAGATCTGTCCACAGCCGACCCTGCATCAGGGACAATTGCAAGGTTTATGAGATCCGAGGATGAGGCCGGAAGATTGCAGTATCTTACCAGGGATATCCCGGAGAGCCTGGTCATTGCAGATGACAAAACTTATGTTTGTTCGATATCTGCATCTGTCCTATTAAAGAGACTTGAATCCCTGTGAATTACGCTGATATGCCGGTTTAACATTGTTACAAATATAATAAATATAAGAGGTTAGAGCATGAGTGACAACAATAACGAAGAAAAGAAGATAACGGGCGAGGTTGACCTTTATTTCCAGCCTGTTGAGGAGTCAGATTCCGACGAACTCCGTAATCTTGCCGAGAATCCCAGGGCCTTGACCGAGGATTTTGCCGAGGAAAAACTCGAGGATGTCAAGGAAGTATCCGAAGGACAGGATGAGTTCGATACATCCAATAACAGCGAATACGACGAAGGCGATATTCAGGTCTTAGAGGGCCTTGAAGCCGTCCGTAAGAGACCCGGAATGTATATAGGTGATACGACTCCCAGAGGTCTTCACCACTTAGTATATGAGATCGTGGCAAATTCCGTTGATGAAGCTCTTGCAGGAAGATGCGATACCATTACTGTTACGCTTAATAAAGACGGCAGTGTTACCGTAGTTGATAACGGATCAGGAATCCCTGTAGGAATCCATCCCAAACAGGGCATTCCCACGGTTGAAGTAGTGCATACGATACTCCATGCAGGCGGTAAGTTCGGTGGCGGAGCATACAGTATATCAGGTGGTCTTCACGGTGTTGGCGCATCAGTAGTTAACGCCCTTTCTGACCATATGAGCGTTCAGGTAAAAAGAGAAGGAAAGATCTACGATATCCAGTTTGAGAAGGGTGTTACAACGGTTCCTCTTCACGTTATCGGTGAGTGTGATCCTTCCGATACGGGTACTACAACTACATTTATCCCTGATAACTCTATCTTCCCTGATATCACATTCGATTTTGATTCCATGATCACAAGATACAGGGAGATGGCTTTCCTTAACAAGGAAGTTACGATCGATCTTATCGACGACAGAGGAGAAGAACCTGTAAGTAAGCATCTTCACTACGACGGCGGTATCGTATCATTCGTAGAGTATCTTAACCGCCATAAGCAGCCTATCAATGAGAAGCCCATCTATTTCGCAACAAAATCAGGCGAATGCTTTGTCGAGATCGCTCTGCAGTACAACGATTCATATCAGGAGACCGTTTACTGCTATGCCAATAACATCGCGACTCCCGAAGGCGGTACGCATCTTACGGGATTCAGGACTTCCATGACCAAGGTCATCAACGACTACGCAAGGAAGTACAAGTTCCTTAAGGATAACGATCCCAAGCTCCAGGGCGAGGATACAAGAGAAGGACTTGCAGCTATCATCTCTGTTAAACTGCCTGATCCCCAGTTCGAAGGTCAGACCAAGAGTAAGCTCGGTAATGCCGAGGTAAGACCTATGGTAGAAGGTGTTGTTAACGAGAAGCTTTCTGAATACTTAGAAGAGCATCCTGATATGGCTAAGCTCATCATGGATAAGTGCTTATCCGCTTCAAGAGCAAGAGACGCAGCCAAAAAGGCCAGAGAGCTCACAAGAAGGAAGACCGTATTCGAGAACAATTCACTGCCGGGTAAGCTTGCTGACTGCCAGTCCAATGAAGCTGAGTTCTGTGAGATCTTCATCGTTGAGGGTGACTCCGCAGGCGGATCCGCTAAGCAGGGAAGAGAGCGTAAATATCAGGCGATCCTGCCTCTCTGGGGTAAGATGCTCAATGTAGAGAAGGCAAGAATAGATAAAGTCTATTCCAATGAGAAACTCCAGCCTGTCGTTATGGCATTGGGTGCCGGGATCGGTGATGAATTCGATGAGAGCAAACTGAGATATCATAAGTGCATCATCATGGCTGATGCCGACGTCGACGGTTCACATATCAGGACACTTCTCCTTACGTTCTTCTTCAGATACTTAAGGCCTCTTGTTGACGGCGGATATGTATATATCGCCTGCCCGCCTCTCTTTAAGGTCTATAAGGGTGATGAAGAGTATTATGCATATGACGAGAAGGAAGTAGAGAGGATCAAGAAGGAACATAATTGGGAGAATCCCTCTATCCAAAGGTTTAAGGGTCTTGGTGAGATGGACTCTGAACAGCTTTGGAAAACAACGATGAATCCCGCGACACGTAAACTTCTTAAGGTTACTCTTGAGGATGCGCAGGCTGCAGATGAGACATTTACACTCCTGATGGGCGATCAGGTAGAACCCCGTAAGGAATTCATCCAGCAGAATGCGAAGCTTGCTAACATAGACACTTGACGCAGGGCAAACTGTTCGAGATAAGGGTCCGGCACAATGGAATGGCCGGGCCCTTTTTAAATTGTTCCACGTGGAACATTCATGATCGTATGATCTGATCAAACAGCCAATTGTTCCACGTGGAACAATTTGGAGTATAGATTGAATTTTACAATTAGGTATCAAATCGTTTTACAGCGAAAATATTAATATCAGTAATGTTATTATAATAAAAATAATATAAGGAGGGGAAAAGATGAAGGTAATCTCACTGGTAAATCAGAAGGGCGGAGTAGGCAAGACGACAACAGCCGTGAGCCTTGCTTCATACATCGGCAAAAAGAAAAAGAGGGTGCTTCTGGTAGATCTTGACCCTCAGGCCAATGCTACGAGCGGCCTTGGGATCGAGAAGAGCGAACTGGAGAATACGACATATGATCTCCTGATCAATGAATGCCCCGTAAGAGATGTTATCTTTGAATCCAGCGCGCAGAATGTGGATATAATCCCCACAAACATTAATCTTGCAGGTGCTGAGGTTGAACTTGTTAATGCAATATCAAGAGAGAATATCCTGAGGAGCGCTATTGAAGAGATAAAGGACGATTACGATTACATTATCATAGACTGTCCTCCTTCACTTGGACTTCTCACCATTAATGCCCTGACTGCGTCTGACGGGATCATTATCCCCATTCAGGGCGAGTACTACGCATTAGAGGGTCTGTCCCAGCTTGTTGAGACGATCAATATAGTAAAGAAGAAGCTTAATCCTGATATCGAGATCGTAGGCGTTGTCCTTACCATGTTCGATATGAGGACGCAGCTGTCAAAGCAGGTTAGGGAAGAAGTGGAAGAATACTTTAAGAAGAAGGTCTTTAAAACCATTATTCCCAGGAACGTAAGGCTTGCAGAGGCTCCCAGCCACGGGCTTGCTATATCGGATTACGATAAGTCCTCAAAGGGCGCAAAGGCTTACGAGGCACTGGCTGCAGAAGTTATCAAGAGAACCAAATAAACATAGACACGCATCTATATATAGGAGGCGCATATGACAGCTAAAAAAGGACTGGGCAAAGGACTTGGTGCCCTTATATCTTCAGACGGGATCCCCGAGAATAAGTCTGATTCCGTAACAGAACTTAAGATCACGGATATCAATCCTAATTCAAAACAGCCAAGAAAGAACTTCGATGAAGAAAGTATTGCAGAACTCGCTGAATCCATCAAGGAAAACGGCATAATTCAGCCTATAATCGTTCAGCGCAAGAAAGACAGATACATCATCGTTGCAGGAGAGAGACGCTGGCGTGCAGCGCGTCTTGCCGGTCTTAAGGTAATACCTGCAATAGTAAGGGATCTTACTGACAGACAGACGATGGAACAGGCTCTTATAGAGAATCTCCAGAGGGAAGATCTGAATCCGATGGAAACTGCTTTTGCAATGCAGAATCTTCTGAAGGAATATAAGCTCACACAGGAACAGCTTGCAAAGAAGATCGGTGTTCCAAGAGCTACAGTTGCAAATACCATCAGACTTACAAATATAGATGAATCTCTTCAGGACTTTATCGTAAGCGGTGACCTTACGGCAGGTCACGCAAAGGCTCTTCTGTCGCTTAAGGATAAGGAAGAGCAGCGTCAGGTTGCTGACGTTATCATGGCAAAGGACATGAGCGTCCGCCAGGCAGAAGACTATGTAAAGAAGTTCTCAGAGAAAAAAGATACAAAGGGATTGGCTAAACCCCAGAAACCTCTTGATGCTCAGGTTAAACTGAGCATCAAAGAGGTTGAGACTAAACTCAAGAAGTCTCTGGGGTCACGTGTTAAGATAAAGATAACAGACCAGACAACAGGTAAGGGTAAGATCGTTATCGACTATAAGGATAACGAAGACTTAGACCGTATCATCTCAATTCTGAGCTAGAGACTATCTTAGCCAAATAGGGCGTGTTATCCTCACCGCAGATGGAGACCATATAGTATCCGTCAGGGGAAGCCGTAACAGATGAAATCTGCTGACCGTCATCGAGTATGGCGGTCGGTATTTTTTTGAGTTCTCCGTTGTCAAAGATATAAAGAGACTCCGGGTCTATGCTATCCTTGGATTCCAGGCAGAAGAGGGAATAGAAGACCTTTGGTCCGTTGCCTGAAGAACTTGTAAAAGGTTCCGGTATAGCATAGAGGAGGGAAGAGTCTTTAAGGTCGATAAAGGCCCGTGTTACGCTGAAGTTTTCATAGTAGATATATCTACCGTCAAAGATATTAAAAGAGGATACGGGCTGGATCAGCTCATTCAGATCTTCCATATTAGTAGTTTCGACAGTAGCTTTCTTCATCGCGTCGGTGATATCGTAATCTTTGATCTTTTTGTAGTCTTTGTCAAAAACATCGATAGCCATCGATATATTATTGTTGCTGTTATAAACAACCTTTAATAGATATAACGCATCTTTGTCAGCGTATATGCTCCTTACGCTTTCTCCGGCAAGATCGTTATCGAGAGTATATGTTAAGAGTTCGCGGATGTTCTTTGTGGAACAGTCAAATTCGATAATGCGGTCTGTAAGCTTTTCCTTCTGGTCGTGGAAGAAAAGGATGATCTTGCCGTCCCGTGATGTCAATGAAACATAAGGGAAGCCGTTATCCGAGATCAGATATTCATTTTCCGTTCCTTCCTTAAGATCAAACTCTACAAGGTATAACTGATCTTCTTTCTGATCCTGAAGATCCCCTTTAATGGCCAGAGTATAAAGCATGTTATCAATGCAGGTCCTTGCGTAGAAGGTCTCATAAGAATACTCTTTAGCAGACCCTAATATGATATCTTCTTTCTTTCCGTTTTCTGTCATCTTTGTAAGGCGGTACTCATCATTGCATTTATAGAATACGCCCATGTCGGGAACTATCATCCCGCTGTCTGAAGATTCTATGGCAGCAAGCGCTTTTCCGGAAAGATCCGTTAGCTTTATATTGAGATTCGGATCTTCATAATCCATATCCGGCACCCTGGCATAATCATTCTCTTCATAGTCTGAAGACTCTTCATCTGCCGGTGTTGAGATAATCAGGTCAGCATCATTCGCTTTGTCCTGATCTGCCCTTGTATCCACAGGCAAAGCCATCTTACAGCCTGTTAAGGTCACAGGTATTAGTAAGAGTGTGCATATGGTTTGTCTTATGTTTATATTCATTCTCGTATCCTCCTATTCCGGGCGGGTTTACCATTAATACAAATCTTGGAGTCAGTTTGTTGCAGCTTCCGGGATCCAAATCGAATTGATTATTGAAAAAAAGCTCCTAATACAGTAAAATAGCCTCCGTATCATAAGACTATGGAGCTGTATCGAAGTGGTCATAACGAGGCGGTCTTGAAAACCGTTTGTCCGAAAGGGCACGTGGGTTCGAATCCCACCGGCTCCGCCATGATAATTGAAGTTACCCCCATTAGTTGGACTAGTGTCCGATTAATGGGGGTATGTTTATGATAAAATTACTTAAAAGATAAAAGAGAGATCCGAATTAATAGTGGCATATTTTGTTGTCCGGATCTTCCGGGTATTATTGGATATAGGTATAAGGGTGATATGAAAAAACTTAGTTTAGGAAAAATCCTGGCTCTTTGCTGGATCTTTAGGATCGTCGGTTTTGCAGTGTTTCTTGGCGGTTTCATCTTCCTCGAATACAAGCTTCCGCTGGTATGCTTCCTTACAGTCGGCCTGGGTATTGCGATCCTTATAGCCGGAGTCTGCTTTGAGTTGTCTTACTACTGCTGTCCCCATTGCGGAACGTGGATCGGCCTGAGCAATCTGCCTTATGGGTATTGCAGGTGCTGCGGCAAAGAGCTGGATGTAAAACCGGAAGACTCTGAAGAATGATTTCTTAATAAGGCAAAGCATCAGGAAGGCATAAAGACAAGTTTCTTGACACCGGCATCCTCCGGTGTTATATTTCCTATGAATGAATATTCGTTCAGTCAAAAGGAGGGATGAAGGATGCCGAAAACAGAGGAGCAGTGCCGGCAGATCAGGGAAGATACGAGAAACAGGATACTTAAGAAGTCTTCCCTTTATTTTGCGCGTAACGGATTCGGAGATACGAAGATCGGTGATCTTGCCAGGCATATAGGCATAGGTCAGGGAACGATATATCTGTATTTCAAGTCCAAAGAAGAGCTGTTCGAAGAGATCAGAAAGAGCGCTGAGAACAAGGATGAGATCAAGCGTCTGAATACTCTGGCAAAACTCCCGATCCCTGCTAAAGCAAAGATCGAAAAGATCTCAGCTGAGATGGAAAAGAAGCTTATGAACGACGAAGATTATGTGGTCAAGATCACGATCCTGTCGCAGCTTCTTTTGGAGCAGAAAGAAAACCTCTACAGGAACGATCTCTATAAGATCCTCGCGGAGATAGTAAGAAAGGGCCAGAAAGAGGGGAGTGTCGTAAAGGGTGATGCTCTTTATCTGGCAGACCTTTATTGGGGCACGGTCTATATGTATGCATTAAAAAAGCTCTTTGTTCCTGAATGCAAGATGGTAACAAAGGATACGTTATCAAGGCTTTTGGTGAAATGATGAGAAGTATAGCCATAGTAACCGGAGCGACCGGAGGAATAGGTGAGAGATTTGTTAAAAAGATCTGCCTGATGGATGATATCGATGAAGTCTGGGCAGTCGGCAGGAACAAGGATAAGCTCGGGTCTCTCAGTGCGCAGGATCCCAAGGTCGTACCGATCGAAGCAGATCTTGCTCATGACGGGGTAGCGGTCATTGAAGATCTTTTAAGCGGGAAAAAGCCTGATATAAGGATCCTCGTAAATAATGCAGGGACAGGCTATATGGGCCCTTTTGAGAAGATGGAGAAGGGATCGGTGACTGATCTCTGCAAGATAAACTGCAGCGTCCCTGCTGAGCTGATATCTCTTTCGCTTTCCTATATGCATGAGGGTGCGAGGATAATAAATATCTCATCGGCTTCTTCGTTTCAGCCCAATCCCTATCTTGCCATGTATTCGGCGAGCAAGGTTTATCTGAAGAACTTTTCGAGAGCTTTGAATGTTGAGCTCAGATCAAGGAGGATAACGGTAACTGCAGTGTGCCCTGGATGGGTAGATACAGGCATGCTGCCAAGAACAAAGGATGGCAAAGAGATCAGATACACCGGGATGATAGATCCTGAGACCGTTGTAGACAAAGCGCTTAAGGACAGCTCAAAGGGGAAGGATATGTCTGTGCCGGGATTCTTTGCTAAATATTTCAGGTTCTATTCAAAAGTAACACCTTCGAATATAGTTATGAGCCAGTGGACCAACAGCATAAGGAAATACTTATGAGATACAGGATCGATACTGAGAGGGTCGATCTTTTCGACGTGAACATAGTGATAGTTATGAAGGTGTCACTTGACAGGGAAGTTCCTTTTGAAGATGCCAAGAAAGCGTTTGATCAGGCGTGCGGTCTTCATGAAGTGCTAAATTCAAGGGTTGTTATCGAGGATTCAGGAGAAGCATTTTATGTCGATAACGATGAGCCTCATAACAGCATGAGCTTGACGGAGCTTTCGTTGGAAGATCTGATCTATGAGAACGAGAGGAAAAGATTTAAGGTAGATGATGGCGAATTTATCAGGGCTTTTGTGTCCAATGAAGGTTTGGTCTTCATGATGCATCACTTAGGCGGAGACGGTAAGTCGCTGCTCTATTTTATCGAGACATTTATGAACTGTCTTACAGGTCGGGAATGTGAGTATCTGCCGTTCAGGTCACTAGCGTTATCTGACCTTCCCAAAGAAAGCAAACTGCCATTCTACTATGGACTTTTAGCGCGTTCTTGGAACAGGAAATGGCAGAAGGACAGGAAGGTCTTCAGGTTTAATGATCTGGACGATGCATATTCAAAGTTCTGGAAAGACCGCAAAACAAGGATCGAGACGAAAAGATACAGTAAAGATGATCTGGAACAACTCCTAAAGAATGCAAAAAATGCCGGAGTATCTCTCACGGCTTACCTTATCACCGATTGGATCAAGGATACTGATGCTGCAATGGATGTCGGGATTGCTGTTGACGGAAGACTTGACGGCAACAGGTCAATGGGAAACCAGGCTACAGGAATATCGATAAGATCTAGATACGCTCCGGTGAAGTCTTTTGAAGACAATTCAAGAGAGGTCTTTAAGGCAATGCGGAGGAAACTGGATGATTTTAGATCCCGATACCTTGTCCTGCAGTTTATTGGGCTTCTTGATCCGACATTAAAAGATTCTTTGAATCTGGTCCATGCAGGATGCTTTCAGAGTAAAACAGCTACTAAGATCGCAGAATTACTGGGATATGGTGATAAGGTCAAAGACATCAGTATCACGAACCTTACCAGGGCGGACATTCAGACTGAATACGGGGATCTTCATATCCTGGAGACAGTCTTTGTGCCGCCTGTCGTATCATACGCGAAAAACGTAATAGGCATAGTCACGACAGGTGATGTCATGACCGTAACGAGACACGTCTGCGATTCTTGAAGATCACCACAGCCCGCCTCTGGTCACAGGGTAGATAAACATGATAAGGAACAACGGCAGGTCGGCAAGAGCACTTACATGATTAGCTGCTATTGCATAAAGGACGTTCCGTTTGACCGAGACTGACCCGTCTTTTCTTATAAGCTTTTTGCTGTACCAAAGGGCCTCGATAACAGTGATCACGACTTCAGCTGCTATCCATGCAAGAAAGTATTTTCCATTTGCCCCTGACAGATACCAGACAATGTTTATCGCATTGAGGATCAACTGAGTAATGACGTTTATGATAAAAAATGGCAGGAGATTCTTCTTGCGGAAGAGGTTAAATGCCAGCAATATCAGACCTTCGTTGAACAGCGTGATAAAAAAGAAAACAAAGACCCAGGGTATGCAGCGTGTATATACGCCGTTATAGTCTTCTGTTATCGTGTTGGAAGAATAATCGTAAGACATCTTTGCCCAAAAAGCTTTCTGGCTGATGGCAGGACTTACTTTTATCTCTCCTGCCAAAGTTACGATCATGATCTTATATGTTTTGGGCAATACTCCGCCCTGACCGAAGAAAAGGTATCTGTTGTCCTTGTTGGAATGCATATAAAACTTGTTGAAATTCTTAAAGAGATAATATCCGTCCGGATCCTCATATTCCTCTATTGTCTTAATGATCTCGTTTTCTTTGTCACCGGCTGTCGTATCGGGAGAATGATCAGAAGAACGGATACCGTCTGTAGCGAGCAGGGCAATATAGTAATCTTCGCCGGGAGCATTAACGACAGTTATTTCTGTTTCAGGCTTCGCGCCCGTATCAGCACGAACAGCCGGGAATAAGCCGGCGAAGACGATCATCACTGTAATCATTAACGTTAGAAGTTTTCTAAAATTGTCTTTATAACGGATCGTTTGCATATCCTTCCCCCCAAGGGCTGTCTTACGGTCATGTCACCTGGTGCTGAGTGTCCTGTTAAGTGTTTCTTCCGCGAAAAGCACTAACCCCGCTCCGAAAAAGCCCCCAAACGCCATTGCTGCGGCCAGGACCACCGACACCGGGATAATCCACGGGCGCCAGCCCTTAACCTTCCTGTATCCGATTACAAGATAAACGACTGTCAGGATCAGATATACTGCCAATCCGGCAATCAAGATGATCCCTGCGATCGTATCATCGCTATTATGGTAGAAATCAAAACTTGAGTTTTTAATGATCAAGTACCAGACAGCGGAAGACAGAATAAAAGACCAGATGATCTGAATTATAAAGTATGAGCTCTTTTTCATAATGTGATACTCCCTTATCCGCTATAGCTCTCGTATAAGACGATGATGCAGCTTAAGAGTATAAGTCCTAAGATTACCTGCAATAAGATCACTAGCGGCGGCATGATTTCCCTCTTCTAAGATAATATATCGGATCCTTCATATCATGTGAAGAAGTTCTTACCCATATCATACGCTATTTTGAGATTTTCATCCCGACTTATCTTGTGGCGGTCTTAAGAATATCCGCTGTAATCAATAGTAAAGTATTCCTCATCCGTTAAAAGAACAATAATCTTTCGAATGCTATAATAGTCATATCTTGGAGGAAAGAGAATGAAGATCAGTTTATCGAAAGAAAGCATGGAAAGATCCTTTCTTGATTATCTGGGAGAGATCTTTAAGCATCCCGAGATCAGCAGTGCGGTCGCAAAAGAGATCGTAATTACGCGCGAGACGGTCGATGAAGCAGGGAAGAAGGCGTTTGAAGTCTGCTATCACGATAAGTACAGCGACATTGATATCTGTCTTAATGTCATACTGCCCCGTAACGGCTCCGTTAGTCCGGAAGAATACATAAGGAGGATCGACCGCTTCGGTGTATCAGAGGATACTGCTTTAGGCTGGATGCCGGTTCCTGAGAATAAGGTCTATAGGATCATCTTCAATAACGGAATGCGATACGATCTTATCTTTGATTTTGACTATGCCGACGATGCAGATCTTATCTGGGAAGACAAGACATCTCCTGCGGAGGATAACAGCTGTTGGCCGCAGGATAACATCAACCGATTCTGGTTTATGGAGCTGCAGGCTTTAGGCAAGCTCTACCGCAAGGATCATCTGATCAGCGCGCATCTTGCCAATATGAACTGCAATGACACACTGGTAATGCAGATGATCCTGAGAGATAAGGAATACGGAACGTCTCATCACAGATACGGTTATTCGGAAGAATTGGAATACGTTAAAGACCTGGGGAAGATGCCTTACAGGAAAGATGATCAGGTCTATAACGGAATAGCGGACCGTATATATGCTGCGGCTCTGGCATACGACCGGCTGGCAAAGAATTTTTATCCCCGGTACCGGGACAGGAGCGATGTATTTTTCGCTATCTGGGATTGGTATGAATCCTGAATTAATATCGATCGATCCGGGAGCAAAAAAAGAGAAGGGAATAGTTAATGGATAAGGATAAGATAGCAAGATTTATCAGGAAGCAAAAAGTCAGCTTCGTCTGTTCCGTTGACGACGAAGGAACACCTAACGTCAAGGCGATGCTGAAGCCGAGAAAACAGGTTGGCTTGAAGGAGTTTTATTTTTCGACGAATACTTCTTCGATGAGGGTAAAGCAGTACCTTAAGAACCCTAATGCGAGCATCTATTTCTATCACAAAGGCATCATCCGGTATGAGGGTGTCATGCTGACGGGCACGATGGAAGTCCTTACGGATCAGGCCAGCAAAGACATGATCTGGCGAAAGGGAGATACCATCTTTTATAAGCAGGGTGCAACGGACCCCGATTACTGCGTTTTAAAGTTTACGGCTAAGAAGGGCAGATACTATTGCGACCTGAAGACGGAGAGCTTTGATCTGATCTGAATGCCCGTCGTATGCGGTGGTATAATATGTGAGTTTTAGAATACCGATCGGAATCAAGGGAATAAAAGAATGAAGAATAACAGATATCAACTGTCAGACAAACTCATAAAGAGAATGCTTGTCCTGCTTGTGTTAACGGGCCTGCTCGTATCTTTTGCTGCATGCTCTTTATTCGGAAGAAGTCCTGAAGACATTGAGAAGGACAATGCCAAGTATCAGAAGATCTTAGAAGAGAAGGCAAGTCAATATGACATAGATCCTAATGGTGTTGAAGTGTCCCAGGGAGGGCAGTATTTTAAGATCCCTTTAGATCCTATTAAGTCCACTGATCAGATGGATGAACAAATGGTAATGCTCCGTAAATGGCTCCGCTTTGCTTATGCCGAACTTGGCAATAGATATGATTTGGGTTTCTATGACAGGAACAATCCTGATATCTATTATTTTGGATTCAGCGACCAGGATCAGGGATACAAGACGGAATACTTATGGACTGACCGCTATCTTGCGATGCGGTATGTTACCAAGCTCGATCAGTACACCAACCCCGGAAATGAGAAGAACAAGAAAACACCGGAAGAGTTCTACGAGCTTACGGGCATCGATGCAGATATCGCAAAAGAATTCCATGAATGGTATTACAGCACATTCTATACCCAAAAAGAGATCGTTCCTGATAAGAGTGAGCACGATATCACCTTTATTCCGGGTGATACGATCGAGCATTATGAGATCTTCGAGATCGGGAGCGATAAATCTGTCATAAAGCCCGGTGTGTACTTTGTGGACATGCCCGGCAGATGGGGTGTTATCCACATCACGGATAAGGACGGCAATACTAAGTACAGGATGGATGCGGAATACCCGGAAGGACATTCCGACAGCATGTATAAATATGAATCTTTCCCTGCGATAGTTGAGCTTAATGAAGGCGATATAGTTTACATGACTAACTGTATCTCAACGTTTGATTCTGCAGAGATCTGAGGGGGCGGACCTGATGCCCCTGAGCATATATTGATAAGAACTGGTCTATATTTGATATATTTCTTGCGGGGTCCTTGTTGTATAATCCTTTATCGTTATTAAAGGCAGACCATAAAAGGCATTACGATGGGATTTACGGTAAAGAAGAAAAACGCGATAGTCATAGATGAGAAGACTCCCCTGCTCCTTCTGGCAGGGCCGATGTTCCTCGAACTCTTCCTCAACACTATGCTCAACAATGTGGACACGCTTATGCTGGCCCATTATGATGAGTATGCTGTTGGCGCGGTCGGAAATGCCAACACCATCATGTTCATGATGAACATTCTCTTCAACGTCATTGCCACGGCGACGAGCGTTGTCGTTGCCCAGTATCTTGGCGCCAAGAGGTTCGACAAGATGAACATGATCTATACTCTTGCGATCGCGGTAAACCTCGTCGTAGGTATCGTCCTGAGCGGAGTCTTCTGCGCTGCCAATCCCCTGATAATGAACTTCCTTCAGGTATCGCCTGAGATGCGCCCTTATTCGATGATCTACATCTACATAGTAGGCGGCGGCGGTTTCCTTATGGCGGTCTTTAACGTTATGCTCCAGATCTTAAGGTGTAACGGATATACCAAGGTCGGCATGTGGGTAACGTTTGCCATCAACATCGTCAACATAGGCGGCAACTATCTCTTCTTATATGGTCCCTTGAAGTTCCTGAACATGGGCGTGGCCGGAGTTGCCATATCCACTGTTGCGGCAAGGTTCCTTGCGGTAATAGCAGTATTCGTCTTCTTCTATGCTGCCAAGATCGGTAGGATCTCCTTGCGTTACTTAAGGCCTTTCCCGGCATCCCTCCTTGCCAAGATGGTCAAGATCGGTCTTCCTACGGCTGGTGAGAACCTTACATATAATCTCTATCAGACAACTCTCCTGTCCTTTGTTAACGGCATGGGTAATGACGCCGTCAATGCGAGAGCATACTGCAACATGCTCATATCTTTCGCCATGATATTCTCGAATGCGTCCGCCATGTCGACGCAGATAATAACCGGACACCTTGTCGGAGCCGGCAAATCAGATGAAGCGTATAAGAGGGTATTTAAGACCCTGAGGACATCCCTGCCGATCACCATAGCTCTGGCATCCATAAATGCAGTTTTGTGCAGGTATACCTTATCGATCTTTACTTCGAACCAGCATATCATCGCTTTGGGACAGATGATCATGATCGTCGATATCTTCGTCGAGACCGGACGTTGCCTTAACATGACCTTTGTCTGCAGTCTTAAGGCCGCAGGAGCATACATATTCCCGCTCATAGCAGGCATCCTCTGCAACTGGGGCCTGGGCCTTACCACGGGCTATACGGTAGGCGTCCTCCTGGGTGTCGGTGTTGCCGGCATCTTTGCGGGAACTGCGACAGATGAATGCATCCGCGGACTCATCGTCATGTACTACTGGTACAAGAAGAAATGGGTCGGCAAATCAGTTGTCGACAGGAAAGAGACTGCCAAGCTCGAGTAGCAAACGGCCGTAAAAATCAGCATTAATACATCTGATCGATGAGCATGAGATATTCGACCTGCATCATCGAGTGAGTTGCAACAGGAAGATAAGATCTCCCGTATAATGAGTTGCTGACCTGATGATCCGGTGCAGTATCCATGCGTGCCCGGCTGATGTTAAAGTACTGCCAGTTTATCGGTTCAACTTCATCATCCCAGTAACAGTCGATCTCGTAATACTCGCCGTCGATCCGGATGACATTCCATGCATGGACGTCGGAGATTATCTCAAAGCATTCAAGTCCTGCGAGGTTCATCAGCAGAGCTACAGCATCTGCCCAATCGCCGCAGACACCTCTTCCTTCCATCAGGATATAATAGCCGTCAGGTTTCATCGGACGCTGGAATACTTCAGAATGGGCAAGCTCTTGGAGTTTTCTGTATATTGCGATCTCTTTTTCCAGCTCGCTCATATCATCCGTTATCGTTTCTTTTAAGATCTCACGGGCTTTATCGAGTACTGAGAGGGTGGTGTCGTAGTCCTGAGTGAGTGCCCCGGTCAGACTTTGCCGGTCTTTTATAGATTCCCAATCGGTTATCGGATTGCCGTAGAGATTAAGCTCAGAGATGTTCTCAACATCTTTGATTGGTTCGATGCTCGTTATACAATTGTTGGAAAGATTAAGGTACTCCAATGATCTGATCTTAGTTATAGGACTGATATCTCTTATTAAGCAGGATGTCAATGAAAGGCTCGTAAGTTTTTCGCAGTTCGAAAGATCCGGTATCGTATCCACGAAAGACCAGCTGATGCTGATCTCTTCTAAAGAACTGATCTTTGCAAGAGGAGAGATATCCTTGATATATGACCTGCCGATAAATAATCTTTTAAGCCCTGAATAATACTCGATACCGCTCAGTGTGACAGGCTTTTCTTCGTCTGCTTGCAGTTCTTCTACTTTTGACAGGGCATCTTCTGTCAGGACCGCATCATCAGGAAGTCCCAACTGTTGACGTGTGGTCTTTGCCAGCACGGCATCCACCGCACCGTTTGGTGTGTTAGGATCGTTGACCGCTTCAGGGAAAGCGTCTTCATGGTATTCTTCTGTTATCAGATCCTGGCGTTCGTAGCGACCGCTGAGATAGCTGTCCATATCTCCCCCCTGATAGACGACATCACAAGTCTTTCCGTCAGATGTCAGTTCGAAATGAACAGACTCCCCATCGTATTGAGCAGTAACGGTTCCGTCCTTATCCTCAAGTTCAGTAGTAAAGAAGTCAAAAAAGTATCCACTGCGATAGTCGTTTTTGAGCAGGACGCCGAGCCTGCCGTCTTTGCTGATCAATTCCATGCAGAAATGATCAGTTCCGAACCCTTCCGAGTCTATAGATTTCTTCATGTATCTTCCTGTCAGATCCGGAGGAGCCGGCTTGGTTTCAGATGTTGCAGCAGTGGTCTCCCGGCTTACAGAGGATGTTGCAAGGCTGGCCGTGGTTGTTGTCTCCGTTGCTTGCGAAGGATCTTCCTTGATGCTGCATGAGACAGCAGATAAAAGGAAGATAAAGGTAAGTATTGCTGTCAGGAATCTTTTCATTTTCAGATATCGCGTTTGAACTTGGAGATGAAATTCCATGCACACTCGACACTGTGCTGCCTGCACTCGTGGACCTGGTTGCTGACGCTCGCGAAAGCCGTCCTGCAGATGCCGTCGGAGCTATCGAAGTAATGGACAGTCAGGGTTGCATCTCGCGTCTCGTCGTAGAACTTCTCGACCTTGTCACCGGGGATGCCCCAGATCGGGTCTTCCCAATCATCCTTGTCCTCGAAAGATACATCATCGAAAGACTTCTTGAGCTTATTTACTCCTGCAACATACTTGACGCGCTCGAGAGAGGAGTCAGCGTGGAAGGGGAGCTCAGGCAGGTGGGACTTCTCTCCGCCTGAATAGAATACGGGAACCGATACGGTCTTGTTGAGCCTGTCGGTAACGGGCTTGCCGAAGAAGGTCGTGTAGACAGGGAAGAGGGCGCTTGCCGGCATAATGCCTGCCAGGATCTCAGGGCACTCCTGATAAAGATCCCAGGTCTTGCCGCTCCCCATGGAAAAGCCCGTCGCGTAGATGCGTGACGGGTCGATGGGGTAGCGTGTCTGCAAGGTCTCGATGACCTCTTTTGCTTCTCTTGCAGTTACGAACTGGTGGTTTTCGATGGATACGAAGAGGAAGTCATACTTCCTTGCGATATCCCACCAGCCTGCAACATAAGTGAGGTACATGGATGAATCTCCGCCGCCGTGGAAACCGATAACGAGGGGTACGGGTCCCTTATCCATTAAGCCCTTATTGTAGTATGCGAAGTAGCCGACTTTGTGGGTCGGGGTCTTTTCGGGCAGGAACTCGTTGTCGTCTGTAGTGGTGACTTCCACGAACCCTGTGTCTTCCGTCATGTTAAGTTCATCAAAGTCGGGCTCGAACTCGATCTTGCCGCACCACATCTTGAACTTCTTAACGAAAGAATCGTAGTCGCTTATATATTCTGCTTTGTCCTTGATGAGGAGATGCTCGCAGTCAGCAAATGCACGGTTGACCTCATCGCTGTTGCCGACAGAAAGAATCGCGATGTCTTTACGTTCCACGTTGGGGTTCACGCTTAGGTTCTCCATGGAACACATGGCGGGCGTGATCTCGCCGGGGCCCCAGAGGTATTCGCCGTCGATCTTCTTAAGGAGATTCTTTGCTACGAAGTCAGCGGACTTTCCGAAGCTGTAGATGTCAGCACGGAAGATCGCGCCTCTTGCAAAGAAGCCTTCGAATGTCTGCGTGAAGAAATTGAAGTTTTCGACGATGCCGTCCTTATAGACCTGGATCATCTTGATCTCGGCTATGACGTCCGCATAAAGGGAACTGTCGCATGAAGACCAGCCGCCTTCAGCCGTAGGATATATGAAGAGAACGCTCGAGTCGTATCTTGCTGCAAGGTCTGCGAGCCCGCTGTCGTGGGCGAAATCAACTGCGCTTTCCATGTCCTGTTTTTCTTCCTCGAAAACGAGAAGGAGAGGCGCCCTGAATCCGTAGTTATTTGTCTGTCCGTCCAGGTTGTTATCAGGGACGAAGACCTTCATCGTAAAAGAAGCGAATTCATTTTCCCAACATCTGCCGCCCTTGCAATCAGTTACCTGCGGTCTTTCCATCATTGCCATAATGTGATCCCCCATATTTGTTTTTCTTGCGCAGACGCGCAACCTAAAACATTATAACACGGTGATATAATTATCCTGTGGCAGGAAATAGGCAGGGCCACATGAAGGAGGGGACTATATGCCGCCAGGAGGAAGAATGGGAGGCCCTATGTCGGGGCAGTACCTGACCGAAGAAGAAAAGAAAAACCAGCCCAAGGTAACGCCTGAATTATTAAAGCGCGTCTTCTCATATCTTAAGCCTTATACGAAGCAGCTTATCCTTGTGCTCCTTTGCATAATCGTATCGTCTTTCTTCTCGCTTTTACCTTCGATCTTAACGGGTAAGATCCTGGACGAAGGACTTCTTAAGAAGGATTTCCGTGCACTCGTTTATTACATCGTCTTATCGCTTATAGTAACGCTCCTGGCAAGCCTTATAGGAGTTGCCGAGACATATATAAATACATGGATCGCGCAGCACATAACCTACGATATGCGCAACCAGATGTATTCCCATCTGCAGAAGATGTCGCAGAAGTTTTTTACGTCCAACAATCAGGGTGACATCATCACCAGGATGACAAGTGACATTGACGGGGTCAAGTCCGTCATAACCAATACTTTCAGCAGTATCCTTTCCAATTCGATAACTCTCATCATCGCCATGATCGCAATGTTCCAGAAGAACTGGATACTGGCTCTCGTCGGTATCGTGATCGTACCTATCTTTACCGTGCCTACAAGGAGCGCCGGCAAGAAGAGATGGAAGCTCACTAACGAATCCCAGCAGGTCAACGATGAAGTCAACGGGATCCTTAACGAGACCTTGTCCGTAAGCGGACAGCTCCTTGTTAAGCTTTTCGGGAAAGAGAAATACGAGTACGACAGGTATGAGAAAGCCAACCGCAAGATGATCGGCCTTAACATCAAGGAGAGCATGGCGGGACGCTGGTTCAGGGTTGTACTGACGACCTTCACGAGTGTCGGACCGATGCTGATATATCTGGTCGGCGGCATCCTCATGATGAAGTACGATTCCAACCTTACGATAGGTGATATCACCGTGCTGGTATCCCTCTTAGGCAGGATGTATATGCCGGTCAACAGCCTCCTTAACATCCAGGTCGAATGGATCAGGTCCATGGCTCTCTTCAAGCGTATATTCGACTACTTCGATATTCCTGTCGACATAAAGAATGCAGACGATGCCATAACACCTGACAAGGTTACGGGTGATGTCGTTTTCAGCCACGTTGAATTCTCCTACGACGAATCCAAGAAGATCTTAAAGGATGTAAGCTTTAACCTGGATGCGGGCAAGAGCATCGCGATCGTCGGACCTTCGGGTTCAGGCAAGAGTACGATAGTAAATCTCATTCCCCGTCTTTACGATGTTGACGCAGGCTCTGTTACTTTCGACGGTATAGACGTAAGAAAACTCAACCTGGAATTCTTAAGAAATCAGGTCGGTGTCGTCTCGCAGGAGACGTATCTTTTCAACGGAACGATCAGGGACAACCTTCTCTATGCAAAACCTGATGCGACAGAAGAGGACATGATCAGGGCTTTGGAGAAAGCCAACATCTGGGACTTTGTCTCCAAGCAGGAAAAGGGCCTTGATACAGAAGTAGGCAACAGAGGCCTGAAGCTCTCGGGCGGCGAGAAGCAGAGAATATCTATCGCAAGGATCATCCTTAAAGACCCTACGATCTTTATCTTCGACGAGGCAACGTCCGCACTCGATTCGATCTCAGAGAAGAAGATCCAGGATGCGATAGATCCCATCATCAAGAGCAAGACCAGCATCCTCATCGCGCACAGACTCTCTACCATCCTTGCGGCTGACGAGATCCTTGTAGTCAAGGACGGGACAATAGCCGAACGCGGAAGCCACAAGGAACTCCTGTCCAAGGAAGGCGTTTACAGGGAACTCTACGAGACCCAGTTCAGCAAGGCTATTCTCGAAGAAGACGGTGTATCCGAATTGGAGCAGTATATCTGGGGAGTCCAGCCGGGCGACGAGCCGCATGAGGAAGAATAAATGAGACTTGTTCTGACAGACGATCTTGAACTTGTAAGAAATACTTACATCGAAGTTATAGATAACACTCCGCTGATCTATCAGCATGCCCGCTGGGAATACGGCAAACACCCGACGGACGGACTTATCAGGGAGCATATATCCCGTGGCGAGATGTATCTTCTTAAGGACGGGGAAGAAGTTGCGGGGATGGTCGTTGTCGCAATGAACCAGAGGGAAGACTACTCTGATATCAAATGGGGCGTGGCCCTTGCAGACGATGAGGTTGCAACGGTCCATATGCTCTGTATCCGCCCGTCTTACCGGGGAAGACGCCTCGGGACGAAGATCTTGGAAGAAGTTGAGGATCTTGCCTGCGGTGCGGGGAAGAAGGCCATAAGATTAGATGTCCTTCAGACGAATCTCCCTGCTAAGAAGATGTATGAGCAAGCCGGCTATATCCGTCGGGGTGAAGCGAGCCTTGCTGTCGATCTTAACGGTGTGCTGGATTTCTATTACTATGAGAAGGTAATCGTGGAAAAAGACGGCTGATTTCCTGTCGACTTTTTCGTTGAAAAAGAGCTTTATGTCAGATATTGAAGTGGTACTGTGCTCCAAATTGTTTCTAGAGGACTTTTGGAACACAGGGAAATATCAGAGGGGTGAAGGGCGTAACGGAAAAATGTCTTATGTCTCCATATTTGATATAATCTTTCTCATTGGGAGGATAGATTTATGAGATACGATGAGAAATTAAACTATAACTACGTCTTTAGCAAAGACCAGACCGTCGGAGGGGTCCCGGGGCCCTATGTCTCCGAGTATGAAGCTCAGAAGGAAGAGCTTATCAGGGAGGGCGTAAGACCTGCTCCTCACTATGTCGCGAAAAACATCGGCAAGCTGATCGCCGTAATCGCCCCGTGTGCAGTGCTGGTCTTTATACTTTTGGGAGTAAACTCTATAGTGAGCCGCTTTTTCGGCACATCGATACTCTTTCATGTTGCAGTCGCGATAGGTGCGATCGCAGCAGGGATAGTTATGTCTCCCGGGTTTTCTGACCTCAACAGCAAGTTTTCTTTTATGATCGACAAGACCAAGAGGCTCGTATCAAGCCTCATGTGTTTTGTTTTGGCAGCGCTTTCCATAATCCTCATCTTTGTTCTCCCGATGGGAGATTCCGAGAAGTCCTACTTTGTTGCAGGCTGTGCTTTTGCTATAGCTGCGCTCGTAAATCTGGTTGCCGTCTTAATGTCAGCAACAGAAGGGAGCAGGATCTATTCGGAAACTGTTGAGAGCGCAAGATGCATTGGTTATGTGAGGGTCATAGACAGATCCAAGAACGGTCAGGGCAAGCACTCCATATCCTGTTACCATTCCCCTGTTTTCGAGTATCAGGCTATGGGACAGAGGATAGAGGCATTCTACGACAGCCTTATTATGGGTTCTGATGCCTATATCGCTATCGACAGCCTCGAGACGATCCATATTAATCCAAAGGATCCCGGAATGGTACAGGCTCCCGTAAAAAGAAAGATCACAGCCAATATCGTATTGATGATCGTATTCGCAGCCATCGCTGCATTCCTGATCTACGGTGTCCTTACGGGCGGAGTTGACGGAACATCCATATCCATCGGATAAATTTGCTATAATAACATTGTTACAAAAGTAATGTGTGGCTTACCCGGCGGAGAAGGAGGGCTCTTATGGCAAGTGTATTTGATTTCAAGGTAAAAGACAGACAGGGGAATGAGGTCAGTTTGGAAGAATACAGGGGCAAGGTCCTTCTGATCGTAAATACTGCAACAGGCTGCGGATTTACTCCCCACTACGATCCTCTGGAACAGATGTATAAGGATCTTAGAGACAAGGGGCTTGAGATCCTGGATTTTCCCTGCAACCAGTTTGCGGATCAGGCTCCGGGAACAGCGGATGAGATTCACGATTTCTGCACATTAAAGTTCGGGACGGAATTTCCCCAGTTTGCGAAAATAGATGTTAACGGCGAGGATGCTGATCCCCTCTTCGTATATATTGCGGCCCAGAAGCCTTTCGAGGGCTTCGGGAAAGGCATCAAGAACAATTTCCTTGAGAAGTTTGCCAATTCCAACAACAAAAAGTATGGAGACAAGGCATACATCAAATGGAACTTCACGAAGTTCCTGATCGACAGGGAAGGCAATGTTCTTTTCCGTTTTGAGCCGACAACGGACATGAAGGAAGTAAGATTGGCGGTTGAGTCCGTTCTATAAAGCATATATCTACCTTTTCTTATCCGATTGTTATATAATCAGTTCGGAATACCTTATGGAAAGGGGATATTAAAAATGGAAAACAACTATGTAAATCTTGAACCTCATGTCGATCCCGGTTATGAGGAGAAGGCAAAGACCTTCCTTACGAAGGCGATCGTTGCATGCGCGATCGCATCTCTTCCGATCGGAAGCATCGTTGCCATCATCATGGGATCAGGCAACAGAACAGCTATCCTTGATTATCTGAATCAGGGCGGCATCCACACGACCAAGATCCAGGTCAGTTCGGCATTGAGCCGAGCAAGCAAATATGCCGGTATCGCATACACCATCGTCTGGGCATTCTATGCGCTCTACATGGCATTTTTCCTGTTTATGGTGATCGCGGCAGCTGTTGCAGGCGCAAGCAGATAACCGGTTTAGGAAGAAGATCTGTATGATCCGGCCCGGATATCTGTCCGGGCCGTTTATTTTCTTATAAAAATTGAGGGGTGTAATAATGAGCGAGAAGCAATACGGGATCTATTTTGTTGAAGGCATAGCAGATGGAGCATTTAAGATCTACGAGAGACGCGATGCCGCAATGTATCTTGTTATCGGTGATAAGAAAGCATGCCTTATCGATACGGCTTTTGGTCTTACTGATCTCAGATCTTTTGCAGGGCAGTTTACCCACCTGCCTGTTACGGTCGTTAATACACACGGACATATAGATCACGTTTTGGGTAATCACTGGTTCTATGACAAGGGCAATGAAGAAGTCTATATGCATCCAGAAGATGTAGAGCTTTATGACGAAGTCGTATCAGGATATGCCGACATGATCCGCGACCCGGACGTTCAGGAGCAATTCGGTGAGTTCATAAAGGACTTTGACCTTGAGGCAATAACCTTCCCCAAGACAAAGGATATCAGGGAAGGAGATCTGATCGATCTTGGTGGCAGGACTCTGGAGATCGTGGAGTTCCCGGGTCACACCAGGGGAAGCATATTGCTTTTGGATAAGGCAGACAAGATCTGTTATGCGGGTGATTCCCTGATCGAAAACCTCTGGCTCTTCCTCGAAGAATCCACAAGCCCGGATGTCTATTACGCTTCGTTAAAGAGGGCATATGATATCCTCAGTAAGGCCGGGATCGAAAGGATCTACAACGGACACTATTCTTATAAGCCTTTGACACTTGATAATGTGAAAGAGATGATCCTTGGAATGGAATCTCTTTTGGCAGGTAAAGGTGTTGGAGAACCCTTCGAAAACCACGCAGGATCCGGACTCCAATACAGCTTCGGCGATTGGAAGGTTTTGTTAAGGGAGTAGGGGTCAGATAAGGTCACTTAACTTCTTGCCGTAGAAGTAGTCATGTACTATACCGTCGAATTCTTTCCACATCGGAAGAGTTTCACACTTCTTTTTCCTGGGACAGTTATAGTTCTTCTCAGCCAGGCATGCGACTGAACACAGGGTGCCTTCAAGAAGATTCAATATCTCGCCGACCGTGTATTTCTCGGGTTTTCTGATGAGCTTATAACCGCCGCCCTTACCGCTGGATCCTACGATGAGTCCGCCTTCGACCATCTTTTTTACGATGATCTCAAGATACTTCTTCGAGATCTCCTGCCTTTCGGCTATATCCTTGAGCGGGATATAGCTGCCATCGTTATGCTGCGCCAGGTCTAGCATGACGCGCAGACCGTATCTTCCCTTGGTTGAGATCATAACTAATACCCCTTTTCATGTTGTTTTGCCCATTATATCAGTAGGCAAATCGCAAAAGCAACAACAAAAACCTAAAAACCTATTGACATAGTAGGTAAGAGGGATTATAATCCAACCCATATTCGAAAAAGATTGAAAGGAGAGACAGTGATATGAAGTGCTTGTGTTGTCGAATGTTGATTCACGCGGGCAAAGACAATTGCTGTCTTGATCTGATCCGATGTTGACGGATCTTTGATAATTGCATGTTCTTTATGCCCGGCTCTTAAGATGTGCCGGGCTTTTTATATCAAGATCAAAACGAGGTAAGTAAAAATGAGCAATAAATATATAAAACTTGATTCTCTACTCATACATGGCGGTATAGACGGAGACGAGACGACAGGTGCAGTTAACGTTCCCGTATATCAGACCTCCACTTATAAACAGGACGGTTTGGGAAAACACAGGGGCTGGGAGTATTCAAGGACCGGAAATCCTACGAGGGCTGCACTGGAGAAGCTGATCGCAGATCTTGAAGAGGGTGAATACGGTCTGGCATTCGCATCAGGTCTTGCTGCTATCAATACGGTTCTCTCGCTTTTTAAGAGCGGAGACAAACTGATCGTATCTGACAACATCTACGGTGGGACATTCCGAATATTGGATAATGTCTTTAAGAATTTCAACATTACTTATAAGATCGTAAACACATCTGATCTTGAAGCTGTCGAGGCGGCCATAGATGACGATGTCAAAGCTATCTATATCGAGACGCCTGCTAACCCTCTTCTTACGGTAACGGATATTGAGGAAGTTTCAAAGATCGGGAAAAAATACAACAAGCTTGTGATAGTCGACAACACTTTCCTGACGCCTTACCTGCAGCGCCCCCTTACACTCGGAGCTGATATCGTTATCCATAGTGGTACCAAATATTTAGGCGGACATTCTGATACGATCTCAGGTTTTGTTGTTGTTAAGGATAAGACATTGGCTGACAGGCTCTACTATCTTCAGAATGCCATAGGCGGAGTGCTCGCACCCTGGGACAGCTTCCTCATAATCAGAGGGATCAAGACACTCGGTGTGCGCATGGACAGGCATGTTGCCAATGCCGGAAAGATTGCAAAATGGCTTACTGAAAGTGGTTATGTAAGTAAAGTTTATTATCCCGGACTTGAGACTGATCCGGGTTACGAGATCCAGAAGAAGCAGGCGGACGGAGCAGGCGCAATGATCTCGTTTGTACTTAATGAAAAATATGACTATAAGAAGTTTTTCGAATCACTGGATCTTATCACTCTGGCAGAGAGTCTTGGCGGCGTAGAGTCGCTCGTTTGCCATCCGGCGACAATGACGCATGCGGCGATCCCTGCGGATATAAGACGCGAAGTCGGGATCGTGGATGAGCTCATAAGACTTTCTGTTGGTATCGAAGATGCAGATGATCTTATAGAAGATCTTAAACAGGCGATAGAGAATTCGGCGAAGAAATGAGAGGTATCCAATATGAATAACGTATATGAAGACATCAGAGGCATGATCGGGAACACCCCGATCTTAAAGCTCAACCATATGGGCGTTAAGCCCGGAGTAAATATTTTCGCAAAACTTGAACTCATGAATCCCGCAGGCAGTGTCAAAGACCGCATCGGCGTATACATGATAGATGAGGCAATAAGATCAGGGCTCCTTAAGAAGGGCGGGACCATCGTTGATGCAACGGCAGGCAATACGGGTATCGGCATCGCGATCGCTGCGTTGAACCAGGGCTTCCGGGTGATATTTACCGTACCTGAGAAGTTCTCTATCGAAAAACAGAAAGTGATGCGCGCCCTGGGCGCGGAGATAGTACACACATCAAGAGAAGAAGGAATGCTCGGAGCAGAGCGTAAGGCTGAAGAAATCCTGAGCAAGACAGAAGGAGCCGTCTCTTTAAGGCAGTTCCGTAATCCCGCCAATCCCCTCGCACATTACGAGACGACGGGGCCTGAGATCTATTCCCAGTTAGACGGTAAGATCGATTATTTCGTGGCAGGAGCAGGAAGCGGCGGAACTTATACAGGTGTAGTTAAGTATCTTAAGGAACAGAACCGCGGTATCACGGGAGTCTTGGCAGATCCTTATGGATCGACGATCGGAGGCGGTGAGCACTTCGATTACAACATAGAAGGAATAGGCAATGACTTTATCGCAGACACGATGGATATCACACTGGTCGATAAGGTCATCAAGATAACAGATGACGAGGCGTTCGGGATGAGCAGGGAACTTGCAAGGAACGAAGGTATCCTCGCAGGTTCCTCGTCCGGTGCGGCACTTGCGGCAGCAATAAAGCTGGCAGAAGAGATCGATGAAGGAAATATAGTTACGGTATTCCCTGACAGGGGAGACCGCTACTTAAGCAAAGGACTATTTGATTATGAGTAATGTCTTTGAGATCAAAAATGTTTATAAAACATATAAGAACGACGGCAAGGAGTTTACGGCTCTCAAGGACGTGAGCCTTGAAGTCACCGAAGGTGAGATCTTCGGTATCATCGGAATGAGCGGAGCAGGCAAATCCACTCTTGTCCGTACCTTGAACCGCCTTGAGGAAGTAACGGGAGGATCGGTCCTTTTTTACGATAAGGATCTGGCATCTCTTAAAGCGGCCGAACTTCGCGAAGTAAGGCACTCGATCTCCATGATCTTCCAGGGTTTTAACCTCGTAAATCAGAGGACGGTCCTCTCTAATGTCGAACAGCCTTTGAAGATCGCAGGAGTACCCCGCAGGGAAAGACGGGAGAAGGCTCTGCAGATGCTTGAGATAGTAGGTCTTCAGGACAAGAAAGATGTATTTCCTGCAAGGCTGTCCGGCGGGCAGAAACAGAGAGTTGCAATAGCGAGAGCCCTGGCAGCAGATCCCAAGGTTTTATTATGCGATGAAGCAACGAGTGCACTGGACCCGAAGATCACGGGAGAGATACTGGATCTTCTCAAGAAGATAAATATCGAAAGAAAGCTTACGATAGTAATCATCACACATGAGATGTCTGTAGTAGAAAAGATCTGTGACCGTGTAGCGATCATAGATGACGGTGTCCTTGCCGAAGTAGGAGATGTAAGAGACGTTTTCTCCAACCCAAAGTCTAAGGCTGCAAAGAAACTCGTGTTCCCGAGCAATCCTTTCGATCCTTCGGATCACGGTGGCAAGGTGATAAGACTTGTGTTTGACGGTACACATTCAAGTGAGCCTTTCATCGCAAATCTCGTGGAAGAGACCGGACTTAAAGTAAACATATTAAGTGCGAACACGAGAAGTGTCGGAGGAATAGGGTTCGGTCAGATGATCGTTGAATTACCGAAGTCAGAAGAGGATCAGAAAAAGATAATCGATTTCTTTACCAGAGGCGGATTGTCCGTATCGGAGGTTGGTTGATATGAGTGAATATATTAGAGATGCTATATTGGCAGGAATATGGGAGACTTTCGTGATGACTCTTTTCGCATCACTGTTCTCATATATCATTGGGCTCCCTCTGGGTGTGCTGTTATATTCCACATCCAAGGGCAGGCTTCTCGAGAACAAGGTCGTAAACGGAATTATTGGATTTATAGTTAACGTGGCCAGATCACTGCCGTTTCTGATCCTTCTGGTATTGTTGATACCGTTCACTAGATTCGTAGTCGGGTCATCCATAGGTACCGTCGCATCGATCGTACCTCTTACGGTGGGTGCGATCCCTATTGTCGCAAGGATGGTCGAGTCGTCTTTGAATGAAGTGAACCCGGGCATAATAGAAGCCGCAACATCAATGGGTGCATCGCCCCTTTATACCATTCTCCATTTTATAATCCCTGAAGCGACACCTTCGTTGCTGCAGGGAGGAGCGATAAATGTGGCAACGGTCCTTGGTTATTCTGCGATGGCCGGTGTTATCGGTGGAGGCGGACTTGGAGCTATTGCTTTGCAATACGGATATTACCGTTATCAGGAAGATGTTCTCTGGACCACCGTTGCCCTGCTCGTGATCATGGTAATGCTGATCCAGGAGATCGGAATCAGGCTTTCGAAGAAGACCAGAAAAACGTAAGCATCTCTGCAAAACCAATAAAATCAGGCGTTTCAAAAAATTTTACAAAAACACCTAAATACCTATTGACATACTAGGTTAATACCATTATAATCTCACCATCGACTTCAGAAAGGAGGCGTGAAAATGTATATCTCAATATCTAACACAGTGAGCAACATGATGTGTTGTCGAATGCTTAGCTCCCGGGCACGCACAATGGCCTTGGCGATGAGATACGATGCCTCACGCCTTGCTGAACGATGTTGAAGCCGTGATAGGCTCACAAATATGCCATGTGCCCGGGAGTGAATCTTGCCCCCGGGCATTTTCTTGGCCCAAAACAAGAAAGCATCAAAAACAACTCATGAATACAAAAAAGAAACTAAAGGAGAAAAAATCATGAAAGCAAACATTATCAAAAGAGTTATAGCAACAGCACTTGCAGTTACAGTATTAGGATCTTTCGCCGCTTGCTCTGCAAACGTAGAGGGAACTAAGGTCGCAGCAGATGAGAAGGATAAGGCACAGGCAACGGTTCTTAAGGTAGGAGCCAGCATCACACCTCACTCCGAGATTTTAGAGAAGGCAAAGCCCATACTTGAGAAGGAAGGCATCACCCTTGAGATCGTTAAGATCGAAGACTCTATTACACCTAACACCGGCGTTATCGAAGGAAGCCTCGATGCAAACTATTTCCAGCATGTTCCTTACCTCGAACAGTTCAACAAAGAGAACGGTTCCTCACTTGTATCTGTAGGCGCAGTCCACTACGAACCCTTCGGTGTTTACGCAGGAAAGACAACTGATCTGAAGGCCCTTCCCGACGGAGCGACTGTAGCAGTCCCCAATAACGTAACGAACGAAGCAAGAGCACTCCTGCTCCTGGCGCAGGAAGGCATCCTCAAGCTTAAGGACGATGCAGGTATCAACGCAACTGTAGAAGACATAGTCGATAACCCCAAGAACATCCAGTTCAAGGAACTCGCACCCGAGCAGCTCGTTGCAGCTCTTCCCGATGTGGACGTAGCAGTTATCAACGGTAACTATGCAATAGAGGGCGGACTCCATGTAAGCGGGGCACTTGCGGTTGAAGCTAACGATGGCCTTGCGGCAAAGACATACGGCAATATCCTTGCAACATCTTCCGAGAAGGCAAACGATCCTGCTATCAAGAAGCTCCTCGAAGTCCTCCAGAGCAAGGAGATCAGCGATTACATCAAGGCTACCTACGATGGTGCTGTAGTACCTCTCTACTGATAAGGAGGCATGATAAAAAGTTAAACAGGGAGATGTGAAAGCTTCATCACTGTTGTAAACTTCAAGCAACAGTGAGACAGAGTAGATACTAACTCGTCATTTTTACTGTTCCAAGAGAACGTTAAGGAGAATGGGAAGTT
>JAGAAI010000042.1 GCA_017615325.1 Clostridiales bacterium | reverse complement strand
TATCCGGGAAGAATGCGAGCGGGATCGTGGCGCCCGACAGGAGCAGTACGATGCTTTCCTTGACGATGTTGATGCCCCATGTCGATTCGGTGTAGAGGCAGATCGTCGCGACGAACATGTCGATGTTGAAGTTGATCATAAGCGCCAACGCGACCGAGATCACGAAGAAGAGCATGTTGAGGCCCATGTGGATCGCGCCTCCCGTTACTATCATGACGATCACGAAGGTCGGCAGGAAAGTTAAGAAAAAGTTGATCACCAGTTCACCCGAATAGTTCCAGAAGGTGAAGCTCCTGTATTCCATGGGCTTCAGGAGATCCAGGACGATCTTGCCAGACTGGATCGAACGGCTCATATCCCAGACGACATACATCTCCATGAAGTAGAACAAAGAGCTTGCGAGCACGAGGTAGATCAGGGTGTCCGTGAAGGACATCCCGTTGACCGTGTCCGTGCCGGCCGACGCGTAGATCGACTTCCAGAGGAAGTAGACCAGGAGGAGGTATATGAGGTTGCCTACGATCGTTACGATCGTGCCGAGCCTGAAGTGAAGGCCCTGGATGACGCCCGCTTTCGTTAGGGCGAGCCTTTTGCGAAATACGTTTTCCACTTATACTCCTCCCTCGTAGATCTTCTTGATGACTTCTTCCGTGGAGATCTCCTCGAGCTTCATGTCGCGGACTTTCTTGGTCTTCTGGATCTCCCTTAAGACTTCCATGACATCCTCGTTCTTCTCATCGATCAAGTGCTCTTCCCAGGTGTCAGAGCCGACCCTGACTTTAAGAGTTCTGTAAGATCCAAAAAAGTTCTTCAGGTGCTCTATGTCGTTGTCGTAGATCTTGCGGCCCTTGTCGATTATGACGATCCTCTCGCAGAGCGCGTCAACGTCGCCCATGTCGTGGGTCGTCAATATGACTGTCGTTTTCTTCTCTTTGTTAAGACCCTTAATGAGTTCTCTTATCGTGGCCTTCATCGAGACATCGAGACCGATCGTGGGCTCATCCAGGAAAACGATCCCGGGGTTATGCAGGAAGGCAGCCAGGATGTCGCTTAAGGTCCTCTGGCCCAGTGACATCTGTCTTACCGTCTTATGCAGGAGCGGCTCAAGGTCAACAAATGACCTGTAGAGCGCCATCATGTCGTCGTAGTCCTTGTCATCTACAAGATAGATATCCTTTAAGAGATTGAAGGATTCTATGAGGGGCAAAGACCACCAGAGCTGGGACCTCTGGCCAAAGACGACGCCTATGTTGGCAGAGCTTTTTACCCTGTCCTTATAAGGCACCACGCCGTTGACCACAATGCTTCCCGATGTAGGTTCCAGGACTCCTGTCATCATCTTGATTGTGGTCGATTTGCCAGCTCCGTTAGGGCCCAAATATCCGACGATCTCGCCTTCCTTGATCTGCATCGAGACATCGTCAACGGCTCTTACTGTCCTGTAGTCTCTTGAAAAGAGGTCTCTGATACTTCCCTTAAGACCTTCGTGGCGGTTTAATACCTTGAAGTCTTTCGTGATGTTTGTAAGTTCTATCGCATTTCTTTCTTCCATGGTCAAAGCCGTCCTTTACATCTGTGATGTTTACTAGTATATTTCTATCAGACAGGAATAATACCCAATATCGAGCACAAAATCATAACAATATTTCACAGGATGGTATATCGCCGTGATAAGAGAACATAAAGGATGGATAATAAAGAACGAGGACGGGTCGGAGGTCATCAACTACGATGTGCCTGGCTTTCCTTCCTATTGCTATAACGGATATCTTGACCCCTGGTCGAGGTGGTCCAAGATCCCCCACTTCCACGAGGATGTCGAGATCCTGGCCCAGCGCAAAGGGACTTCCGGGTATTCAGTCAACGGCAGGAACTATGTCGTGCACGAAGGCGAGACGATCTTTATCAACTCGGGATCTGTCCACTATTCCTTCTCGACCCAGGAGGAGCGCTGCTACTATACGATAGCGGTAGTCAACCCCAATATCCTCTGCTCGTCTTACGCGGTGGAGCGTAAGTTCGTCCTGCCAGTAACAGGCAATACCGATCACGATGTCATCATCTTCCCTTCCGACAGCAAGCTCGGCAAGAAGATGTTCCGCGACTGCGTGAACCTCAACAGATACGTGGGCGACGAGTTCAATACGACAAAACAGTTTTTCGAGATCTGGAGCAATGTGTTAACATATTTCAGTGAGCTTGGAGAAGACACGGTCTCGGCTGATCAGAGCGACCCGCACCTCGACAGCTTCAAGGCGATGCTGGCTTTCTTAAGGACTTCTTACGATGAGAAGATAACGCTTGACGACATCGCCGCCAGGGGCAGGGTCAGCAGGACTTTGTGCAACAGCCTCTTCAGGAAGTATGCGGGGAATTCACCTTTCGAGGAGCTTACGAACATAAGGTGCCGGAAGGTGACTGAGCTTCTGGGTAACCATGCGCTGTCGATGAATGAGATCGCGTCCATGACAGGCTTCAATTCGGCCAACTACATGACCGAGATATTTAAGCGCGAATATGGGATATCGCCAAGGGAATACCGTAAGGGATTGACGTAAAGGAATAAGGATGAATACAAAAGACTTTATCAAAAGATACTATCTGCCCAGTTTGATCGTATGCTCGGTGCTGCTGGTCCTGGCTGTACTAGCAGGCGGGATTGCGTTCGTAAAGGGCAGCCGGCATTACATGACCTACAAGTCCAGTATCGAAGTCGATGCTACGATAACGTTCGGAAGCGCGATCGAATGGACGATGCTGGATCCTGACATGCCCCACCCGGGCGACGGGGACCGCGTAAAGATAATCTCGGTCTATCAGCCGGTAGAAGACAGATATACGAACAGATATGAATGTGCACTTATATATCTGGAAGACGGTAAGCCGGTAGGTTATGCGAGCGGGGTCAAAAACAGCTACCTGAGGTCAACTGGCGCAAATTACGAGACATTAAGCAATCTCAGCAAGATCAACAACGTCGCCTTCCACCGCGGGATAACCGAGCAGGTCTTCTTTGCGGCGTTATTTACCGTTATATCGATCGTCGTCTATCTAATCTTCAACCTGCCTGTCATGGTATACCTTGCCCATAAGGACTATTTCGCGCAGTCAAAATATGCGACGTCTGCTGTCGTTAACATAATCCTGATCCTCTTCGCCGTCGCAGAGGTACTTATATTTCTCGGAGGATGACAACATCGGGAGGAAGTTCCTTCTTAAGGTCTTCCGTTTTCTTATAAAGGACTACGAGGGCCTTCTCCCCTTCTTTTGCCTTGGAATATTCATCGGATCTTGTCTTGAACTTTCTTATGCTGCCGTCATCCAGGCGGACACTGATAAAGTAGGTCACTTTGGTCCTTCCGGAACGGACTGCATTGCGGGATGCCACCCGGCAGCGGCAGACAGAATAGTCACCGTCCAGGATTAGTTTTTTCCGGTCAAGGTCTGAGATCAGACAGCCCATAGGAACTAACATCAGGATCGAAAAGCTTATCAGGGGGACAAGGCCCAACATATTGTGATCGGCGAGCATCCAGATGCCGATAGCGATCGGTACCAGGAATAAGATAAAGAGAACAACCGCAAACGCGACATCACCGCGCCTTATATTTCTTATAAAGCGCACAAGTTCGCCGTGTTCGTATTCTGTAGGAGATGTCCAGTTCATATCAGTTCACCACGTTGATAGGGTCACCGGCTAAGAAAGCGCGGATGTTGTCTGCTGCTATGGTTATGAGCCTTGCGCGGGTCTCCTTCGGAGCCCAGGCAATGTGAGGCGTAAGGATCGTGTTGGGTGTCGTAAGGAAAGGGTCGTCCTCCCTCTGGGGCTCAACCTCCAATACATCAGCCGCATAGCCTCCGAGCCTGCCGCTCCTTAAGGCTTCGGCAACATCTTCTGCTGCTATCAACGGACCGCGGGCGGCGTTTATCAGGAAAGCGCCGTCCTTCATCTTAGAAAGAGTCTCTTTATTGATTATCCCGCGGGTCTCTTCAGTTAAGGGACAGTGCAATGTCACAAGGTCTGCTTTGGGAAGAGCTTCTTCCAATCTCATGAAGCGGATATTGCCATCCGATGGATCTGTAACACTGTTAAAGCGGTGGGGAACCGCTATAACCTGCATTCCGAGGGCACTCAGAACGGAAGCAACGCGCCTGCCGATCTTGCCGTAGCCCACTACGACGGCAGTCTTATTCCAGAGTTCCGTTAAGGGCTCTTTCCAGTAACAGAACTGAGGTGATCTTACCCAGTCGCCGCTCTTTACGGACTGGTTGTGAATACCTACTTTGTCGGCGAGCTCCAGTATCAGAGCTATCGTCATCTGGGCGGTGGCATAAGTGCTGTACTCGGGAACATTGGTTACCACAATCCCCTTCTCTTTGCAGCATTCAAGATCCACGACATTATAGCCTGTCGCAAGAACGCCGATGTATCTAAGCCTGGGAAGGCTTTCGATCATGCGGCGGTCAAATACGGTCTTATTGGTAATGCAGATCTCGCAGTCCTTTGCGCGCTCGTAGAGTTCTTCGGGCTTGGTCACATCGTAAGCCGTAACTTCTCCGAATTCTTCCAACTCGGCCCAGGATAAATCCCCGGGATTTGCTGCCATTGCATCCAATATCGCTATCTTCATATCAGACCTCATTGTATGATCCTTATATTGATCCCGTACTCACCTATGAAGGCGAGGACCTGATCTTTATGGGACATCTCACATACTATGGATTGTTTGCCCTTATCCTTGTTAAAAAAGAAGAAACTCTCTTTGTATATCCTTAATGCAAGGACTTCGCTCCAGGGGATCTTAACCGAGAAATTACCGTCATCCATATCTACCCTAACGCCCCCGTTATCAAGGATCAGGACTGTATGCTCAAACTTGTTGAACGCTCCCTTGAACTTCTTAAATGACACGCGGAAGAAGATGGCAAAGAAGAGCGCGAATACGAGCAATACGGAAGCTATGGTGATCAAGACTACGGAGAAGATATCGAACTTTTTAAAGAACCCTGTCAGTATAGTCAGGAACAAGACGCCCAAACTGTAAAAGACCGAACCGATCGTGCTCTTGAACATATCCTTATAGGGAACAGCGGGGTTCTTATAGATCCGGGAAAACTGTCCCGATACGCTGTAGATCTCACGGATGAAAGATTCATTCGTGTTATTGTTAGTGCAGTCTATCACCAAAGGATTATCCATATTTCCCCTCCAAATAAAGATACGGCACGAACCTGCCGCACCGTATCAATTTTACCATATTAATGCTTGAACGGAGGTCCTATGATCTCCTTGCCGCAGTAAGGACAGGTCCCGCGGGTCTCGGCCCTGATCTTAAGGGCAGCTGCACACCCCGGACAGCTTATGCCCAGGAAAGGCTTGTCTTCAGGGAGTCCCCTGGATACCGCAAATTCACTCTGCGGCTTGTATTTATCGGACAGCAGGAATACGCGGTGGGCGTTATCGTAGTTCGTGTTCACCAGATACCCTTTTCGGATAAGATAATTAGTCTTCTTGACGATCTGCTCCTGAGTCATGCCCATGGCAGTCGCGAACTCGTTTACGGGCACAAGGCCGTCAGAATCTTTCTCGAAATAGTTGCTCACCCTCTGGGCAAATCCGACATTGCCGAACCTCTTAAAATACATATAGACCAGGAATCCGCAGGGTATCAGCATGATGATGTAAAGGGCGTATACCGACACGGGGTCATCGACCTTCGGTCTTGATCCCAGTACGCCCAAGAGGACTATCCCCATGCAGAATGCGGGGACCGCTAACGCCGACCATATCAATATCGTTGCTACGATCTTACTCTGATTCTTATACATGTCAGGCCTCCTTTGCTCTCATAAAAGTTCCGCAGTGATCGCATCTGCCGCCGCCGCCTTTGCGGATGTTGACGTGCGCACCGCAGTGCGGGCAGACAACTGTCAGGAACTCATTGTTGGGCGAAAGAAGGTCGACGCGGACAGCAGTGCGCCCCATTGTAAGATTGATGAGGATATTGCTGTTTGAATAAAACATAAGGTCGTTTACGACTTTCTTAACAGGCTGGCCCGTCATGGAAGCAATCGATTCATAAGTTAAGATACCGTCGTGATCCTCTTCGAAAAGCGAATTGTAGATCCTTGCGCGCGACAGCCTGTTCATGGCCCGCACCCTCCAGATTATTATCCCGACGCCTCCGCAGAAGAGCGTGAAGAAGAAAGACGCGAAGATAAGAAGTCCCAGTGGATTCATTCCCCTTGCCTGCGGAGAAAAGACAAAGACTGTACAGAAAAGATGAAATAGCGACGGTACCGCAACGACGATCAGCACTATTATGTTGACCGTCTTAAGCGCCCCGATCTTGGCGTTGTTAAGATACATTTAACTTGTGTCCCCCTATCCTTTATTGTTTGTATTGGTCCAGATCTTTTAGACCCACAGACTTTAGAGTCGCGTTTATGCTAGAGATCTTATAGTCGCCTTTTGCTATGTGCCATCTTACCACAAGATCTTCCTTGCGGCTCGAAGACAGGGTCCAGCCCGCTGAATTCAATATCTCGAGCGTCCCGTCAAGATCTAATTCCAAAGCAAGGCAGAATGCGATCGCCGTATACTTGTTCGGATGGTAATCACGGTTGTTCTTAAAGTCGCTATAGACCTTCTTGGTTATCAGGTGCTGCTTCTTATAGACATCCGTGCCCTCGAGCCCGCGCTCCTCCATAATCTTAAGGATGCGCTCCTGGAATGTCAAACCCTGCTGGCCTATGAAGTCCTCGATATCCTCGGGGAGCGCCAGCTTGGCCTTGTCGTAGTGGATATTAAAGTCATTAAGCCTCTCCCTCCTCAGGTTGCCGTAAGGGTATTCTACATATTCCTTCTCACGGGCTTCTTCAACGTAGTGCTGGTCGATATATGCGACGATGTCTCGGAACTTGGGGCCGCTTATAACAAAGCTCTCCTTATCGAAAAGGACAAGGGTCACCTTCATGTCGTTATGCTTTAGGAAAGACTCGATCTCATGGGTTGCTATCTCGATCGCCTTATCCTTGGGGAAGCCGTAACTGCCCGACGATATGAGAGGAAAGGCTATGGACTTGCATCCCAAACTCTTTGCAAGTTCCAGTGAGTTATCGTAACAGGATCTTAAGATCGCAAGTTCACCGTGCTTGCCGTCCCGCCAGACGGGACCTACGGTATGGATTATGTACTTGGCTTTAAGCTTGAGGGCCTGTGTCTCACGCGCTTCGCCCGGAGCTATGTCGCCTATATTTTTCCGCAGGGTTAAAAGTTCTTTTTTCCCGGCTGCCTCGTAGATCGCGCGGTCGGTCCCGTCGCCTATAGCGGGCTTGGGATTAGCCGTGTTTACTATGGCATCTGCCTTGACCTTTGTTATGTCATTGCGCACAACATTAAACGGCATAACTTTATCTCCCCCTTCTTCTATATCCTTTAAGATTGTACCACTTTGCTTTGCGATAGGACAAACTGTCCTCTTAGTTAATAAAGAATGGTATAATCACAAAGGATATAAATGGAGGGGATAAATATGGATCCGAAATTCAAGACACTTTTCATATGCGCAGGGTCTGCCTTTATCGCAGGGCCTCTGCTCTATCTGATCCTGTCGGGATCGGGCGCCGTTAAGGCACTTCTCATAGCAGTTCTGATATCGCTCCTTGCTGCAGCCGGAGTATTCCTTGTCGCAACTTTCTTAAGAGCAAAAGACAAAAAGGTCAGGATCGCGATCTATGTTGCGATATCCCTGACAGCGCTCTTTGCGATCTTCTGCTTAACGATAATAAACCTCGCGCCCCTGGCGCTCTTCCACCCCAGGTTCACCGAGACTTCCTACAATGAGCTTACCGCTATGTCAGAACCCGAATGGATCGAGACTTCCACCGGGATCAGGGGCTGGCGCGTTCCTGCCAAGACAGCATCTTCAGATTCCAAGAGACCCGTGATCCTCTTTTTCGGAGGGAACGGAATGGAGTCGTCTTCTTTCGTAAGAGAGTACCTGATAAAAGACAGTTCAGTCTACGGATCCCTGACTGAGAATAACGACTTTATCTTCCTCGATTACCCCCAGTACGGCAAGAGCTCAGGCAACCTCACAGTTGACGGACTCAAGAATATGGCATTGGAGTCTTTCGATCATGTAAGGTCGCTTAAGACCTCAGGCAAGATCTTCTGCATGGGCTATTCTCTCGGCACCGGGCTTGCGACCTACGTTGCGAGCGAAAGGGCTGACGACGTATCAGGTCTTATACTTCTCGCGCCCTACGAGAATTCATATGCTCTCTACAACAACGAACTCAATATCTTCCATGGGCCCTTGAAGCTCCTCGTAACTTACAATCTCGATACGGGCGCCTACGCGAAAACAGTCAAGTGCCCGACCATTATCTTCGCTTCGCCCGAAGACGAAGTCGTGCCCTACCAGTCGAGCCGCCTGCTCTTTACCGACTTCATGGCAAGCTCGGTAAACTTCGTAACGGTCGACGGCAACAGGCATAACGACTTCATGGCAGACCGCAAGGTCATGCAGCAGGCGGGAGATTTTATAGGAGGGCTTAACTGATGACTGATACATCCGGAAACATAAAACTTAGTCTCATATTTTTCGCCGCCTTCATGGCAGCAGCGACCGTAGCTCTCATGTTCTGCTTTACAGCAGGCTCCCTGCTCTGGCTTTTGCCGCTGATACTTGCGCTCGCAGCATTCGGACTTACGTTCGGCCTTACCTTCGTGCCTTTCTTCAAGGACCGCGAAGTCCTGCTGATACCTGTCGCTGTTGTCTTCTCGCTCCTGGCGGGACTGATCTGTCATTTCGTATTTTGAATAAGGGAAATATAGGAGGATATCATGGCAACTTTATGTAAGAACTGCAGCCACGCACTGGTCTTCGATCCGGCAAGCCAAAGGCTGGTGTGTTCAGCCTGCGGAAGTTCATTCAGACCTGAAGACGTCGAGTCTGAATCCAAGGCATACCGCGAGGATCTTAAGGCCGAATCCATGCAGGAGATCTACGGCACCAAAGACAAAGACCTCATGGACTGCTATGTCTACGCCTGCAGCGAGTGCGGCGGCGAGATAATCATCAACGGCTCGGAGTCTTCGACGACCTGCATCTACTGCGGCAATCCTAACGTCGTGTTCAGCAGGATCGCAAAACAGAAATGCCCCGAGTGCATAATGCCTTTCTCCATACCGAAAGAAACAGCCCTTCAACTGATCCACAGCAAGATCGATAAAGGCTTCTTCGTACCGCGCGAGATAAAACACTTCACCGTTGACAGCATCAGAGGCATCTATATCCCCTACTGGATCGTAAATGCCGAATACACTGATGCCGTCGTAATAAAAGGATCAGTCAAGCGCGGCAAGAATACCGTTACCAAATACTTCGGACGCGCAGGAAAACTGAATTTAAGAAACCTGCCGCTCGATGCATCGACCGGTCTTTCCGACGAGAGCAGCTCGAGACTCGAGCCCTTTGATCTTCGGAACATCAAGCCTTTCGATGAGGATTATCTTGCGGGCTTCTATTCCAATATCTCCGACGTTACATACAGTGACATGAGACAGGCGGCTCTGATAAGAGCAAGGGAATTCTTCAACGAAGACGCGATGGAAGACTGCAGGGCAAGCTCAAAAAAGATCATATCGTCATTCCCTTCCTTAAGGCTCGACAACGACATGATCTACGCGATGCTTCCCGCCTGGTTCGTAACCTTCAACTACAAGGGCAAGCACAACACGATCCTGGTAAACGGCGACACGGGCAAAGTCGTATGCGGACTGCCCTTTAACAAGAAGCTCTTCATAACGCTCCTCGTAATAACGGGCATCATCGTTACCATAGCTGCTTTCTTCGTTTTCAGAGCGACACTCCCCTTCCTCTTCACGGGAAAGTCAAGGAGCAGCAGCGACGGAAGGGGCAAGCTCATAGCTGCCCTGATCGCCGGAATAATAGGTCTTTTCGCGACGGGTATCCGCAAGGTCATTAAGGTCGTTAAGCAGATAAGCCTTACCCAGGATAAGGCAATATTCAACTTCACTAAGAAGAGACAGGGGTGACATCATGGCATTCATTGACATTCTTTCATTCCTGTTTGCATCAGGATTAGGATTCGGATTATCCTGCTGGATCTACGGTACGATGCTCGATAAGTCGAATAACATAGGCGACAGCAAGGGCGACAGGTCAGAATATGGTGTTATGGTTAACTACACCATGAAAAGAGATGACCTGAACTCTTCCGAGAGAAACGTCTTCAGTTCAACCTACGCCAAGAGGATCGACAACAGCATAGGTCCCAACGGAAACGAACTTGTAAGAAGACTCAGCGAAGAAGAAATCAAAGACTTTAAGCAGGCTCAAAAACAGGCCCGGGAAGCGGAGCAGAACAATTCAGGTTATGTTCCCCCTGTTACTCCTGTTGTCAAGCCTAAGACCGTGGAAGACGAGATCCGCGAGTGGGAGAGGAGCATGCTTGAAGATGGCGATGAGTCCCCTGAATTTAAGTCAGCCGGATCCGGCAGCAACGCCAACCCTCATTCGCCCTTTAAGCCGCTGGGGTCGTAAGCCGGGCGGGAGCTTATTAGTTACTGTCGGCCATTTTAAGTGATTTGTTGTCCGGATCGCGCAACAAAATTGCGATTATAGCCTACATCAGGAAATGTAGGCTGTTTTAAGAAAAATGTTGTCCGAAGCGATCAACAAATTCCGCTTTTCAGTCAACATCAGGGATTGTTGACTATTATGCGCGAAATGTTGCGCGTAATGAGCAACAAAGCCCCTATTTATGAGCAACATCAAGATAACCAATGAAAAAGGGACTGCCACAACTGAGGCAGTCCCTTGCTTTAGAAAGGAGAACAATAAAAATGAAAAACACACAACAGAAGAACTGTTAGTTATCAGATTTCAAACGGTGTGTCATCTACCTTTTTCTTGGATTTCTTCTTGGAAGACTTCTCCAGATACTTTCCGTCTATCGAGCAGAGGACTCCTGACGGAAGCTTATAGAGGACCTTGCCTACCGCACCCTTGACGAGCTTGTCGCAGTAGTATCCGGCACTGTGGCTCTCACCTATCACCGTGTGGGTGCTGTTGGCCACATACCCTATAGTACCCAGCCCGGGAAGTTCGACCTTGATCGCTTCCTTGTCGTATTCGTTATCAGGTTCCTTCACAAGCTTGACTTCCATGCCGGGGTCGATGAACTTGTCACCGAATCTGTAGTTAAGACCCGTGATAGTGAAGTAATATGTCTTCATGTCGCACCTCCTTATAGAATCAAATTGTCTTATGTAAATAGGGCTTTTTCCTGTATCTTTGAGGAGAGTATAGCAAAAGTAGTGTCCCATTATTGTGCCTTTCCGGCGGTTCCGGACAGTCCGGGATCGCCTTTTTTATTTGTCCAAATAATACAACCGCGCAAATTAAAAGTGGTCACTTCCCAAGTGACCACTGAACTTTTTTAAGAGACCGTCAGGGATTCCTTGTATACCTGCAGTCAGGGAAGCTCATGCAGCCGTAGAAAGGTCCGAACTTGCCGTCACGAAGTTTCAGTAAGTTGCCGCACTTTGGGCACCTCTTCACTGCCAGAGCTTCAGGTGACGGGTTCCTCATCTCGTCTTTCAAATGCTCATAGACTTTCTGCGTCATGATGCAGTCGTTCAATGCGCGGTGAGCGCCTTCCGTCGGGATGTTATATTGTTCTGCCATGTCGCCCAGCGAATGTGACATCTTGGGCAGGTAGATCCTCGACAGGAGAACTGTATCAAAGTAATCGTTGCCCAAAGTCTTGCCCCAAAACTTTTCGCAATCACGATAGATGAATCTTAAGTCAAAACCTCTGATGTTGTGGCCGCAAAGGATCATGTCGCCGGAAAAGTCGATAAAGCCCTTAAGCGCAGTCTTGAAGTCGGGACTATTTTCGACCATATCGTCCATGATGCCCGTGATCGCACTGATATCATAAGTGATGTGGCGCCCGGGATTTACAAGGGTCGAATAAGTGTCGCAGATCTTGCCGCCGATGACCTTGACCGCCGAGATCTCGATGACTTCGTCATCCTCAAATTCCATCCCGGTCGTCTCCAGATCGACTACAACATAGTCGTCAACTATATCGAAAATGAGTTTACCTTTTGTGTTTGAAAGCATAGGAGTATATTACACTTTTTTGAGTCAATTGATCATAGTTTTTTCAAATACTCCTCTATAGAAGATATAACCGTATCTACATTTACCTGCACCCAATTTCTGTTACCTGCACTCTCAATTCCCGCTCTAAATCTTTTTTCATTAAGCGTAGACGATATCCGTACTCTTACAGCATCCATGTTGTCTTCTTTCATGGTTGGATCATCAAAAATGCAGGTTTTAATGCAGTCTTTCAACTTTTGAATATCTACATGGTCTTCCAGATAATAAAGATCAAAGAGATCTTTATACCTTATCAGCCATCAAAACACCTCCATACGCAAAGTCTCGATCACTTTATTGCTCTTCGGTGATAACATCGCATAGTCCTGTATCTCCTGTATATTGAGCTGAGGCAACAGTTTTCGATAGTTCAAGATAATCTCCTTGTAGTAGTCAAAGGGCAACTTGCTCTTGTATCTTATTAGTTCGACCAACATACGTTCTCTGCTATATATCCGAATGTTATATCCTTGATAATCGACTGTTTCTATCCCCGCTTCGAAAAAATCATCCCTGATAAAATACTGCTTCACTCTTTTATCAGATATCTTTGCCGCATCTCTTTTGGTAGCAAGATCACATTCATCCGGGACAACGTCCGTCAATCCATAAAAATAAAACGCACTATCCATGGTAAGTACAGCGTTAGGGTATTTATAAGACATAACAGCCTCCTCCGGAATGTGACTCTTCTCGGAGTAAACCCCTTTACACACCTTAAACAACTTACCTTCTTCAATCTGCTTCTCGATAAGGTAGTCAGAACCATATATTTCCAGGCATTCAGCTCGCGTTTTCATAAGAAACTCCTCTTCTGAGTATTATCCGCATTTTTATATGTTTTGCGGATGTTTTTCCAAATTATATATCGGTCACTTCCTGACGTCAACTGTTATCAGCAAAAACCATAAAACTTCTCATCATTCATCTCTTCTCCGAAAGTATGAGGAGACCACCAGTGCAACTCTTAAGTCTCCTGCCAGATGATATATTCAAGTTCCGGCGTGTGGGGAAGCGGGACCGGACCAAAGTCTTCAGGAAGCGTTACCTTGGGGTATCCTATGGAGCTCTTGATCACGCTTATCCTGCCTCTATATAACTCGTTGCCCTCCTCGTCGAATAAAGTTCCGTACACCGGATAGTTAGGGCCGTAGCCGTGGTTGATCTCGAAAGAACCTTCGAAGCGGACCCGGCCGTTAGGGTAGTATTCGCGGCCAAAGACTAAGCCCTTGATATCGAATACTCCCTCCCGGCACTTATTTCCGTTCGCATAGTAGGACGTGCCTGCTCCATATGGTTTGCCATAGAGTGTATAGCCCTCGTAGGTGACCTTGCCGGACTTGGAGTAAAGCTTATTCCAGACAACTCCGTCCATATCAAGCCTCTCCTATTTTCTTCATTACGATGCCCAGGATTTCCTTGCCGAGCAGGATGTTGTCGCTAAAGGGGTTGATAACGATGCCTTCAAGGGTATCGCATTCGTAACCATCCTCAACAAGCATTCTGATGGGCATGTTGAGAATGAGCGATGTCGTCTGCTCGTGGTTGACCTCTTCCTCGTTGGTGAAGAACGGCAGCCAGCGCTTTCCGTTCTTGTCGGTTAAGGCAAATATCCGGAGGCGCATTTCTTCTCCGAGGCAGAACTCATTACCCAGGGTGATCTGCCCGAGGTCAAGAGTGCCCAGAACGTTGTTAACGTCAACCATTGGTGTCGGGGCCTGGCCTTCAGCCTTGATTCGCTCGACGAGTTTTAAGACCAGAGTCACGAGTTCCTCTTCCTTGTGCGTCTCATTGAGGCGGTGGCAGACGTCCTTGATGTGAACGTTTTCGCGGTAGTCGCCGATGTCGTCGGGATACTTGTTATGAAGGTTGCTGTGGAACTCGTTCACTACCTTGAAGATGTCCTCGGGAATGTAGTCCGATGCTTCCTCAATGATGCTCACGGGGATTCCCCAGAATGCCTCAGCCAATGCGCCTGCGATGGCACCTAATGTGTCAGTGTCGCCGCCTATATACATGACGTTTCTCAAGGCAGACTCGAAGCTCTCGGACTCCAGGAAGCACTCGAATGCTTCAGGCATTGTCCTCATGCAGTCCTCGACGTGATAGTAAGTCGGGCGGATGTCGTCCAAGGACCTCGAAAGGTCGTAGCCGAACTCTTCCCTAATGAAGAAGTCAATGTCCTCCATGGATGCCCCGTTCCTTGCCATGAAGATGGCTGCTGCCAGGGACTCGGCGCCCTTCACACCCTCCGGGTGGTTGTGCGTGACTTCTGCAGTCCACCTTGCGACTTCGCGGGTCCTCTCGATTGTGTCGTAGAGCCAGCCTGCGGGAGATACTCTCATTGCAGACCCGTTGCCGTAGCTGCCGTAAGGCTCTGCGTCCTTGGACAATACCCAATGGATGAACCTTGCACCGTAACCTGCGTGAGGATAAGCCTGTCCCCACTTCTTCATTGACTTGATAAGGCAGTTCTTAACTTCCTCTTCACCGGCATCAATGCCTGCTTCCATGAGAGCCTCTGCAACTGCCGTTGTCATGACCGTGTCGTCCGTGAAGTCACAGTCCTTTGTAAATAACTTGAATTCGCGGGTCTTGCCGCCCCTGTCAAATTCGAACCTGCTTCCTACGATGTCTCCGATAATTGCTCCGTACATATGCTGTACCTCCTTTGTGTTTTGTCTTGGCCGTATGATACAGCCGATCAGCCGGCAAGTGGTCACTTGCCAAGTTACCATCCGTCCCTGCTACCTATCAGAGGTAAGAAAGCCCACCGCGAACGATGGGCCGGAGGTGAAAACTATGGATCAACACACTATGACACCATCGATCAAGCCTTAGCACCTTGCCTCTTGCAGGTTGCTGTGCGGTCACAGGGCTTGTCCCTCACGCACTCTTTATGGTGCCTATAGTCTAACAGATCGGTTGTCCCATTAAAGGGACGAATGTCAGAGAAAGGGGGTCAAAAAATATGCATTTTTAAAGTTTGTTTTCGGGAAAAATCAGACCAGCCGGAATTCTTTCATGTCGTCAAGCCGCAAGAGCACAGGCTCCATCCCGGATCCCGCGCCCTGATCTATATCGATCCATGTATCTGTCTTGATAATCTTCCCCTTATATTCATCGCCGTATGCGACCGTCGGAGTGTGACCTAATACGGTCATGACATCATCATAATAGCGGTCTGAAAGCGCGGGCCTCGCCCAAAGGAAATCCTCCGAAGAGTATTCACTGAGTTTCTTCCCCAAAGAGAAATTATCTATCCCGGAATGTACGAGCAGGAAGTTCTTATCCCCCACCCCGATCAGCTCATAGTAAGGGCAGTCGCGGAGGTAATCGAGGATGTCTTCACGCGTCTCAACCGGCAGCTTTCGCATCGCGTTCAAAGTCACCTGCCCGCCGTCAGCAAGATAGCTCATCAGAATCTCCATTTTCGATCTGGTCAGGACCTCTTCTATATCTTCTTTTATCTCATCGAAAACAAACGAACACGCCAAAAGCGCCGCCTCATGGTTCCCCATCAAGAGCTGCACGTTCGGCTGATACAGGAGCCACTCCAAAGTGGCAACACCGCCGTCCCCGTTACGGTCGATGACGTCGCCTAAGATATAGAGGAAATCATCCCGGCCAAACCCGGCCAACGACAAGAGTTTCAAGAACCTCTCATGAGGGTATCCGTGAAGATCAGAAATAACGTAGAACATATCTTATCCCCTGAAACAGTCTTGTATCTATTTAAGCACTGATCACAAACATGTCAATGGAGAGATCAAAGCCCTCACATGTATTTTGTATAGTCCCTATTGAACAGTTCGCGTGAGATCAATTCATCAAGCTTGTCCTCAGAGACTTTCTCGATTAACTTTGCGCGAAGAGCCGGTTTGGACAGATGTTCATACTTATACCTTAAACAATCGTCTCTTATGTTGTTCAGCTCATTTCTCCAAAGCAGACTCATCTTGAGATCAAGCTTCCTCTTAGGATTCCTTTCGGGCTCCTTCACCTCTTCAAAATGCACGCCGTCCTCATCTTCAAAGCACACCAAGACACCCCAATACTTAGGGATGTGCTCCTCGATATGCTTAGAGTGACTCTTCCCTACAACCGCATAATTGTAGTCGAAATACTTATCGTAATAGCGGACCTGCTTCTTAAGCCGCACATAAGAATCAGCATCACTCTTGATCTCAAGTCCGGTAACGGCATCGTCCGTGACCATCATGACATCAGCACGAGCTCTGCCAATATCTTTCTCTTCTATGAATCGAACCTTCCCGTATTTCAACTCGAAAAACAGAAACAGCGGTTCTCTTATGTCTTTATCAAGTAGCGGCATTGATCAAAATTTAATAATCATTTATCTCCAAATTTGTTTGAATTGAATGCTTATATCTGTTTACTATTTTTTCATCTATATATGCTGGAAAGTAATTCTTTCCAGCCTTCCATAAAAATTTATCTATTTCTTTATATGTATAGCTCTCTAATCCAAATTGCTGCCTAAATTGATTCAGAACATTCCTGTAACAGTTATACTTCCCACTGTTTTTTGCTACACACTCATCTTTAAAATCAAAAACCACATTGCTTTCTTCCTTAGCCAATTCTCTATACCACAAAAGCATAGTAACAACATATCTATCATATATTGGATACAAATCCTCATTATGGTGGCTACAATATTTAGAAACAAATGAATATGTCTCTCCAATATTATTTCCCTTACATACTTGACATATTTCAAATACCAGGTTAGGATCGTATACCTTTGACTCAATACTACTTTGAAAACCCATAATTATATTTACTATCGTTTTCTTATCATTATTCGACAAATGCGTAGAATAAATATCATTAAGCAGTGACACTTTTATATAAATATATTCATTATCTTCTATATTTGATGGTTTATTTGTAAAAACACACTTCAAAGCACTTTCAGAAAGGCTTTCATCATCATCAAAACACTTAACATAATAATCCAACTCTTCTGCATCAGGCAACCTATCCCTACTGTACTTTACATCAATAGGATTCACCTGATCTATCAATTCGTTTTTCCATTTACTGCTGCTAGTATAGTAATTCACTTCTTTTTTTCCCATACTTACCCTCCGAATACTCTCCTCACTTTTTTCGCACAATCCTCTTTCAATTAATACATCTCAACTGAATCGTATTCCAAAAATCTTTGTGTTAGCAGACCATTTAGATATGCTCGATCTTCCGAATCCAATTGAATCTCACGTTCACCATTAGAGTTCTGAACATCTTTCCAAGTTACATAGGCTACATGTTCAACTTCGCTCAGATTGTTCTCATATGCATAGAGAAAAATAGCTCTCTTAAATTCTGGATCCACCCAATATGGATCAGCCTCAAAGAATCTTTTCCATTCATTATCGGTCGGATTAAGACAAAGTACATTTTTCTTATCTGTATCATTTGTAATTACCAGACCTTTCAAGGGTGTCTCATATTCCTGACCATCAACAAAGTATTTTGACATTATTATTTGTCTTCTTTCATTTTTCCCATAATTTCACCCTCCACAGACCTTAGTCGATCGTAGCATATGTATCACCTGTTATGTATATCATAGTTGCCTAAGTCTCTTTCCATATGCAAATTCATCCAGCAATATTGTAACATTGCAGTTTTGGTCTGTGACCGGTGAAGGGACAAGTTTGTGTGCGTTCTCTCTTAGTAAACATTACTATTTATCTTCTTCTCTGTAATACTCTGTATCCGCGCGTGATAAAACAAAATAAATACCGGTTATAAGATGAGGAGATCTCTCGTCATATACCTTTGCAATTGCTTTCTCTCCCTTCACATAGCAAAAATTCTCATCCGTCTGACTTACAGCTTCATTTACAGGATTACCATCTTTATCATAGATTTCTAGAACCTCAACCTCAGAGGCTCTTAAAGAATGTAACGTGTTCCCATCACGCTTGGCATGTTCAGGTATACGAAGCTTAACTACCCGGTTTTCCTTGCACATCTTCCATCCGATAAAAGAACCTTCTTCCGGACAGTATATTGGCAAGACAAGATTCTTAGCATTCTTTATAAAATAGGGATCAAAACTCACATCACGTGCAGAAACACCTGTCATTTCCGCTCCTGAAAAATCCGACCAAAAAACTCTATCGGCATAATCAAATATGGAGTTTTCAAGAAGAGCATTTCTGAAAACTGCATTATCCATATCTGAATAAATAAAGCAAGTTTCCTTAAGAATAGCCCCAGTAAAATCACAGTCACACACTTGAGCAGACATAAATTCTGCTTTTGTTAGTTCCACATTCTTAAAACTGCATTCCCACATACAGGCACAATTAAAGCGAGTGTTTTCACCCTTGCACTCATCAAGTTTGGCAGTACATAAATCTGCACCTGAAAAATCCGTATTGTCAACTTTAGCCCTGCTTAGATCAGCACCATGCAGAAATGCTCTGTCAAGATCAGCAAAAGTCAGATTAGCTTCCGACAGATTTGCCTCCATGAGATTTGTCCCTTTCAGTCTTGCACACGACAAATCGGCTCTGGACAGATCCATCCCGCTCAAATCACAATAACTAAAGTCGGCACACTTCCCATTCTTATGATCTTCGAGCCATTTAGCGTGTTTACCCATTACCTCCTCGAATTCTTCCTTACTGATCTTGTTACCGCCTATAACATGAAAACCCATATCTATCTGCATATCATTCACCTTATCCTTTCTATAAAACTCTGATATGTTACTCATCAATCAACAATAATTCTTTGATTGTTAGCCATATTATAATTCCATGTATGCACCAAAAAGCGGACATATAAAAAGCTCCCCTCCGCTTGGAGAAGAGCAAATAATTTTGATGAAATTTAAAAAGCTAAAAGCTGCTTATTATCCGCAGTGCGTCTCAACCCAGCATAGCAGATCCTTCTCATCCTTCTCGCTTGCAGCAATACCCATAATGATGTCCGCAAATTCGGCATTAGAAGCAACAACCTTGTAACCATTCAGTTCAAGCAAAACAAGCAATACAAGTGCACCTATGCGCTTATTACCGTCTCTAAAAGCATGATTCTTGATGAGCCCATACGCCATACGAACGATCTTCTCTTTCGTATCCGGAATCAGGTCTTCACCACCGAAAGTCTGGAATGGTGCCTGCAACGCAGAATCAAGCATACCCTCATTTAGCACGCCCACATCACCGCCATAACGATCATAGATGGCTTCATGTAGCTTAATTATCTGATCCTTACTAAGCCCGATCATTTAGCAAGCTCCTTAAAAGCTTCATCGAATTCATCTATCAACTTCGTTGCTAGTTCATTGACTTCGCTGTCAGGTATATTATCAAATTGTTTTTGTTCTTCACTCATAGATAAATATGAATCGCTTAATTATCAATGATCATTTACTATTTTTTACTTAACTGATTTTTTGTACTTCCATATCTGATAATCCAAATATCTGGGAGTTATTTGGGAATATGTTTTTTTTAATATCTCGCATGAACTTATGAACAATTCCAGTATATAGTCATCTGATATATTATCATTATCGGATTCTTCGAATATTTTTTCATCATTCAAAAAACGTTTTATCCATCTATCTGGTTTGACTGTATAGTCATCACCAGCAAGCATGCACAAGTAATTGAACATAATACCACTACTTTGTCCCGTCACAGAACATATCTCGCTTTTTATCCTTACAAATATGTCTTTTTCTCTCATTATTTCACGGAACTCAGAGATTGTATTGATTTTATATTCTTGCAGTTTTTGAGCGATTTTATAGCAGGCTTCAGCTTTTAGTATTGAATACCCTGTAGATGATGTTCTCTGTGTATTTTTCAATATGCATTTTGCAAAGGAAGGTTCATTTTTACATTTATTATCTTGAAATCTTTCATAGTTTTTAATGAAGTCCTCTATTTTATGATAATCTGTTGGTTGTTCTTCTTTTAGGTGATAGATTTCTTCATTCAAATCGAATCTGTTTGCATAGTTAATTACCACATTCTTTGCAGATTTATAATGTGCACCCATTGAAAAAACTGCATCCAACAAACAAAAAACTAAACTATTATAGAAATACTCTTCCGCATTTTCCGTTGCAAAATCACCTTCAAGATTTATTTCTCCACGACTAACCAGTTCCAAACATCTATTAACAAATGTTTCTACATTAAGTTTTTTATTATTCTCCATAAACCTTCCTTACTTTCTTCGCCCATTCTTTCATCTCCTCAACAAGAGACTGTGGTTCGAGGATTACGACATCCGGGGCGTAACTCTTGGCGAACTGGAGCATGGCTGCTTCCGTGACGTTTGCCCTGACGGTTACGAACTCGTCTGTCTCGTCTTCGAAGCGGACGTTCTTGCCGAAGATGTCAATGATGTCCGCGATCATGGGGCGAACGATCCTGAATCGCGCATTGACATTGCCACTCGAATACATGTATATATGTTCACTCATATAGGAACCTAAGTTGAGATCTGTCTTGCCGGAATCTTTAAGAGACTTGAACGGCTTGATCCGATCTTCCAGGATCTGGATGTTTTTCATGCGGTCGATCCTGTAGTTGGAGACATCATCGTATTTATCGTAGTTGCAGATAAGATAGTACTTACCGTCTTTAGCTGCCATCTGATAGGGACTTACGATGTACTCTCGGATAGTGCCGTCAGCTTTTGTCTTCGGGTACATCTTCTTATCAGTCGATATGTCTAAGTACTGGAAAGAGATCTTGCGCTTTGTCTCGATCGCCTTATCCAACAGTTCGATATTGAGAAAGAGTTCCGGATTGGAAATACCTGCATCAGGCAAAGTCGCAATGTGTTTTACATAAGACTTGAAGTATTCATTGGAAAGGTTTTCGAGCTTCTGGGCCAGTTCGATACACTGCTTGTGAGGAATGTGGTGCGAAAACAGAAGACTGTCGATCAGGAGCCTGAGCTCGCCATCCGTAAAATCCCGGGAGATCCAGAGATTGGAGATTATGGTGTTACGCTCTCCCTTTCCCTGTCTCTCTATCTCGGTGTATTCGATCGGATAACCCATTTCGATGAGATAGTCGAGATTATGGCGCACGGCTTTACGCTCTACCTTAAGATCGTACTCGGTCTCCAGTATCCTGATGATGTCTGTCTGGCTCAGCGTGTGTTCGCTGTCAGTTTTTTCGCGCAGAATCTTCAGTATTAAGACCGGGATCATCTTCTTGGTAGGTGTAGCCATAGTGTCATCCTGCCTTTTCTCTATGTTACCCATAGTTTAACATCTTAAAGAATAGAATGGGACTTTTTTGGCACACGCATTATATCCACCACAATATCAACTTATCCGGCGATTGGCAGTACCATCTGCCCTGAAATCTGATCAACAAGCGGCTCGACGATAAGATCAACATTGAGCCCCCAATCTTCTATCAGATCCTTTTTTGCAAGAGTTATGGCAAGATCAATTTCATCAACCCAGTTAAGATCCTCAGGCAAGGCGAAATGAACTTCTTCTTCTGTCAGCCTTCTCTGTGGATTATTTCCCGGCTGATAGGACGCGATATTCCGGTAACCGCCTCCCTGATCTATAAGTTCTTCACGGCGGTCACATAGTTCGTCCAGACGTTTCAATAATTCCATCCATGGAGCTACATAGCTGTAATCCTCGCAAGGATCAAACAAAACAGAATAATACTTCGCATAGTAACCAGCTCTATTATTTCCCATGCCTATCACCTCTTTTTCATTTTTTCCTTGATCTTAGCTATATCCTTGTATGACAAGGTCTTCTTTTCTATCAGTTCATCGATAAGTTTCTCAAGAAATGCTTTGTTTTCAGAAAGGATCCTCTTGGTCATCATGTAGTAACGGGACATCTCTCCTCCTGCAACTGCATCCAAGTGATCATAAATCAGACTAGATGTCTCATCCCCATGGCACCAGGAGTTGAAATCATAAGAAGCAACATTATCGAGCAGCCTCCTTAAATGATCGTAGGCCATATGCAGATCTTTATTTGCGCCCATATCGATCTCATTGAGGATAAGTTCCGTCGCTGCCTTTCCTGCAAGACTAGTCATGATCTGATTTTCCTGCTTAGCAAAAGACTCGTTAGAATGAACATCGTCTTTTTCACTGACCATTCCGCCAACCGTAACGAAATTTACATTACCCGGATTAAAATGTTCGATCATGACTGCATGTCCGGCTTCATGAACTGCAACCCTCCGGATGCTTTCATCGGGTATGATGTCCCAATTATCATCGACATCGTGAATGATCCTGAGGCAGGCCGTCTTGAGATCTTCCTGGCTTATGAATTTCCTGTCCTCATAAGCTGCCATTATGCCTGCTTCGTTAACCACTGTCTCAAGAGCTGCACAGGAATGACCTTCACTGAATCTTGTGATCTCTTCAACATCAATATCATCACCTAGTTTTTTATCTTTAAGATAATAGGAAATGATCTTCTGTGCATCTTCTCCCCTAGGAAAACACATGAAAAAAGTTCTATCAAAACGGCCGTGCCTATAAAGCGACTCGGGAAGTGACCTCATTCTGTTGCATGTTGCAATTACATAAACATCTTTTCCCTTCACTTCGTCAATACAAGCCTGAACAGTCACATACTCTTCAGCATTACGATGGTAATCATCTTCATTTGCGAACTTATCCATATCATCAAGAAGGATAATTGAAGGGGAATTCTCTACCGCCTTCTCGAAAGACTCCCGGATATAGTCAACAAAATCCCCGTCAGGTCTGTCCTTGCGAATTATGACCGCATTTAGGCCACTATCTGCAATAAATGACTTGGCAAGAAGAGTTTTGCCGATGCCGGGCTTGCCCTCAAGCAGGATACCCTTTGGCGCAGACACACCCAAAGCTTTATACTTCTCAGGATCATGGATGATATCCAAAACCTTATAAAGCTCTTTCTTAACATACTCATAACCTATTACTTTGTCTAACTCTCTCATGGCACTATCTCCTTATATATTTTGAACATTTCCCTCGTGTTCTGATCACGATTATAGAAGGAGCGATGCACCATAATTGGTACATCTCGAAAACCCGCTCAAATGCTATCCCTGCTTCTGATTCTGCCGTCATTTTACATAGGGATCATTGGGAAGTGGTCACTTGGGAAGTTACTTTTATGTCTGATTTTTTTCTTGATATTATATGAACATTTGTTCTTTTTATGCTATAATCATATATAGCATAGCCTGCTTAATGGGCGGTTGCCTTCCGAGTACGTAATACATCCCGGAGTTATTCTCCGGGAGAGTTTGGAAAAGGAGGGCTGCGGATATGACAGAAATTGAAATTATCTCTATCGTGATAGGAATTATCACTTTGGTCATAGCTTCAATAACTCTGTTGTTGAAGCTATTGACGTTCCTTATCGGGATCTTCGATTCCAGATATCGGCGGAAATAAAAACCTCACCCAGGATGGCTCTCCTGTGGTGAGGTAATCAAAAAACTCATCTCGGAAGCAACCGTCTTTGCAGACTGTGCTTTCTTATGCATATTGTAGCACCTGCCCCGTATAGCGTCAACGGATCTTTATCGTCATGAAATCTGTCCGACTGCGATCATGGGACTTTTTTGACACATTCCTTTTCTTAATATTTTTCGTGAAGAAAGGAGATCCAGAATATGCCCAAGAACTTTATATATCTTCATTCGAGACAGATCCCTACCACCAAAAAGGCTGCCCGCACGGTGCTATGGGATAATGCCCACCATGCCAACAATTCGATCCTGCGATGCTTTACCTGCGAACCTGACAGTCCCGAGTTCAAGAATCATCTGATCGTTGCAGCCGTCCTTCTGGAGAAGGTCTCATGTCCTGTCTACCGGGGCAAGGACGGCGAATACCATAAACTCCCGATAAACACTTATAAACAGTGGATCTTCGAAGGACCCACAGAAACTCCGGAAGAAGTAGCTTCTCTCCTTGAAAGGCTTGGCAAGACCGTCACCAAAGAAGAGGCTATCCATATACACAAGATGATCTGGCAGATCGCAGACATCGTCTGCAGCATGCAAGCCTGTATCCTTGAACAGGCATTTCTCAGTGAATTTGCATACGCCATAGAATATGTAATCAAGCATGATGGTGATCTGGAGCCGCCTGTCATTAACAGTTACAGTCCGTTTCCCAAAAACTATCCTGACTACCACTATACAGAAGGGATCGCCGAGGAAATCCATGAATATGAGTTGTTGTGAAGAACTCTTATTTCAGAAAGTGTGGGACTTTCTGAAATAAGGATTCTTTTTCGGACGCCTTATTTCAATTTCATATTGTCGGCTGATCGTGACCTTATCTGGCTACGGATCCAACACTCCTTCCACAAATCCTCTCAGATTGCGGAAGGATTATTGGAAATCATTTTCAACAGATTCTTCCGCAATCCACTCCATTTGCGGAACTTTTTGTTGGAAATCATAACAAACCCTCGAAAGGTCTGAATATTCAAGCTTTGTAACAATGTTACACCGGACAAAATGGCCTCATGCCCACTCGAAATTCTCTTTTCCTGCGCCCAATTCGAAGTGATACTTGACTATTCCCTTGTCAGCACCCGACATGGGGCCCGAGGCATAGCTCAACAAGACCTTACTACTCTCGCCGACCAGCATAAACTTCTGGCGGTTCAGCGCAGTGGGCGCGAGCAAGGCAGCCTCAACCCCGGCAGTAAACCACTCAGGCGCAGATCCTCCCTTATACTCGCTCACCTTATCAGCAGGCTTGCTCTTATGGGGCACTCCATCAACAGCGCCGTGACCAACGACTACAATACCGGGTACAAACTTACCCGGGGCAAGTTCAGATATGTGTTTCTTGTTGAAAGTACCGCCTATCCACCAGGTGTTAAGACCGATGGTCTGGGCATATAACATAAGGTCAGCGGACGCGTATCCCAGGCGTTCCTCAGCATCAGGAGCAGCGGAGGCCGCAAGCACGAAGTAGTCTTTTACTCCGCTCGACATAAACGTCTTGGCAAAAGCATTGAGCCCGGCTGAATCAGCCTGAACCAATCTAATAGCAAGACCGTACTCAGAATTCAGCTTATCTACGCGCTCGGTAAGGTTTTTAACCTCAGCATCAGACAAAGGTTCAGACGAATATTTACGCACCGTGTGGCGCTGTGACATTGCTTCTTTAAGTTCCATGATTTCCCCTCCCTTAACGATCCTCTCTTATCGATCCTGCAGGTATCCTATGACGAGCATAATGAGATATGAGACCCAGACCAGTATCACCAGAGTGACCTTTGCAGGATAACTTAAGTACTTGCTGCGGTTGATCAATATCGATGCAGGGATCGGGTACATGATTATCCAGCCCAGAACCCAGATAAAAGTCGGCATCTTAGCTGCTACGGCTTCGCCTGCCTTCAGCTGTGCATCTGATATTGTCTGTGCCTGATCGCCCGCAGAAGACTGAGTGACCGGGTCGTCCTTTTCGACAAGGAATGTTGCGCCGCAACTGTCGCACGAACACTGTCCCGACGCTTCGTCGTATTTCATCGTGGCGGCGCAGTTGGGACATTTAAGATCGATCAACTTCATAAGCATTCCCTCATATCAATAAGTCTGGTAGTTCCTCATATATAATACCACACCCATCAAAAGCAGCAGCGCCGCCTCGACAATGAAGCGGCGCTGCCAATCTGGTCGGATAACTTTGGGGGTTAATTATCCTTTTCCGTTTACAAACTTATCGTATTTATACAGGAACGTAACCATCTGACGCCTCAGGCACTTGCCCTGAGGTCTGAAGGTGTTGTCGTCGTATCCTGCGACGATCTTCTTCTCGGCTGCCCAGAGGACTGCGTTATAGAAGTAATCGCCCTTCTTTACATCCGTAAACTTATTGGCTGTCGTCTTGGGCGCGGGCTTCTTTGCCATCCTCCAAAGGAAGGTGACCGTCTGGGCTCTGGTGCAGACACCCTGAGGGTCGAACTTGGTCTTTGACACGCCTGTGGTGATACCCTTTTCGACGGCCCAGAGAACGGGCTTAAAGAAGTAGTCGGAAGACTTGATGTCAGTGAAAGACGTGCTGTTTGTCTTCGGTGCGGGCTCACCCTGGAGTCTCCAGAGGAAAGTAACCATCTGGGCGCGGGTACAGTCGTTGGTGGGCTTGAAATTGGTCTGGTTGTCGTAACCCTTGACAACGTCCTTATTTACCAGGTAGTAGGTCGGCTCGTACCAGAAGTCCTTGCTGTTTGTGACGTCCTTGAAGAGGACCTGAATCTTGCATTCGGAGCTGGCGCCTCCTGCAGTTGCGGTGATCGTAACTAAGCCGGCCTGCTTTGCCGTTACCTTGCCGGAAGCATCTACTGTTGCGATCTTCGTATTCGAAGACTTCCAGGTGACCTTGGCTGAAGAACCCTTGACGGATGCCTTCAAAGTGACTGTCTTGCCGCAGACAAGATTTGCCGATGTCTTATCGAGAGTTACTGTAACCTTGGAAGCTGTCGTAGGCTTAGCCGTTGCCTTGGGGGTTACCGTAGCTGTAGGTGCGGAAGGCTTGCTTGTCACCTTAGGAACTGCGGTAGGAGTTGCTGTTGCCTTAGGTGCAGTTGTAGGAGTTACTGTTGCTTTCGGGGCAGTCGTAGGGGTTGCAGTAGCCGTAGGAGTAGGAACGAAAGCCTTCTTGAATGTTGCCTCAACCGTTACATTCGCCTTGGGCATCGTGAACTTCTTTGCATTCGTGATGTCAACTGCCTCGCCGCCTTCGGGAGTATATGTGAGCTTATCCAGCTCGTAACTCTTGGCAGGAACGACATTAACTTTTACTTCGCTTCCCCATGTCACTGATTCCGCTGACACTGATACAGTGCCGTTAGTCGTATCAGCAGTCTTAACATCGTAGCTATTCTTCTCGAAAATGACTCTTATGGTTACATTCTCAGCAGGAATAGTGAAAGTAGTACCGTCGATGGTCACACCGTTGACAATGATCCTGTCAAAGTGGTAACCCTCATATGCCTTATATTCAATGCTGACCTCGTCACCGTAATTGCCTTCCGGAATGGAAACGCCGGCACCACCGCCCTCAGAACAGGTCAGCGAGATCTCGTATACTGCTTTCCTGAATGTTACTTCAACCGTTGTTTTAGCTGCAGGCATCTTGAAAGTATTGCCGTCGATCGGCTCGCCGTTTACCTTTATCTGATCGACCTCATATCCGGTATCAGGGGTAACATCTAACGTGATCAGATCCTGATAGTTTGCAACACTGGCAGAAGCCTTTGCCTGACCGCCTTCACCTGCATTTACAGTGATCGAATAATCAACCTTTGCGAAAGTTACAACAATTGTTACAGGCTCTGCGGGCATGACAAACTTATTGCTTGTTCTGGGTGTACCGTTTACTGTGATCGAAGAGACCATGTATCCGGTAGCAGGCCTTGCACCGATCGTGACCTCTTCCAGATAATTAGCCGAAGCAGGAGCAGTTGCCGTACCGCCTTCACCTGCATTTACGGTGATGGCGTAATCCGCAAGTTTGAATTTAACCATAACGGATACGTTTTTGTTCGGCATACTGAATGTATTTCCTTCGATAGGCTCATCATTCACAAGGATCTCATCGACCATATATCCTGTATCCGGAGTGGCCGTAACTTTGATGGTGTCACCATAGGTTGCGGTCGTGGCAGAAAGTTTGGCAGTTCCGCCTGCAGTTGCATTAACAGTTAAATTGTAATTGATCTTTTTGAAAGTTACTTTAACATCTACATTCTTTGCAGGCATTGTAAAAGTATTTCCGTTGATCACTTCGTTGTTGACTTTGATCTGATCGAGCTTATAACCTGTCTCAGGTACTGCATTTACCGTGACGGTATCCTGATAGTTTGCTTTGGTCACAGAAGTCCAAGCGCTGCCGCCAATACCGGAATCGGTCTTAATAGAATATTCGGCTTTTCTAAAATATGCTATGACATATACAGATTCTGCAGGCATAATAAATTCATTTCCTTCGATTACATTGTCTGATACCTTGATGTAATCGAGCTCGTATCCTGTGTCGGGTACAGTTGTGACCGTTACCTTATCACCGTAGGTTGCATATTCAGAGGACAATTGCATTGTTCCGTGTTGGGGAAGTATAGCCACTATATAAAATTTTTCTTTCTCGAATTTAACCTCTATGTTCACGTCATAGTCAGGCATAGTAAAACTGTTGCCAGTCTCGGCATAGCCGTTCAAATAGAACCAGTTGTTGTATTTATAGCCGATATCAGGGGTCACCGTTAAGGTAACTAAATCGCCATAATTGGCGGTAGCAGGGGCCGTGACTTTCCCGCCCTCGTTATATTTTAAGTTTATCTTGAAATCGATCTTCTTGAAGGTTACTTTTACCACAACATCCTTGCCGGGCATGTAGAATTGATTGCCGCCAACAGACTTACCATTGACAGTGATCTTATCGACCTCATAACCGGCGCTAGGATTAGTAGTGATACTGATCAACTCGCCTGCTTTGGCAGACGTCTTCGATAATGTAGCCCTTCCATTTGCACCACAATCCAATGACAGGTAATATACCTTATCAGGATTATAATTGGTCGATGAGAGCGTCAGCTGTGGCTCACTGAAATACGTGGTGGTCTCAGTTTTATAGGTATAGAAAAGATTATATTTGCTATAGCCTTCGCTTACAGATCCTGCAGCTCCCGTCATAAACAGAATCGTAGGATTATTGTTCCCATCGCTGTTAGTAATGTCAACCAGATAGTTTTTGTCATCATCCATATGAACGATGTTCCACTGGTGACCCTCACCCGCAAGTTTTCCTCTAACAGTTATTACATAAACATCGTCGCCGCGGAATACAGAGTTATCACAAAGATACTGGAAAGCCTTGGCGTAACCTTCACAGACCACCTTAGTCTCGGGATCCCCGTCAAAGACCCAGATATACTGCCAGGGATTTCCGTACGAGACACCACCGGCGGCAGCATTATCGTTATAATCTGTTAATTCACAGATCTTGTTATTGTAAGCAAGAAGCTTGAGGTAATCATCCAAGTTTTTGTTTTGTTCTATGATCTTGCCTGCATTTGCGGCTGCTTTCTCAACAGCTTGACCATATTCTGTATTCATCGTCAGCCGGTCAGCACCACAGTATTCCTTCGCCACATAAAACACAAATGTAAACCCTGACACAGTCAGCAGATCGTTACCAATTATTTTTGTGTATCTCATAGCATATCCGTACGTCTTGTCAAACCAATACATATTATCCGGATTGGCAAACATCAAGGCATTAACAAATTTCTTCAAGTCAAATTTCTTATCTATTACCTTGCCCACCAGATCCTTCACCTCATCCTGGGACAAACCCTCAAAAGTTTCCACACCCGCTTCAGAATTTGAAACAGTCATTGAAAAATCTTCCTCGGAAAGAATGATCTTGGTGCTCGCCCGTTCTCCTGCGGCAATTTGAGCAATAATAGGATTAAGTTTTTGAAACGCCTTCTGTTCATCTTCATTCAGCTGATTTTCGAAGTCGAACCTTCTGTACTCTGCTGACTTACTTCCCGGCATCTTGTTAGCTATGTAACGTTCTGCCATTTCATCATTATCGATATCGAAATCCGGTACAACTCTGCGCTCCGGATCACTATTATCGACAACAATGGTCCTGGTATCACCCTCCCCAGTCTCATCTGCATAAATAAACCCTGAGAACGACAGCGCAATCGCCGCCGCAAGTGTCAAGCTCATAAACTTGGTGAACACACTCTTTTTCATGGCCATAAACCTCCCCCTCTGAATAAATGGATTTGGCCTTTACAAAAAGAGATATTTGTAAAAACCATTTAATATATTCCAGAATCGGTTCTTTGTCAATAGTAATGTAAGCAGTACTGCTTACCACCTCAAACATTGCAGTGATCAACAAAAACAGAGCCGCCCGAAGGCGGCTCCGCAGAACAGATCATTCCTTGAAGATCACTTGGCCTTGAATCCCAGTTTGTCTTCTACATATGACTTAAAGGTCTTGATCGCTTCTGTTTTCGATACATCTCCGTATGCATATTCCCTGACACAATCAATCCAATAACCGTTGATCGTTGAATCATACTGGCATATGGCCTTGGCGGATACACGGGAAAGCGCAGGATTATATACTTTGAACATATCCTGGTTGTTAAGGAATTCGATTTTTCCGTTTGCATTGCTCATGACAACGGAAGATGCAACCGTATCCTTGGGCTGACCACCGTTAAGATCACCTCTTGCCCATCTGTACTGTAGGCCGGAATTGGAGGTATCAAGCGTGATATACCTTATGATGTCGCCCACAACCTTAGCCTTCTCAGTATCCTTGTTTGCAAGGACCCAGGTGCCTCCCCAGTAGAAGTCCTGCGTCGGCTTGCAGATCGCCCAGTCGCCGCTTGATGTATCCTTTGCCTGAGGAGCGATTATATAGTTGATCATCCAGGCAGGTCCGAAGAAACCGAAGCACTTCCTGGAACCCATATCGCACATATCTAAGTACCAGGATTCCGTCCACATGGTCGTATCATTGGTGTAGCCGTTGACATAGAGCTTCTTGGCGATATCAAAATAAGCTTCCCTGCTGGAATCTATTACGAACTGATTATTCTTGTTGATCCAGGGCTGGGTGGCGCCGCCGTTGGCAGGATACTGTACATCACCTAAACCGGAGACGATGGCATAACCCTTAGACTTCAACTTGGCAGCCGCGCTGAAGAACTTATCCCAGCCGGGGCCGATCTGGCTTGCGATCTTATCGGGCGAATCCGTGCCGAATACTTCTTTCGCGATGGATCTTCTGTAGATGAAGGCGCCGGGGTTGGACTGGTAGGCCAATCCTACGACCTTGCTGTCTTTCGTTCTGGTCCCGATATCCTGGATATAAGGTGCGATCTTGGCATCGGTTATCTCGCTCGACTTGATCCCGAGAGATGTGTAGGGAGCCGCAAAGGCGGACATATCGCCTTTCGTGTACTTATAAGCGAAATCCTCCTGCACCGCATAAATGTCGGGAGCTGTATCGCCGCCTGCTGTCAGAGCTGCGTCGAGCGCTGCCTGATAAGCACCACCGTCTGTATATACGACTGTTGTCTTGATCTTGTATTTCTTGGCAACGTCGGGGTGCGAATCCATATAAGCCTTAATTAAATTCGGGACTTCATCGGTATAGGAATATACGTTTATGACGTTATTGCCTGTCTTGCCGTTGTTGCCGCCATTGTTGCCGCCGCCCGAAGGATTATCGGGGAATATGATCGACTTCTTATTTTTATTTTTGGTGTACTTATAAAGGAAAGTAACCATCTGACGTCTCAGGCAGTTGCCGTCAGGCTTAAATGTGCCGTCTTCGTAACCTGCAACGATCTCTTTCTCAGCAGCCCAGATAGTGGCCTTGTAGAAATAGTCGGTCTTCTTTACATCGGAGAACTTGCTCTTCTTATTCACGGGCTCGGGCTTGCCTGCCAGCCTCCAGAGGAAGGTTACGGCATGCTTACGCGCGCATGTGATCTGAGGTCCGAAAGTTCCGTCGCTGTAACCTTCAACGATCTTCTTCTCATTGCCCCAGATGCAGGCTTTGTAGAAGTAGTCGCTCTTCTTGACGTCCTTGAACTTACAGGTAGTGGACTTAGGCTCCGGCTCTCCCTGAAGCCTCCAGATGAATGTTACCATCTGGGCACGGGTGCACTTGTTCGCAGGCTTGAACTTCGTCTGGTTGTCGTAGCCCTTGACGATGCCCTTATCGGTAAGCTCATATGTAGGGGTGTACCAGAAAGAAGTCTTATCAACTACATCTTTATACAGGGCCTGAACACTGCAACTGGCAGAATAATCACCAAGCGTTGCCGTGATCTTGACAGAGCCTGCCTGCTTAGCAGTAACCTTACCCTTGCTGCTGACTGTTGCGATCTTTGTGTTGGAAGATTTCCAGGTAACCTTACCGGTATCCCAACCGACATCACTTGTAACTTTGAGGGTCTCGCTCTTCCCGCAAACGACAGCCGTCGATTTCTTGTTGATCTTAATGTAGTCACTCGGATCCCCGTCAGCCTTTATGGATGAGGAAGGAACGATCAGGCATCCCAGGATAACGCCAGCTGCCAGGAGCGCCGCCAAAGTCTTACTGAGTATCTTTCTCACGATACTTCACCTCCGTTCAAATGATCAAGGGGATCTATCGAAAAAACTTTTCGAAAACCTTCATCCCAAGACCAAACGCCTCCGGAAGAAAGGCAAGATCCCTAATAAGTAGATTTTAGCACTTACGCTCCTGCCTTAAAAGCAGAACATGATCACAGCCTGCTGACTCCCCAAAGCGGTATATTCCTCATCCAGCCCTGATCTACATAGTCAGATGCGGATATCCTGACAGCTTCAGACGGACAGAATTTATCACAGAAGATCTTCAGGCTTTTCGACTTAAGGTTAGTCTCAGCTTTGACCTCAACAGGAACGATATTCTTGCCTTTTTGCAAGAGGAAATCCACCTCGTATGTCGACTTATCTCCTGAATAATAGTAAAGTGTGTAATCGCTGTCTGACATGAGTTGCTGAAGAACATACTGCTCGGCAAAAGCACCCTTGAATTCCACAAAGATGTCGTTACCCTCCAGGATCGTATTCGTATCAAGTTCACTCATTGCCCCCAGCAGACCGATGTCCAGAATAAACAGTTTAAATGCTGACATGTCAACATAAGATTTCAAAGGTACAGCAGGCTTGGTTACCTTGTTGACTTTATAGATCAGACCCGCATCTGCAAGCCACTGGATCGCTGTCTCATACTCTTTGGATCTGGCACCCTCTTTGATCTGCCCGAAAAAGAATTTCTTATTTTCCTTTGCCAGCTGCAGGGGAACAGACTGCCACACCATACGTATCCTTGTAAGTTCAGCAGGCCCTGCATGTTTCCCGAAGTCGCCTTCATACTGCGAGATAATATCATTTTGAAGCTGACGGACTTCCTTAAGATCGCGGTCCTCTACATAGGCTGCAACAACTTCCGGCATTCCGCCAACACACATGTAGATCTTTAAGAGTTCCCGATATTCATTCGCAAAATCCTTAACTTTAGTATCTGTAATGTCTTCCAGATAATCCAACAGTTTCTTCTCTCCCATTGCCTGCATGAATTCCCTGAAATTCATCGGAAACAATCTTAGTTCATTCACTTTCCCTACCGGAAAAGATATATCTTTATGGAGAGCTACTCCGAGAAGAGATCCTGCAGCTACTATATGGTATTCCGGTGCTTCTTCACAAAAATACTTAAGGGACTCTACAACCTTGGGAGCTTCCTGCACCTCATCGAATATGATAAGCGTATTACCGGGTTCGATCTTAACATGTTCGATCAGTTCGATCGCTTCTACGATCCGCTCCGCGTCGTAATCAGACTCAAAAAGCTCAGCCATTCTCCTGTTATTGTAAAAGGAGATATAGACCGTATTCCGGTAATACCTCTTCCCGAACTCCTTCATGAGCCAGGTCTTCCCTACCTGCCTCGCGCCCCAAAGGATAAGCGGTTTCCTCCGCTTATTTTCCTTCCAGGCTTTAAGATCTGTCATCAAAAAACGTTCCATTCATCCATCACCTCGACCACATTATATACGAAAAAGTGTAGTCAGTCTACACTTTTTCGTCGGAAAATGTGCGATTAAGTTACAGTTTTTCGTCTGAAAGGAGTTCTCAAGTCCCGGGAAAACACTTTCTCTACTATTGCCTCGCTCTGCGATTTATCCTTTTCCGTTAACAAACTTATCGTATTTATATAGGAACGTAACCATCTGGCGTCTCAAGCACTTGCCGTTGGGGCGGAAGGTGCCGTCGTCGTAACCTGCGAGGATCTTCTTCTCGGATGCCCAGAGGGTTGCCTTGTAGAAGTAATCAGAAGACTTCACATCAGAGAACTTATTCTTACTGCTCTTGGGGTCAGGGGATCCAGCCAGTCTCCAGAGGAAGGTTACCGCATGACGGCGGGCGCAGACGATCTGAGGTCCGAAGGTGCCGTTTTTGTAGCCTTCGACGATACCCTTCTCATTCCCCCAGATACAGGCCTTGTAGAAGTAGTCCGTCTTCTTGACATCGGAGAACTTGCAAGTGGTGCTCTTTGGCTTAGGCTCTCCCATGAGCCTCCAGATGAATGTTACCATCTGAGATCTCGTACAGTCGTTGGCGGGCTTAAACTTTGTCTGCTTGTCATAGCCCTTGACTACACCCTTGTCAGTCAGGTAATAGGTGGGAGCATACCAGAAGTCCGATGCGTTAGTTACATCCTTATAAAGGACCGTGACCTTGCATGTGAATGTCTTTCCATCAAACTTTGCGCTGATGGTAGCAGTCCCGGCAGATTTGCCAGTCACAACACCGTTCTTATCGACTGTGGCGATCTTATCATCCGAGGAGGACCAGGTCGCGGACGACTTGTTGCCAGTTACATAGAGCGTGTCTGTCCTTCCGCAGACGATGGTATCGG
>JAGAAI010000041.1 GCA_017615325.1 Clostridiales bacterium | reverse complement strand
GGGTGAGGCCGATGCTCTCATGATCAAGGCAAAGGCCGAGGCCGATGCATACAAGATGCAGGCAGAGGCTGAAGCTGAAGAGATGAAGATGAAAGGCTACAGCTATAAGGATGAGACTGCAAGACAGGTCGGTCTCGAAGCGATGCAGAACGGCATCACCGGCGGAGGTTCAGGTTCGGCAGGCGGCGGAGCAGTCGGCGATATCGCCGGGCTTGGGGTTACCCTCGGTGCGATGGGCGGCGTCATGAACATGACCCGCGAAGCTCTTAATCCCATCATGGGCGACTCCCAGAAGATAGGCGAGGGAGTAGGCGATGTGGTCGCAGGCAAGGAAGCAGGAGAAGCTGCATCCACATGGAATTGCCCTTCCTGCGGAAAGACAGGTATCGGATCAAGATTCTGCCCTGACTGCGGAGCACAGAGGCCTGTGTCCTGACCTTTTCGGGATTGAATTAATATCTGATGAGATGCCGCCTTAAAAGCGGCATCTTTTTTGTGATGTTAGTTAAGACACTGTAAATGCTGTTATTTGACACTGTACAGTGTCTTCCAGAGGGTTTTACAGTGTCATGATCCCGCTTACGACTGTAAATGCTCGAATTGGCGACTGTAGAGTTGCCAAAACGGCCTTTTACAGTCGCCAAAGTGAGATGGCGGCTACACAAATAAAAAGCGGGCCTCGCTTAAGGCCCGCAGAAGTTGCAATAGGAAATCAATTATTCAAATAAGGTGACTTATAGATAGTTGCGGCATTATCTCCCGATATTCCGAAGATCTTCTGAGTGAGTTCTCCGGGTTCTACAGTCGAATAGCCTGTCTCAAACATATACATCCTGCTGTCGATCATGTCGATGAAGTGGAGGACCATAGCTTCCTTTATGGCTGGCTCCATAATAGCGCCCCACTCGAGGACTCCGTGGTGGGATGCCAGCATATGCTTTAAGAGGCGGACCTGCTCGGCGTCATAGTTGCCGCCGTCTTCCATTACCTGGGCGCTGATCATGTCCATGCCGATCACAGCATGCCCTAAGAGCCTGCCGTCAACAGTATAATCGGCAGTGCCGATGGCGGATGTAGCGAGCTCAACGATCTTGCCGATGTCGTGAAGGGCAGCGCCGCAGACAAGAAGTTCGCGGTTAAGATCAGGATAAGCCTGGCAGAGAGCTATTGCAGCATCCGTCATCCTTGATGTGTGGTAGACCAAGCCGCCGTAGAGGTTGTGGTGCATGGCTTTCGCTGCGGAAGACTTTATGAATGCCGTGCGGTTCTTCCAGAGGAGCCTGGTAGTAAGTGCTGTTAATGAGTAGTCGTCAGCCGGGACTTCCGGTGAGTTAAGATCGTAGGGTCTGCCGGACGACTCCTTAACATTCTTTAAGATGTTATAGAAAAGATTCTTGATAGATACAGGGGGCATGATTATGAGCTTGCCCATGTCTTCGTCCGACAGGTTTGCCTTGGAGATGGCATCTACCGTGTAGTTCTTGTTGTCTCTATAAAGAGATACCCTGATCTCGCATTCGACACAGGATCCTGTCTCGATGCCGTCTTCCTTGAGCGCATCGATCGTGATGGAATTGAACATGTTGCCCCTTGCGGATTCTGTTCCGTCTGACAGGGTAATCGCGCAATAAGGATCGCCTTTTTGGGTAACTCTCTGTTCGATATCGGTAACAAGCAGTGTCATATTATAACTGTTGCCTATGGATGTGTCTTTAAACTTAATGAAAGCCATGATCTTTCTCCCTTTGACTTTTTTGATATTTTATCATACGAAAATGCAACATTCGATCGATCGGCGTTGTATTACAATATAAAAGATACCTGCAGACGGTATTAGATGAAAGATCGGAGACTTAAGGCCTTGAGTACTTTGGTAAGAACATTTGATATACCCGCTGTTCTTTACAGGATGGTGGTATTGATCTCTTCTGCCGCATCCGGTGATAAGGAGCAGGCGGCAACGGGCAAGATCGATTATTCGACCTTCGACAGGGAAGAGATGAACGACCGGGCAGCATATCTGCTGGACAACTACGGGAATGCGATCCTAAGACTTGCATTCTCATACGTACATAACAAGGAGGATGCGGAAGAGATAGTTCAGGATTCCATTTTGCAGCTCTTGCGCGCAAGACCGGTTTTCGAGAACACAAAACATGAGCTCTCATATCTCATGACGATCACTTCCAACATCTCCAAGAACAGGATCAAGTACAACGCAAGGCACCAGACCGTAGAACTTAATGAGGAGATAGCAACGAAAGACACGACAGACAATAGCGAAGATCATTCATTCATATTGGAGGCCTGCGAGAAACTGCCGGTCAAATATAAGGAAGTAATACATCTTTTCTATTGTGAAGATTATTCTACAGCGGAGATATCGAAGATCCTTAACATGAAGGAAGCGACAGTAAGATCGAATCTTTCCAGGGGAAGGGATAAGCTGAAGACGATATTGAAGGAGGAATACGGGTATGGAATTTGATAAGCTGAGAGGAGATTACAAGGAAGCTATGGAAAGCATTGATCTCAGTAAGGATTCTAGGGACAGGATCCTCTCTAACATAAGGCTCGAGGACTTGAGCATCCCGGCCGAAAATGTAAAGGCCAAAAAGAGAGTGCCTCTCTTCGTTGTTATACCGGTTGCAACAGCTCTGTTTGCAGCATTGATCGTCGCAGGGATCGTTATCTCGATGGGCTCATCCGGAATGATGAAAAACATGTCAGCAGCTATGGATGCTGAGATGGCTGATACGGCCAAAGCTGAAAAAACAGCTGATAACCCTGCAATAGCAGGCGGAGCTGAAGAGCAGGATACCGATGCTGCCGTTGATGCTGAACTGGATATGGATACAAAAAACTATGTTCCGTTTAACCCCGCAGGCCAGAACAGCTACTCGATGGCGATCGGTGATGTTGACAGCAGAGGGATAGATAAGCTTGGTGCAGATTGTCCGGTAACTCTGAATGTCCTGCCATTTGCTGATTACAAAGTAAGCACCGGTTATGAACTCAAGACCAAAAACAGCGTTAAGGTCTATGTTAACAATCTGGATAGTGAAGAGAGGATCGTAGCTTTCCTGGATGATCAGAAGAGTGATTCAACTGATGAGATCCAGTCAACTGTCGTTGCCGGACATGAGGTTATATTCCGGGGATTTATGGGCAAGATCACTAACGCTGAATACATGCTCGCTGATGACAAGTATGTTTTCATCGAATCAACTAAGGATTATGAGCTTGATCAGTGGGTAAAGATCGTCGAGGGAGTCGTTGTTTCTGATTGATCAATTGCACAATAATCGATACGTTCGATTGTTCATATTAACAAGTGATACGACATATACATTATAAAAACTTATACATTTTTGATACACGTAATCGTGTTGACCGAAAAATTGAAAAGTATATATTATAACCATCCAAAAAACGGAGGTTTACAAGAAATGGATGATAAGAAAGAAGTAAAGGTTGCTTCTCCTGCAAAGAAGGCTTGTGCTAAGAAGGCTTGCGCTAAGAAGCCCGCTGCAAAGAAGACAGCTGCTAAGAAGCCTGCTGCAAAGAAGGTAGCTAAGAAGACAGTTGCTCCTAAGAAGTTCGTTATCCAGGCTGCTGGCAGCGAAGTTTCCTACGATGCAGTTGTTAAGAAGGTAAACAAGGCTTACAAGGAGAACATCAAGACTCTTGAGATCTATGTAAAGCCTGAGGAGAACAAGGCATACTACTTCATCAACGGTAAGGATGACGGTAGTGTTGATCTCTTCTGATCAATATGATCGCAGCTTTTATTAATCTTTAATTACAAGAACCCCGGGCAGTCCTGCCCGGGATTTTTACGCGATTGATTGTATGGTATAATAGCCGGGCAATCAAGGGAGGTATGGATTTATGTTAACTAAGAAACAATGGTTGCCATTAGTCATTATTGTTCTTATTATCCAGGCAGCGGCAGAAGCCATGATCGTATTCAATGTAATGAGGCTAGGTGTCCTTCCGACCCAGTATCTTGTCATCGTGTTTGCAGCTCTGTTGCTTCTTATGATCATAACCTTGCTCCTTTTGTGGTTGGGGATAGACAAAGGTCCTTCAAAAGCAAAAAGGATAAGAAGGATCTTCGGAATAGTCTTTGCAGTTATCGTAGTTGTTATTTCTTTCTTTGGTGCAGATGCCCTCTATAAGGCTATCAATGCGATAAACAAGATCACGGATGATGATTCCTCGTTAGAGGCTTCCGTTGGTATATATGTTCTTAAAGAAGATAAGGCCCAGACAATAGCAGAACTTAAGGGCTACCAATTCGGTATCATGGAGGGTTTTGACGATGTCAACACCAAGGTCGCAACAGACGAGATCGAGAAGGAGTTAGGCGGTCCCATTGAGACATCGCTCTATGCTTCCGTAACAGAAGTTGCCCAGGCGCTCTACGACGGAGTTGACGGAGCAGTCCTTATCAACGTAGCATATGCAGATCTCCTTTCCGAGACTGAAGAGTTTGCAGACTGGGAGGAGAAGGCAAGACTTCTCTACGAGGTCGAGATCTCCAGCGACACATATAAGCAGTATCAGGCCCAGTATGGCGGCGGTGAGGATGATGATCCCGATATCCCCGATCAGACAACGGTATCGATCAAGGATCAGACAAAGCCTGTAGCCTCGATCTCCGAGGAACCCTTCATTGTATATGTATCTGGTTCTGATACAAGAGCAAAGGTCTTAAAGAAGAGCAGATCCGACGTTAACATCCTTGTAGTAGTTAACCCCAAGTCCAAGATGATCCTGCTTCTCAATACGCCCCGTGACTACTATGTTCCCAACCCTGCAGGCAACGGGACCATGGATAAGCTTACCCACCTGGGACTCTATGGCGTTAATAACTCGATAAAAGCTCTGGCTGATCTTTACGACTGCGAAGTAAACTACTACGGTCAGATCAACTTTACGGGCTTTGAGAAGCTCATCAATTCATTGGGCGGTATCGATGTATATTCTCCCAAGTCCTTCAATTCCGGCAACGTCAAGGGTTACCATTTCGAGAAGGGCTGGAACTACATGGACGGCGCCAAGGCTCTTGTATTTGCCCGTGAGAGATATGCTTTCGGTGAAGGCGATAATATGAGAGGCAAGAACCAGATGAGAGTCATCTCCGCCATCATCACAAAAGCTACAAAGAGCAAGTCATCAGTCCTTCTTAACTACGGTTCCATCATGGACAGCATGTCCGGTATGTTTGTTACCAACTTCGAGAACAGCGAGATTGAGGAACTGGTCAAGATGCAGCTTGGTGACAATGCCGAGTGGACGATCAAGAGCTATGCTGTTTCAGGTACCGGAACATCTGCCAAGACATACTCGATGCCTAAGATGCGCTGCTACGTCATGAAGCAGAACAAGAAGCAGGTTGCCAAGGCGACCGAACTCATCGACCGCGTCGAGAGAGGCGATATCCTTACGGATGACGATGTGAAGTAAGGTTATCGGGTAAATAGGATGCAAATTATTGAGGCTGTCTCAGTTGAGGCAGCCTCATTGTTTGATCAATAATCCCGAAAAGATAAGGATATCAGTCGAAAGCAAGATCCGGATCCCAGTACTTGTCCTCCATGTCGTGCATCCACTGGCAGAAAGCAGCGGTCATCTCGTGGGGATCGTTGTTGTAATCTTTGGCGTGCATGGGTTCGCCGATGTAGATCCTGATCTTCTTCCTCTTGAGGAAGCCCTTGAAGGGGTGAGGGTGCTTCTGGGTCCTGGGCCAGATCTGATAGGCGCCGCTAATATAAACGGGGACGAGGGGGACATTGGCCTTGATGGCAAGGTATGCCGCGCCGTCCTTCATCTCGCCTAACTTACCGGTATGGGATCTCGTGCCTTCAGGGAAGACGAAGCAGATGTTGCCTTTCTCGACTTCCTTCTTGGCCTTGATGAGGCCTCTTACGGGGTTACCGTATCTGTCGACGGCGATCCCGCGCCCGACTCTCATGATAAGGCGGCCGAGGGAGCCGTGGTCTGTCTCGAGGTCAGATGCTGCAAGACAGCACATCCACTTAAAATGGCCCTTGGGCAGATAATCGATTATAAGAACTCCGTCGGGGTAGCTCTGATGGTTGGAAGCTACAACGTAGGGGTTGTTCTTGGGGAAATTCTCTTTGTGATAGCACTTCATGTCGCAGGTGATATGCGTAAGAAGTAAGAATATGTTCTTTGCCAGGACATCCATCGGCCCCCTCTTGGTGGGGTACTTCTCGTCAAGGGCAGCGTGGTGCTCGCCTCTCTTGGATGCCGGCTTGTCGTTTGCCGGTTTTTGAGTATTATCAGACATCGGGTTACCTCCGTTTGTTCCCTAATATAATAATTTTCTTTCCTTTTGTTTGCAAGAGACGGAGTTTGTGTTATATTTTCTATTAGTTTTTATAAGGGAGAGCATTATGAATCCTGTTACGGGAACAGCTATATATAAGGCCAGCAAGGCCCGGGACATCCATCAGCTCATGACGGATGCCTGCAAGAAGCACAGTGAAGTAGACGCATTTATATTCAGAAGATCACCTCAGACTTCTGAGATCCACCGTACATTTTATGAATTCGGGGAAGATATCAAGGATTTCGGCACATATCTTCTTTCATTGAACCTGGGCGATGCCCCTGTTGGCGTCGTCGGCGAGAACTCTTACGAGTGGTTCGTTGCCTATAATGCCATTCTGGGCAGCGGACACATTGGAGTCCCCTTGGACAGGGCTCTTCCCGAGGACGAGCTGATCCAGCTCCTTACCAGATCCAAGACAAAGATCCTTATTTATCACCATAAACATCAGAAGATGATGGAATCCATCGCCAAGAAGATGGATGACGGCGAGATCAAGGTATATGTCGAAAAGTTTGTCATCATGTATAAGGAAGGCCTTGCCTCCAAGAAGAATACGGCAGATGAAGTCTGGCCTGATGATGACAGGTTCTGTGATTTCTATGATCTTGTAGGCGAGGGAGCCAAGCTCGTATCTGCAGGAGACAGCTCCTACGATGATGTCGAGATAGATCCTAACGTGCCTAAGATCATCCTCTTTACATCAGGAACGACTTCCATGAGTAAGGGTGTACTTCTCACGCACGACAATATCGTATCCAATGTCTATGCAATTGCCCAGACACTGGATGTACATAAGGGCGACAGGGCTTTCTCTATCTTGCCCCTGCACCATACTTTCGAGAATACATGTGATTTCTTCATCCTGTCCGCAGGCGGCTGTATCTGCATGTGCGACGGCTTGAGATATATCGTCAAGAACTACGAAGAGTGGAAGCCGGATGTCTGCATCTCGGTGCCTCTCCTTTATGAGAATATCTACTCTAAATTGGAAGACGGTATCAAGGCCCAGGGCAAGGAACGCACGATCGAGATCGCAAGGTTTATAACCAGGTTCTTAAGAAGATGCGGTCTTGACCTGAGACGTAACGTCTTCAAGACTGTTCTTGATAAGCTGGGCGGCAATCTCCGTATGGTCGTAATAGGCGGCGCAGGCATCGACAAGAAGTATATCGATGCGTTTACGGACCTCGGTATCGACATGTACATGGGTTATGGTCTTACCGAGACATCGCCTGTTATCTCTGTTACCAGCGAGGCCTGCAATGTCCACGGCTCCGTAGGACGCCCTCTGCCCGGTATCGAAGTTAAGATCGATCTGGATCCTTCCGTAAAGAAGATGAGAGGCCCCAAGGCAGTAGGCGAGATCATGACCAGATCCGACTGTGTCATGACCGGATACTACGAGAACGAGGAAGCCACGGCGGAAGTTTTCGAGGACGGGTGGTTCAGGACCGGCGATATGGGCTATATCGACAAGAAGGGCTGTATCCACATTACGGGCAGAGTTAAGTCCATGATCGTCCTTACAAACGGTAAGAAGGCTTTCCCTGAGGAGATAGAGGCCGTCCTGACCGAGATCCCCGGTGTATCCGAGGCTTTCGTATGGGGCTATGCCAATGAGCGTTCCGCGATCGATATCTGCGCCAAGATCCTCATCAACCGTAAGGAGATAGGAAGGGCTCTGGGCGATAAGGTCGAGCCTGACGACGCAGCCGTCGAAGCATATCTTAACGACCGTATAAACGATGCTAACCACCAGATGCCTGCATATAAGTATGTACACCACTATGTATTCTCCGAGGAAGAGATGATCAAGACGACGACTCTTAAGATCAAGCGTCCCAAGGAGCAGGAGCATATTGAGACGAGGCTTTCTGCAAGCGGTGTCACGATGCGTGAGGTAGCAGGCAAGAACTTCGACAAGCTCGTATGAGTGTTGCCTATAGAGCGATCGAGATAGACGGCCGCGAGGTCACTTACACCATCACAAGGAAAAGGATCAAGCGCGTGAACATGAGGGTGAAGACCTCGTCTTCTTTTGCGGTCTCTTGTCCTTACTACGTTCCCGAAAGTGAGATAAACGAATTCATAAGAAGCAACATACCCTTCCTCATAAACGGCATGCAGAAGGCATACGAGAAGGAGCAGGAGGAGATGGAGCGCGCGAAGATAGAAGACGGCTCTCTTGTAAGATTCCTTGGCAAAGACCTGATCCTGGAAGTAATCCCGTCTGCAAGGAACAATATCGAATACGACGATAACTGCATATTTGTTTTCTCGATCCACAGTGAAGATCCTGAATACGTAAGGCGTAAGCTAGAACTTTGGAAGAAGCAGACTCTTAAGGACTTGGTCTATGAATTCTGCATCAGGACCGAGAAGGCAATGGGTCTTCCGAGCCCTGACAAGATACAATTCGGGAATTTCAAGTCGTTCTGGGGCGAATGCGTTCCTTCTAAGCGCACATTGAAGTTCTCTTACCGCCTGATCGAAAAGCCCGTCGATGTAATAGAATACGTCGTTATCCACGAATATGCCCACATGAGGCACCTCGATCATTCCCCCAGGTTCTGGGCCGAGGTCGCCAAATATGATCCTGATTACAAAAACCACAGAAGATATCTAAAGAGTTAATCCAGGCCCCTCTTTTTGGGTTATAATACCCCTATATAACCCGTATCGGAGGAAACTCTTATGGATGATCAGAATGTTCAGGATAACGTAAACCAGGAAGTTCAGAACACGGAAACTCAAGAGATTGAGTCCGATACTGCGGTCCAGGCTGAGCCTCAGGCGGAAGAAGCCGCTGAGCCGGTTCAGGAAGAAACCCAGACAACAGAGCCTTCCGAACCTGTTGCAGAAACTGTGCAGCAGGAAGAGAAGGTTGAAGCTGCACAGGATGATGATCCCGATAAGTCTGATCCTGTATTGAATAAAAAGTTTGATATGTGGGAGCGTAAGCTCCTTGACTTGAGTTTAAGGAATAATCTCCTAAATGCCAGAAAGACCCAGATGATCCGCCTGATTGTTGCTGATCCTGCAACAATGGAAGACAGGCTTAATTCTGATAAGGACTATAAGATCTGCCCTTTGTCTGATGCCGGTCTCGAAGAGAAGGACTACGGCATGGAAGACATGCCTGCTGACGAAGAAGGCAAGATCGCAAAAGAGTTCGAATCCGATAAGATCTATACCGACATGACCCGTGGCGCGCTTGATGACAAGATCAAGGATATGTTCCGTAAGGGTAAGGTTGTAGAAGAGGAGAATGGAGCATCTTCACTCTATCTTGCAACCACTTTCCTCAAGTGGAGACAGAAGGATTCTGATACGGACCTTTATGCTCCTATCCTACTTATCCCTTGTGAAATCACCCGCAAGTCGATAGTTCTTGGTTATAAGGTCAAAAGACGTGATGAAGATACCTTGCTCAATATAACCATCATCGAAAAACTCAAGCAGGACTTCGGAATAGAGATCCCTGATTTCGATTCGGGACTTCCGCAGGATGACTCCGGTGTTGATGTAAACCGGGTCAAAGAGATCTTCAAGGCAGCGGTCGACGGCCTTGAAGGCTGGGATGTTGTAGATACAGTTCTTCTGGGTCTGTTCTCGTTCAGCCGTTTTGTAATGTGGAATGACCTCCACAAGAACCGTTATAAGATCTGCAAGAATGAGATCGTCAGAAGCCTTTGCACGGGCCTTGCTACAGAAGAGATCCTGAATATATCCACAAGACCTGATAATATCGACCAGGAACCTTTCCTGCCGCTTACTGCCGACTCTTCGCAGATAGATGCGATCTGGGCCTCAAGCCACGACGAGACTTTCGTATTGCACGGCCCTCCGGGAACAGGTAAATCACAGACGATCACCTCCATGATCGCAGACGGTATCGCTAACGACAGGACTATTCTTTTCGTTGCCGAGAAGAAGGTTGCTCTCGACGTTGTTTATTCAAGACTCGAGAAGATCGGCATTGCGCCTTTCTGTCTGGAACTTCACTCCAACAAGGCCAAGAAGAGCCATATAGTAGAGCAGCTCCGTATCGCAAGCGAGATCAAGCTTGGCAAGACGGATTCTCCCGACTACGATGAGAAGCTCAAAGCGCTTAAAGCCAGAAGGGAAGAGCTGGATAAATATGTACTGGCCCTTCATGAGAAACATGATTCCGGATATACGGTTTATGAGCTCATCAACATGTATGCAGAAAACTCTGCTGCACCTGATGTTGCATCCTTCCCTGAGGGATTTTTCGATGACTTTAAGATCGAATCTGGTGATGAGATCGAAGCGGTTCTGGGTGAGATGTCAGTTGCCAAGAAGGGCGGTTCGGATGATCTTGCATTCGTAAGAACAAATGAATACAGCCAGACTATGAAAGACTCTACAACTGCTGCAGTCAATGCTTGCAAAGCTAAGGCCTCTGCCCTTAAAGAGATAAGGCAGAAAAATATAGATAATGCTGCAAGGTGCGGAGTTAATCTTCCTGCAGGAGACGACAGTGACCAGTCACTTAAGTCTTTTGGCGACCTGATCTCCGAGTGCCTGTCATGCTCCAATCTCCCACCTTATCTGATCTCACAGGGTGACAGCGAGAAGACTATCAACGACATTCTCTCAATGAGCGATATTTATGCTTCTGCATTTGCTATAAGAGATGATCTTCTTACAAGATGGGATCCTGCATTCCTCAATAGAGATGCTGCGCCTCTTCTGACTGAGTTTGACGATGCACAGGGTAAGATCGGACCTTTGCGCTCAATGGCTTTGTCCTCTCTTTATAAGAAGATCAGAGCGGAAGATAAGACGGCAGGGCAGGTCAAGAACGATCTTCGTGCTGAATTCGTAAAACTCGATCAGTTTAAGCAGACTTTGGCAAAAGCTAATTCGATGTTTGACGGTTACAGGGCACAGATGCCTGAGATAACTGATTCAGCAAGAGCCAATGCCTTGAAGAACGAAGCGGTAACTGCGAGAGACGCATTAGGAAAGATCTCTCATATCGCAGGCATAACATCATTTATCAAGATGCTTTCATCTGATGCTGAAGTCAAGACGGCTGCAGAGAGCTATAAGAGCTCATACGACGGATTCGTTGAATCGTATGGAGCAGTAAACGATATCCTGACATTCAAGGAAGGCAGTGATTTTGTATCACTTGATGAGTCCGACAAGAGGATGGATATTATACTGGCAAATGTTGAGAACCTTAGAGGTCATGTGCTCTTCAATAACTCTACTGCCAAGGTCCGCGGGCTTGGCGCAGTCAATCTTGCAGAGAGTTTTATCAACGGTGAAGTAAGCTCTGATGAACTCATACCTGCATTCCGCAAGAGACTGTCCAAGGATCTTGCCGAAAAGTATATAGATTCCGAAGAGATCCTTAAGAGCTTCTCATCTGATATCTTCGAAGAGAAGGTAAGACAGTTTGCCGAAGCTGACGATGAGTTCGTTAAGGTCACGCGTCAGGAAATCTATATGAGGCTTGCCAAGAAGCGTCCTGATCTTACCAAGGATGTTAATCCCCATTCCGGTATAGGAATAATGCAGCATGCCATAAAGAGCCGTGGCAGGGGCGTATCGATAAGAACACTTATCTCGCAGATGGGAGATCTGCTCCTTAAGATCTGTCCCTGTATGCTTATGAGTCCTATTTCCGTAGCCCAGTACATTGAGCCCGGTTCACTGACCTTTGATACGGTTATCTTCGATGAGGCTTCCCAGATCCCTACAGCTGAGGCTGTCGGTGTTCTCGCAAGAGGCAACAATGCCGTTATCGTTGGCGATCCCAACCAGATGCCTCCTACGACTTTCTTCCAGACGATACAGACAGAAGAAGCATATAACACACCTGATCTTATTGACGGTGACGGAGTATTCGAAGATCTTGAGAGTATCCTGGATGACTGCCTTGCAGTAAGTATGCCTTCAATGTATCTTGCATGGCACTACAGGAGCCGCCACGAGAGTCTTATCACTTTCTCGAACCGTTCCTTCTACGACGGCAAACTCTATACCTTCCCGTCAGCCGACAACAGGGTTTCCAAGGTCTCCCTGGTCGATATGGGCGGCACTTTCGAAAGAGGTAAGAGAAGAGTCAACGAAGTCGAAGCAAATGCCGTTGCCGACGACATCTATCAGAGGTTCAAGGAGAGCGGTGGCAAGCCCTGCAGTATTGGTGTCGTTACTTTTAACATCAATCAGCAGAATCTCATAGATGACCTCATTATGACAAAGTGCGCCGAAGACCGAGCATTCGAAGAATGGCTCTACGATCAGGAAGAACCGATCTTTGTTAAGAACCTTGAGAACGTTCAGGGTGATGAGCGTGACGTTATCCTCTTCTCCGTTGCTTACGGCAAGGATGAGGAAGGCAAGATCTACATGAACTTTGGCCCTCTGAACCGTGACGGAGGCTGGAGAAGACTTAATGTTGCCGTTACCCGTTCAAGGAGCGAGATGAAGGTCTTCTCTTCATTAAGACCTGAAGATATCAAGTTAAACGACGGCAGTTCAGACGGTGTTGTCGCATTCAGGAGATTCCTCGATTACGCGGCAGGAAGTTCCGCCTGGGATGCTGATCTTGAAGTTGTTCAGAGCGCAGATTCCAATAATCCGATCATTGACAGGAGCGCTTCTTTCTGCGGTGTTGCGGATCAGATAATCGCAAGGCTTGAACAGGAAGGATATACGTGCGATAAGAATATCGGTAAGTCATCCTTCAAGGTCGATATCGGTGTTTGTGATAAAGAAGTGCCGGATGCTTATAAGCTCGGTATCCTTCTGGATGGCGCTACATATAACGCCTCAAAGACGACATCCGCAAGAGAAGTCTCTCAGCCTTCTCTGCTCAAGGGCTTGGGCTGGAATCTTATCCGTGTAAGAGTCATCGAATGGTGGGAAGATCCTGACAGCGTAATGGCTGAGATAAAGGCTGCTCTGGAGAGCAGGGAAGAAAAGCCTGTCGAAGAACCACAAGCAGATGAGTCTGTTGCAGCTGACCCTGTTGTTGCCGTGAGCGAAGCAGCAGAAGAAGTTAAAGAAGACCAGGATCCGCCGGAGGACGTAAAAAAAAACTGAGTGATGACGAATCACAGGCTATACCTTATGTTAAAGCCGAACTTGCGCATCACCCAATGACGGTTGAAGCCTTATGTAAGGAGGGTTCTGATACAACCGTCAGGATGCTCGCAGAAGACGTTCAGAAAATCGTTGAGACAGAGGCTCCGGTCAGTCTTGATCTCGTTGTTAAGAGGCTTTGCGAAGCCTGTGATATTGCTAAGGTCACTCCCAAGATAATGGCAAGAGCTTTATATATCGTGCGTTATGCCAAAGTCTGCTGCCCTGATCTTACGGCTGAAGACGGGAGGAAGAAGTTTATCTACAGATCTCCTTCGGACATAGGCGATGTCAAAGACACCTACCGTACCGGAGGGGACAGGGATATAGCGGATATCGCCGTTGAAGAACTTGCTGCGGCTGCGATCAGCATAACGCTTGAACAGTACGGAATGCCTCAGGAAGACCTGATTAAAGAGGTGGCTTCTGCTTTCGGCTGCAAGAGAGTTGCAGTTACTTCGAATGCGTTTAAGGCTGCATCAGCGGGCGTAGAATTCGCTCTTGCCAACAACTATCTCATGAAAGATGACAGGGGCTGGGTAGTACGTGTTCCCTGATGGTGTATAATCTTCCCATGAGCGAAAACAATATGAGGACAGGTCCCAAACATTTATACGAGGTTCCGGAGAATTTATCTTCGGACCGTCCTTTGCAGTCTGATCCTAAGGTCAATGAGGACCTTAAGATCGCAACTCACTATGGGAAGGAAGAGCCTCATCTTACTTACGATAATTCAGCGATCAGGTTTTCTGACAGTTCGCACACCGGTATGAGTGCGGAAGAGGACAGGAATCTTGTG
>JAGAAI010000040.1 GCA_017615325.1 Clostridiales bacterium | reverse complement strand
TTTCCAATAAATGAAAAAGCCGTTGATGTTTAAATAAGTAATATGTCTTCTACTTTCGCCTTCATCTGTTCCTTGTCGATGACATCGGTGTGCCTTACCGGCTTATCCTTGAGGGTGGCGATGCTCTCGGGGATCTCAAGGCCGCTCTCTTCGGACAGTTCGGCAATGAGGGTATCGATGTCCTTCCCTTCGGAATAACCTTCACCCCTGAGCGCATCCATAACGGCAGGAGCGAACTTGAAGGGTGAAGCCGTGGAGACGAATACCGTCTTCGTCTCATCGGAAGACCTCTGATGGTATCTGCCGTAGATATTGAATCCTACAGCAGTATGGGTGTCGATGACATTATCGGTCCTGTCGTAAACGTCTAAGATCGTCTTGGCAACGCCTGCCTCATCGGCAAAACCTCCGACGAAGATCTTCTGCAGGAGCTTTAATGTCTTGGGATCGACGGAATAGACTCCCTCATTGGCAAGACTTGCCATCCAATCTACGACCTTTGCGCTGTCCTTACCCGAGATCTCGAAGAGGAGCCTCTCAAGGTTGCTAGAGATCAGGATGTCCATCGAAGGGGATGTTGTCTTATAGAACTCTCTGTTGCGGTCGTACTTGCCCGAACTGAAGAAGTCACAGAGGACCTTGTTGCGGTTGGATGCACAGATGAGCTTTCTTATGGGGACACCCATGCTCTTGGCATACCAGGCAGCCAGGATGTTGCCGAAGTTACCCGTGGGAACAACGATATTGATCTGGTCACCCATCTCTATCTTCTCTTCCTTAAGAAGAGATACATAAGAATATACGTAGTATGCGATCTGAGGAGCAAGACGGCCCCAGTTGATCGAATTGGCTGAAGACAGTCTTATGCCATTAGAAGAAAGCTTCTCTCCGAATTCCTTATCGCCGAAGATGTTCTTAACACCTGTCTGGGCATCGTCGAAGCAGCCGTTGACAGCGATAACGTGGGTGTTGCTGCCGCCCGTCGTTACCATCTGGAGCTTCTGGGCATCGGATACGCCGCCCGTAGGATAGAAAACGATGATCTCGGTTCCGGGAAGATCCTTAAAACCTTCAAGAGCTGCCTTGCCGGTATCGCCGGATGTGGCAGTCAGTATAACGATCTTCTTGTTCTCGCCGCACTTCCTTACGGAAGCCGTCATGAGATGAGGCAGGAGCTGGAGCGCGACATCCTTGAATGCGCATGTGGGCCCGTGCCAGAGCTCGAGGATATATTCCCTGTCGTTATATGCGTTGAGCTGTACGAGAGGAACAGGATCTTCGCCCCACTTCTCCTCGGAATATGCGCTTCTTGTGTAAGCTATGAGTTCGTCAAATGTAAAGCCGTCAAGATACTTGGAAAGAACAGTTGCCGACAGTTCATAGAAAGGCATGTTCTTCATGGCATAGAGTTCATCCTCCGATAACTGGGGGATAGTCTCAGGAACGAAGAGTCCGCCGTCAGGAGCGATTCCCGTAAGGATCGCTTCGGCAGCCGTATAAGATCCGCCGTTACCTCTTGTGCTTATATATCTCATTTGTTTCCTCCAATTCCGAACTCGCGGGCATAGTCTTCAAGGATGCCTGCGACTTCCGGATCGTCTTTTTTCTCTTCAAATTTATCCAGAAGATAGTTTATCTTCTTCTCGTTATCGGATGCGGTCTGCATTTTACTTCCCAGAGGGATAAGTCCGAAGACTACGCCTGCTGCAACTGCAGCGATTATAAGACAGATGATTATGATCCGTACGGTAAGTCTCATCTTCTCAGCAGGAGACTTCATCGGCTCGATATCGATGGAATCATCCGGAAGTGCATCTCCCACGCTGCCGGATCTCATCATGACATCACGGCGCTCCTTGGGAGTTGCCATGTTGTTCTTGGGGGCAGCCTTGGAAGCCTTGACCAGGATAGGAGCCTGATAGTTCTGCCTGTCAGCCGGTGACCCGGATTCGGCCATCTTCTTATCCATCAGCTTCTCATCCAGCTCTTTGGGGATGTTGGCTGACTCGGGATTCTTCATATCGTCGCGCACCATCTTCAATGCGTCCTGAGCTATAGCAAGATATCTCTCGTTACCCAGAACATTCGCGATGGCGAACTGCAGGCTCTGCTCGGCTCTCTCAAATCTTCCTTCGCGGGCAAGACAGAGTCCGAACATCAGTGCGGTGTCTCCCCACTTCTGGTAGTTTGCGATGAGGGGCTTTAAGAAGATCTCGGCAACATCCGTTCCGTCGCCCTGGGCATTGACAAGCGCGTGATTATACTGCTTTACGATCCTTGCCTTCTCTTCCGCGCCCATATCGAAAAGGATAAGATCCTTCTCTTCGATAGGCACCATGTAGAGCAAGAGGCTTTGGTAATCGTGCATCAGTCCATTCCTTTCATATGCGATCTCAGATCACCTACAAGATAGAGCGATCCCGTTACTACGAGGGGCATTCCGTCTTCACATGACCTATGATATGCATCCTCTAATCCGTCGTATCTGTCATCGCATAAGATTATATCCGCATTATTATACACAAAATTGATCTTTTTAGATAGTTCAAAGGGCGATATGCTTCTCGGATTATCAGGTCTTACACAGAAGAATTCACGTACATCAAGACCGGCCTCAAGATAGGCTTTGATGATACCGTCTATGTCCTTGTCGGCCATGGCTCCGATCAGCATCCTCAAAGGTCGTCCCTTAAGAGATCCGGCGAGGGCCCTGTTAAAGCTGTCGGCAAAACTTGCCGCTCCCTGGGGGTTATGTCCGCCGTCGAAGATGACGACCGGGCAAGTCTTATATATCTCGAACCTGCAGTTCCATCTGGTGTTTTGGATACCCTCTGCTATAGTCTCTTCATCAAGACCAATTATCCTTAAGGCTCTTATCGCAAGAGCAGCATTGGCAGCCTGGTGGATGCCGTTAAGTCTTGTCTTATATTCACATCCGTCAAGGATGAAAGACATTATCCCGGTCTCGTCCATCCTGCAGCTTTCAAGGAGGTCACTGTCGCCCGTGAAGAAGATCTCCGATCCCATTTCGGATGCGACACGGCTCATGACTTCTTTAACATCCTTCTTCTCATCATCTGACAGGGTCATCATGAGGTCAGGGGACATGCAGACGACCGGGCACCCGGGCTTTATGATCCCCGCCTTCTCATATGCGATCTTGGCTACAGTATCACCCAGACGGTCTTCGTGATCCCTGCCGATCGCAGTTATGACGGTAACCTCCGGGTGTTCTATCACATTAGTCGAATCGTATCTGCCGCCCAGGCCGGTCTCCATGACGGCTATTTCAACGCCCTGTTCGGCAAACCAGAGAAATGAGATCGCAGTCACGATCTCAAATTCCGTCGGAGGGTCTCCCGCATCTATCAGATCAGAAGCTGCATCTTTCACAAGATCTGTCAGTCGCGTTACATCCACTGAAGGAATAGCACCATTCTTATCTTCACCGTCCAGTATCCTGATCCTTTCGGAGAAATCGACAAGGAAAGGGGATGTAAATAGGCCCGTGCGGTAACCTGCCCCGGCAAGCGAATAAGCGCAGTAAGCTGCGACAGAACCCTTGCCATTGGTGCCTGCTATGTGGATATATCTTAATTTGTTCTGCGGATCACCTAATCTGGAAAGAAGAACACTCATCCTGTCAAGCCCGAGCTTGATCCCGAATTTCAGACTGTCACTGATAAACTTGGGTGTGCCGTCAGCCGGCATGTTCTTCATCTCCGTTCCCGGAAGCCTGGGAAGCCTCCTCTGTTATTTCTTCTGTATCTTCCTTCTTATCCTGCGACAGGTCGACGCAGTCAGCTTTGCGGAAGACCATGATCTTACTCATGAAGTAGTTTGCAAATACTATGATCACCGAATTCAGGAGTTTATTCAGGTATAGGCAGGTAAATGCGAATTTCCAGATGTAGCCCAATACCGTATCCTGGGGGCAGCCGAAGACCTTATCGCTTATGGCAAGCTGCAGGTAGAGTATGCCAAGCTCGATGATAAGGAGAGAGGCGACCCTGGCAGCTGCGAAAGACAAAAGTTCACGGATGACATTACCCTTGGAACGGAATACGAATATCCTGTTGGTGATATAAGCAGTTAACACTGCCAAAGTCCAGGCTATCAGCTGGTTCAACATGACCATTAGGTCTAAGTCCCAGCCGAAGATATTGATGTTCACCTGGGTCTTAACGAGCTTATCGAAGACGGCAAAAGCGGTGAAATTAACGACAGTGGTAAGACCGCCACTGCAAAGATACATGAAGGCCTTACGCAGTTTCTCCTGCGTAGGGCTCAGATTCTCGCTTCCGTAAAGCACTGCTTTTATAGATTCTTTAAGAGACATTTGCCACTCCTTTTCCCATATCCCACATATTCTACCAATTCAAAAAAGATTATCAAATCGCAAATTGCTCAAACCCTCTTGGGTCTGGGGGTGCTTTTATCGGCAATTAGTTTCCTTACGAGCGTTACGATGATGATTATAATGACCGCCTCGGTCACGGCAGCTATGAAAGATATCGTAAAAAGGAACCTGTACATCAGTTCGCGTGAATTATCCGGCTTAACATATTTATAGAAGGTGTCATTCTCCTGATCGTACTGGTAAAAATCACCGTTACCCTGCTCATCGACCAGGAAGCAGATGAAATCTCCTGCAGAATTCTTGTATCCCTTAACGGTCTGATCCTCAGCCTCCAATACGAAAGACTTAAATCCGTCAGGCACCGGTATCGAGTCGTTACCCGACATGTTTGTATAGACCTGGCCTGTACTTACAACCGTTCCGCCACTGACATATGGTGTTACCCTCTTGGTATTCACATTGTAGAAATAGAAGCCCGGCTGGTTAACACCATCGTAAAGATATACGATAACGCTCAGGATACCATCCTTTGAAAAGGCCGGTACCAGATATCCGTTCAGATTCTTCGTTGATTGGGTGAAGCCTTCGGGAAGATCATATTCCTGAGGAAGATCGACGAAGTTATATAGTGTTCCTTCTCCGTCTACTAAGACCGCATTCTCAGGGACATAACTCTCCTTAACGAAAACGTTGATCACATATGTCATATGGGTCTGACCGTTCTGGGCTGTAACGTCTATCTCTATCTTGTTATCACCCACGGCAAGTGCACGGTTACCCTTAACCGTAACAGCCGAGAAGTTGTTGGTTGCCGTGGTCTTTACATCGATAGCGGATACTGATCTTTCAACGACGGCATCATACTCGGTGATATGGGGATCAAAGTCAGGTGTCAGGGCAACAGGGCCAAGATCCAGGAAAGTGAGAGTTGCATCCTGTGATACGGACTGGTTTACGATAAGCGTAACACCGCTCTGGATACTGTTCTTAACTTCCTTTTGCTTCACATTCAGGAATCCGTCGGCACTTTCGATCAGGAAATCAGCCGTACCCGCTGCAGACGACAATATTCGAAAATAAAGAGAATAGAGGATCGTCTTATTTTCAGAACTATAGGGATTGATCTCATTATCATCTCCGGCCTCATCTCCAAAGCTTGCCATCTTATCGACAGCAGTTGTAGTTACAGTATCCGAAGTCTGGGTAAATGAATAATACATGGAAGAAGTAAGGGCTTCCGATTCTACGAGCTTGTAGAACTGAGCCTTGTCGGAATCGAATCTCACTACGATCGGTCCTAAGGATATTATGTCCGGAAAATGGTCAGCCGTTATATCTATTCTGACCAGATCTCCCTGTCCTACAACAGACTTCTCACATTCAGCTGAAAGGACGATGGCATTAGCAGCATTTGCCTCCCCCGCAGGAATCAAAAGCAGGGAAAGAAGCATGACGATCAAAAGCGGGACCGTCCTTATCGTGATATGTCTCCTGATCTTCATTTAAGGCACCTCATGCATCATCCCTTTGGAAGTTCCCCATACTGTTCCGGCAGATCGGTATATACCGGGATAACAAACTCGAACGGGTTGTCAAGAGATGATGTTGATTCGTAGCTCTTATAGTACCTCATGGATTCACTATATGCCATCATAAGATTCTGCGCATATTGATGATTATAGTATTTCCCGTCCTTGCCCTTAATGTCGAATTTCTGGAAATAAAGCGTGTCCTGACCGCGGGATATGTAGCCCTTTGCGATCCAGAGAGCCCCGCCTGTTATCGCCTTATCTATGCTGTTCCAGGGGAGCATGTACTCTGAATCATCCCCGGATGCGAACTTGGCTCCGTTGGCAACCGCCACGCCGGGCTCGGATGAAGCTGAGGAACCTATATTGTAGTAATTGTAGATTCCTTCAAAACCCGCTACCTCTCCTCTTGCAAGTGAAGACTCACCGGAAAAGCCCATCTCCTGCAAGATCCTGGATGCAAGGAAATAGGGTGATACGTTTGCAGTCTTGCCCGCCTCATAGATAGATTGGGCATAGTCATAGTCCGGAGTATCCATAAAACTGCCTTTTATGATCGCGGATACGCCCTCCCTGGTGTGGACTTTACCGTTAAAGGAAAGGTTCTCGAACATGAATACCCGATCCTCAAGGAGGAAATTCCTGGGATCCAAGTAATAGGACACGACTTCATTCTTTGCCGCCATCCAGTCGGGAGCATCATAGACGATGCTGTTCTGCTTAACATAATTCGGGTAGGATGAATACTGAAGCAAAGACTGGTAGCCTGAATCTTCATTTGCCAGGACCTCAGGGAATGAAGGCGTTACATTGAATGCGGTAAAGGAATAGGCAGGACGGAGTTTGTGGAGCATCCAGATCCCACTGTAGTAACCTTCCGGGAAAGTCGATAAAGTGTTCCTTGCAAAATCGTCATTAGGGAGACCGTTCAAGACATATACGTCGTAGTTTTCTTCACGTCCGTCAAAGCTCACGACCCTGACAGCGACATGGTTCTCACCCTTGCCCAGTTCGAATGAACCGTCGGTAACTTCTATCCTGTTGCCGCTCTCGTCAGTCACATTGACATCGACATCGGCAGCAAAGCCCTCGCAGGCGAGAGGCGTGACGTTTATCCTGTTTGCTTTGGACAGATATTTGGCATATACGAACTTATCTGTATTGAAGTCAGGCCAGATACTGATCTCAGATCTTGAGGAGGCATCACTGATCCCGAGGGATGACAGGTGGGCATTGATGGGAAGATATTCTATCTCGTCTTCAGTGGCCTCATAGAAATCTCCGTTATAGTCAACGAGTCTTAAATTGCCGCCGTCAAGCTTTTCCACCACGGCCATGAAGGTGCCGTTGAAGTAGGCAACATCTGCGCTCTGAACAAGCTTATAAGACACGTCTTCTTCGGGAAGTGTGGAATTAGCACTCTTGCTGACCTTCACATAGAAACAGTTGGATATCCCTTCTATACCGGTCTCCTTCTCTATCTTCTTTATGTCCTGGGGATGACTCCTCAAAGCTTCCGTAAAAGTTCCGGGATTATCCACGGTGCCTATGAGGTTACCGTAAACATCGTAGAGAGATGCACTGATATCGTCATCAGCTCCGACTATATTCACGTAGCAATCTTTATTGTGACAGTCGTAGATATACCAGGACGAATCCGCTCCTCCGACAAGCAGTCCCTTAGTGACCCTGTCAGCTTCGATCTCGGTCATAACAGGAATATTGATCGTTCCTGCCCCGGCTACCGCACCCCTTCCGTCAGAACTCCTTATCAGGGCATATACGTTATGCAGTCCCTCTTCAACTCCCGTGGTGTCCCAGGCAAGAGTGAAGTTACCGTCATCGGCATTGCCTGTAAATTTCAGGAAACCGCGGTATAAGATCCCGTCAACAAAAAAGTCGGTACGGATGTCTTTGCCCGTAACGTTCATATGACCTGTTGTCTCCCTTATACCGACTGTGTAGCCGCTGTCAGCTCCGATAGGAGAATCCATTACAAATCCTTCTACCCCAGAGCCTTTATCCGCGCTTATCAGGGAAGCCGAAGACATCTTGCGCGATCTGTCTGATATGACCTTGTTTATGACATATGCACTGTTATGGTCAGATAAAAGATCACAGATATCTCCCGCACCGGGAACATCGTTGCCCTGACAGCTCTTTGCAACTGTCAAAAGATCCTTGGCAAAAGACATATCATCTTTTGCCATCAGAAGATAATCAGGGGAATTCATTACGGATATGACATGGTCAGAAGCAGAAATGATACCACCTGAAGCAAGTTCAAGGGCGCGCTCTGATGAAAGATCCTCAAGACCCGTAAGTCCGGATGCGGCATATATAATATCTCTGGCTTGGGCCTTATCCTGATCCGATAATCTGCTGCCGTGTGACTGCATCTGGGCAATGGCGAACATGACAAGGGACAATGTCATGACAAAGCCCGCAATGATCGACAGAACTAAGTATTCTTTCCTCTTCCTTAACATCTGATCCTCTTATCCTTTAATCTTCACCCGAAGAAAGCATATCGAGCGTATAACCGTAAGACGGAACGAAGTGATTCATAAAGTAATCAACCTCGGGCAATCCTATGGCACGGATGGATCCGGCTATGCTCTCTCCTGCACTCCGGAATTCCCTGTTGCCCGAGCTTTCTTCTCTGATGCACTTGATATATGCCGATATCCTGTCGGCCGCCTTAACGAGTTTATGAGTAAGCTTATCTTCTTCAGTCTCAAGAGAGGGAGAGAGCAATTCAAAATATTCATCCCTCATCCATTCGGGCAGAAGAGAACAGAGGCTCTGGGCAGACTCAGCCTCAACCTGCCTGTATGCAGCCGTTATCTCACGGTTGCGGTATTTGATCGGTGTCGGCAGATCACCTGTTATTATCTCCGTGCAATCGTGGTATACGGCATATGCCTGAACACGGTAAGGATCGAGCTTTATATCTCCTTCCTCTGCAAATCTGTTATGCAGAAGACAGAGAGAATGGGCTATTACCGCAACATCGAAGCTGTGCTCCTTGATGTTCTCGGTCCTGCTGTTCCTCATCAGGCCCCAGCGGTTGATATATTGCATCCTGTCGAGCATGGCATAAAAGCCGTACTGTTCGTTATTGTTTTCCATAACAATTTACCTCACTTCAGTCAGCATTCTCTGAACAATGCATCGAAACACTGTATCGCAAATCCGTCCGTCATGCCTGCTATGTAATCGCTTACATAAATAGGCAGAGGCATAAGGTCTTCCGGATCATCTTTCTGCGGATGATCATCTACAAATCCGAAAAACTTCCTTATCATCTCATTGGCTGGTTCAACACCGGGTTCCCTCTTCTCAAGAGCATCCATGAAAGTATCAAAGAGGCTTGCCACTATAAGATCGGCATACCTCTCATATGTCGTTATCTTGGTAGCCTTGTATATCTTGTTAAGGTTTTGGTCCAGGATGCCTGCAAGAGCCTCACCCGTCTTCGCAGACAGTCTGATCTCATCCTTATTGAAACTGTTTTCGATGACATCCTCAACCAGTGAATTTATGATCTCAGCATTGCTCGTTCCAAGATATTTTCCCTCACCCGATACGAAGTAATCATCGTTTACGATACCCATCCTCAAAGCGTCTTCAACATCTCTTCCCACATATGCGATCTTGTCAGCCATCTTGACGACACATCCCTCGAGGGTCGCAGGACCGCGGCGTTCCTTCTTGGGAACAAGATAAGTCAGTTCTTCCTGCTTCTTGTCTCTCACGGGAACGATCACATTCTCGTTATAAGCTTCTCCGCAGTGGGACAGGATCCCGTCCCTTACTTCAAATGTCAGGTTAAGGCCAAAACTGTCATTATGTTTCTCCAGAACATCCAACACGCGCAAACTGTGTGCCTCATGTTCAAAGAAAAGCCTGCTGTCCTTCTCCTTCAACTTCTTGGACAGCATCCTCTCACCCGAATGTCCGAAAGGTGTGTGCCCGATGTCATGACCTAAGGCTATAGCCTGGATAAGGTCCTTATTGAGGTTCAGAGCTCCGCCTATGACCTGGGAGATGTAATTGACATATATAACATGCTCCAATCTTGAACAGATGTGATCATTGACCGGATTAAAGAAGACCTGGGTCTTATGCTTAAGGCGTCTGAAGGACTGACTGTAGATGATCCTTCCGAGATCGCGCTGGAAAGCGGTCCTTACCGCACAGTCTTCCTCCCGGATCCGCCTCCTGTGGTCAGCAATATCGGGAGTTGCGAATTTGGATCTCATCCCGTCCTGAGTCGCAAACGCAAGACGGATCCTGTCACGGTTCTCATCCGATACGGTTACGGCACCGCGGACTTTTGAGAACAGATCCTCAAACTGCTCGAAAGAAATATTGTTCATATTCTCAAGATCATCCATAGCTTAAGATCCTCCTTCACAAATTCTGTCATGCCCTCTTAAGATGCGCTGACTTGGCGAGAAGATTCTTCTTCATGCCGTCAAAATCTATTGACAGCAATGCATCTCCGCCAACCAGCTCAACCTTGATGATGACACCTTCTCCAAACCTGGGATGAACAACGTTCATTCCCTTCTTTATCTCCTCAGGCTTAAGGGAACCGTCGTCGGTCTTACCGGACACCGCCTTAGCCGCAGAAGACTGCTTAAACTGTTCTGATATGCTGAGCGATACCTTGTCGGATGCTTCCCTTCTTTCCATATCCTCACGTTCTCTCGTTGTGCGCTTAACACCCATCGGGTAGAGCAGATCCCTGTCGATCTCACCTATGAACCTTGACGGTCTGTTGCACTGGGTCTGGCCATAGAGCATCCTCTGTTGAGCCAGGAGCAAAAAGAGATTCTTCTTCGCTCTGGTTACCGCAACATACATGAGACGTCTCTCCTCTTCAAGATCAGCCTCGGAATCCATAGCCCTGTAACCCGGGAATATGGTCTCCTCCAGGCCGATAAGGAATACGGCCGTGAACTCCAGGCCCTTGGCACTGTGAACGGTCATCAGACGCACATAATCCTCGTTATCGTCAAAATTATCTCCTTCAGCATAGAGGGCGGCATTGTCCAGGTAAAGACGCAATATACCGGCAGTCGTATCTGCCGTTCCGATATCGAGAAGATCCTCCTCATCCGAAGCCTCTTCTCCCTCATGCCCTTCAACATATTTATGCGCCTTCTCAAAATCAGCAGCTTCCGAGAGCAATTCCTTCAGGTTCTCGACACGGTCGATGAGTTCACCCTTCTTCTCCCTCTCGGATATGATCTCTTCTACGATCCCTGATTCGTTCTCGATGTATTCTATGTATTCGGAGAATGACATGTCGTCCGCAAGGAGCTTATCCTGCATCTCTCCTATAAGGCCCGTGAAAGCCGTAAGGCGCTCTGCGGATCTTCCCAGGTCAGGATACATATATGCCCTGGCTGCAACCTCAAACATGGGAAGACCTTCTTCTTCGGCAATGATCCTCATGCGGTTCAGGGTAGTATCACCGATACCTCTTCTCGGAACATTGATGATCCTCTCGAAGGCCAGGTTATCACGTTCGTCATTGATGAGCCTTAAGTAAGCTATGATGTCCTTGATCTCCTTGCGGTCGAAGAACCTTATGCCTCCGTAGACCCTGAAAGGGATCCCGGAATTATGAAGGGCCTTATCCACATTACGGCTCATCGCGTTGACCCTGTAAAGAACAGCGACATCAGAATACTTCCACTTGCCGCGGGACACCATCATCTTTATGGTATCCGCAACAAACCTCGCCTCATCGATACCGCTGTCGGCGTTCATCAGGATAACCTTATCACCTCTTCCTTTTGAGGTCCTTAATGTCTTGTCGGTCCTTCCCGTGTTGTTGGATATGATGCCGTTGGCGGCATCCAGGATGTTGCCGCTTGACCTGTAGTTCTCTTCGAGCTTAACTACCTTGGCATCGGGAAAATCCTTCTCAAAGTTTAAGATCATCTCTACATTCGCCCCGCGAAAAGCATAGATGGACTGATCGTCATCACCTACAACACAGATGTTCTTATAACGGCCCGCAAGGAGCATTACCGCCCGGTACTGGGGAAGGTTCGTATCCTGGTACTCATCGACCATGATGTATCTGAAACGTTCCTGATAGTATTCCAGGACCTCGTGGTCCGTCTCAAAGAGCCTGACGGTATTTACGAGGATATCATCGAAATCCATCGCATGATTCTCTTTGAGCTTCTCATTGTATCTTGTATAGACCTTGGCAACGATCTGAGAAAAATAGTCCTTGCCTATCTGCAGGAGATAGTCTTCGGGAGCTATCATGTGGTTCTTCGCGTTGGATATGGCTGACATGACGCTTGCGGGTTTGACCTTGGAAGATGAGATATCCATATCCTTCAGGATATCCCTTACCATCTTATTCTGATCGTCGCTGTCGATTATCGTAAAGTTCGGGTCAAGATGACGCCTTAGGATCCTGGCAAAAACACTGTGGAAGGTTCCGCATCTTATGTAAGATGCGTCATGGCCGATCAGGGATTCGATCCTCTCGCGCATCTCGCCTGCCGCCTTGTTCGTGAAGGTTATGGCAAGTATGGATCCGGGTCTTATCCCCTTGCGGCCGACCATATAGGCGATCCTGTATGTTATGACACGCGTCTTGCCTGATCCCGCACCTGCAAGGATCAGGAGAGGACCATCTGTATGGGTCGCAGCATCATACTGTTCGGCATTGAGTTCGCCCCTTAAAAAATCTTCGTCAAATATCAAATCACAAGCTCCCTAATATGTTTCTTCTTCTTATTGCCATAGTATTATAACACTTCACCTGTTCCTTTAATGTCCCTCATCTCCTTACACGCAAAAAAGCCACAAAATCCTTAGGGGATCCTGTGGCTTTATTCCTGATATTGCTTGATTTATTTCTCGAAAGGGAAAGTAAATGGCAGGTTGTATTTGTCTCTTATGCTGATGAAGTCCTTCTGTACTGACTCACCTACCGGGACACCCTTGTCCTTACGGTCGAGCCAAGATAGATATTCCTTCTCGCCTGCCGTATAGATCCTGTCATGACCCTGGGCTTTGCGTGAAGCACGGAGGGCTCTTAAGATATCTCCGGCCGTCTTCTTGAATTCTTCCCTGCCCACGAATGCATCGGGATCTATGACGAAGAAGAAATGTCCCAGATGATACATTGCAGGTTTGCCGTTCTCGTCAACTCCCGTAAGAGCCTTCATGAACTGACCGCCAGCCAATGCTGCCGAAAGGATCTCTACTGCCGCCGCGTAACCGTAACCCTTGTAACCTGCGAGTTCTTCTCCGATCCCGCCGAGAGGAGCCAAAGCAGCATCACCTGATACCAGGGCCTCCAGTATCTTCTCTGAATCTGTCATGGTGCCGCCGTCGGAAGCGATTACCATGCCGGCGGGAGTCTCCTTGCCTTCGCGGGCATAGTATTCGATCTTGCCGCGCTGAACGATCGATGTTGCGCAGTCGATGCAGAAAGGGAATTCCTCATCCGTGGGAAGTCCTATCGTAAGCGGGTTTGTACCCATCATGTTCTCAACACCGAATGTAGGAGCGATCGAAGGTCTTGCATTAGTGCCGGTTATCCCGACAAGGCCTTCCTTTGTCGCCATCGTCGCCCAATAACCTGCAATGCCGTAATGTGTGGAATTGCGGATCGCACCGCCTGCCATACCATACTGCTTAGCTCTCTTGATAAGTTCGGTCATCATCTTGTAGCTTGCGACCATTCCCATACCGTCGTGTGCATCATACACAAGTGTCGTAGGGGTATCTTTGATAACTTCAATATCTGTCACAGGAAGGAGCGTGCCTTTGACAAACCTGTCCATGTAGATAGGCTTGAACCTGTTGCAGCCGTGACTTTCTATCCCCCGTCTGTCTGACTCCATCAGTACATCCGTGCAGATCTTTGCTTCATCTTCGGGAACACCGGCTGCCACGAATGCAGCGGTCATAAAATCACTTAAAAGATCCCATGAGATATAAGGTCTCGTTTCCATAGTCTTACCGCCTCCGAACTTTTGATTCTTACGATCAATTATATCATTCTCTTTACCCTCGCCAAATAAATAACCCTGCAGATCAGATCTGCAGGGTTACCGTTTGTTCCAACGAACCAAAATCTCTTTCCAAGTATCTGACAAACCCTTTCTATCATCGAGCCTTCCATAATTGCAACACCCAACTGACTGCTGCAACTATCAACCACACCGTGCAACTCATGTCTTCCATTCACCGAACAAATATTGTATTTGCTCGAACCGATGAGGCCTTGCGACTGCTCTTCGATCCGGCAGTTCGTATCGGTTACTCGGTTTGCACGAACCGGTGTAACATCTGTTGCAACTCCGCCTCCTCACCTATCGGTGGTGACATCTCACCGACCGCGGATCGTAAGTCCGGATCAACTGAATTGTTACAACCTATGCGACTTTTAAGTGTATTCACTCAGTCAATCGCCTAGCTCGTTCCTCCCTTAGCTTATTAAGTCTTCACTTCGTTTCCACCTTCGGTAATTTCCTCCGGTTTATGTCTCTCCGGCTTCGCCACAAGATCTTACATCTCTGGTTCTTCCCTGCGCCATCAACTGCTTAAGGCTTTGGGCGGTCTGTCTTCGGATTTGGAAGGGGTACTTCCGCATTCCTTGGAACTGATTTTATTGTAACTTGTTACAGGATGATTACAAGCCCGCCGTTCAACCAAAGAGCAAAAAAATTGTTGTGCAAAATATAGTGCTTGCTTCCTTCAAAAACGGGTATATAATAAAAGAGGTGGGGCTGATCCCCACCTATTTTTATGCCTTGTTTTCTGTTGGTTTCTTTTTCTTTTCAATGAAGTATTTGAGCAGTTCCAGCCCGGCTATTACAGCCACTCCGATTATAAACGTTATCCAATTAAATGTCGAGATGGTCATGGGAGGCTGGGGGTTATCCAATGTAGCAGGTCCCTGGAATATAGCGTAGATGGATCCGGCCATAAGTCCTAAGATCATGTAAACGGTAGCAGAACGAAATTTCTCCAGACACTTCTTGAGGAGTCCGACGATACCGACCGCACCTGCAAGGACACCTAGGCCGAAGATGATCAGGATCGGCAGGACTGACATATCAAGATGCATGAACTTATGTATACTCTCAATGACAGTCATGTAGAGGCCGAAGATCAGCATGAGAGTGGATCCCGACATGCCGGGCAATACCATACCGCTCATCGCAAGAGCACCGCATATGAAAAGATAGATCCCCGATAAAGGAGTAAGTACAAATGTGTTGCCTTCAGCTCCCGTTGCCTGTGAATTAAGAACAGTTATAAGAACTACAAGACCTGCACCTATGACCGAAAAGATCAGGTTATAGTATCTGCCCTTGAGACACTTTGCTTCGTCTTTGATTATGATAGGGAATGCTCCTAATATGAAGCCTACGAAAAGTGAACTTATCGCATAGATGTTATTATCCAAAAACTTGACCAGTACTTCTACTGCCAGGAGCAATCCGACACCACACGGAATAACAACTTTGAGTATGAGCAGAATGGCTTTTTTCTTCTCTTCCTTCGTGCCCTTAACAAGATTAACGATCGACTTTAAGAGTTCTTCATAAAAACCCATTATGAAAGCTATCGTACCGCCTGATACCCCCGGTACGCTGTTAGCGAGTCCCATGAGAAATCCGCCTAATATAGTAAACATAAAACCCCTCCGATTTATATTCTGAAGTCGATTATCTCATAAAATCAGCGCAATAACATAACAATTTTATTAAATATCCGAAGCTGTTTTACGGGACTTCTTTTCGGTTTCGATAAGGTCTCTTTTTTTGTATAATTCCTGAACCGAATTTTCGAGAAAATAGTAATGAAAGACATATGGTATCGTAAGGCACAAAAAGAGCACTGCCAGGACAGCCGTGAACACGTCGGGACTGGTTATCAGCATGAACATCCCGATAAGGAGGAAAAGAGCAAAAAAGAGTGTGACCAGAAGATGGATCAGACGCTCATGACAGAACCAGGAAAGTTTGCGGTCAAACTCTTCCAGAAAATCCCTTATCTTTTCATCAGATGCTTCCTTCATCTCATCACTGATAAAGGAGTCTACCTGCGCCATGTATTCTTTCATGTATTTCTTCATGATCCGAATCTCCTGTTGATGTAGTTGATCACCCGTCTCTTGTCAGATGTCCACAATGGTGCGAGCAAGAGTTTCTTGGGGCAGTCTCCCGTCACTCTGAAGATAACTTTGTCTTCAGGAACTATGTCCAATGCTTTCTCTACAATATCAAAATACTCCTCCATTCCGAGCACTTCAACCTCTCCTCTTTTCCAAATATTCTCTATGGCTGTTCCCTTTGGAATGTATAGACATGTGAACTTTACTCCCGTACATATGGATGCAACTCTTACGGATTCCATCATGTCATTTATGTCTTCACCCGGAAGACCGAAGATGACATGCGCGCAGGTATCACACCCAATAGCAGATAATCTCCTGACCGCATCAACAAAAGTTGAAGTATCAAAACAGCGGTTGATGAATTTCCCCGTCCCATCATTAGCAGTCTGAAGTCCAAGTTCAACCATAACAGGAAACTGCGAAGCATGCCGGGCCAGTACTTCCATGATATCTTGAGGAAGGCAGTCAGGTCTGGTTGCTATCGCGATCTGTACCACACGTTCATCGGATGCAGCTTCGATCAGTGCATCATCCAATCTTTTAGGATCAACATAAGTATTCGAGAAACTTTGAAAGTACGCTATATACCTTGCATCAGGTCCTGCCTTTTTGCTGACCATAGATATAGCATGATCCAAAGACTCCTTTATGCTCCCGGAAGATATCGTGAATTCACCTGATCCTCCTTCGGAACAGAAGATGCATCCTCCGGTCCCGCATTTGCCATCCCTGTTGGGACAGCTGTCAGCAAGTCCGATCGCAGCTTTGTAGACCTTCGATCCGAACCTTTCCTTATAATAGCTGTTGGCATCTTTATAACGCAGTCTGTTCATAGTCCATATTTTATCACCCCAAGGAAGCCGTTCAAAAGGTAACAATGTTACAAATACAGCAAAAATAGGCATTTTCACGATTTTTTTTGCTCAAAAGCATTGACAACAGGGGCTTTTACAAGGATAATACTTTTGTAATTTGCCTGACATATAGGCGCACAAGGAGGATTTATCATGAACAAGACAGAATTGATTGATGCAATTGCAGCTAACGCTGGTATCAGCAAGAAGGCAGCTGGCGATGCTCTCGCAGCTACATTGGACTCTATCGCAGCTTCCCTCGCAAAGGGTGACAAGGTTGTTCTCGTAGGCTTCGGTACATTCCAGACAAAGAAGCTCGCAGCTCGTAAGGGCCGCAACCCTGCTACAGGCGAAGAGATCAAGATCGCTGCTTCCACAGTTCCTTCCTTCAAGGCTGGTAAGGCTCTCAAGGATAAGGTAAACACCAAGAAGGGCAAGAAGAAGTAATTCAATTCTAGATTATTCTAAAAATATTGAGGCTGTCCTAAGGGACAGCCTCATTGCATTTGTACACTTATCAGAGGAGACCGGCATCCCTCGTCATATCCTCCGAGATCATGGTCGCAAGATGTGCGACAACAGTCAGCGTCCGGTACTTCTTCAATGAACTTGCATTAACGGCATACCGTACATCTCTTGATACCTGGTCAAATGACATGTGAAGTCTGTTCGCAAAATCCAGGTACATATTCTTTGCAGACCGGTAATTTGTCCTTCCGCCCAGGACCACATCCTTGACTGCGATAAATATCACAGCTGTCCCCGTATGAGACATATCAAATCCGCATTCCATAAAAGCTGATTTGGCACATATATCATAGTAGACATCGCGGCCTTCACCTATGCCGAGCAAATGGTCGCTCATAAGACCGCTCACTGTCATCATGGCGGTTGATTTGTCATTCCTTCCGTCAACAAGATAAGATACTCTTCCGCTGTTGTCCCTTACGCATAACATTCCGTTCCTAGAGAGTAATCCGTTGATATTCTCAAGCAGGCTCTTGTCATTACAGACAACATATATGCCGGTATTTTCACCTATATCCTCGAGCATTTTCATTTCCAGATCTTCCATTGACCGCATGCCTCCTTTAGATTTATTTTCGTCTCAAAAAATGAGTGACGTATATAAATAATGAGGCATGCAACAGGGCATATTCAAGAACAAAATGAAAAAGAGGCAAAAATTGAGACAAAACGCCTGAAACGCAATAAATCAGGGGCTTTCAAATATGAACAAAATATTACTTTGCAAGGCCGGATAATAGCTGTTATTTCTTGGGCTGCCATTCAGGCATGAACCTGGATGCCTCAGCATACTTTAATGTGATCTTGTCACCTGCTTCGGGACAATCCTTCGAAGGATTCTTATAGTACTTTAACCCGTCAACAACAATGTAGTTCTTAAGAGGTGCAACATACTCAACCGTACCGGATTGGGACTGATAATTGTTGCTTACGACATTGCGGATATCAAACATCCTGGGAACGATGATGAGACTAGCATATATGATTATGATCACCGTAAGCACAAGAGGAAGGAAATACTTGATCATCTTATCAGCTTTGCGCTTCCTCACCTTGTCGGCGAAGATACAGCATACTGCGAGCAGGGCGGATGCGATAAGAACATGTGCTCCAAGATTAGCAAAAAAGTAATTCATTCCTCTTATTCTCCAATATCCTCTTCGTCATCTTCATCATATTTGACATCGATCGGAAGAAGGATATCTGCCGCCATATCATCCTCATCGAAAGGAAGATCCGATGTCACCTGCATATCATAACACACGCCGACATAAACCGCCTCCTGGTGGGCCTTATAATAGCGGTCGTAGTAACCGGCTCCCATGCCCAGCCTCACGCCTTCTTCATTGAAAGCAACCGCGGGAACGATAACAAGATCAGGTGTCAGTTCCGGAAGATCCGGGATGGGTTCCGCTATACCATATCTGCTTTCAGCGAAAAGTTCCTTTTTGTCGGGATCTGCTGCCCTGAATATCATCCTGTCGCCAACGATGACGGGAAATACCGTAGTTACTCCCTGTGACAGGAGTTTACGGGCCAGAGGGATAACATCTATCTCACCGTCAAACGGCATGTAGAGCGCAACCGTTCCTCCTGACAAAACTCTTCTAAGCCTCTCATCAGGTATCTCGAAGAACAGTTCTGAGAGAAGGTCTGCAGCATATGCTGCATCTTCCGGATCAACATCACGGCGCATCGCCCTGATCTTATCACGAATGATCTTCTTATCGTCCATCAGCCTTCTCCTCCAAACATCTCCTGAAGTTCCGCAAGTGATATGACCGGAACGTTAAGCGACTGTGCCTTGCTAAGTTTGGAACCTGCGTTCTCTCCGGCAAGAAGATAGGATGTCTTACCCGTTACCGAAGATACGACCTTACCGCCGTGAGCTTCAATAAGAGCAGATGCCTCATCCCTTGTCATGCCTGCAAGAGTTCCTGTTATACAAAATGCCTTGCCTTCAAGTTCATTCCCCAAAGATTCTGTCTCTTGGGCTTCGAAATTAAGTCCGAATGACTTAAGGTCATCTACTATCCTCATCTCCTCGGGATCAGAAAAGAATTCATTTATCCCGTTAGCCGTGATAAGGCCTATGTCGCCTACTGCAACAAGTTCTTCGACCGATGCGGATGCGATCTTATCTATGGATCCGAAATGCTTCATGAGCTCCTTGGACGTGGCCTTGCCTATGCCGGGTATATTGAGGCCGGCAAGAACCTTATCCGCAGCAGTTGAAGATACTGAGGAATCTATTGCATCGAGGAGCTTGTCCGTATTCTTCTCGCGTCCTATTATCTTGCTTTCGATCAGTTCATCCCGGCGGCCCTTTAGCCTGAAGATATCAGTTATATCTGAAAGGAAACCCTGATCGACTAATTTGCGGATATATTCGGTACCAAAACCCTTGATATCCATACAATCTCTTGAGACAAAATTCTCGATCCGGTGAACCAGAGTTCCGGGGCATAAGGGATTTATGCACTTAAGATCTGCAGCATCCTCTTCCCTTACGAGCTTATGGCCGCAGATAGGACATTCTGACGGCATGACATAAGGCTTCCAGTCAGAGGGGCGGAGATCCTTATTTACGCTCTTGATCTTCGGGATTATCTCACCTGATTTATATACACGGATCGTATCCCCTATACCCAGTCCCAGTTCATCTATAAAGGCCTGGTTATGCAAAGTCGCTCTCGTAACAGTCGTACCGCAGAGATTAATGGGTTCGAAGATGGCGACCGGCGTAACTCTTCCGGTCCTTCCGGTATCAGTCTCGATCGATAAGAGCTTTGTCTCCTTCTCTTCAGGAGGATACTTATATGCGACAGCCCATCTTGGGAACTTGATCGTAGCTCCCATCTGTTCTCTTACAGAGAGGTTGTTGATCTTAACGACTGCACCGTCTATATCGTATTCAAGCGTGCTTCTGGCATCACCTATCTTCTGTATCGCATTCCAGACTTCATCTGCCGTATGACAGCGGTAATAGAGTTCTATTACCTTGACGCCTCTTGCCTTGAGATAGTCGTATCCTTCGGTATGAGTCTTAAACTCAACACCCCTTGATGTCTGGACATTGAATATAAAGAGAGACAGATTGCGTTCGCGGGTAATGCGGGTATCGATCTGCCTTAAGGTTCCTGCAGCACAGTTGCGGGGATTTGCAAAGGTCTTCTTGCCTTCTTCTTCGGCTATCCTGTTTACCTCTTCAAATGCGGCTCTGGTCATGTAAACTTCACCGCGGATCTCGATATATTCGGGGGCATCATCCAGGTGCTTTACAACATCTTTTATCGTCTTAACGTTCATGGTGACATCTTCACCTTCGGTGATCCCGTCACCTCTCGTTATGCCCATGACAAGATCACCGTTCTCATAACGCAAGGCACATGAAAGACCGTCTATCTTGGTCTCGACCAGAAACTCTATATCGGGCCCGAATTGGGCGATTACGTCGTTAACGAATGAATCGACTTCTTCTTTTGAGAAAACATCCTGAAGGGATAACATCGGAACATCGTGCTTCACGAGGACACCCTTCTCCGCTTTCCATCCAACGCGCCTGGACGGAGAGTCATCTGATATCCAGTCGGGA
>JAGAAI010000039.1 GCA_017615325.1 Clostridiales bacterium | reverse complement strand
GATACGGCCCACTCTATGTCAACGGCGCAGCCCCAAAGATCCCTGATCTTCTTGCAGCAACGGTAGAGCTTTTTTGCGTAAGGCGCAAATTCAGGATCTCCTTCGTATGAATATTTCATTGCATCAAAAAAGAACTCTTTGGCATTCGCAATGCCTGATACAAGGAGTTCTCCTTCGCCCCTGACATAGTTCCCGCACATACGGGCTGAAGATCCTGTTATAGGGTCTGCGGTAAATACGACACCTGCCATATCAGGCTTAACAAATCTCTGGATGACTACAGCGATCCCATCGAGCCTGACACCCTGCTCTTTGGCATAGTTTTCGACCCTTATATCTGATGCGGAGGCTCTGACCTTTTGGACTGCGCCCTTGATATCTTTAACTTCAACATCAGTGACGGTCTCGTAGGCTCCGGCAAAGGATGCCTGTTCTCCGTCCTCGTTAAGGGCAGATGACCTGACTGCAAAAGTGCCTTTGAGCACGTTTACGATCTGATCGATCTCGTTTATGTCAGAATCGGGAGTTAAGACATATCCTTCGGGGACGGGAAGACCTGCCCTTGTAAGCTTGACAAGAGAAGCCCCTTTGCCGCCGCAAAGAGGCAGGATATCGTCTTTGATATCGTTAAACCGGTAGAGCAATCTGACACCTCATTATCCTGATATTATCTAAAGTTTATCACAAAGGGATAAGTCGTAAGCTTATATATAAAATATTTAGAGTTTATGTTATAGTTATTTGGTTAGGGGGTCAATGTTATGACTAAGTGGATCATTGTAGTTGATGATGATACCGCCAATCTTAAGATGGCGGGACATATATTGAGCAGAAACAACATGCGTGTTACGGCCTTGAAGTCCGGACAGGCATTTCTTGATTATGTTAATGATAACGGTATGCCGGATCTCGTGCTCCTTGATATCAAGATGCCCGGCATGGACGGATTCGAGACGCTGGGACGTCTCCGCGAGATGGAGACAGCCAAGGGGCTCATGAAGACGCCTGTTATCTTCCTTACGGCTGACGAAGATACGGATACCGAGACAAGAGGCTTTGAAGTAGGCGTTTCTGACTTTATCCGCAAACCCTTTAACCCAGATGTTCTCCTTAAGAGGATCAACAACATTATGTCTAACAGTCAGGAGATGATGAGCCTTAAGAATGAGGCTTCGACTGACAAACTGACAGGATTCCTCAACAAATCCGCTACTGCAGTAGAACTTTCCAGAAGATGTTCAGATACTTCCGGCTGCCTTATGATGGTAGACCTTGACTCCTTTAAGCTCGTAAATGATATATACGGACATGCTGCAGGCGATAAGGTCCTCATAGGTTTTGCCGATATCATAAGAGAGACTGTTCCGGCTGGTTCCAAGTGCGGTAGAGTCGGCGGAGATGAATTTACGGTTTTCGCATACGGGATGACCACGGAATATGCCGTCAGGGATTTTACTATCACATTGAACGAGAAGATCGTTCAGCTTGCAAAAGACATCATGGGTGAAGACATGACCATACCCCTTGGCGTCTCCATAGGCGGTGTCTTTGTCCCAAGATACGGTAATGACTACAATTCTTTGATCAAACTTGCCGACAAATCCCTTTACAACGTTAAGAAGAACGGCAAGCACGGCTATGACCTTTTCGATGAGGATCATTCCGACCTGGAAGAAGATAATGACAAGGCCCATGATATCGCTGCCATTTCTGAGATCCTGGGCGAGAGGTCCATCCAGAACGTTGCACTCCAGCTTGACAGGGAGGCATTCGCTCATGTTTACCGCTATGTAATAAGATATCTCATGAGACATCATATTACGGGCTGTAAAGTCCTTTATACATTGAAGCCTGATGACGGGAACTATGATGCAAGGTTCCTGGATAACGCCGATGAGTTCGGCAACGTGATAAGAGAATCACTCCGTAAATCCGATATCTTCATGAGGAACAGGAAGAATGAGTATTTTGTCTTCCTGACGGATATCAGGCAGGATTCTGTCGATAAGGTAGCAGGCCATATTATCGAAGGCTGGCAGAAGAAGGACCGAGAAGGCCTCATCATTGAATATGAGACGGATTTTATCGGCGATACATATGATCCCTACAGATCCGATAAGGAGAAGAGGGTCGTTGTAGTTGACGATGACATGATCAATCTGCAGGTTGCAGGCAAGATCTTAAGTTCAGGCGGCATACATGTTACTGCTTTAAAGTCCGGCGAGGCTTTGCTCGAATACTTAGACGGCGATAACAAGATGCCTGACCTTATACTTCTGGATGTCAAGATGCCCGGCATTAACGGCTATGATACCTTGAAGAAACTCCGTAATAAGGAATCCGTCGTATCCCGTATTCCGGTCATCTTCCTTACTGCCGATGAGAGCGCAGGAGCTGAAAGGGAAGGCCTGTCATTGGGGGCCATGGACTTTATCCGTAAGCCCTTCGTCCCTGAAGTCCTCCTCTTAAGGGTCAATCACATCATTGAACTCGTTACTCTTCAGAAACAGCTGAGTTATGAAGTCGACCAGAAGACACAAGAATATAAGAACCTGTTTATTCAGGTCGTTGAAGCCCTGGCAAAGGCAATAGATACGAAGAATACCTTTACAAAGGGGCATTCAGGCCGGGTTGCCGAATATTCCAGGATGATAGCCGAGAGGTCAGGCCTGGATGAGACCCGTCAGGAAGAGATCTATATGATGGGCCTGCTCCACGATGTCGGCAAGATAGGTATCCCTAACATGCTGCTCGATAAGCCCGATAAACTTACGGAAGAAGAATATCAGCTCATTAAGAGCCATTCAGATAAAGGCAGCGCGATCCTGTCCAATATCAAGGAGAAGCCCGAACTTGCCATAGTTGCAAGGAGTCATCACGAACGCTACGACGGGACCGGTTACCCCGACGGCCTTAAGGGCGATGAGATCTGCGAGGAAGCCAGGATCATATCTGTTGCCGATGCTTATGATGCAATGTCCAGTAACAGGAGTTACAGGCCGATGTTATCTCAGGAAGATATAATCCGTGAACTTAAGGAAGGGAGCGGATCGCAGTTCGATCCTAAATTCGCCAATATCATGATCTCCATTATCGAGGATGATAGCCTTTTCAGACTTAAGGAGGAAACGGATGGTTAAATCAAGCCGCGAAGTATTCGAGTCATCTCATCTGACCCTGCTTATAAGTTATACCATCTTCTCTGGTATCCTGGCAGCAGAGTCCTTCCTGATGGGCTGGGAAAAGTGGGTATTACTTATCCTGGCAGCGGGCCTTATCATCTGTTGGGCCCTGCATCTGAAACACGATACTCCGGCCGATGTAAGGATCTGGATCTATACGATAATGATCAATGCGACTTTCTTCTTCTATGGTATTCACAGGACAAGTACGTTTGATCTTGCAGTCGTGATGTCAGTCCTGATACTGCTGATGATAATGACCGGGAAGAAGACCCTTATCACTATGTGCCAGTTAACTTATTTCCTGACCATGGGATACGAGTTGGTAATGATGATCATAGAAGGCGCCGAATTTGATGCTCTGGTCATAAGCAGGACGGTGCTGCATGTATTCGCCATTGCTTATATCGGCTGGTTCTCGAAAACCATTATCGATAAATGGCTCGCGGTATTAGATCAGTCCAAGGATGAGGTCGAGCAGTTAACTGAAGCAACTGTCAGGCTTAATGATTTCCTTGCAAATGTATCCCATGAGATAAGGACTCCTGTAAATGCGATCATAGGACTTACCGGGATCTGTATCGATAAGACCGACAATAAAGAGGTTGCCAACGATATGGTTGCAGTAAGAGATGCCGGCCGCAAGGTTGCAGAGCAGATCAGCGATATACTTGATTATTCTGAGATCGACCGTAAGAAGGCTGTCATCAACAATGAAGATTATATGCTGTCATCCGTACTTCACGACCTCGTTCAGGATGTTAAGCAGTATAAGAAGGATCATGTTGAACTTATAATCGATGTCGATCCTGCTATCCCTGCAGTCATGAATACCGATGTCGCAAAGCTTAAGAAGATCTTGAAGGCGCTGATATCCAATGGCCTTAAATATACAAAACAGGGCGGCGTTTATGTCAGGATAGTCTCTGAGAATCAGGATTACGGCGTAAATCTCTGTATCGAAGTTACTGACACGGGAATAGGAATGTCCGCCTATGAACTTGAGAAGGTATATGACAGCTTCTATCAGGCTGACTCCGGAAGAACCAGGATGGGCGGAGGATTAGGCCTGGGTCTTGCTATAGTTCAGGGATTCGTTGCAATACTCGGCGGATTCATGACGATCGAGAGCGCGACTGATGAAGGGACTACCGTTAATGTCAGTATACCAATGAAGGTTGTTGATCCTACAAGCTGTATGTCTGTTGCTAATCCCGACAGTCTATGTCTAGGGGCTTACCTCAACTTTGAGAAATACACCGAGCCTGCAGTCCGTGATTACTATAATTCCATGGTGCTCAATATCGTTAAGGGCTTGGGAGTCCAGATGCACAGGGTTAATAATGCCGAAAACTTAAGGCTCCTGCATGACTCCATTCACATGACCCATCTCTTTGTAGCAGAAGACGAATACAATTCCAATGTCGAACTCATTGAGGAGCTTGCCAAGGATATTATCGTTGCCGTTGTAGCCAATGAAGATATAATCCTTCCCTCAAAGACGAATGTCAGGGTCCTGGAGAAGCCTTTCTACTGCTTCCCGGTCGTCTCTATCCTGAATTCCGAACTTAATGAAGCCAAACCGACAGAGAAGAAGATGCATCTTACCGGTGTAAGAGCATTGGTAGTCGATGACGAATCCATGAACCTTGTGGTTGCCAAGAGCATATTCAAGAGATACGGCATGAAGGTCGCAACTGCGATGAGCGGTCAGGAATCCATTGATATCTGCCGGGAGAAGGTTTTCGATATCGTTTTCATGGACCACATGATGAGCGGCATGGACGGTGTGGAAGCAATGAAGAGGATCAGGACTGATGTAGCAGGCCTAAACGGAGCTATCCCGATCGTTGCTCTTACAGCAAACGCCATGAGTTCGGCCAAGCAGATGTTCCTGGCTGAAGGCTTTGACGGATTTGTCAGCAAGCCTATAGAGATCGACGAACTTGAAAGAGTCTTAAAGCAGGTGCTGCCCAAATCCGCCATATCCTATGACGATGTGGTTGAACCTGTATATGAAGACAGCGATGATAATAATGCGGAGCCTGTTGCAGCTGACAATGAAAATATCGATCTTGTATTCATGAAATTGCGTGATTCAGGCATCGATACAAACGGCGGTCTTAAGTATTGTGTGGATGATGCTGAATTCTACAGATCATTGCTCCTGCAGTTTGCATCCGAATCCAAGGAGAAGATCCCTTTGATCCAGAAATACTACAGGACTTCCGACTGGCACAATTATGAGATCTATGTTCATGCTCTTAAGAGCACTGCCAAGATGATCGGCGCATCTGACCTTTCTGATAAGGCAAAGGATCTTGAGAAAGCTGCATCAGATAAGAATGAGGAATTCATATCCGAGAATCACGAAGAACTTATCAAGGATTACAGCCGACTGTCTGCTGAGATCAACGAGCAGTTTGGCGTCAGGGAGAATGACGATGATGATGAGATCTTCGAGTTTGTTCCGGTAACAGATGACAGAAAGGGGGATGATGAAGCATGAGAGAAGTATTAAGATATATCTTCCGTCATTCGTCTGTTGACCCTGTAGCAGAGAGGTCAGTCTATAAGAGCTCTGTTAAGCCGACGCTCTTTATGATCATGCTCTGCATAGTCGTCAGTATCGTTTTGTTTATCCTGACATTCTTTATACCCAATATCTTCGATAACAAGATCCTCTTTCACAGGATAATGTATGCCGTTCTGTTCATGATCGGGCTGTCGTACACATTGTCCGCCAGATATGCCTTGAGAGATTACGATAGAAGATACCGCATAATCTATGTTGTAAATGTCCTTCTGGCGCTGATGATGTTTATCTTTGTGTTGACCCTGGCATATAGCGGATATATGAGGAGGGGCACTGTAGATTCGACACTTTTTATGACCGCATCTTTGCTGGTTCCTCTGTGTATCTACATGAAGCCTTTGCAATACATTGTTCTGGCAGTCATATCCAATTCCACGATGACCTACTTCCTCTACCAGAGTGTTGTTCTTGGGACAACAAATAAGAGCACGGGATTCTATAACTTTATCATCTTTACAGTATTCCAGCTCTTTATGGGTATCGTGATGCTTTATACCAAATACAGGCTTCACAAGGAGATCGTTACAGCTGAAAGGCAGCACGACGAGATCGAGATGCTCAATAAGGCTCAGAACGGATTTTTCTCGAATATGAGCCATGAGATAAGGACTCCTATCAATACGATAATCGGCCTTAATGAGATGATCCTTCGTGAAGATGTCAGTGAGGAAGTCATTGAGGATGCCGTTAATATCCGTGCTGCAGGCAAACTCCTTTTGAGCCTTATAAACGATATCCTTGATATGTCCAAGTTCCAGTCCGGCAAGATGCAGCTTCTGGAGGCTCCCTACCGTACAGGTGATATGCTCTCGGAGATCGTAGGAATGCTTTGGATAAGGGCGAAAGAGAAGAAACTTGATTTCCACGTAGATGTATCTCCTGATATACCTGCTGAATTAAACGGTGACGAAGTCAGGATAAAGCAGATACTGATCAATATAATCAATAATGCCATCAAGTATACGAAGGAGGGATCTGTATCCTTGTCTGTTCAGTGTGACCGCATCGATGATAAGACCTGCAACATGATCTATACGGTTACTGATACAGGCATCGGTATCAAGCCTGAAGATATTCCCTATCTTTTCTCTGCTTTCAAGCGTGTTGATGAAAGTTCTAATAAGCATATCGAAGGTACCGGACTCGGCCTTTCGATCGTAAAACAGCTTGTTGATCTTATGGGTGGCAAGATCACTGTAAACAGTGTTTATATGAGAGGATCCACATTCATAGTCGAACTCCCTCAGCTCATAGAAGGTGAGACTCAGGTTGGACAGTACAACTTCGAGAAAAGCAGTGCTGCTTCGCATAAGACCGAATACGCTCCTAAGTTTGTTGCGCCTGATGCCAGGATCCTGGTCGTTGATGATAACGAGGCTAATCTCATGGTCGCATCCAAGCTCCTCCGTGATACCAAGATCAGGATAGATACTGCCATGAGCGGGTCTGAAGCCTTGCGCAAGACCTTAAATGTCAGATATGACGTTATATTTATGGACCATCTTATGCCTGAGATGGATGGCATCCAGTGCTATAAGAAGATCAAGGATCAAACGGGTGGAAGAAGCCGTGAATCCAAGGTTGTAGTATTAACGGCTAATGCTGATGAAGAGAACAGAGCCCTTTATGCCAGAGAAAACTTTGACGGCTATCTTTCAAAGCCCGTAAGCGGAGATGAGCTCGAAAATGAGCTATACAGACTCCTGCCAAATGAAATGGTCCAAATAACAGGCAACAGATCCGAGATCGCCGAGGAAACGATCTCATGGATGAATTCCAACAGGAAGCGTAAGAGAGTGGTAATAGCTACAGACAGCGTTGCAGATCTTCCTCAGGAACTGCTCGACAGATATGAGATCGCTTCCATCCCTCATAAAGTCATTACAGATGCCGGTGTATTTAAGGATGGCAAAGAGATAGATACATTAGGACTGCTGCGCTATATGGAAGATCCCAATAAACATATAAAGACAGACGCTCCTGATGTCAGGGAATATGAAGAGTTCTTCGCCAACCTCCTTAAGAGTGCTAATAATGTTATCCATATCTCAATATCGAGCCGAGTCGAAAACAGCGGCTGTCATGTTGCAAGAGAGGCTGCAAATGCTTTTGATAACGTTATCGTCTACGATTCATCTCATCTTTCCAGTGGCCAGGGCCTGATTGTACTTGAGGCCTGCAAGATGGCTGAAGAAGATAAGAGCCCGGACGAGATAGTTAAGGGATTGGACAGAGTAAAGAAGAAGATCCACACCAGTTTTATCGTAGATAATCTTGATTTTCTTGCCAGAGCCGGTCAGGTGGGCAATAAGACAGCCAATCTTGTCAAATCATTGATGGGAAGGCCGGTTCTTGTGCTGAAAAAGGGTAAGATGGGTGTCGGGATTACATTTTTCGGTGACAGGGAGAGCGCATGGAAGCGTTATATCAATACGGTTCTTTCCAACCCGAATAATATTGACGACAAGGTACTGTTTGTTACTTATGTCGGATTAAATAAACGCGATACGGATTGGATCAGAGAACAGATCGAGAAAAAGATGCAGTTTAAAGAGTTGTATTTTAAACAGGCTGCACCTGCAATTGCCGTCAACAGCGGCCCTGGTACATTCGGATTGCTGTATAGAGAAAAAGACGATATCCTGAGAGATGGGTTATAATATATATATGGAGGAGGGATGAAATATGAAGTTACAGAGTTTAAATTGCCCTAATTGCGGTTCTGTTCTTACTCAGGAAGGTAATAACCTTGTATGTAAGAGCTGCGGTTCGGCATTCGGCATCGATTACGATGATTCCGATGTCGAATATGAGAAGGCCTCGACAGAAGTTGAGAGACTTCAGCAGGAGCATGAGCATGAGAAAGAGATGCTCGAGCAGGAGTACCGCTTAAAAGAAGAAGCCGAGATCAGAAGGCAGAAGAGAGCTAAGGCTGATGCACGTAAGTCAAGGATATCATCCAGTGTCATGAGTCTTATAAAATCCCTTATAAGTCTTGTTGTCGTGGGCGGTATCATTTTTCTCTTTTATTCATTGATCCGTAACGGAACATTGAAGAATAAGCTGGAAGAGATCGCAGATAATGTAACGACAACAACCACAACCATTAATCCCTACGACTTTACGAAATCAGATCTTGAGTCTGACAGTTTCTTTATGGAAAATGCCATTGCTTCTGTAATGAGTATCGTTCACGAAGAAAAGGACAATGACACTATCAGGTTCTGGTCAGACGGTGAATGGGATGAGTGGAAGCTGAAAGGCGAGCCTCAAATCTATGACTGTTATTTCCTTAATGGAGAAAAGGATAACAGAGTGTATTTCCTTGTTAAGAGCACATATAAATGTAAGGGCAAGGATGATACAGCCATTTATAATGCTTACTACTTGAGAAAAGTTACGGTTGATGAATCCGGCAAGATCAAGTGCGATTATGTCGTAAGAGGCGACAGCGGCGATTCCGTAAACTGGAATTGGGGCGGTCAGTTTGACAAGGATCAGCTCTATAGAGAAGTCATTCTCGGCAATACCCAGTTTGCTTCCGAACAGGTAACTCTTCCTGAAGGCGTAGCTCCCGCTGAGACTGAGGAAGAAAAGGAGACTGAAGAACAGACCGAAGAGACGACTGAGCAGACAGAAGAGACCACGAAGAAAAAGAAGAAGAAAAAGAAATAATAAGCTTTGTCTGTATAATGACATAGATAAAATCATGGGGGAAAAATTATGAATAAGTCAATCATCAAGATCACATCCGCTTTGCTTATCCTTACGATGCTCGCCGGATGCAGCGCCCAAGAGGTCAAGGAGACAACGGCTGAACCGTCGGATACATCTGAAACTTCTGTGACCACGAGCGAGACGACAACTGAAGCAACAACTGTTGCGACAACAGAAACGACAGAAGAAGAGATCGTATATGATTGCGAACCTCAGATCCCTGATGAATATACGAAGATCTATAAAGGAGGAGAGGCCGGCACGGTCGAGCAGATCACATACACCGCCAAGGCTTATGTAGGCGACGGTGAGGGCGGCGAGAAGAAGGCATATGTCTATCTTCCCGCAGGCTATGACCCCAATGGCAAATATAACGTCATATACCTGATGCACGGCATGGACGGGAGTGAAAACTCATGGGGACTTAACAAGCCTTCGTGCGAGCTCAAGAACATACTCGACAACCTTATCGGCAATGGAGACATAGAGCCCCTGATCGTCGTGACGCCCAACTGCAGTGCGCTCGGCGGCAAAAACAGGCAGGATCTTGAGCCTTACTTTAAATTCGGAAATGAGCTCCGCAATGACCTGATTCCCTATATCGAGAAAAACTACGCCACATATGCCGATTATTCCAAGAAAGGTTATGACTTGACCTCGTCAAGAGAACACAGGGCTTTGGCAGGTCTTTCGATGGGAGGATTGCAGACCATCAATGTCGGTATGTGCGAATGTATGGACATCTTCTCCTGGTTTGGTGCTTTCTCGCCGGCTAATATTACCGACTCTGACTCCGCCAAATCGAAAAATACCACGAAATCCGAGTATAAGTTTGATTATTTCTACCTTATCTGCGGCACATATGACAAAGCCTCCATGGGAATGTCCGAGACGGCCGCAAAAGAAATGCCGGAAATCTGTGGTGAATTCATTCCCAACGAGAACTTCACATTTCAGAAGGAACCGGGTGCACACGACTGGCCCATCTGGTATCTCGGTATCTATAATTTTGCCAAGATCGCTTTCGCCAAGTAAGCGCTGTTCATTTTCCTGAATATCCTTTTCGCTCGGTATTATGTGAGAAAAACATATCCCCGATTGTATTATTAGTGAGATCTCGAAAATACAGGCGGAGGTTAAAAGATTGAAAAACGAAGAAGTTATCAGGCTCTTTGATACGTATTCGGATGATCTTTACAGGTTTGCTGTCTCATACGTAGGCTCGAAGCAGGATGCAGAAGACATCGTTCAGGATGTTTTCGTTAAGCTCTTGGAAAAGCATATACCCTTAAGACGGGAGAATGAGAAGTCCTATCTTATGACCATGACGGCGAACAGGTGTAAGAACCATCTTAAATCTTTCACCCGGACAACTGCTGTTGATCTCGAAACACAGGAATGGAAACTTTCTTATTCGGACAGGCTGGATGAGAGCAAAAAGGCTCTCTTTGAAGAGCTTATGAAGCTGGACAGGATCTACTATGCTCCTATCTATCTTCATTATTTCGCCGGCTACACGTATAAGGAGATCGCATCGATCTTAAGAATTTCTGAATCTGCAGTTGCCATGAGGATCAGCAGGGGAAAAGAGCAGATGAGGATCGGATTGGAGGAATAATGATGAACGATCTGTTTGATGAATTGGTAATGGATGAAGAGAAGAAGGATATGATGAGGGATACCTTAAGGCAGACGAAAGCTGCCAGGAAAACGCCCCTGATCGTAATGGCTGCGGTCGCTGCAGCAATCGCACTTGTTATGGTAATTCCCTTTACGAGAACAGCAGTGGTAAGTGCAGCAGAGAAACTTATCGCTCAGTTTACGACTCATAACGGCACGAAGGTGTCGATCGTCGAAAATAAGACAGAAAATTACCATGAAACGAAGGTAGATTTCGAAGCCGGTGATGGCGGCGGGGTCAACTTCGATTATGCCGAGATGATTAACGGTAAGGATAAGAACTACGTGGCTATCAACAGATCTGAACCTAATGAAGATGACTATGGCCAGTTGATCGACGGCAGGATCTATTTTGTTTTCGAAGGTGAGAAGACGGATATTACAGACCAGATCAGCTACAATGATTATTTCAGATACGAGTTCAAAAATGCCAACGGTTCACGTGAAGTAATCTTCATCGGCGGAACACCGGATAACTTCGGATGGTGTTCCTTCTGCTTTGATGAAAAAGAAACAACAGTCTTCAGAGAAGGAAATATCCCGTGGGGCATAGATGATGATGCCCGTCCTGAGTGGTATAAGAAAGCCTGCCACAGCGAACATGTCTACTGCGGCGAAGCGGATTGTGAATACTCACCGGATTCATATTCCGTAGATCTAAAGGTGAAAGATAATTAAAGCTATCTATTTTGGATCAGGGCTGCCTCGATGGGGCAGCCTTTTACTTATGCATCAGACATCAGATAGAGCATCAGCAAGAGCAGAATAAATATTTATATGGTCTCTTGCATGCAGATGAGATGTGGGAGCACCTTCAAACTTATATGCACCGAAAGTAACAAGGATATATTCTTCGCCGTTAACTACTGCATATGTTGCAAGGCACTGTCCGGCATCGTTAGTATATCCTGTCTTGCCGCCCTTAAGGATAAATCTGTCCTTGTATTCGCTCATATCAGGAGTTGCCTGATAGAGCGTGCTGTAGAACTGCAGCCCGTCTGGATTAGATGCGAGAGGAGCGGTGGTATAAGTATTTGTAGATATGATCTCCCTGAATGTCTGATTCTTAAGGGCATAGTCCATGAGGATAGCCATGTCGTGAGGCGTTGAGTAGTGGTTAATATCGTGTTCGCCGGTGGAATTTGCGAAATGGGTATTATACATGCCGATCTCGGCTGCCTTCTGGTTCATCTTTGCGACGAATGCATCAGATCCGCCCGCAGCGATGTTCTCAAGAGCGAGACAGCACTCGGCGCCGGATCTTAAGAGTAGACCATAGAGCAAGTCTTTAACGGATACTGTATCGTTCTTTGCAAATCCTGCAGTAGAGAGATCCATCTTATAAAGTGTGTCATAGATCTCAACAGGCATGGTGTAAGTCGTATTGAGATCCGGAACATTCTCTATAGCTATGATCGCGGTCATCATCTTGGTGACTGATGCAGGGAATCCTTTGGTATCGCCGTCCTTTGTAGCGACTACCTTGCCGGATCCGGCATGTATCAATACTGCCTGTTTGCTGTATATATCATAGAAGATATCTTCATGGAGACCGTCAAGATAAGAGGGAGCAGCATCGGTTGCAACAGATGTCCACATGGCATTGACAGAGTCATCGGTTGCAGAAGGATCTACTGTGTTGCCTTCTTCATCAGTAGAAGCCGATGTGTTATCAGACGGATCAACGACTATATCGCCGTTATCCTTATTCATATTGTGCGCAACGATAATGACGATGATGACCGCAATAACGATAAAGACGCCCGCGATCAGCATCTGACCCTGTTTGTTTATCCTATATTTTCTGCTGTTTCTTTTAGACATGAGATAATTATATACTTTTTTCTAATTTCTCAAAATTTATAAAAAAATGACCGTAACAAAGATTTTTCCTAAAATAGTCAAGTAATATATAATTATGGAGAATAAGGGAGGATCAAATATGTTTAACAAAAAGATTATCTGTTCTATTCTTGCAGCTTTTATGTTGTTCTCTCTTTTTGGCTGCAGTCTGGGTAGAGTTGAGACTTCATCGCAACCTGAACTGACAACGACGGTTTCTTACGAGACAGATTCAACGAGTTCAAGTGCTTCCGAAGACCCGGATACGTCAGATGATCCAACTCAATCTTCAGAGACCGTTTTTGAAACGGGTCCGGTTGACGGCGATACGATAGAAGATAAGTTAAATAAACTGGAATGTGTAAGTGCTCTAAGGAAACTTGAATCATTTGTCAAAGACGATAATGATAACGGATCCGATATTGAGAAATACCTTGTGATCTTCGATCTTCCTTTGGATTGGAAAGACCCTGACAAAGGCAGATTCCCGTTAAGGACCGTATTTACTTATGTTGATGATAACGCAAGCAATACATTCTTATGTGATGGTTATTTTATCTACGATATGGATGTTTCTGCCTTTGATTTCAGAAGGGATCTTTCTCATTTCTATAATACAAATGAAATTGAGATCGAACACCGTTTCTTCGGGGAATCCGTTCCCAAAAACCTTTCGATCGATAATCTGGATTACTGGGAATATCTTACTGATGAGAATGCAGCGGAGGATTTTCATTTTATTATCAGCCAGTTCAAGCGGATCTTACACGGTAAGTGCATGTTTACGGGAGCTAGCAAGGGTGGTCAGCTTACACACATGCAGTCTTTCTTCCATCCCGAAGATGCTGATGTGTTTGTTTCTTTCGTAGCACCTGGCGGATCAGATCAGGATGCTCCTGATTTCTTCGATTATATATATACAAAGATCGGCGATTCTGCATACGGTAAGGAGAAAGCCAAGAAATACCGTGATCTGGTCCTGGAGTTTCAGGTGGAAGCGATCAAACATCGTGATGAATTAGCGCCTAAATACTATGAACGGGGCAAAAATGAAGGATGTGTCTTTACGGACTTTGTAACTCCTGACATCCTTTATGATATGGCTGTATTAGAATTTGCAACGACTACCTGGCAATACTATCAGGATTTTGATCCCATAAAGAAGATCCTTGATGATAAGGATTCCGATCCGGCTTTCCCCGACAGATTATTGAACCTTATCTACGAGACTAATCCTGCAAGCGTCTGGTCACATAATTCGATCTATTTTGCATATTATGTACAGGCAGCAAAGCAAAACGGTGAACACGAATACGACTTTTCATTCATTCGAAAAGCATTAGAGAAGGACGGTTCCGGCGCAAAACTTACTGTAACTGAAGATATGGAAAAAGGATTGCTCTTCCGTATGGTCTTTACTCCCGAGCAGTATGAGGCTTTCACATTTGATCCTGCTGTCTATAACAATATGGTCAGGTGGTCGCATGAGACTTCCAGCACTGTCCTGATGATATACGGACAAGCAGATGTCTGGTATTCCGTGAGGCTTCCGGATGTAACAGATAATGCGAACGTTCATATCTTTACTTTGCCGCATACTTCCCATATTACATCTTTTGAACGCATGAAAAAGGAAATGGCAGATGAGGTTGAAGCTATACTTGATCCGATCCTCAAGTGGGAGGGAAGCACCACGCCAGATAATTAACAAATGTATAATGATTAACATATAAAATTTTCTATAAGCAGGAGGGCAGTATGGTAAAGCACATAATCGTATGGACACTGAAAGATGAATACAGTGAAGAAGAGAAGAAGGAAATCAAGGCCGGTATCAAAGAGGGGCTGGAAGGTCTTATGGGAAAGATCCCCGGGCTAGTTGAGATAAAGGTCGAGACCTGTGGATTGGCAAGTTCCTCCGGTGATCTTATGCTCTATTCTGTATTTGAAGATGAGGAAGCCCTTAAAGGTTATTCAGTTCATCCTGCACATGTGGATGTCGCCAACAATAAAGTCAGACCTTTCGTCAAGATCAGAAGCTCCTTCGACTATATAGCATAATCTACCGAAGGTGCGAAGCACCCAGTAAAGCAAATAACAAATGCCTGGCTGTTTCCGCACAAGCTACATGGAACAAATCAAAAGCCTCGCATTTTCCGCACGAACGAAGTGAGGAGGACCTTTGCGAGGCTACCGAAGGTGCGAAGCACCCCGTAAAACAAATAACAAATGCCTGGCTGTTTCCGCACAAGCGAAGCGCGGAGGACCTAAGCCAGGCATTGTTATTTGTGATCTTGGTGGGGCTGGTGGGACTTGAACCCACACGATTTATGGTCGGCAGATTTTGAGTCTGCTGCGTCTGCCATTCCGCCACAACCCCTTGTAGCATAATGGATTATAAATAAAGGCATAAAATTTGTCAATTTATAAAACTTGTCTCTTGTTGAATCATGATTATAAGAGTACAATCATTGTAATCTTTAAGCGTCCCGGCGAGGTCGTAAGATGTCCATAATCGATTGTATTACTATGTCCTTTTTGCCGGGAGTATTGGATCTATTGGCAGGAAGGAGTTTTTTATGGCTTTTATCCCACAAGCAGTGATCATGGATGACGCGGCTATGAGCCGTGCCATAATCAGAATCTCTCACGAGATAATCGAACACAATAAAGGTCTTGATGATGTCTGCATCATCGGGATCCAGAGAAGGGGAGTGCCTCTGGGTCAGAGGATCCGCGATAATCTGGAGCAGATCGAAGGTGTCAAAGTCCCTATGGGTATCCTTGATATCACTTTCTACCGTGATGACCTGTCCATGTTGTCGGCTCATCCTGTGGTGCACGGAACTGATATCCCTTTCGATGTTAACGGCAAGAAGATCATCCTGGTGGATGACGTGCTCTTCACGGGCAGGACGGTGAGGTCAGCCATCGAAAACATCTTCGATATGGGAAGACCTGATGCGATCCAGCTTGCGATCCTCATAGACAGAGGCCACAGGCAGTTGCCGATCAGGGCAGATTATGTCGGTAAGAACGTGCCTACATCCATAATCGAGAAGATAGATGTTATGGTCGATGAGATCGACGGAGTAAATCAGGTTGTTTTGTTGAAGGAGGATGAGTAATGGGGCTTAAGTCCAAAGACCTGCTCGGTATGAAGCAGTTAGACAAAGAAGAGATAATGGAGATCCTGGATACCGCCAAGACAATGAAGCTGGTTATCTCATCAGGCAATAAGAAAACATCACACCTTCAGGGAAAATCGGTTGTAACGCTCTTCTACGAGAACTCGACAAGAACAAGATTATCCTTCGAACTTGCATCCAAGTACATGGGTTCGGCTTCGGCTAACATCACCACATCCGGAAGCTCAGTCAATAAAGGTGAGTCGCTCCTTGATACAGCCAGAACGATAGACATGATGGGTACGGACATAATCATCATGAGGCACAGCCAGTCAGGTGCACCTCATTTCCTGGCCCCTTACCTTAATGCCTCGATCGTAAACGCAGGAGACGGTATGAACGAGCATCCCACACAGGCCCTGCTCGATATGCTTACGATGTACGAGAGATTCGATAGTTTCGAAGGCAAGGAAGTAGCGATCCTTGGAGATATCTACCACAGCAGAGTAGTAAGGAGCAACATCATTGGCCTTTCAAAGCTCGGCGCCAAGGTAAGGGTATACGGACCTAAGACCATGATGCCTATAGGCATAGAAGAAATGGGCTGCTATGTGGCAAAGAGCGTTGAGGATTGCTGTGACGGCGCAGATGCAGTAATGGGACTTAGAGTCCAGCTCGAAAGGATGCAGTCTTCGCTCTTCCCGTCGGTTGCCGAGTACTCAAAGTTCTATGGCATAACTAAGGAGGCTCTGGATCTTGCAAAACCCGATGCCTTCCTGATGCACCCCGGGCCTTGCAACCACGGCGTTGAGATACCTACGGAAGTATACGATTGCGAGAAGTCAGTCATCAATGAACAGGTTACCAACGG
>JAGAAI010000003.1 GCA_017615325.1 Clostridiales bacterium | reverse complement strand
GTGAAGGATAGTTGTGGAACCTGTGAATGTAGGAACTCTCTGAGCAGCACCGATGAGCTTGCCGTTGAGCTCAGGGATAACAAGGCCGATAGCCTTAGCAGCGCCTGTGGAGTTAGGTACGATGTTAGCAGCACCTGCTCTTGCTCTCTGGAGGTCACCCTTTCTCTGAGGACCGTCAAGGATCATCTGGTCGCCTGTGTAAGCGTGAACTGTTGTCATGATACCGCTCTGGATCTTTGCGTAGTCATTGAGAGCCTTTGTCATAGGAGCCAGGCAGTTTGTTGTGCAGGAAGCAGCGGAGATGATCTTGTCATCTGCTGTAAGTGTCTCGTGGTTAACGTTGAAAACGATCGTAGGGAGATCGTTGCCTGCAGGTGCGGAGATAACAACCTTCTTAGCGCCTGCATCGATGTGAGCCTGAGACTTCTCTTTGGATGTATAGAAACCTGTGCACTCGAGAACTACGTCTACGCCGAGCTCACCCCAAGGGAGATTCTTAGCTTCAGCTTCCTTGTAGATCTGAAGTGTCTTGCCGTCTACTGTGATCGTGTTAGCTTCGTCATCAGAAGTAACTGTGTGCTTGTTCTCGCCGAATACGCCAGCGTAACCGCCCTGAGCTGTGTCATACTTCAGAAGATGAGCGAGCATGGAAGGCTTTGTAAGATCGTTGATAGCAACAACCTCATAACCCTCAGCACCGAACATCTGACGGAATGCGAGACGACCGATACGACCGAAACCGTTGATTGCAACTTTTACTGCCATATGTAATTTCCTCCTAAATTCCCGCGCGGGGATTAATAACTTATTTGTGCTTAATTTTGCACCGAACAAATATTACAACAGGATTACTCTGTCTGCAACAAAACAATATGTAAAAATTAGACTTATTTTTATAAGATTTATCATTAAATATGCAAAAGGGGCTCAAATGAAAATTATTTGTTCACTGGAATGTTCACTTTTTCTCTCATAAAAGTGAACAGATCCGTGAACAGACTCTAACAGTGCCCTTTTCAATAATTATTCGCGAAAATGCGTGCAGATCTAATCAGCAGTCCAATCTTACGGGAAAGTCGCAGTGCAGCGCTTGATCGGAACACCCTCGTCGGCAAACTTCTGCTCGAACTCGGTCCTTATGTTGACCCTGTCAAACCCGCTGTTATGCAGATCATAGGTAATGTCGCTGACCTCCATGCCGCAGGCCTTGAACTCCTCAACTGAGAAATCGAAGAGCTCAGTGTTGTCAGTCTTGAAGGCAAGCACTGCCCCGGACTTTACGAAAGTCTTGTATCTTGCGATGAAGTCCCTGTAGGTAAGGCGCCTCTTGGGCTTGTTCTGGCGGGTCCAGGGATCACAGAAGTTGATAAATACCCTGTCGACCTCGCCTTCTGAGAAAAACTCCTCTATAAGACCTATGTCCTGCTTTACGAAGAAAATATTCTTAAGGCCTGCTTCCTTTGCCTTCTCGATCGCAGCGAGGATCACGGAAGGCTCGCGCTCGAAAGCGACATAGAGCACATCCGGGTTTGCCTGTGCCTGCTCGGTAGCAAACTTGCCCTTGCCGCAGCCAAGTTCGAGCCAGAGCTCGCAGTCAGAAGGGAAAGAACATGCTTCCCTCCATTTACCCTTGTTGGCTGCGGGGTCGTCAAACCAGTATTCGTGGGCGCGCTCCATCCTCTCGGGGAGGTGGCGCTTGGTCCTCATTCTTGCCATATCAGATGATCTTCTCTTCGAAGCGGCGGCCGCCTACTACGTGGAAATGAACGTGCATTACAGTCTGACCGGCATCGGCACCGCAGTTGTTGATAACGCGGAAGCCCTCTTCTATACCTTCAACTTTGGCAACCTCGGCTATGGCATCGATGACTGCGGCAGAATATGTGCCGTCGTCAGTTTTTGCCAGGTCAACGATGTTGTCGAAGTGCTTCTTCGGGATCACAAGATCGTGGACCGGAGCCTGGGGATTCAGGTCGCGGATAGCGATCACATACTCGTCTTCATATACTTTGGTCGAAGGGATCTTGCCCTCGACGATATCACAGAAAATACACATATCAGCCTCCGATCTGACTATCGATAACGCTCTTTGCAGTGCTGAGAGCATCTTCCAACTTGCTTACGTCCTTACCGCCTGCCTGGGCCATGTCGGGACGTCCGCCGCCACCGCCGCCTGCTGCCTTGGCAGCCTCGCGGATGATGTTGCCGCAGTGAATGCCCTTGGCTACGGCATCCTTATCAGCCATCGCGACGAAGAGGAGCTTGGAATCGCCCTTGCCTGCGAGGAATACGACGGAAGGGCTGAGTCTGTCACGGATCTTGTCGCCGGTGTCACGGAGCTCGCCCGCATCAGTTACGGGGCACTCTGCGACTACGACCTTGACGCCACCGATGTCCATTGCGGACGCTGCGCAGTCTGCCGCGAAGTCACCTGCTGCGGCCTTCTTGCCTGCTTCGATCTCTTTTTCGAGAGCCTTGACCTGACTTGTCAAAGACTCGCACTTATTGAGGATCTGGTCATGGGATGCCTTGAGGGTTGAAGCGATGCCTGCGATAAGTTCGCGGTCTGCTTTATTCATCTCATAGCACTTTTCACCCGTTACGGCCTCGATTCTCCTTGTGCCTGCAGCGATGCCGGACTCGGATACGATACGGAACTGGCCGATCCTTCCTGAACTCTTAAGGTGGGTACCGCCGCAGAATTCCATATCGAACATTTTGTCGCCTTCGCCTACGGATACGACTCTTACAACGTCACCGTACTTCTCGCCGAAGATGGCCGTTGCGCCGAGCTTTCTTGCTTCCTCAATGGGGAGTACCTGTGTGATGACGGGAAGATCTTCGAGTATTACTTCGTTGACCATGGCTTCGACCTTGGCGATCTCTTCAGCTGTCATTGCCTGGAAGTGATTGAAGTCGAATCTCAGACGGTCAGAACCGACATAAGAACCTGCCTGATCAACCTGGTCACCGAGGACCTTCTTGAGAGCCGAGAGCAGGATGTGTGTTGCTGTGTGGTTCCTTGCGATCGAAAGTCTTGTCTTCTTATCAACTTCGATAGTTACTGTGGAGCCTGCTGTGACAGTACCCTTGACCACCTTGAGTGTGTGGAGGTACTTGCCCTGTGCATCCTTATCAACAGAGATAACATCTGCTTCAAAATCAGATGTATAGATCTTACCTTCATCGTGGATCTGACCACCCATCGTAGCGTAGAGAACTGTCTTGTCGCAGATGGTGATGATGTCGTCACCTTCGGAAGCGCTGTCTGCTTTCCGGAGGTTGCCTTCCGTATCAGCCTTCAGGATGTAGATGACCTTTGCCTCGCACTTGAGGTTATCGTAACCGTCGTAATCTGTAGCATTGGGATCAGCTGCAACTTCCTCGGGAATAGCATTTGTTCCGAGAGCGAGATCGTCCTTGGACTTGGTAGCTGCTCTTGCAGTCTCCTTCTGCTTTTCCATCGAAGCCTTGAAGCCTTCCTCATCAACAGTGAGGCCTTCTTCTGCAGCCATCTCGACAGTGAGCTCTATAGGGAATCCGAATGTATCGTAAAGATAGAAAGCTGACTCGCCGTCGATCTCCTTGGAGGCTGCCTTGTTCTTGTCATCCAGAATCTTCTTGAATTCCTTGATGCCGTTCTCAAGTGTGCTCTCGAATCTTGCGATCTCCTTGTCGAGTTCGTTAAGGATGAACTCGCGGTTCTTTGCAAGGAGAGGATAGCTGTCATCGTAAACACTGTCGATATAGATCTTTGCAACGCCGAGGATCTGCTCTGTGGACATTCCGAGTGTCCTTGCGTGTCTTACGGCACGTCTGATGAGACGTCTTAAGACATAGCCTGCACCTGCGTTGGAAGGAACGAGCTTGGCGGAATCGCCGATCAGCATAACGCTGGTACGGATGTGGTCAGCGAGGACTCTCATCGATCTTGTAAGCTTCTCATCCTGATCGTACTTTGTGCCTGAAGCATTCTCGATATAAGCGATGGCATCTGTAAAGAGGTCTGTCTTGTAAACATCCTTTGTTCCGTTAAGGAAAGCAAGGATTCTCTCGAGGCCCCAGCCCGTATCAACGTTCTTCTGCTTGAGCGGTGTGAGGTGACCATCCTGGTGCTTCTCATACTGCATGAAAACGTCGTTACCGATCTCTGTGTATTTTCCGCATGAGCATCCCGGGCCGCAGTCGGGGCCGCAGTCGGGTACATCTGCGATATAGAACATCTCACTGTCCGGACCGCAGGGACCATACTCAAGTCCCCACCAGTTATCGTCTGCGCCGAGATAGTAGATGTTCTCGGGCTTGAATCCGGATGCGATCCTGTACTGCGCACCTTCCTCATCCCTGGGAGCATTCTCATCGCCTGCGAAAACAGTTGCCGCAAGGTGGTCGTTATCAAATCCGAACACACCGGTAAGGAGCTCGTAACTCCACTTGCATCTGTCTTCCTTGAAGTAGTCACCGAGGCTCCAGCTTCCCATCATCTCGAAGAAAGTAACGTGGCTCCTGTCGCCTACGGAATCGATATCGTTAGTACGGACACAACCCTGAACATTGCAGAGCCTGGTTCCCATGGGGTGCTTCTCTCCGAGGAGATAAGGCATAAGAGGCTGCATTCCGGCTACGTTGAACAAGACGCCGGTAGAACCGTCAGATACCAGTGATACGGCACCTACATCAACATGGCCTCTCTCAATGTAAAAATCCTTCCAGGTCTTCCTGAGCTCTTTAGAAGTAAACTGTCTCATTCGGTGATGCTCCTCAAAATAAATATAAACTCGTGAAATTATAAATCGAAAAAGACCTCAATGCAATCTGAATCACAGAGCATTTAGTGCGTTTTCAAGATATGTCCTGTATTTTTCCCTGACAAGGTCATTTCTGATCTCAACTTTAATCCCGGGAACGTTGCCCGTCTCGAAAAGATACGCATAGAAGGTCGGAACATCAACCGTCTCAACTGCAAATACCAGTTCTCCTTTATCCTGGGATTCGCTGATGATCCTCTTGATGGTGACGTGATCCTGAAGGATACTGCATGCTCTTAAGATCTCTTTCCAGGGATTGGCATCCGGTCTTACCGTCCCGTCTTTGACAAAGGACATCTTTATCTCTACTGTCATGAACTCATCCGCTGAATATGCGCTGACGGAATGCTCTTTGTAGTTTTTTACGGCAGCATTCCTTTCGGTTTCCCTGGAATATCCGCGGTATTTCTCATTATCGACCCTGTTGACCCCGTCGAGCCTGTCTATCCTGAACCTCTTGATGGAACTTTCAGCCGGTTTCCCCGTTCCTTCGTTCCTGTCATATTCCTCGTTGTCTATAGCTATAAGATAGTAGATATTGTTGTCCCAGTCCAAAGCCAAAGGAGTTACAGACCTCTTCTCCCTGATATTAGAGGCACTATCCGTACCGAGCTTATATCCGTAGTTGAATGAGACCACGCTCCACTCCTCAATGCAGGAACGGAAAGTGTTGACATAACTTATGAGCCTCTGCGGATACTTGCGGTCGTTGGCTACGAGAGAAACGGTATTCCTGGTCTTAGTGAAGTAGGACGGGAACATCATCTTGAGTTTTCCTGCGATACCGCTGTTGGTGAAAGCAGTCGTTTTGATGGCATCCACAAGGAGCAAAGCCTCATCTGCCGATATCTGGGATTCCAGTTCTCCCACCCTGTATCTCTTCTTCTCCTTATAGATCCAGTCGTCATTTTTATCGTTCTTGAGCCTGCCTGTCTTACGCATAAAATCATTGAGTCTTTTTATGTCCGAATAAACGGACTTGCGCTCGAACCTCGTACCGGTCTCCTTCTCGAGAAAATCCAGTAATTCAGCCATGCTCACGGATGAATCGTCATCGAATGAATTGAGCCTGGTCATGAAAAAATCGTAGAGGAAAAGTATCTTGATCTTGCTGTCATCTGAGTTAGCCATGCGAACGTCCTCCGGAAGGGTATTTGTCCCGTTAATGGGACTTATGATATCAGTTTCCTTCAAGATCACCATTGTGTCAAGTAGTATGAAAGTATTATTTAAAAACGCGCGGGACCGTGATAGAATATTGAGGCTCTTAAAAGTAAACATATAAAGGGGACCATTATGAAGATCTTTGACAATGCGGCATGTGCCGCTTGCGATATCCTTATTCCGGCCGGATCAGCCGACCTTAGCAAATGGGCCGTAGTTGCCTGCGACCAATTCACATCAGACAGAGATTACTGGGACGACGTCTACAAGATCGTAGGCGATGCTCCCTCCACCGCAAAGCTCATCCTCCCGGAAGCATATCTGGAAGATGATGACAAGGAGGCCCGTCTTTTATCCATAAGAGAGAATGCCGACAAATATCTTTCGGACGGAACATTTACCACTCTGCCCGATTCATTCGTATTAGTCGACAGATCGACGCCCGTAACGCCTTCCCGCAAGGGTCTGGTGCTGGCATTAGACCTGGAGGAATATAATTTCGACCCGGCCGTTAAGTCCCGCTGCAAGGCAACCGAGGGTACGGTCATCTCCAGGATCCCTCCGAGGATCAGGATAAGGAGCAACTGTCCTATTGAACTTCCTCACGTCATGCTCCTGATCGACGATCCCAAGGATACGGTCATAGAAAGTGCTTTCTCAAAGGCCGCACAGGAGGGGCTTGAAGTCATATACGATACCCCCCTTATGAAGGATTCCGGCAGCATTAAAGGAATCAGGGTCCCTGCGGATTCTGCTACAGGAAAGCTCATAACAGACGGTCTCGCTGCCCTTTGCGACGGACCCGAAGATATCCTTTATCTGGTTGGCGACGGCAACCACTCCCTGGCATCTGCCAAGGCTCACTGGGACAACGTCAAGGAGGGCCTGTCCGAAGAAGAGCGCAAGACGCACCCTGCAAGGTTCGCCCTCACCGAAGTCGTTAATATCCACGATAAGGGCCTCGCTTTTGAGCCAATCCACAGGATCGTGTTCGGTATATCCTCAGAAGATCTCATCGCAAAGGCTTCGGAGTATTTCGGATGCGGCGGAACGGAGGGAGATGTATCCTTCGTCGTAACAGACGGCAGGAACGATAAGGAATTTAAGATCCCCAACCCTCCCCACAGTCTGGCTGTAGGGTGCCTGGGGCTCTTCCTTGATGACCTCGTAAGCAAAGACGGTTCCATCAAGGTAGACTATATACACGGCGAAGACGAAGTAAGGAGCTTAGCTTCGGATAAAGCTGCAGGCGTGTTCCTCCCCGGCATATCGAAAGACACATTTTTCGATACGGTCCGCAAGGAGGGCGTATTCCCCCGCAAGACCTTCTCCATGGGCCATGCCTTTGAGAAGAGATTCTACATTGAAGCAAGGAAGATCGTACGCTGATGAATAAGAGTGTCTGCATAATCGGAGCCGGCCTGTCTGGTCTTACATGCGGAGCGCGCCTTGCGAAGGCGGGCTTTGACGTCATAGTCATAGAGGAGAACACCCAGCCGGGCGGCCTCCTGTCTGTTACCAGGATCGGCAATGAATACCTGGAGCTCGTGCCCCACCACTTAAGAAAGAGCGACAAGGCCCTACTGGCCTTGACCCGCGACATGAAGGTATCCGGCAAGATCGAATGGTTCGATTCCACCTGGTACGGGCGCGCTGCCCACAGGAAGGTAGGTTATTTCACCGAAGGATTCGTCTGTCTCACCAGAAGCCTCATGCAGGAGATCACCGATAACGGCGGGCGATTCATGTTCTCCGAGACCGTTACCGAGATCCAGAGGACAGAAGACGGCAGATACAACACCGTCTGCATCATGTCCGACTCGACAGTACATAACCATGTGACGGATATCGTCATATTCACCGGGTCGACAAGAACTTTCTCCAATGTTGCCCACGGACTGCCAATCGACATGGACATGAGGGATTCAATAATGGATATAACCTATACGGCATCCATCACGACCCTCCTTATCTTCAAGAAAAAATATTCCGAGGTCTATTATCAGAGTGCAAATATCCCTGATGACCTCCCTTTCTCAAGGATCGTAAACCACAGCAACGTATTCGGTCCGAGAGGTTACGGCGGCAATGTCGTATATCTTACCGGTGAGTGCCTTGTCTCGGATCCCATCTGGATCGAAGACGATGCGACCATCATGAGCGACTTCTTCGCAGGCTTCAGGCATCTGTTCCCTGTCGCCCGCAAGTCCGACATCAAGGCATGGCGTGTTACCAAGACAAGATACGCTGGATTCGGCAAATACCCGCCACAGGATCTGACCTGTCCCCTGGAGGGCCTTTATGTCTGTGCTTCCGCTTTAACGAAGCATGCCACGACTGAAGAACCTGCCAACAGAATGGATCCCACCGTGGCCCTGGCCAACGACATATGCGCCAAGATCATCGAAAAAAACAGTATTGAACAGGACACCATATCGGACAGCATCGTAACACCCATAACAGGCAGTGAAGATGCTTCCTCGGAAGGAGATCTATCCTATGAAAAAGCACGCTGATCCCAAGAAAGCATCCATATCCACACCCGTCGAATCGGGCTCCCCTTTAAGATATCTGATGCTCTTAACGCCATTCCTGGTGATCCTTCTTGCCGGTATTGCGACGGTAGGCTCAGCCGATACGATCAGGATCCTCTTATGGTATGCGATCCTCTTCCTGTTTTCCCTCGTCATGCTCCCCGTGGCATTCAAGATCTTCGGCAAGTTCGGGAGCGGCGGATTCTTCGCATCCAAGGTCTTGGGCCTTGTTACGGTGTCTCTGGTCATATGGACCCTGACCTACATGAGGATATTCCGCTTCAACTATGTGTTCGTTATCATCGCCTTCCTTCTGGTAGGGTTCCTGTCATATTTCCCCAAGAGCTTCAGGAGCAATCTCATGGAAAAGCTCGGGGATCAGTATCTCATCGAGAAGATCGTAGTTGAAGAGACGGTATTTGCAATAGCTCTCGTCGTCCTCTGCTACATTAAGGGCTTCTCCCCCGCCATCAACGGCGAGGAGAAATTCATGGACTACGGCTTCATCCAGACGATGCTTCGAAGCGCCGAACTTCCTGCCAAGGACATATGGCTTGCAGGCTACAACATCAACTACTATTACTACGGCCAGTTCATCTGGGCCATGGTAATAAAGCTGTCCTGCATCACGCCTGCGATAGCTTATAACATTGCAATGTGTTCTGCCATTGCCATTCCCTTCACCATGTGTTTCTCATTCGGCACCATGCTGATCGAGGCGGCTCAGATGAATGGACTCCACGAGAACCGCATCATCCGATATATCACAGGACTCCTTGCAGGATTTGCCGCCATGATATTCGGTAACTCCCACTCCTTCTTCTACGATTCCGAAGGCGGGGGACACGGCTTCCTGGAGTTCCTGCAGAATCAAGGATTCAACGTAGGTGACATCGACAACTTCTGGTACCCCGACTCCACCAGGTTCATCGGCTGGAATCCCAAGGTCGAGACGAACGGCGGAGATTTTACGATACATGAATTCCCCTTCTATTCTTACCTCATAGGAGACCTTCATGCACACGTTATCTCTGTAATGACTGTCATCCTGATCGCCATGATCCTCCTGGCTCTCATAATAGCATCCAAGGCTCCGGCGTCGGCTTCTGCCAAGCATCTGGATCTTAAGGGAGGAAGGTTCCCCAAGGATGAATACAAGATCCTGCTTACTCCCCATATCGTTATAGTCGCAGTCCTCCTGGGTGTATCACAGATGACGAACTACTGGGATTTCCTCTCATACTTCATCTTCTGCTCGATGGCTCTGCTCATATCCAATACAAGAAAGACAGCTCAATTCTCGACGATCGCTTCGGCGATACTTTTCGTAGGCAACGTAATAGGAATACTTGCCATCTATATGGTCGCAGGCCACAATGTCCTGGTCCATATAGCACTGCAGTTCATACTCCTGATCATCTCCTACATCCTGACGGGCATGTTCCCTTCAGCATTGTCAAGGACATCATTTGGCATGAGCTTCATCTTCCTCATATCACATCTTGTTGCAGCGCCTTTCAATCTGAAATTCGACATGATCTCCAACACGCTGGGCAAGGTCAAGAACAGATCGTCTCTTTTCCAGCTTGCGATCCTCTGGGGCACCCATCTCCTCATATGCCTTGTTTTCATTGTGATAACGGTCATCTTCAAGAACAACAAGATCGGATCTTCTGACAAGAAATCAAAGAAAAACAGGAATAAGTCATCAGGTGAAGCAAACGACGGACTTAACAGATTCAATCCCATCGCTTCTTTCTTTGCAGACCGCAACATCGTAGACATCTATATCTGCGGCATGATCGTGGTCGCCATCCTCCTTGTAATCGCTCCCGAGCTCTTCTACGTAAGAGATATCTATACATCAGGATACTTAAGGGCCAATACGATGTTCAAGTTTGGTTTTGCAGCATTCATAATCCTCGCGATCTGCGTATCCTATGTGATCATGAGGCTCTTCTGGGTAGTCACCAAGAAAGGCAGCTACAGCCTTGTCTGCCTGATCTTAGCCTGGGTATTCATAGCTCTCATGTTCATCCCTGCCCACTATCCCAAGATCGCTCTTGAACAGAGATGCGGCGAGATAAAACGCGACCTCTATCAGGGCCTCGACGGTACGGAGTATCTGATCGACCGCGACAGTGCTCAAAGCTATATTGAAGGTCCCGGCAACCTCGTCTCCTACAAGGAGTGCATCGAATGGTTCAATGAAAATGTAAAAGGCACTCCTGTCATCTGCGAAGCATACGGCGACAGTTACAAAGATAACAATATGGTCTCCGCTTATACGGGACTTCCCACGGTAATAGGCTGGCAGGTACATGAATGGCTCTGGAGATTCAAAGGCGTCATCAATAAAGAGAAGGACATCCTGGAATCCGACCCGGATCATGACGTATGGACTCTCTATCTCTGGCCCCGCTACGCCGATGTGGATACTCTCTACACCAGCACCGATACGGCGGAGGTCCAGGAGATAATCAACAAGTACGATATCGAGTACATTGTCTGCGGCAATATGGAGTACAAGAAATATGACTTCGATAACACCGCGACTTTCGAACAGCTGGGCGAAGTCGTATTCTCCTCCGAAAATCTCAATGTCTTTAAGGTTGCCGCTAAATGAGTGAACACATGATAGACATAAGCATCATGACCTGCGCTCTGGTGCTGATGCTAAGCGATATCATCTATTACATAAGTCACAAGACCATGCGGCGGTTCAGGAACTGGATCTTCCTTACGATCATGTTCAACATAGCCCTGACTGCGGCTGCGGATCTTACCACCAATTACATCAAGATCATAAACAACGGTGATATAGGGCTCTACCGCATCGAGTTCACTTCGACCATGATCTTCTTCATCCTGCATACTCTCCTTCCGGCCCAGCTGGCTCTCTACATTGCGCTCAAGAACAATGTTGCGACCCAGTCGGAGAAAAAGAAGTTCTATGTCTTCTTTATCCCCATACTGCTGGGGGAACTCCTGATCCTTTCCAATCCCTTCACCAAATGGATCTTCGAGTTCGAGAACCTTAAGGACTATGCAAGAGGACCTCTTTTGCCTCTGTCTTATGGCATCGGCATCCTCTATCTTATCTATGCCCTCTATGTCATGATCAGATACCGCAGGACCGTATCGAAAGGAATGGAGCCGGTAGTATGGCTCTCCGTCTCCATAGCAGTAGTAGGCATCATCGTCCAGCTGATCTACCCCCAGATAATGATCGAGCTCTTCTGCGATGCCATAGCCCTGACAGGCATTCTCCTTACGATCGAGAACGAAGACCGCTACATAGATGCCAACACCATGGCCTACAACAGAACGGCCTTCCTTCACAATGTCGATAAGCTCATGGGTGTTGAGAAGAATTTCATGGTCGTATCCATCAACATTACCAACATCAGGATCTTAGAAAGGATCTTAGGCAGCGAGATACTCGCAAGAGCAGTAGCCGAACTCGTTGGCAAGCTCCGCCAGTTAAGGAAACACGACCTCACGGTCTACCGCAATTCCGCCAATAACATCGCCGTGATCTACATCTACCGCGACGGAAAGGATTTTGAACTGCTGTCCAATGAGATAAAGGAATTATTTGAGGGTGAACTCATAACAGGCCACTTCAAGATCGAACTCAATGTTGTTTTAAGCATCGCCAAAGTTCCCCAGGACATAGACAACAAAGACAATCTGATCGATCTAATAGAAGAGAATCACGAGCTGGAGGAAAACGGAGTTACCGTGATCAAGGGCAAGAGTCTTGATTACCTGAAGCGCAGGTCCATGATCGAGATGGAACTCAAGGAGGCCGTTGCCTTCGATAACATCGAGGTCTATTATCAGCCGATCTATAACGTAGCAACCGGAATGATCGACAGTTGCGAAGCTCTGGTAAGGCTCGTGGATTCCGGCATCCCCGACCTTAAGACCGACGAATTCATCAAGGTCGCCGAGAGGAACGGCATGATAGGCGACATCGGAATGATGGTCTTCGACAAGACCTGTGAATTCTTAAGCAAGAACAAACCTGAGAAGTACGGCCTCAAATACGTGGATGTCAACTTAAGTCTCTATCAGATGATAATAGACGATGTCGCCGTCAAGTTCAGGGAGACACTCGATAAACACAGACTGGGGACTGACAGGTTCGTTCTCGAGATAACAGAGACGGCTTCCCTCGCGGATAACAGGTCCGTTGACCACTCCATCCTGAGGATGAAGAGAGCCGGCTTCAAATTCTCCCTGGACGATTACGGCACGGGCTTTTCGAACCTTACCAATATCCGTTCCATGAAGTTTTCCAGCATAAAGATCGACAAGTCCCTTCTCTGGAACTGCAACAATAAGGATAATATCTCTTCCATGATCCTCTCCAATTCGGTCCACATGATCCGCACGATGGGAATGGATGTTATCCAGGAAGGCGTTGAGACACGCGAGCAGTTCGAACTCGCCAAGGAGATCGGCGTGAACTACATCCAGGGCTTCTACATCTCAAAGCCCCTTCCGGAGAAAGAATTCATTGAATTCCTTAAAGGAAACTTAGCAGACGTAAAGGGATAAGACTTCCCTGCCGCCGTTTATGAAGACTTCCACTATACCCACGTCTTCCAAAACCCTTATCTCGGGTTCAGTTGCGTAAGGGACTGATCTTATAGTCTTATTCTCGAACCTGATATTGAGCCTTCCTGCTTCGTATTCAACAAAGGGACTTTCCTTTCTTATAAGGATCTCGAGTTCTTCGGCCGGGACCAAAGTCAGATTGCCTTTGATATCCAGCTGGATCTGCCTTGTTGCGGCAAAGCAGGCTGTGTTGTTCCTGGGATCATACATCCAGGCCGTCTGGAGCCTTCTGCCGTCAGGGGCCAGACAGGTCCTCTGGGATTCTATGTTAGATCCCATCTCCAGCGCGAAGAATTCTCCTTCGGGAATGAACTTATAACCGTCAAAATCCCCCAGGCAGTAAAGGCACTTATGGGGCATGGCGCGGGCGGTCTGCAAGGATAAGACCCATATATCCTCCATCTGATAGATCTCGGGCATCTCCCCTGCCGACCAGGCTGCCTGCGGAACGTCAGCTGCAATACCCTTATATTCCCAGTTGATAAGATCTTCTGAATCGTATATAACGACACGGCCTATACCATCTTCTGAAGCGCAGGCTATGAGCTTATGCGTCCCTTCGCGTTCGAAAACAAAGGGGTGCCTCATGTATCTCTTGTCTTCGAAAGGGGATATAAGGTCAGAAGCCATCGCCCTGTCCCTGAAATGACGTCCGTCATCTGACACGGCGCAGTTGATGCATTCGTTGCCGTCTTTAATATACGTATAGAAGAGCCATAATTTTCCGTCTGATGCAAAAGCCGAACCGGGCATGAAGCCCGTAAGATCGCCTTCTCCGGGGTATAAGACGATATCCTCTTCTTCCCAGCCCATAAGGTCGTCGGATGTTATGTGTCCTACATGCAAAGGTCCGAACCTGGGATGCGAAGGGTTGATCCCAAAATAGATATGGTAAAGCCCCCCGAAGTAAACAAAACCCGAGGGGCATCCTAACCAACCTGAATTGTTCTTATAGTGATATCTCACGGTCCGAAGGCTTTATCAGCCAAGCTCGAGGACAGATACCTTGAGGACGCCGTCAGCTGCCTCAAGTTCCTTTACGACCTTCTCGGATACCGGCTGCTCAACGGCTACGAAAGCCTGGGCATGTGCATGCTGGTTGATGTATTTCCTTCCCCAGTGCATGCTCTCGATATTGATGTTGTGCTTGCCCAAGATCGTTGCGATCCTTCCGATGACGCCGGGCTTATCCTCGTTCTTGATGGCGAGGACCGTGTCGGACAGGGGGCAGTTCATCTCATAACCGAAGAAGGATACGATGACCTCTGTGCCGGGTTCGAAGATCGTTCCGTCGATCTTTAATTCACGGCCGTCCTCGGTGTAGAAAGTAACGCTGATGAGGTTGTTGTATCTCTTGATCTGCTCAACCTTGTTCTCTTCGATCTCGATGCCGCACTCGTCGATGTTCTCCTGGGCGTTAACATAAGACACGTGGTCGTTGCCCATGCCCTTCAAAAGGCCCATCATGAGGCTCAGTGTAATGATCTCGGTGCTCTGTGCCGCAAGCTGGCCGCGGTATGTTACGGCAGCCTTCTTGATGGGAGTAGCTTCTGCCTGGAAATACATGCGTCCGATCTTCTCTGCGAGATTGCAGTAAGGCTTGATCTCGGAGATGTCGCCGGATACTTCAGGCATGTTGAGTGCTGCAACGAGTCCGCCAGCCAGAGCCTCGGATACGAGTTCTGCGATGCCGGAACCTACCTTCTCGGTTGCCTCCACAGTGGAAGCACCGAGGTGGGGTGTGATGTAGCAGTGAGGAGCGTGCAGGAGGACATTGTCGAAGTCCTGCTCGCCGGGAGCCCTGTTGTAGGAAGGCTCCTTATCGAATACGTCGATCGCAGCTGCAGCTACCTGACCTTCGGCCAGTGCGTCTGCGAGATCCTGCTCGTTAACGAGACCGCCTCTTGCGGCGTTAACGATCCTTACGCCTCTCTTGCACTTATAGAGCTGCTCTTTTGCGATGATGTTGATCGTCTCTTTTGTCTTAGGTGTATGGAGCGTGATGAGGTCAGCTTCAGCAAGGAGCTCATCCAATGTCTCGCAGCGTCTTACGCCGAGTTTCTCAAACTTTTCGATCGGAATATAGGGATCGTAAGCTATTGCGGTCATGCCGATGCCCTTGAGCTTTCTTGATACGATCGAACCGATCCTTCCCAATCCGATGATACCTACTGTCTTGCCCTCGAGCTCGATACCTACCCAGTTGCCTCTTCTGAAGTCGCCGTTATGAACGCCTTCGTTGGCTTCGCAGAGATTACGGAAGATCGAGAAAGCGTGTCCTACGGCAAGCTCACCTGCTGCCATGTTGTTGGCGGTAGGCGTGTTGATCGCGATGACGCCCTTGGCAGTACATGCGTTAACGTCGATGTTGTCGATACCGGTACCGGCACGGCCTACGACCTTGAGCTTGTCTGCCTTGGCAAGGAGGGACTCGCCGACCTTGGTAGCTGATCTTACGATAAGAGCATCGTAACCTGCGATATGGTCTTCGATCTCTTCCTGTGTGTGGCCAAGGTATTCTTCTACCTCGAAGCCCTTGTCCTGCATGTACTTAACTGCGTTCTCCGAGATGGACTCGGTGATCAAAATCTTCTCCATAGTATATATCCTCCGATCAAGCTTTAAGTTCTGCCAATACTTCATCAAGGACCTTCAGCACTTCCCTGATGTCGTCTTCCGTCATGTCCGCCATGTGGGCGATCCTGAATGTCTTATCCTTCAAAGGTCCGTAACCGTTGGAGATAGCGTATCCCCTTGCGGTCATGGCCTTGTCGATGTCTGCGAAAGGAATGCCTGTCGTGTTCGTGATGCAGGTAACAGTAACTGAGAGATAGTCAGGATTGGAATAGAGCTCGCAGTTCTTGCTTGCCCACTCGCGGACGATCTTCGCCATGCGGCAGTGTCTCTCGTATCTTGCCTCAACACCCTCAGCCAGGATCTTGTCGAGCTGGTAGTCCAATGCGAACATATGTGACAGGGAAGGCGTCGAAGGATACTGGTAAGGCTTCTCCTTAACGAACTTTACGAGTTCCAGGTAGTCGAAGTAAAGACCTCTGTTCTCGACTGTCTCGGCCTTTGCGATGGCCTTGTCGGATACGGCTGCGATAGCCATTCCCGGAGGAAGGCCTAAGCACTTCTGTGTGGAAGTGATGCAAACGTCGATACCCAAGTCATCTACGGGGATCAGGTCTCCTGCCATGGAAGAAACGGTATCAACGCAGACGATAACGTCAGGATACTTCTTATATACTTCGGACAGAGCCTTCATGGGGTTAGCTACACCCGTGGAAGTCTCGTTCTGTGTGATAGTTATGAGGTCATACTTGCCCGTGGAAAGAGCTTCTTCCAACATCTCGGGAGTCGTGGGCTGGCCCAATTCAGACTCGAAAAGGTCAGCTGCGATGCCGTTAGCCGTGCACATCTTGTGCCATCTCTTACCGAAAGCACCGATCGAGAAGACTGCAGCCCTGTTCTTGGTGAAAGATCTTACTGCGCCCTCCATGAGACCGCTTCCTGATGATGTGGAAAGAACTATGGTATTCTTTGTGCCCATTACTTTCTGCAGCTTAAGGGAGATATCCTCCTGCAGTTTGGACGCATCCTTGGTACGGTGCCCGATCATGGGCCCGCTCATCTTCTCCAAAACATCTCCGGTCACTTCTGTAGGACCCGGAATAAAAAGCTTTACGTGCATTTTCCAATACCCTCTTGAGACAAAATAATAATCCGACTTTCATCGGACTATACGATTATACACTCAAACAAGTCCTATTGCTATTAAATAATATTACTCTATTTAGGCGCGCGAAAAGCCTTTCTTTGGACAAGTCGACAGTCAGTAATTGTTCCATAATCCATAATTGGCAGAAAACAGCAGAAAAGTTGGCAGAACTGCCAACTTTTAGGATCAAAACTGCCAAATTGAGAACTTAACCCTTCCCGTTAACAAACTTATCGTACTTATAAAGGAAGGTTACCATCTGGCGCCTCAGGCACTTGCCCTGAGGATTGAATGTACCATCGGGAAGGCCTGCGAGTATTTTCTTCTCGGATGCCCAAAGGGTTGCTGTATAGAAGTAATCAGCCTTCTTTACATCCGGGAAAGGATTCTTCGTCGTCTTGGGGGCAGGCTTGCCCGCCATCCTCCAGAGGAATGTTACCGTCTGGGCTCTCGTGCAGACCCCCTGAGGATTGAAGCTGGTCTTGGATACGCCTGTGGTAATGCCATTCTCCACAGCCCAGATAACAGGCTTATAGAAATAGTCTGTCTTCCTGACATCTGTAAACTTACATGTCGAGGTCTTCGTCTCGGGCTCGCCCTGGAGCCTGTAGAGGAAGGTTACCATCTGGGCTCTGGTGCAGTCGTTGGCAGGCTTAAAATTGGTCTGCTTGTCGTAACCTTTTACTACACCCTTGGCAGTCAGATAGTTGGTTGGAACATACCAGAAATCCTTGCTGCTGGTTACGTCCTTATAAAGGACAGTTACGACACAATTGGCTCTCTTCCCCGCAGCTGTTGCAGTGATGGTCACCTCGCCAGCCATCTTTGCAGTGATCTTTCCGTTGGGATCAACTGCTGCGATCTTGCTGTCAGAAGACTTCCATGTGATCTTGGAAGATGCACCATTCAAACTTGCCTTCAATGTCAATGTCTTGCCACAGACGACAGTTGCTGTTGTCTTATCAAGAGTCAGTGATACAGATGAAGCTTGAGCAGGTGTAGGTGTTGAAGTTGCACCCGGCTTAGGCGTTGAGGTTGGCTTGGGCATTGAAGTTGCAGTAGGCTTTGGCGTTGAAGTCGCAGTTGGTGTGGGCGTTGATGTCGCAGTTGGTGTAGGCGTCGCAGTCGCGGTAGGCTTGGGATTGGGATCCTTAATAAGCACATCAAGTGCAACCGTCTTTCCGTCTGCCTCATAAATAAGATGTCTGTCAGAACCTATCACGCCGCCTTTAGGGTTAATGGTCCTCAAGGGATCGCTGATCTCGAGCTTATTCAAACACCCTATTGAAGCATAGCCGCCCTTAGCAGAAACAGTTGTATATTCTCCCTTTATTTCAAGACTAACTGCGCTGATACCGGCATAATAATAATAATCCGAATAACTATCATCCGGCGGATTCGGGTCTTTACCGCCTGCAGCAGTTACATTGCCTCCTGATATGTATATATACTCGCTGGTTATTCCACAAGACTCAGTTTCCGCATCAGATGCAACAGCCCGAACTGTAACATCTCCATCAATATAAATTGCATCAAAATTTATGAAACCCTCGCTAGAATACCATCCGTTAGCTTCAGCATTAACTGTTACTTTCCCGGTAATATTGATATCACCTTGAGAATGAATACCGAATCCGTCACGAGTCTTGCCGCTGACAGCATTAACAGTTCCACTGCCTTTAATGGTAAGACCTCCCTTGTACTCGTATGCGATGCCCCAGCTTCTCGGAACTCCGCTCTTCAGCGCATTACCAGCCTCTGCCGTCAGAACAGAACCTGATGCTGTATCTATGATCAATTTTGCCGCTTTACCGGTATATTCATCGGGATATCCTACTGTTATCCCCCCGGAATATTTCACACTTGTACCGCCTGCAGCACTGATCGTATTCTTTCCCTTGGAAGAAATGGTAAAGTCTTTCGCCCCGACATATCGGATCCCATAACACTTTGCTGTAGAGTTTGTGTTAGATATAGTTGCTCCATTGAGATTCAATGTATTCTTATCAGGATCGTAACTTGCATTGCCCGTAACACCGTCGATAACGGACAGGTCCGATGCATTCTCGCTGGTTACCCTGACTCCTGCAACATAAAGATCGTATTCTTCTACGGGATCTGTATCATCAGCTTTAGCCGTCAGTGAAAACGCACCCAGACACAATGCCATTGTCATTAAGGGGATAAGAAAATGTCTCTTCAAAGCAATAACCTCCTTATTTGGTAAAAGAGGCTGCCTTCTTCAGGACAGCCTCAGTCAGTTTGCTCTTATCTTAACCCGATCATGTGGCCGCAGCCGTGGTGGTCGTGGTCGTCTCACCGTCACCGTCGATCATGCTGATCTGACCGTCAACAGAGCCCGTTGTCGTCGTTGTCGTGTCAGAAGACTGAGCTCCGCCGGCAGAGAAAGTATTGGGAATGATTCCTTCAAGAACTTCCTTCGGAGGCAGGAGGAGACTGTCTTCAGGATGAGGTGTCTTATATACCTCGGGATCGAGGTTGTTGTATGTGATCAGTATCTTGATCTTCGGGTCTGACTCGTTCTCGATCTGGTAATTATAGACCGTATTGAAGAGATCCCACCAGGATCTGTAACCGGTGTATTCGGAGAACAGGAATCTTCCGATAGGAGCGGAAGGATCCTTTGCAGTCGTTGTCGTCGCTTCCGTAGTAGCATCGGTAACCAGAGGTGATGATGTGGTAGTCGTCGCAGAGGTAACCGGTGTATCGTTCTTGTTGCAGGACTTAACGATCAGGCTGATGATGATGATCAGACAGATGATGATCGCTGCAACGAAGCCAAGGAAGATATATCCGTTACGATTGAGCTTGACCTTACGCTTATTACCGCCATTCCCGCTGCCGGAACCGGAACTCTGAGGCTTACGATAAGGGGAAGCAGAACCACCTGCGGGACGGGATGTTCCCTGAGTATCGTAATTCGTATCGTAACCTGCGGGTCTGTACTGGGAATAGCCGGGGTTCGTGTACTGACCGGAAAGATCCGGAGCAGCAGTCTCAGTGTTGCTGTAATCGTCTCCTCCGAGGAGATCGTTGATCCAATCGTCCTGCGTTGTGGAAGAAGAGGATGCTCTGGCTCCAGTTGCAGCCTGGTCATAAGGAGAATAACTCTGAGGATCAGTATAAGGGATCTGACCTGCAGCCTGATCCGCTGTCTGAGGAGCTGCATAAGCAGTCTGACCATAACCGTACTGCTGGCTGTAATCCGTATAAGCTGCCTGCTGTCCTGCCTGAGGATTCGTCTGGGTATATGCATTCTGATCTTCCATGGAGAAGACTTCACCGCCATATGCCTGTGAAGGGATCTCAGTAATGGGAAGAGTCGAATTATCGTAATCTCCGTATCCTGTTGCCTCAACCGCAGCACCGATAGGCTGCTCGGAATTGACTGCATTAACGGGAGTATCGTAAGCATTGCTTCCGTAGAGAGGCATCTGAGGAACATCTGCCGCGGACTCAGCCTGATCAGTATATGTCTCGACTCCGTTTGCGAAAGGAAGGACTATATCCTCCGAATTATCGGCAGCAACTCCGGCAGCAGCTCCTGTACCTGCCGCTTCAGCTCCGCCAACTGCCGCAGCGCCGGCTGCTGCCGCGCCTGCAACAGCTGCAGCACCTGCCGCACCTGCGACGAACTGAGGGAAGTCGACATTAAGTGTCTCTTCCTGGCTGATCTCCGGCTTATCCGATTCGATGACGAAGTCGGGAACGGGGATCTCGTTGACCTCGTCAACAGACAGAGGCTCGGATCCTTCCTTGTTCATGCCGTCATCACCGAATACCGGAGGAGGCGTGTTCTGCATCTCTTCGGAACTTCCGACACTGTAGGGATCGAAAGGCTCATTGGCAGACTTGACTATATCATCTGCCTTCTTGTCCGTATCAAGGGTGAATGTGATCTCGTTGTCGCCGGAAGGGATCTCTTTTGCTTCCTGGACTGCCTTGTCGCTCTCGTCGGAGATAAGCACGGAATCAACGCCTGCCTTCTTCAAAGCCTCGGCGAGAATGCCTGATGCAGCGCCAAGACCTGTTGCGGCTGCGGCATCCTTAGTTCCTTCTTCAGCTGCCGCCGCTGCTGTGGCTGCACCTGCAGATGCAAACAGAGATCCGTCAAGAGATGCGACCGGCTTTGTAGGTTCTTCATCAGCATCGAGGACGAACTTCGTCTCGGATATGGTCTCCATTACTTCGGGTTCTTCGCTAATGGGCTTCTCTTCAGGAACAACCTCTGCAGCAGGTTCGGAGGATACAACGAAAGGTGATGCCCCGAGGGGGATCTCCTCAGTAACTGCTGTTGCCGCAGCAGCCGCAGCCGCTGTAGCAGCCTTGTCTTCCTTGGAAGATTCGTTCATCTGACCGAAGAGGGTCTTCATCATCTCCTCGGCTGATACTTCCTGTGCGGGCTTGCTTCCGTCAGGGAACTTCAAGTCGCCGTCGGTATTTTCAACAGTATTGGGAACAACAAAACCGTTGTCCGAAGATGCCTGCTGGTTGGATGCGGGAGGTGTAACAGTGCCTGCCGTTGCGAATGTAGCAAAGCCTGCTGCCTGTGCCTTCTCTGCCGCCTTGCCGACCTCACCGCCTTCAAAGGTGGACTTGATCGACATGTCGGTTATGTCTTCTTCCTTGTTCTTCTTGCGGAATCCGAACAGGCCCTTCTTCTCATCAGTCGTGACGTTCTCAACAAAAGAGATAGAGAACTGCATAGGTGTGTTGGGCATCCTTGCGGAAGCCTGTGTGATGATGGTGCCTGCCGCATCACACTGATCCTCGGCATCAGTCAGGATCCTCAAGATCTCACGCTGTCCCAATGCATCGTATATAGACTTGTTGCAGAGGATGATGCAGTCATCAGGTGTTACAGTAAAGAAGTTTGACCACAATGCGTTTGCGGTCTTGGAAGAACAGTAGTACTGGAAATCTCCTACTCTGTTGCCGTATGCGTCAATGGGTTCCATCGGGATGCCTGCATCCGTCAGGGGGAATAATGTATCGTCTCTGTAGAGGAATGCAAGACCGTTGCCGATCGTTACTGCAAATGCTTCAGCGTCCTTAACGATAACGCCGGAGAAGTAAGGAGTACGGCTCTCACCGTCGGAGAGCTTCATCATGCCGGTGATATCCACCGCGCATGTCATGAACTTCTCAATGAGGCTGTCGATATCCTTGTAGCCGAACTTTACGTTGTTGCAAAGATCGCGGAGCTGGGGTTCGTAAGGCGGCAGTGTGCCGGGCTCAACACCCTTTATCGCAGGATGTGTAAAGATCGAGAACAGAAATCCTCTCTCATCTTTATCTGTCGTGATGTCAGCTTGTCTTGTCTCTCTTTTACCGCAAAGCCTTCCGTCCATGTAGAAAGCATCTGTCAATGACGGTGACGGATAGTACTTGGCCGTCAATGTGCTTGCAAGGCGTGTTAAGGTAGCCATGAGCAGTCCTCCATACATTTATTCAGAATTAATTATAGCACAATATGTTTTTCTTCAATTAAAAGATGAGGTAATTAGAGAAGAATTTTAAGGGGTTTCTCATCAGTCCTTGAGCGCCATGAACTTTTTGACGAGTTCGTCGAACTCGGTTTTCTGTTCTTTGGACAGGAATTCGGGTGTTGCATTACTGTGGAAGGCCTCGGGAATATTGAAGATGTAGACATTCTCGTTATCAGATTCTTTGACCTCATGGGTGTTGAAGATATCCGACAGACCATTTACGAAAAAGAGGGGCTTTTCCGTATTCTCGATCGCATCTTTCCTCGCATTCAGGACGGAAGGATCGTAAGGGAACTTCTCCCTGTGATCTTTGCTTATCCTGATATCCCAAAGGCCGTCTTCCATGTCTTCCGTGACGTAGAGCTTTGCATCCGTCCCCGATTTTTCTATCTCTTTTCTTAGATACGAAAAATCGTATCCGTAGTGTCCGTCTTCATGGAAGGACTGGAAGAGATAGTTATAGAGACCCATCTCCTGGTGCATCTCGCTGTCATCGTAGAGTTCATACTGCCAGGGAGAATAGAGTTCGAAAAGCGTATCGATGACCGTCTTGTAGTATTCCGCCTTCTCTTCATCCGTTTTTGCGTCTTTGAGCTTCATGACCTTATCGATCATCTCCTTTTCCCACGGAAAGCATGTCTGCCAAAAGTAGACCTGATCTAAGACAATGAGGTCGAAGAGGATATCCTGATTCATGTCTTCGGTGAACTTGCAGCTGTAGTGTTTCGTCTGCTCCCAGAGCATCGGGGCAAGCACTTCCCTGTTCTTTAACAATTCGATCTGAAAGTCTGTAAGATCCTTTCTGTATTTAGCGGCTTTCTTCTTGCCTAAAGCCAGATCTCCTGCCGTAGTATATGCATACTCGTAAAGGTCCTTATCTCCGTTGCCGAGCAGGACCATGCCGGCTTCGGACAGGAACATGTCAGCGTCTTCGGGGTGAACCGCAGCCTGGTAGTTTGCAGCTTCCCCGCCCTTGCTGAGACCTTCAAAACACCAGTTTCCGCTTAAGGCATGCTTAAGAGAATCGATCATGATGTGGAAATCTTCAGCTGCCTGTCTGCAGTTTAAAAGCGACCAGTAAGTGTCGTCATCCTTACCAAGACCGTCAGGTCTCGACCTTCCGTAAAGGCGGTATTCCGGCTCAAAGTAATTGGTCTTATATTCTTTCGAGAAAAAGCTCCGGCTTACGCCGTTTAACTCCCTTGAATCCTTCTCATAGATGGGCCCTATGTCGTAACCTCCGACATTAAAACAGTTCGGAGCATCAGCGCCTTCAAAGATGACATGGACATGCTGGATGAAATTTCCTTTCGATAAGTCATCATGATCTACCGGCATAGTGAAAAGCATCATGTATTCATTATCATCGTAAAAACCGTAAGTCCCGACGTACACAACATTCGGAACGGACTTTAAAAGTTTTGCATTCTCATCGTCATCAGCACACGGGATCAGATGGTCGTAGTCGAAAAAGCAGTACTTGTTGTAGTCCGCTAACAGGACATCTTCATCGTAAGTTACGGATGTGATGGCTGTCGATTCTTCCGTAGTAGTTTCGGAAGTTGTTGCCGTAGTCGTGGTCGTTTCACTCGTGGCTTGAGGTTCCGATGAAGTAGTTGTCTCATCTGTTACCGCAGGACTGCAGGAACTTAAAAGAAAGATTGCCGCAGCCAGCGTCGACAGGATCTTTACACTAAGATCTTTTTTCATTTTCATCCTCCAAAAGACTTATCAGTTACTCATGTATTTTTTGACGAGCTTATCGAACTCTTTCCGCTGCTCTGACGTAAGGTGCTCTAAGTCCGCATCAACGTGGCAGGCTTCCGGGATGTTGAAGATATAAACATTCCCGTTGTCTGATTCCTTCACTTCATGGGTCTGGTAGATATCCGTGAGGCCGTTGATGAAGATCAGGGGCTTCGAGGGATTCTTTACAGCCTGTTTTCTGGCTTCAAGCACCGAGGGGTCGTAAGGGAAGAGTTTTCTGTGTGAAGGGTCGATACGCAGGTCCCAAAGGTCTTTCTCCATTTCCTCAGTCACGTGGAGCTTGGCATCAGTTCCCGACTTCTTTATCGCCTTGCGAAGATACGAGAAATCGTAACCATAATGTCCGTCTTCATGGAAACACTGGAACATGTAGTTATAGATATCCTTCTCCTGGAACTCCCTGCCCTTTCCATACATAGTGTACTGGTAGGATGAGTAACCCATGTTAAGGACATCACCGAGTTTGCTTATGTATGAGCTTCTTTCAGATCCTGTCTTTGCATCTTTCATGCTCAGTGCCTCTTTGATCCCGTCTATGTAATTGTCAAAGAGATACTGCCAATAGTAGACCTGATCTAAGACCTGGCAGTCGAACATGGTCTCATAATCAAGATCCGGGCTGAAGGGGGCTTCGACAAAGCCGGCGTGATTTATATAGTAAGGCATCAGTTCTTCCCTGTTTTTCAGACACTCGATCTGGAATTCGGTAATGAGGTCTCTCATCTCTTTAGCCGCCTTTTTTCCATAGACCAGATCTCCTGCTGTGGTATAGGCATATTCGTAAAGGTCCTTATCACCGTTGCCTAAGAGGACCATAGCCGCCTGCCCTATGAAAAGATCCCCGTCCTCAGGATGTTTTGCGAGCTGGTAGGCTACCGCTTCGCCGCCTTTGCTGCAGCCTTCTATGCAAAAGCGGCCGCCAAGTGTCTTCTTAAGAGCTTCTATTATCTGATGGAAATCCTCTGATGCCTGCTCGCAGTTCATCAGGCCCCAGAAGTCGCTGTCTTCCTTGGTGAGCTGATCCGGTGCGGAAGTCCCGTAGAAACGGTATTCCGGCAGGATATAATTACAGTCGAGCCCTATCGAGATCTCTTTTATCAATTCTTCCGGGATTTCCATGGCATCCAGGAGCGGATCATCCTCTCTTTGTGATTCCATCTGAAGGAATCCCAGATCGTATCCGTCTATGTAAAAGCAATTGGGAGCATCCTTCCCCTCAAAGCAAACGTAAACCGTCTGTATAAAAGTCCCGCGCGAAGGATCCTTATGGTCCAGAGGCTGCTCAAAAAAGATAAGGTATTCCTTATCCTCGTAGAACTGCTTTTTCCCGACCATCTTAACGCCCGGGACAGATCTTAAGACCTCCGCCGCCTCATCTCCCTCACCGCAGGGGATCAGGCGGTCAAAAAGATTTTTGGCGAAAGTGTTATAGCGGTCGATAAGTTCCTGCTCTCCGGCCGGGAGCGTGGTCTCAGCAGCGGAAGTCTCTGATGTTGCCTCTGTTGTTACAGAACTGTCTTTTGTCTCATTCGTTACGGCAGGACTTTCAGATGTCTCATCTGTTGACAAAGACGCCGGAGCAAGACTGCAGGAAGCAAGCAGGAGACTTAAGGCCGTCAGTGTTATAAAGATCTTTGCGCCGAGTTCTCTTCTCATTCTATCCTCCTCAAAGACTTATCAGTTACTCATGTATTTTTTGACGAGCTCATCGAAATCTTTCCGCATTTCACCTTTCAGATCCTCAGGTGCCGCCTCCATATGACAGGCTTCAGGAATATTGAAGATATGGACGTTTTCGTTGTCAGATTCCTTCACCTCATGGGTGTTATAGACATCCGTAAGCCCGTTGATCAGGATCAGGGGCTTAGTGGTCGTCCTGACAGCTTCCTTCCGGGCTTCGAGCACAGAAGGGTCGTACGGGAAGAGTTCCCTGTGCGCCGGGTCGATACGAAGATCCCAGAGATCCTTTTCCATATCTTCTGTCACATAGAGTTTTGCATCGCTCCCCGAATCCTTGATCGCCTTGCGCAGATAGGAGAAATCGTAGCCGTAGTGCCCGTCTTCATGGAAACTCTGGAAGTTATAATTATAGATATCCAATTCCTGAAAACCTTTTGACTTGCCATATAGGGAGTACTGAAGATCACTGTAGCCGGTAAAGAGAGCAAACTCGAGTTTTGAATAATATTCTTCCTTCTCGACATGAGTGTCTGCATCCTTCATGCTCAATGCGTCTTTTACCTGGTCTATGTACCCGTCAATAAGATACTGCCAGTAATAGACCTGGTCCAATACAAGACAGTCAAAGATGATATTCTTATCAAGGTCGGGGCTGTATCTTGCTTCGGCTCCTGAATGCACCGCTACTACCGGCACGAGTTTATCCCTGTTCTTCAGGCACTCGATCTGAAATTCCGTAATGAGGTCTCTTAACTCTTTGGCCTTCTCTTTTCCATAGCGCAGATCACCGGCAGTTGAATAAGCATATTTGTAGAGGTCTTTATCACCATTGCCCTGAAGGACCATGGCAGCCGACCCTATAAAAAGATCTCCGTCTTCCGGGTGTTTTGCGAGCTGGTAAGCTACCGCCTCGCCTCCTTTGCTGCAGCCTTCTATGCAAAAGTTGCCGCCAAGTGTCTTCTTAAGATCTTCTATTATCTGATGGAAATCCTCTGATGCCTGCTCGCAGTTCATCAAAGCCCAGAAATCATTATCATCCTTAGTCAGGCTTTCCGGTTTGGAAGTCCCGTAGAAACGGTATTCCGGAAGGATATAATTAGTCTTAGGTCCTATAGAAAAATTATGTAAGATCTCATCATAGATCTTCACCCTTTTGTCAGTCTCAAAGTCTACCCTGAAGTTATCCATGACGATATATCCGATATCGTAGCCGTCGATATAAAAACAGTTTGGAGCATCCTTGCCTTCATAGTAAATGTAGACTGTCTGAGTAAAGCTGCCGCGGGACGGATCATTGTGGTCCAAAGGCTGCTCGAAAAAGAGAAGATATTCCTTATCCTCGAAAAACTTTTTCCTTGCGACCATCTTCACGCCAGGTATCGTCATCAGTTCCACTGCCGCCTCATCTCCCTCATCACAGGGTATCAGGCGGTCAGTCACATTGCCTGCAAAACTGTTATAGCGGGCGATGAGTTTCTGCTCTTCAGTAAGGACCGTGGTCTCAGTAGCGGAAGTCTCTGAGGTTGCCTCTGTTGTTACAGAACTGTCTTTTGTCTCACTCGTTACGGCAGGACTTTCAGATGTCTCATCTGTTGACAAAGGCGCCGGAGCAACACTGCAGGAAGCAAGCATTAACATAAATGCCAGAATTGCCGCGACAGTTCTTATCCGAAAGATCTTTCCCATGTCTTCCCCCCAAAAAAACTTACTATTACAAATATCCCAAACTCTTCATATAGGATTATAACATGAAAGCCTGCAGCTCTTGGGGCATTGTCGGAGCAATCGCAAAAGAATAAAAGCCGCTATATCTCCCGGTCCCGGTGATGTGATAAACTGTCCCTTTAGAAAAACGAAAAACAGGAGGTCTCATGAGAGGGATCGTTTTCGATATAGATGACACTCTTTACACAAGGCAGGACATGCTCGTAAGAGCCGCCGAGATCACACTCGGCGTAACTGTCCCAGACCCGCGCGAGTTCATCAGGATCTTTTACGAGAAGAGCGAAGTCAACATGGCTGGACTTGAATCCGGCAGGATCACGACACGGGAGATAAACGGCTGGCGCTATATCGAGACATATAAGATCTTAGGCCTTCCCTATTCTCCCGATGACGGGGTCCTTGCGGCCGATGCCTATCTTGAATTACAGAGCCACATGACCCTGTCAGATGATCTTACGGATCTTCTGGATAAACTTTCCAAAATAGATGATTTAAAACTTGCCATACTTACCGCAGGCGAATCAAAGCACCAGAGGAACAAGGTCACCATGTTAGGCCTCGACAGATGGTTTGCTCCTGACGACATCATAGTAACCGGAGAGACCGGATACACCAAACCCGACATAGAACTGTTCAGGATGATGGAAAATAAGTTAAGTCTCGATCCTTCTTCCATCTGGATGATCGGCGACTCTTATAAGCACGATATAGAAGGCGCCATTAGCGCAGGCTGGCACTCGGTCTGGATCAACCGCAGAGGGCTCCCTTCTCCCGCCGTCTCCCCTGACATCGAAGTCGATTCCGACGGTGAATTAATAAAAGCGCTGGCAAGAGTCTTCCTCTGACCAGCGCTGTAAATGTTTTTTATTCAGGACATTCCTTAGCCGAACTTGCCGGTAAGTTCCTTCCTCATGTGATCTTCGATCTGCTCGAACGTTCCTGTCAGCGAATTAAGATATGCAGTGTGGATATCCTTGTCTGATGCATTGGGGAACTCCTTCTTCATCTGCGTCATTACCTTGCCGGTGTTAACGAAGCCGCAGCCGTACTTGGTCGAATAGTTCGGATCTGACAGGAGGAGATTGTAGTACTCCCTGAAGCTTGAAGCCGTAACGGACAGTCCGAGCTTTGAGAAGAGCCTTACACAGTCTTCGATATTCCATCCTTCACAGTGGATGCCGATATCACATCTTGCCGTAAGGAGGCAATCTACCTCGTTATTGATCTGGCAGTAGGTGATAAGATCCGAATTATCTGCAAAATACTTCATCGCATAGTTCTCGCAATAGGTAGCCCAACCCTCGGCATAACCTATCGAATCGAACAGATAGAGGTATGGATGATCCGTATGTGCCCTAGTGTAAAGAGACTGGTGCATATGTCCTGGATATCCTTCATGGGCTATCGTGACACCCAGATCACCGTGGATGCCTCCTTTATTTACGATGATTATGTTAGAGTCGAACTTATCCTGGTGATAGCTTAAGAAAGCCGCGGGAGAGAAACTGTCCTCAAAGACCTTCGGCACATCCATGAGCTTATAGGAATGCTCCGGAACGCCCGGGAAATCAGCAGATACGGCGTTCTCAAGAAAATCGAGATTTTCCTTGACGCTGCCCTTGTCGAAGTTATGCATCGCATAATCGAAATACCATTCCATGTAGTTACCCATAAGGGCATCGTTCGTCTGCTGGACGTTATCTATTACCTTGTCGAGATCAGCAGTTGCTTCTGCTATTGTCTTGCTGCTGTTTGTCTGGGAACGGAATGTGCATTCGTAGTATTCCCTTCCGCCGGGGAACTGTGAGAGTCCGGCATCCTTGCCGTTATAGGACTTTAAGTCTCTCATCTTCCCGGCGCACTCTTCAAACTCCGGGAATACTACTTCCTTCATGATCTTGTCATGACGGCTGATGAGGTCATTGCGGTCAGCATCGGAAAGCCCGTTAATATGGCTCAACCTCTCCTTGAATGAATCGTAGAGGAAGCAGTCGTCCGTCTGCTCAACCAGAGCATCGAAAGACTTGGCAGATTCCTCGTAGATCTCAGGTGACGAAGCATAACCGTAGTCTGCACGTTCTTTCTCGAAATCACAGATCTGATCGTAGTATCTGTCCAGATCCTTCAAAACCTCAAGGTAATGCTCGGCATCTTCCTTAGTCTCAAAATCAAAGATCTCAAGGATGAAGAGGACTTCGTTCTGGGGGCCTACCAGGGGGTTGAACTCCATCTCATAGTAGGGGAATGCCGTGAACTGAGACATGTATATGCCTTCTTCAAGATCGTATACGACCTTGTCGTAGAAGATCCTGTCTGAATCGTCGAGTGAATCGGGATCGATCGTGTAGAGCTGCTCTAAGATCTCCTTATCGACAGTGGCATCAGTATCGGTAGAATAATCGCCCCATCCGTAGCCTTCAGGTTCGATACCGTATTTCGCGTAATCGTCAAAACAGAGCTCGGCATCAACATAAGATGCTACTGCTTCATTTAAGATCCTCTTCTCTATGTCAGCCAGGAGCTGCTTTGCCGCCTGTCCGCTGACGTTACCCTTCTCATGTTTGGGGTGGATCTCATCCTGGCTTGCGATACCGTCAGGATAGGTAAGTCCGTTATTGGGGTCCGTTAAGATCCCCTGGCCGTCGCCATTACCGCCGTTCTGTTCAGTCGGCTCCGTCGGATCTGACGGATCCGTCTGCCTGTCCTTATCGTCCTTAGGCGTAGGGGTAGCCTTCTTATGCCAGCTGTCGTCATCGAAAATATCGTCATCGAAAAAGCCGTCATCACGGGTCTCCTGAGTCTCACGGGCATCCCTGCCATTTCTGGCTCTGTAAATAAGAGCAGCCGTCGAAAAACACCCCGTCGACGACATCAAGAGAAGCGTTGCAATCAGAAGAGCCGCCACTCTGGAAAAATGTTTTTTCATATCTAATAATCCTCCCTTTCCATTCACCGTTATACCAAAAATACAACTTTTATTCAAGAAATGTGGCATCTGGTCGGTTTTCGCAAACATTTGTCCTGATCAAGGGACTAATAATTGTAGTTAACTAATCTCTTTGAATGTATAATACTTCCAATGTAAAAAAGAAAGAGGCAAAATCAGATGAAGATCAACGCTAACACCAACTTCCTTAACATTAAGGAGACATACCTTTTCTCGGAGATCGGAGCAAGAGTCCGCAAGTATTCCGCCGAGAACCCCGAAGCCAAAGTCATAAGGCTCGGGATAGGAGACGTTACCCTCCCTTTGAACAGGGTCGTAGTCGATGCAATGGACAAGGCCGTAGCAGAGATGGGAGTCAAGGATACATTCAGAGGCTATCCGCCCGAATACGGATACGACTTCTTAAGAGAAGCGATCAGCAACTACTATAAGCGCAACAATGTGGATATAACTGCTTCCGACATCTTCGTATCGGACGGAGCAAAGAGCGACTGCGGCAACTTCCCGGACATCTTAGGCAACAACGATATCCTGATCCCGGACCCCGTCTACCCCGTTTACATCGATGCCAACGTAATGAACGGCAACAGGATAAACCTTGTTAAGGGAAGCATGGATAACGGCTTCACGCCCCTTCCTTCCGACATTACAACAGGCGACAAGCCTTATGTCATCTATATCTGCTCACCCAACAACCCCACGGGCGCAGTCTATACGGCTGAAGGCCTCAAGGCCTGGGTCGACTATGCACTGAAGACAGGATCCCTAATCGTTTTCGATGCAGCTTATGAGGCATTCATCACAGAAGACCTCCCTCACTCCATCTTCGAGATCGAGGGTGCAAGGGAGTGCGCGATCGAGATCTGCTCATTCTCCAAGTTCGCAGGTTTCACCGGAACGCGCTGCGGCTGGACAGTAGTACCTGCAGAACTCGATGCAAACGGAGTTTCCCTCCAGAAGCTCTGGGCAAGAAGACAGGCAACAAAGTTCAACGGCGTTAACTACCCCGTACAAAGAGGCGCAGAGGCAGCTTTGTCAGAAGAAGGCATTAAGGCCTGCAAGGAAGCGATAGACTACTACCGCAAGAATGCGAAGATGATCGCCGACTTAATGACAAAGAAGGGTATCTACTTCACAGGCGGCATCAACTCACCTTATATCTGGCTCAAGTGTCCCAATGACATGGGCAGCTGGGAATTCTTCGACATGCTCCTTAATGAAGCCCAGGTAGTAGGAACTCCCGGTGAAGGCTTCGGTGAGGCAGGCGCTGGTTTCTTCCGTCTCACGTCCTTCGGCTCGGCTGAAGCAACCGAAGAAGCTGTAGCAAGACTCGACAAGCTCCTTTGATAAGATCAGGAGGTCCTTATGGCAAAGAAGAACACTTCTTTCTTCTGCACGGAATGCGGTACTGAGACATTAGGCTGGCAGGGCAAGTGTCCCGGGTGCGGCGCGTGGAACACGCTGGTCGAAGCACCCGATGAGAAGACTTCCAAGTCTGACAAGAACTCCAGGTCAGATGCCCCGGCTTTCACCGCCAATGCTTTCTCATGGACTGATTCCGAAGCGACCGTAAGGCTCTCCGAAGCAGGCAAACTTGATTACAAGCGCCACTCCACGGGGATCGCACAGCTCGACACCCTCTTCGGCGGCGGCATAACGGAAGGATCCATAACGCTTGTCGCGGGCGAACCCGGCATCGGCAAATCCACGATCCTCCTGCAGATGGCAGAATCTTATAAGACAGACGGCGACATCATGTACGTGTCAGGAGAGGAATCTCCTGCCCAGATCAAGATGAGAGCCGAGAGGATCGGCGTTACACGCGACCTTCTTATCTGCGCCCACACAAGGTTCGAGACCATAGCAGACGAGATGAAGAAGACCATGCCGGCTCTCTGCATAATCGATTCAATACAGACGCTTTATTCAGACAAGATAACGGGCACCCCGGGAAGCGTCTCCCAGGCAAGAGAAGTTACGGCAGGACTTATCCGCATAGCAAAATCCAACAACATGCCGATAATCCTCGTAGGCCACATCACCAAGGAAGGATCCATCGCAGGTCCCAAGACTTTGGAACACATGGTAGATACCGTCCTCTCCTTCGAAGGTGACGGCACGGGTGCCTACAGGATCTTAAGAACGATCAAAAACAGATTCGGTAAATCAGGTGAGCTCGCCTTCTTCGAGATGGGCGACAAAGGCTTAACCCCTGTCGACTCAAGCAAGGCTCTCCTCCTGTCAGGCCGTCCCATGAACGTACCGGGATCCATACTTACTTCTACACTTGAAGGAAGCGGTGCCGTCCCCGTCGAGATCCAGGCTCTCGTTACAGACAGCTGCTATTCCAATCCCCAGAGGATGACATCGGGGCCCGACAGGAACCGCGTCGCCATGATCCTCGCAGTCTGCGAGAAGACACTCTCACTTGGACTTTATACCAAAGACTGCTTCGTCAATGTGATCGGCGGTCTTAAGATAACCGACCCTGCCTGCGACCTCGCAATAGCGCTCGCAGTTATATCTTCGGCAGAAGGGATCGCCGCAAGATCTTCCGCCCTTATACTGGGCGAACTGGGACTTACAGGAGAGATAAGACCTGTTACAAGAGTCGTTAAGAGGATCCTGGATTCCGCTCAGCCCGGCATGACGACTGTCCTTCTTCCCGGATCCTGCAAGGCAACGATAGAGAAGATCCTCGCAGCAGGTGACACCACAGATTCCAAGGTCCTGTCAGGACTGGAATTCATCTATGCGGATAACTTAAGAGAAGCCGTTGATATTCTTTTCGCATAAGGGGTGACAGGATGGCAAGGTTTGAAGTTATAATCCCCGCAGCGGGATCCGGAACAAGGATGGGAGGCAATACCCCCAAGCTCCTTTTGGAAGTCGGCGGCAAAGCCATAATCAGAAGGACCGTGGAAGCTTTCCTTAACTTTTTCCCCGATTGCCGATTAACGGTCGTCGCAGGAGAAGATTCCGCTGATGCCATAAAGCAGGCACTGGCAGACCTCCCCGTAAGATACGCACCGGGCGGCACTTCCAGATCTGAATCGGTCTATAACGGACTTATGTCCCTTGGATCACTTGATATCGATCCTAAAGCCAAAGTGTTAGTCCACGACGGAGCCAGATGCCTTATCGATAAGGATACGATCGCAAGAGTACTGGATGCTCTGGAAAGATTCGATGCCGTAACATGCGGCGTGCCCGAGAAGAACACATTCAAAAAAGTCATAAGACGGGGTGACGACATAATCGTCGACAAGACTCCTCCGAGAACTGACTACTACGAAGTCCAGACACCGCAGGGATTTAAGTACAAAACAATGACAGAATGCTTCGACCCTGCGCTGATAGGTGATGCCGTAACTGACGATGTCATGTTCGCAGAGAAAGCCGGTATCGAAGTCGCTATTGTTGAAGGGTCTTATTCCAACATCAAGATAACAACTCCCGAGGACATCTCGTTCGCTGAAGGGTTGATCGGTTAAACCACGTAAAACTGCTTCTTTAGATCAATAAAAATGCGTTATTCTTCGGAAGAAAAATAACGCATTAAAAATTTAATTAACAATTTGTGTTTTAGCCTTTGCCGTTTACGTACTTATCGTACTTATAAAGGAAGGTTACCATCTGGCGTCTTAAACACTTACCCTGAGGTTTGAAGGTCCCGTCGCTGTAACCGGCAACGATATTCATCTCGGATGCCCAGATAACCGGCTGATAGAAATAATCTTTCTTCTTCACGTCCTTAAACTTGCAGGTTTTAGACGTAGGCTCAGGCTGTTTTGCCATTCTCCAGAGGAATGTTACTGTCTGAGCACGGGTACATACTCCTTGAGGATTGAACTTCGTTTTGGATACACCGGTAGTTATACCATTTTCTACTGCCCAGATAACCGGTTTGAAGAAATAATCCGTCTTCTTTACATCCTTAAACTTGCAGGTTTCAGCAGTTACTGCAGGCTCTCCCTGGAGTCTGTATAGGAAGGTTACCATCTGCGCTCTTGTACATTCGTTAGCGGGTTTGAACAAGGTCTGCTTATCGTAGCCCTTAACAACGCCTTCAGCCGTAAGATAGTTGGTAGGGTTATACCAAAAATCCTTACTGTTTTTAACGTCTTTATAAAGAACGGTAACTACACACTCGTCAAATGCATCTCCGGCGGTAACTGTGATGCTGACAGTTCCTGCCATCTTTGCTTTGACCTTGCCGCTCTTATCAACTGTAGCTATATTGCTGTCCGAAGAGGTCCATTTTGCCTTAGCAGAAGTGTCCTTGATTGTGGCCTTCAAAGCAAGTGATTTACCGCAAACTATGCTGACCTTATCCTTATCAAGCTTTACATCATCAGATTTATTGATCTTGACATCCGTATCCACACCAAGATAGTAACGATATGGGTATTCATAATCACCATCAGAAGAATTCCAATCTAAACAATAAGCGGTTCTGTCGGGAAAATTATTATCGAAGTCTTCCATTCCCTCGGTATAAGCTTTGATCAGGTTAGGGCATTTGCTTATATCAAGCATGGTAAAATCATTGCCATAACAATCCAATATATATATATTAGGGCATGTTCTTATATCAAGATTTTTAAGTTTGTTGTTATGACAATCCATTAGAAGAAGAGCATTGTTTTTACCCAACTTAAGGGTCTTAAGATCGTTAGAACTGCAAAACAGATATTTGACCTTAGGACTACTGCTTAAATCAAGAGATACCAGTTTATTTTCATGGCACTGAATAAAATCAAGATTACTGCAGCCGGCTGTATTAAGTGTCTCTAGTTCGTTCTTATAACACTCCAATCTTTTAAGCGCTGTCAGCCCGTTAAGATCAAGTTTTTTCAACTGATTATCGTAATAGTATAAGAATTCCAGCTTGGTATTCTTGCTAACATCCAAACTTGACAATTTGTTATGGTAACATTGCAAGCCTTTAAGGTTAACGTTCTTGCTCACGTCAAGACTAGTCAGATCAGCGCTTACACATTCCAGATATTCAAGCTCGGTAAAGTATTCTATACCTTTGAGATCAGAAACAGAGGGACCTACTTGTATTTCAAAGATTAATGAGATCTCATCCTCGGAAAGAACTCCATCTTCTCCATAGTCCTCATTTTTAAGCCATTCTCTGAAAGCCTTATCCGGGAAATTCGTCTCATTGATCTCGACGTCCCCCGCTGCCTTGACTGTCTTGCCCGGAAACATAGATATTCCGACAGCAGCCGTTAATGCCAATGCCGCCAATGAAATACCGACAGATAACAGTGTTTTTTTCATGTTTAATCCCCCTGTAATTGTGTTTAAGTAACCATTAGGTGTCATGGCAACAAAGACATGACACCTCTGGTATTCGTAGAATAACAG